>UQID01000020.1 GCA_900541045.1 uncultured Collinsella sp.
TTTCAAGCAGAAGACGGCATACGAGATTAGCGAGTGTCTCGTGGGCTCGGGCTCCGGAGCGACTTCGGCCACGGGCTCGGGCTCGGGACGCTTAACGTGCTTGGGACGCACGGCCTTGAGGTCCTTCTCGCCGCGCTTTTTCTTTTTGTAGGACTGCTTGGCTCCCTTGGCTGCCTTGGGCTTATCCTCGCCCTTGGCAAGGGCAGTATCCCAGGCATCGTTGGCGATGACGGTGGCATACAGGCGACCGCCCTTAAAGACAGTCAGCTTAATGCAGTCGTCGAGCTCCTCGAGCAGCTCGCGCGTTGACTCGAAGCCCAGGTCATAAGCGGCCATGTCGCCCGCGGCGAGCGCCTCTTCGACCTGCGTCATAAACGTTTGCTTGCCGCATCCAATCGCATCGCGCAGCAAGCGATACAGATAGATGTGGTTGCCCAGCGATAGCGTGGGCCTAACTATTGTCTTGCTCATGGCAAATCTCCTCTTTACACACGTAAAGCATCTTACCATCGCATAGCGTTTGCCATGGCGGCACCCAAGGCAAACGGGCGCGAACCGTTATCGATTCGCGCCCGTTGTACAGGTTGCCTATCTAGGGATGCAGCGCCTAGTTGCCCGATGCCGTGCCTTGGCTCGAGCTGTCAGATGCCGTGCCCGATGTGGTGCCACTCGAATTGCTGTTGTTGCTGTCTGCTGTGCCCGTTCCCGACGTGGTGTCGCTCGTCTGGCCGCCCGCGTTCGGCTGCGAACCGTCAGTCGTTTGGCTTGAGTCAGTCGTGCCGGACGGCGTGCCGCTGCTGTTCGTAGAGGAATTGGCACCCTGCGATTGGTTTTGGGTGTTCGAGGACGAATCGGCAGAGGTGGAACTGTCTTGTGCGCCGTCCGTCTGTGCCTGCTGGTCTTGCGAATGGGCGTTGCCATTTGCATCACTTTCCGTCGTGCGCGACGACAGAATCGGCTCGGGGCGCTCGCCCAGACCCTCACCGGCGGTGGTGATAAGGATGGCGCCGGCGCAGGCGATGACCGCGACGATGGCGATGGCGATTGAGAAGACGATGACCTTCTTTTGCGTCTGGCTGCGCTCTGCCGCCGCCTTGGCGCGCAAGCTGTCGGGGGCGACGCGTGCCGTGGTCGCGCGCCCCGCAATCTGGCGCATCTCCTGCGTAGTCGCGGCGCCGCCCAGGTGCTCCTCGGCATTAAACTCAACGGGCTCGTAGGCGCCGGCGGGATAGTCGGCGGCGTGCGTACCTTTGAGGGCTTCGGCACTGGCAGAGATAAAGTGGCGGTAAACCTGCGAGGACACAACGGTGATGACCGAGCTCACGGCGGCACCAATTACTGAACCAGCGATGCCAATCTTGGAAGCAAGCGCGACGCTCGTGGCGGCAGCTGCGGCGCCGGCGATGATCTGGGGAATAGAAATGTCGTCGAACAGGCCCTTTTTGGGCGCGATGGCCATGGTCTGTCCGATGGAATGGTTCTCGTGCACACCGTTGTTGAGCGCGGCCGGTGTCATGACGCGCGTGCGCGGCGCGTCGGTGTACTTGGTTGTCATACGGGGTCCTCCCGGTGTAAATCTGCTTCGTTTCATGCAGCCATCAGGGTACCCACCTGATGTGAATCGTACGTGACATTTAACAGATACCATCAACTCATCAATAGCTCACCGAGTTGGTGGGATGCGGTTACGCCCGGCGGTTGAACTACAATAGGGCTTGCTAATTGTTGTGAATGGCGTCTACGCACGGGAGCATTCTTATGAATCTTCACCTTTCTCAGTCTGATGGCTTTTTGCGTGTGGCGGCGGCGTCGCCGCAGATTCGCGTCGCCGATGTCGAGGGCAATGCCGAGGTTGCGTTGGCGGCTGTTCGCGCGGCTGTCGAGCGCGGCGTTCGTGCGTTGGTGTTGCCCGAGCTTAATCTGACTGGCTATACCGCGGCCGATCTGTTCCATAACCGCACATTACTGCATGCCTGCGAGACCGCACTGGCACATATTCTCGATGAAACCCGCGAGTTGCCGATTGTCTTTACCATCGGCCTTCCCGTGGCGGTGGCCGAGAATATCTACAACTGCGCCGCCGTGTGCTGCGCGGGCGAGCTTTTGGGCCTTACGGCCAAGAAGTATCTGCCCAACTATGGTGAGTTCTATGAGCGCCGTTGGTTTGCTCCGGCGCCTGCGGATCCCGTGTGGGTTGAATTTGCCGGTCAGGGTCCGGTTCCGCTGGGTTCGGGGCTTGTCTACCGTTGCTGTGATGAGGGCGTCGAGGACCTGGTGTTGGGCGTTGAGGTTTGCGAGGACCTGTGGGTGCCAGCACCTCCTTCGACCGAGATGGCGCTTGCCGGTGCGACGGTGATTCTCAACCCGTCGGCCTCGGACGAGATTATCGGCAAGGCAGACTATCGCCGCAGCCTCATCTCCAATCAGAGTGCGCGCCTGTACTGCGCCTATGCCTATGCAGATGCGAGCGAGGGCGAGTCCACGACCGACATGGTCTTTGCGGGGGAGAACCTCGTCTACGAAAACGGTTCGAAGCTCGCCGCGACGAAGCTCCTCACTTGCGATATGGCCGTCGCCGACGTTGACCTTGACCGCCTGGTTGCCGAGCGCCGTCGCTCGACGACGTGGACGCGCGCGGACGATGCGCCGGAGGCCACGACCGTTGAGTTTTCGTTTGAGGGCGTGCTGGCCAAAGAGCCTGTTCTGCGCGATGCCTGCGATATCGACCGCGTTTTCCCTCGCGCGCCTTTTGTGCCGGCCGACCACGGCGACCTGGCCGAGCGCTGCGAGACCATCCTCGACTTGCAGACTGCTGGCCTCAAGACCCGCCTTGCCCACACGGGCACCAAGGCTGCGGTCATCGGCCTTTCGGGTGGCTTGGACTCCACGCTGGCACTGCTTGTGACCGTGCGTGCCTTCGATGCGCTGGGGCTGCCGCGCACGGGTATCACGGCGGTTTCCATGCCCGGCTTTGGCACGACGCATCGTACCAAGTCGAATGCCGAGTCGCTTGCCCGCGACCTGGGCGTGAGCTTCCGCGAGGTTTCGATTCACGCGGCCGTGGAGCAGCACTTCAAGGACATTGAGCACGATCCGGCCGTGCAGGACGTGACCTACGAGAACAGCCAGGCCCGCGAGCGTACGCAGATTCTGATGGATCTGGCCAACCAGGCTGGCGGTTTTGTCATCGGCACGGGCGACCTGTCGGAGCTGGCGCTCGGCTGGGCTACCTATAACGGCGACCACATGAGCATGTACGCCGTCAACGCGAGCGTGCCCAAGACGCTTGTGCGCCATCTGGTGCGCTATGCGGCCGATGTCTTTGGCGGGCGCATTGCCGAGGTTTTGCTCGATATCCTCGACACGCCGGTGTCCCCCGAGCTTCTGCCGCCCACGGGCGATGGCGAGATTGCACAGAAGACCGAGGATTTGGTGGGCCCGTACGAGCTGCACGACTACTTCCTCTACTACCTGCTGCGTTTTGGCTTTGAGCCGGGCAAAATCTACCGCATGGCGCTCAAGAGCTTCGAGGGCGTCTACGACGCCAAGACCGTCCACACGTGGTTGCGTACGTTCTATCGTCGCTTCTTTGCCCAGCAGTTTAAGCGCAGCTGCCTGCCCGATGGTCCCAAGGTGGGCTCGGTGACGCTCAGCCCGCGCGGCGATTGGCGTATGCCGAGTGACGCCAGCTCACGTTTGTGGCTTGCGCAGATCGACGCGCTCAATCCAATTGACTAAGGTTGACCAAATTGAACCAATGCGGGGGTTGCAAGCGTTACACTTTTGCAATCTGATGGCCCGTATCGCGCGGCGCTCTTGTCGGAGCGCCGCGTTTTTTATATCGAAAGGTGGCACCATGCAGGCATCGCAGCGTCTCGATCGCTTTGGCGCGGAGGTCTTCGCCTCGCTCAACAACAAGCTTCTCGCGCTGAAGGCTCAGGGCAAGACCATTTACAACATGAGCGTGGGCACGCCCGACTTTAAGCCGTACGGCCACGTGGTCGATGCGCTCACGCAAGCCGCCCAGGATCCCGAGATGTGGAAGTACGCCCTGCGCGACCTGCCCGAACTCAAGCAGGCCGTGTGCGATTACTATGAGCGTCGCTTTGGCGTTTCGGGCATTACGCCGTCCATGGTGCAGTCGTGCAACGGCACGCAGGAGGGCGTTGGCCATTTGGGCCTGGCTCTGCTCGATCCGGGCGATACCATCCTGGTGCCCGATCCGTGCTATCCGGTCTTTGAAGCGGGTGCCAAGATCGCCGATGCCAAGCTCGAGTACTATCCGCTGGTTGCCGAGCACAATTACCTGCCCTATGTGGCGGGCATCGATCCCGAGGTGGCCGATCGTGCCAAGTACATGATCGTGTCGCTGCCCGCGAACCCGGTGGGCTCGGTGGGCACGCCCGAGATCTACGAGGAGATCATCGCTTTCGCCCGCGAGCACGACCTGCTCATCGTCCATGACAACGCGTACTCCGACATCGTGTTCGACGGCGAGCCGGGTGGCAGCTTCTTGCAGTATCCCGGTGCGCTCGAGGTGGGCGTGGAGTTCTTCTCGCTTTCCAAGTCGTTTAACGTCACCGGTGCCCGCATTGGCTTTTTGGTCGGTCGCGAGGACGTGGTCTCGGCCTTTGCCAAGCTGCGCGGCCAGATCGACTTCGGTATGTTCTTCCCGATCCAGAAGGCCGCCATCGCCTGCCTGAACGGTCCGCGCGATGAGGTCGAGGCGCAGCGTCTGAAGTACCAGGAGCGCCGCGATGCCCTGTGCGACGGTCTTGAGGGCCTGGGCTGGGAGCGCCCCAACGCGCATGGCTCTATGTTTGTGTGGGCCAAGCTTCCCGGTGGCCGCACCGATTCCATGGCGTTTTGCGAGGAGCTCATGGAGAAGGCCGGCGTTGTGGTGACGCCGGGTGCGAGTTTTGGTCCCTCGGGCGAGGGACACGTGCGCATGGCGCTGGTCTTGCCGCCCGACCAAATCGCTTTGGCTGTCGAGGCTATTCGCGAGGCGGGCCTGTATTAGAAGGCTATTTGGGCTCGTCAATAGCCCGTAACCGATTTCGTGCAGTTATTTTACGAATTCTGCAAACAATTTCGGTAAACGGTCGATATTTGGCTGCGAATAGGAGCATAATCAAAGTCCCGATTGGATGTATTGGGATTACGACAAGCCGCTCGGGTCGTTCCCGGGCGGCTTGTTTGTGGAGAGAGATGGGAGTTTCTAATGGTTAACGAGAAGAAGGTCGCTATTGTCGGCTGCGGTTTCGTCGGTTCGTCTTCGGCGTTCGCGCTGATGCAGAGCGGTCTGTTCTCCGAGATGGTCCTCATCGACGTGGACAAGAACCGCGCTGAGGGCGAGGCCCTGGATATCGCGCACGGCATGACGTTTGCCGAGCCGATGAAGATCTACGCCGGCGATTATTCCGATGTCGCCGACGCCGCCATGATTGTCGTCACCGCTGGCGCTGCCCAGAAGCCCGGTGAGACCCGCCTGGACCTGGTCAACAAGAACGTCAGCATCTTTAAGTCCATTATCCCCGAGATTAAGAAGTCCGGCTTCGATGGCATTCTGCTCATCGTCTCCAACCCGGTCGATGTTCTGACCTATGCCGCCATCAAGATGTCCGGCCTGCCCGAGGGCCATGTCATCGGCTCCGGCACCGTGCTCGACACCGGCCGTCTGCAGCAGATGCTTGGCGCCCACGTCGAGGTTGACCCGCGCGATGTCCAGGCCTATGTCATGGGTGAGCACGGCGACTCCGAGTTCGTTGCTTGGTCCAGTGCCCAGGTTGCCGGCGTGCCGCTGAACACCTTCTGTGAGCTTCACGGCCACCTGGAGCATGAGGCTGCCGAGAAGCGCATCGCCGAGGACGTCAAGAACTCCGCCTACACCATCATCGAGAAGAAGCACGCCACCTACTATGGCGTCGCCATGGCCGTCAAGCGCATCTGCACCGCCGTCATGCGCGATGAGCAGACCGTTCTGCCCGTCTCCTCGCTCATGGTGGGCGAGTATGGCCTGTCCGATCTTGCCATCTCCATGCCGACCGTCGTTGGCCGCGACGGCGTTGTGTGCCGCGTCCCCGTGCCGCTGGACGATGACGAGCAGCATGAGCTCACCGCCTCCGCCAAGGCCCTCAAGGATATCATCGACAGCGTCGACTTCTCCTGCTAAATCAAGCTCGCTAGAGCGAAAAGCTACAATGAAGGCGTCCGGGTCTACGCGGCCCGGGCGCCTTTTTGGTGCAAAGTCACCTGACCCCAATGCACCATAGTTGATGGGAGGGCCATGTCGGATTCGCCTAATTTTTTGACCTATGCCCAGACGGCGTTTGATCCGTTTGAGGAGCGGCCGTTCTGCGCGGTGGATAGCCTGGTCTTTGCGTGGTTGTCCTATTTGCGTTTGCCGGGTGATATGGCGGAGCTGACGAACTGGCAGGGCCTAGACGTACGCGAGCTGCTGCGTGCCGAATGCTACCGGGACATGATTGGCGACCTATGGGACCCAGAGGGGAGCGGGGCCTTGCTGGAGGCCGTGGCAGCAAGCCCTCGCTACCGTGGCGTGCACGTTTGCGGCTATCGTGCCGTGAGCGATGTGGTGGCGACAGAGCAGTTTGCAGCCATGGCGTTCCGGTTTCCGGCGGGGTTTAGTTATCTTTCCTTCCGGGGGACCGACAGCACGATTGTGGGCTGGAAAGAGGACTTTAACATGGCGTTCCGGTGCCCTGTGCCGGCCCAGGAATCCGCGGCGCGTTATGTGGACGAGGCGGCGGATGCGATTGACGGGCCGCTTTTGTGCGGAGGTCATTCCAAGGGTGGAAACCTTGCGGTGTACGGTGCGGCGATGTGCTCCGATGCCGCCCGTGAGCGAATCGAACGGGCGTATTCCCATGATGGTCCGGGCTTCGTCGAGGAGTTTCTGAACGGCGACGCCTTTGCCGATCTTTCCGGTCGAATCGACAAGACGCTACCTCGGTCGTCGATCTTTGGCATGATGTTCGAGACGCAGGAGGACTATGCCATCGTTGAGAGCACCGAGTTCAGCCTGCTGCAGCACAATCCCTTTAGCTGGGTGGTTGATGGTCGCGACTTCGTGTACTGTGAGCGCCTGTCCGCCGGTGCTCGATACGTTGATGGTTCCATTCGCAAGATGCTGCTTGCAGTGGGGCCTGCCGAGCGCGAGCGTTTTGTAGATGCGTTGTTCTCTGTGTTTGAGGCTACGGGTGCTGAGCGGTTTGCGGATATCGCTGGGAATCTGCGCGAGAACCTACCCGTGATGCTCCAGGCTGCGCAAGGCTTTGACAAGGATACGCGACGCTTTGTTTCGCAGACCATCGTGGCAATCCTTAAATGCGCATTGCTGCCCAAACGACCCCAGATTGACATGCCGGCTGCCGGCAAGAGTTTGGCAGAACAGCTCGAGGCTTGGCAGTCCGAGCTCCTGCGCTAGCCATTGGTGCAAAGCAACCTGTCCCCGATGCACCAATCTTCGATGCGCCTGGGGCGGGCTCGACCGCTATACTGGTTCGTGCCGAAATCAATCTAGAACGGAATGCCGTATATGAAAATCAATCACGCGATTCTGCATATCCTGGACTTTGACTCTGCCGTCAACGTTATGAGCCAGCGCGAGCTCGATATCGAGAGCCGTACCGTGCGCAACTTCGTGACCACGCATCTGCGCCGCGCGCGCACCTCGGCCGACAATAAACGCGCCACGTTTGCCGAGAACTCTGCGTTTGGCGGCGAGCTCAAGGGCTATTTCTTTGGCGAGCGCGAGTTCGTGGACCTGTCGCAGCAGATTGCGGAGTTTATCTCCTCCGAGCTCACCAAAGCCGAGAAAGCCGAGTCCACCGACGTGCTCGTGGCCGATTTTGACGACGATGAGGATGTCCGCTGGTTTGCCGTGATGCTGCTGGGCTCCAAGCAGGCATTCATGCACGAAGTGGGCCGCGAGGAAGGGGAGGTGCGCAACGACATCGCGCGCCACTACGCCATTCTGCCGAACCCCTCGCAAAAGGTGCCGAGCTATGCCATCGTGCGCGCAAGCACCATGGAGATCGGCTACGTGGACAAGAAGCGCAAGATTGCCGGCGAGGACCGTATGCTTATCCCCGATGGCCTGCTGCAGTGCGACACGGGCGTATCGGGCAAGGAGGTCATCGACACCGTGACGCGTGTGGTCGAGGAAGTCGCCGAGGAGCATGGTGCCAACACGGCTGTAGCGCTCGCTAAGGTTAAGGCTGCCGTTGCCGAGAAGGTTGAGGATGACGAGGAGCTGCCGCCTTGGGATATCGTCGATGAGGTCTTTGAAGACGAACCGGTCATCAAGGAGAACGTGCGCGCGGCACTGACCGAGGAGAAGGTGCCTGAGCGTGTGCCCGTGGAGCGCAAGCAGGTCGAACGCGCAGCGGTGCGCAATCATAAGATTCGAACCGACACAGGTATCGAGATCAGCTTCCCGGCCGAGATGGGTTCGAACTCCGAATACATCGAGTTCGTCAACGAGCCCAACGGCCTCATCTCCATCGAGCTCAAAAATATCGGTAGCATCGAGAATCGATAAACTGCGTTTGGACGCTGTGGAAAACAAAGGCCGAAACCCTTCGGGACTTCGGCCTTTTTGCTTGGAGCTGAATTGAGTTGCAGACTGAGTATATGTCAGCGAAAACGACCCAGAGCGAGCAAGGTGACGAGAAAGAGGAGGGCATTGACCTTCTGGTCATGCCCGACGATTGAACGCCAGATTGCCGCTCCGGGTCGTTTGGAGCGTCGACCTGTTACGCGGTTTGTCAAAACCGCGTAACCCTAGAGCTGGCGCAGGCCCTCTTCCAGGCCGGTCTTGCTGTCGGTCTGGGCGTCGCGCATCTTGATGACGCGGGCAGGAACGCCGGCCACGACGGCGCCGGCGGGGACGTCCTCGACGCACACGGCACCGGCAGCCACGACGGCGCCCTTGCCCACGCGCACGCCCTCCAGGACCACGGCGTTGGCGCCAATCATGACATCATCTTCGATGATGACGGGCGTGGCACTCGCGGGCTCAACGACGCCTGCCAGTACGGTGCCGGCGCCGATGTGGCAGTTCTTGCCCACGGTTGCGCGGCCGCCCAGGACGGCGCCCATATCAATCATAGAGCTCTCGCCGATAACGGAGCCGATGTTGATGATGGCACCCATCATAATGACGGCGCGGTCGCCAATCTCGACGCGGTCGCGGATGATCGCGCCCGGCTCGATGCGGGCGTTGATGCCCTTAAGGTCGAGCATGGGGACGGCGGAGTTGCGGCAGTCATTCTCGACGTCGTAGTAGTCGATGGAATCGGCATTGGCGTCCAGGATGGCCTTGAGTTCCTCCCAGTCGCCAAAGACGGTCTTGCCGCGACGACCACCGTAGACGTGCGCATCGCCCCACTGGACCTTCATGCCGGGCTTTTCGCGCACGTACAGCTTGACGGGCGTCTTTTTGGGCGCGGTGGCGATGTAGTTGATAATCTCCTGTGCATCCATCTCGGCTGCGTTGCTCATTTGCTATCTCTCCTTTGGGTGGATTCGGTTGATTCCTGGTTAGGCAAACATGACCTGGTCGAACGTATAGAAGCCGTGCTCACGGGTGACGAGCTTCTGCGCGGCTGCCAAGGCGCCGTTGACAAAGATCTGACGGCTCGTGGCGCGGTGGGTGAGCGTGACTTCCTCGTCCTGGCCAAAGAAACTTACCTCGTGCACGCCGGCGACGGTGCCGCCGCGCAGCGAGTGCATGCCGATCTCCTTGGGGTCGCGCGCTCCGCACATGCCCTCGCGGCCATAGACGGGGTGGTAGCCTGCCTCGGGCTCGGCTTCGACGACGGCATCGAGCAGCAACTTGGCTGTGCCGCTGGGGGCATCGACCTTTTGGTTGTGGTGCGTCTCGACGATCTCACAGTCAAAGCCGGGCAGCTCGCGTGTGGCCTGCGCTACCAGATGACGCAGGGCTGCAATACCGATGGAGTAATTGCCCGAGTGCATAACGCGGGCATTCTGGCCCAGCTCGCGCAGGCGGTCCATCTGCTCGGGGGTGTAGCCCGTGGTGCCCGAGACCAACGCGGCACCCGTGCGCTCGACATAGGCGACGACGGCATCGAAGGTAACGACGTTCGAGAAGTCGATGATTACATCGGCGGCCGGTGCGTTCTCGAGCTCGCTCAAATCGAAGCCAATCTGGGCGACGATATCAAAAACGTGCTGACCGGCGGCGTCGACAACGCCCTCGGCGGTGGTGCGGATGAGCGAGCCCATGCGGCCCGTTCCCATAATGACGGTCTTAATCAAGCAGACCAGCTCCCTTCAGAGCGTCGGTAAGTGCGGCGCGCGTGTCGTCTGCCATGGGGCACAGCGGCATGCGGTAGTTGGCTTCGATCATACCCATCTGGGCGAGCGCTTCCTTAACGGGGATGGGGTTGACTTCACTAAAGAGGGCGTTGATGAGCGGCTGGCCGGCAATTTGAATATCGCGGGCACGTGCCACGTCACCGTCCAAATAGGCGCGGCACATGTCATGCACAAGCTGCGGCTGAATGTCGGCCCACACGCTGATGGTGCCCGAGGCGCCCAGGCTCATGAGCGGCACGGTGAGCGCATCCTCGCCCGAGTACATGCGGAAGTCGTCGGACAGCAGGTGGGCGATCTTGGCCGCGTAGGCGACGTTGCCCGAGGCTTCCTTGATGCCCATGATGTTGGGGTGCGCGGCCAAGCGCTCTACGTTGCGCTCGCTGATGCCGCAGCCGCAGCGGCCGGGGATGTTGTACAGGATGCAGGGGATGTCAACAGCATCGGCGACGGTCTTAAAGTGCTGATAGATACCCTCTTCATTGGACTTGTTGTAGTAGGGGGTAATGAGCAGCAGGCCGTCGGCTCCCAAGCCCTGGTAGGTGAGCGACTTGGTGAGCATCGTCTGCGTGGAGTTGGAGCCCGAGCCGGCGATGACGGGGACGCGTCCTGCAACATGCTTGACCACGGCGGCGACGACGGAGTTGTCCTCGTCATCGGTCATCGTGGCGCTCTCGCCGGTGGTGCCCAGGGTGAGGATGGCGTCGGTGCCGTTTTGCAGGTGGAAATCGATAAGGCGCTCGAGTGCATCAAAGTCGACGCTGCCGTCCTTTTTAAACGGTGTAACAAGGGCGACGATTGAGCCCTCGAGATTGCGGATGTCCATGTTCTTCTCCTTCGCGTCCGCGATCTGGATGCGTTTGTTCCATTGGGCGGCGACGGCCAGGCGCTCGTCTTGGGCCCGACGGCGGGCGCTTTCGGCGCGCGACTTGGCCAGCAGCTCTCGGCCGCTCGGCAGCACGTCGAGCGTGGCAAAGTAATCGCCCGGGCGCTCGGCACGGCGGATGAGGTCGGCCGAGCCATCGGGGCGCAGCAGGACCTCGGCGGAGCGCAGCCGCCCGTTGTAGTTGTAGCCCATGGAGTAGCCATGCGCGCCGGTATCGTGGATCACGAGTACATCACCCATGTCGATCTGCGGCAGCTCACGGTCGATAGCGAACTTATCGTTGTTCTCGCACAAGTTGCCCGTGATGTCATACGTGTTCGTGACCGGTGCTGCGGTCTTGTCAGGGCCACCCGGCTGTCCCATCACCGTAATGTGGTGGTAGGCACCATACATAGCGGGACGAATGAGGTCGACGGCGCTTGCGTCCACGCCGATATAGTCCTTGTAGATCTGCTTCTCGTGGATGGCCTTGGTGACCAGGCAGCCGTAGGGGCCCATCATAAAGCGGCCCATCTCGGTGCAGATGGCCACATCGCCCATGCCGGCAGGAACCAGGATCTCGTCGTATGCCGCGTGCACTCCCTCGCCGATGGCGTGAATGTCGTTGGCCTGCTGCTCGGGCAGGTAGGGGATACCCACACCGCCGGACAGATTGATAAAGGCGACATGTGCGCCGGTCTCGCGCTCCAGGCGCACGGCAAGCTCAAAAAGGATGCGTGCGAGCTTGGGGTAGTAGTCGTTAGTGACGGTGTTACTGGCAAGGAAGGCATGGATGCCAAAATTCTCGGCGCCCTTGGCCTTGAGCATGCGAAAAGCCTCAAAGAGCTGCTCGGTGGTCATGCCGTATTTGGAGTCGCCGGGGTTGTCCATAATGCCGTTGGAGAGCTGGAACAGGCCGCCCGGGTTAAAACGGCAGCTGACCGTCTTGGGGATGGGTCCCGCAACGCGCTCAAAGAAATCGATATGGCTGATGTCGTCAAAGTTGACGATGGCGCCCAGCTTGTCGGCGAGCTCAAAATCCGCCGCCGGCGTGTCGTTGGACGAGAACATGATGTCGTGGCCGGTGATACCCAGTGAGCGGGCAATCATGAGCTCGGTATAACTCGAGCAATCGCAGCCGCAGCCGTATTCGTTGAGAATGGAGATGAGCGCCGGGTTGGGATTAGCCTTGACGGCAAAGTATTCCTTAAAGCCCGGGTTCCACGCAAAGGCGTCGCGCACCTCTTGCATGTTGCGGCGGATGCCCGCCTCGTCGTATAGGTGAAACGGCGTGGGGAACTGCTCGACGATATGCTCGAGCGTTTCCTTGTCCACAAACGGCTGTTTGGCCGCATATGCTTCGTTGGGGGTCAATGCCATGTCCCGTAAACCTCGCTATCCAGACGGCGCCATCGGCGCATCGAATCCGCATAGCGTGGACCCCATGTCCGGATAGCGCTCCCGCATTGCTGCAGACAGTCCTGCGGGTGTTTCCCGCAGGCCCACCAGGTTGTTCGTGCCCGAAAAACCCAGTTCGGCGGGTTTCGCCTCCCCGCGGGGTCAAAGCCTGCCGGCTCGCCCGCGGCTCTTCGTGCCCGCGCCTCTATCAAGTGGTAACGACCCTACCACGTTGCACTTTACCAAACAAGAGTATTCGTATATAACGTTTAAAAAATGCAGGGATATGCTAGAAACAAGGGCGTCACAATTCTGCATCACAATATTGTGGGAATGGATATGCCCCATGAAAGGATCCATTATGACCGAGCTCCAAGAACTTCGTCGCTATCGTCGCGACCTGCATCGCATTCCGGAGCTCGATTTCGAGCTTCCTCAAACCATAGCCTATATAGAGGGCGTGCTCGCCTCGCTTGCCTGTGAAGTGGTCCATCCCTGCCCCAGCTGTGTTTGCGCTTTCTTCGATGCTGGCACGGGCGCCGCGCATGCCACGGCGATTCGCGCCGATATGGACGCGCTGCCCATCGCGGAGGCGACGGGTGCGGCCTTCGCCTCGACCCATCCCGGCAAGATGCATGCGTGCGGACACGATGGACACATGGCCATGGCGCTTGCCGCCGCGACGCATGTCGACCGCACGATTCGCGAGCAACCGGGCGTCATCAAGCGCAACGTGCTCTTTGTGTTCCAGCCGGCCGAGGAAACGACCGGTGGCGCCAAGACGGTGTGTGAGAGCGGCGTATTCGAGCGCTATGGTGTCGACCGCATTTTTGGCTTCCACGTATGGCCCGATTTGCCCGCCGGCACGTTGGCAAGCTGTTCCGGTCCGCTGCTGGCGCGCTCAAGCGAGACGCACATTCATATCCATGGCGCGAGCATCCATATCGCCAAGACCTACGGCGTTCCAGTCGAGGAGTCGCACGATGCGGCACTGGCGGCTGCCAAGTTCTTGGTTGCCGAGCGCGAGCTCATGGATGAGTTGGGTGCCGACGAGCCCTGCATTGGTAAGTTCGGCCTGCTTCAGGCCGGCACCGTCTGCAATGCGGTGGCAGGGGAGGCCCATGTGGCTGGCAGCCTGCGCGTGTTTACGGATGATATGTTCGACCGCGCGCGCGAAGGCGTGCGCCGTGTACTCGACGAGGCGTGCGCTGCAACGGGCTGCACGTACGATCTCAATTTTGCCGAGGGCTATCCGCCAGTCGATAACGACCCCGAGCTGTTTGCCTGCATTGCGCCTGCCTTGTCCGAGCTGCAACTTGTGGACGAGCCGCTGCTAATCGCCGAGGACTTCGCCTTCTATCAGCGCCATCTTCCGGGCGTGTTCTTCTTGCTGGGCACGGGTGCGCCAGAGGGACAAGAAAACCCGAGCGATTCGGATGGCTGTCCCGCCTATGCCACGAGCGCTCTGCATGCCGATACCATGCTCTTTGACGAGAAAATTCTGCTCAAAGGCCTCGATGTCTACAAACGATTGCTTGGGCTGGAGTGACGATGGAACGACGCCGACAGACTGCTGTGTATAGTCCGGGTGGATGCGGGTGTGGTTTGCTGCTGCTTCCGGTCATCGCCGTGAGCATTGGCGTGATGTTTGCGCTTGCCGGGCTGGCCGCAGCGGCGCTCGTGCTGTTGATTGTGGCTATTGGCGTGACGATTTGGCTCTGCCGCAATCGTGAGCAACGCCGTGCCGACGGTAAAACCAATGTTGGATGGGTCGTCTTCCTGATCATTGCGTACCCGCTGAGTGTCAGCTACCTGGTGTTCTTTGTCCTGTTGATGATCAGTGCCTTTACCGGGGAATCCGTCACGGTGGGTTGATGCACTGCCGGCAGACGGTCGCGCAAAGTGCGTTTGCTCGGCGTTTGGATAACTGCATTGGCCGTTTACCGCAACCTTAGCTCTCAGCTAATGAATTCAAGTTCAATCCTTCCTACGATGTGCTGTGTGCCGGCGCGGTAGCCGGATCGTAGGAAGGATGCATGATGAATAAGCTCGAAAACGAAGTGCTGCTGAGCCGTCGCGCTGCACTTGGCGCATTCGCCACTGTTGCCTTGGGGACTGCCAGTCTTCTTGCCGGTTGCGGTAGCGATAAGGCGACCGTCACCGAGGATGCCGGCGATGGCGACAAGAAGGAAGAGACGAAGAAGGAAGAACAGCCTACGACTGACCTGGCTGTTGGCACGACGGTGACCACGACTGCTGGCCTTTCCGTCGTCGTCGATTCCGTCCAGCCCGGTCTCACAAATTTTGACGGTTCGACCATGACGGGTATTCACGTCATGTACGTCAACAATGGCGATGAGGGCGCGGACTACAATGTCTACGACTGGAAGGGCGAGGACGCCAACGGTGCTCAGCAGAACCAGGGTTATTACAGCGAGGGTTCCGATGAGCTGCAGTCTGGTACCCTTGCCGCCGGTGGCTCCGTGGCGGGCAATATCTACTTTGATGGTGACATCAAGAAGGCTCTCTATTTTGCCAACGTGTTTGATAAGTCTGCCGCTGCAAGCTGGGTGCTGGCCTAGCATGTCGCTACTGCTGCGCCGTATGGGAGGTGAGGTCGTATGCCCGATAAAAAGCTAACGGACGAGTTACTCAATGAACTTCTCGACGCGCCAAACATCGATGGCTATATCAAAGAGCACGACTTTGCCGCCCCGTCGCTTTCGGAGTATCTGAAACAGCTTTTGGAAGAAAAGGGGCTCGAGCGCTCGCGCGTGGTGCGTATGGCCGACCTCAACGAGACCTTTGGCTATCAGATCTTTACCGGTTCGCGTAATCCGAGCCGCAATAAGGTGCTGCAGATTGCCTTTGCAATGGCGCTGTCGATGAAGGAGACCAACCGCGCCCTGACGGCTGCCGGAGTGAGCGTCCTCAACTGCAAGGACCGTCGCGATGCAATCATTATCTTTTGCATCGACCGTGGCTGTAGCCTCCAAAAGGTCAATGAAGAGCTGTATCGCTTTGGCGAGGAAACGGTGAGTTAGTGGCCGATGGCTGAGCCGGTGGTGTCACCGGAACACCATGCAAACGAACGGGGTGCGGACACCATGGGGTGTCCGCACCCTGCGTTATGATGGACGCCATGGATATTCAGAGCCCAACATATTCCGATGACGAGCTGACTGCTTCACTTGTCGAGCATTTGGCGTCGCTCGACCGCGATGACAGCTATCGTGTGGAGCGCGTGCTCAAGTGCTCGGATGTCGAGACGACCGAACTCGTCTATTTTGAGGGCTCTGGCGGCGGGTCTCTCGGTCCCTTTGTCCGCAAGCGCATTGATGCTTCGGTGCAGATTGGCGGAGCATATGAGCGCCTGTTTGCGGCCCAGCGCGCCGGTCGTCGTTTTGAGCACTTACCCCGAATCGTCGATTGTCGCCGTGTGGGCGACGAGCTTGACGTGGTGATGGAGTATGTCGAAGGCGAGACACTCGAGGCGTTGGTGGGACGCCTGGGGGCGACGCCCGATTATGCCCGCGGGCTGTATCCCGTTCTGTGTGAAGCGGTGGGCGAGCTGCATGCTGGTTTTGCAGCTGCGGGGGAGCCGGGGGTGCCGGTAATCCACCGCGACCTTAAACCCTCGAACATCATCGTATCGGGCGTGAGGTATGCGGCCGATGCCGGCATGACCTTCTCGTCGCTGGTGATTATTGACCTGGGAATCGCGCGCGTTTGGCGCGATGGCGCCGGCGCCGACACCGTCAAGTTTGGCACGCGTTCCTATGCGCCGCCCGAGCAGTTTGGGTTTGGGCAGACGAGCGTCCGCAGTGATATTTACGCGCTTGGCGCGCTGCTGTTCTTTTGCCTGACGGGAACTGACCCTAAACCGGGGCGGGACATACGTGAGCAATGCGAGGCGCATGACATTCCCGTTCCGCTGGCGGATGTGATTTGCATGGCGATGGCACTCGATCCCGGCAAGCGCTTTGCGAGCGCAAAGGCACTGGGGCATGCTGCGCGTGCGGCATATGAGCTATGTCTCCCTGCACCGTCGCCCGTGACCTTTTCTGCTGCCAGCGTGCCCCGGGCCGCGGTGCCACAGGTGCAACGGGTACAGCAGCCGGTTGCCTTCACGCTTCCGTCTTCTGCAAGACGGCGTTCGATCGTCTCTCTTGTGACGTCCAAATGTGCGCGTCTGCTCTCGCGTATCCCCGAGCCCGTGGGGCGCATATGGAATGGATGCGTCTATGCGACAACATTGTTGCTGCTGATGGGCAGCCATTTTGCGGTATTTACGCCGACGAGCGAAAACCGAAACTATCCAACGTGGTTTTTGGCACTTGAGTATTTCTTTATGGTCGATGGCCTGGTGCTGCTCATTACATTCGGAATGCTCGACCGGCGTAGGCTTCGACGTCGTTTTCCCGTTCTCGATCGGTATCGGGGGAGTGCTTTTGTCGAACTATGGTTCAAGGCACTCGGGTTTATGTTTGCCGTCATGTGCGTCGTCGTTGTTATCGGCAACGCGACCGGTGTCGTCTCTTAGAAAATCGAAAAGGGCCCCGTTTGGGGCCCTTTTGCAGTTGCACTTAAATACGGTTCATTTGATTGGCAACCTTGTTGTACCAGTCCTGCCACGTGGGCGGGCAGTACTTCTTGGCGGCTGCCGGGGTAAGCGTGGAGCCATAGTTGGCGCCCAGGTAGGCAACGTGGGCGGAGACGCCCTCGCTCCAGCTGCCAAAGCTACGCCAACCGCCGCCGCGGGCGCTCCAGCCCCAGGCGTTATAGGAGCCGGCGCAATAGAGGCCCTTGCTGCTCTCGATACAGGCGATGGCGGGGGACCAACGGGGATCGACGCCGGTATTCCAGGCGGCAACGGCAAAGTTGTAGCCCTGGCCTGCCATAGGGGAGCCGGCAAGGTAGTTGTCGATGCGGCTCGTCCACTCGTTAATGAACGAGTCGTAATCGGAATTGCCGCTGTTGGGGCTGTTCGGCGTGGTGTCGATGGTGGTGTTGGAGTTGGTGGCCTGACTGTTGGAGTTATTGCCGCTTACACCCTCGCCCGAGATCTTCTCGGCGGCAGCGGCCTTGTCGGCCTCGAGCTTTGCCAGCTCGGCAGCATTTTCCTGCTCGGCCTTTGCCTGCGCCTCGCTGCGGAGCTGCTGAGCCTGCGCCAGTGCATCCTCGGCATTCTTTTGCTCGCCCTCGAGCTGAGACTTGGCCTGCTCGAGTTCAGTCTTGTTCTGCTCGAGCTCGGTCTGCATCTTGTTAAGCTCTTCGATCTCGTCGACGCTCGAGCTTGTAATCTGGTTGGTGTATTTGCAGGTGGTGATAAAGTCACCCAAGCTCTGCGTGTTCACCAGGAAGCTCACGATGGGGCTGGTGCCCTTCTGGTACTTATACAGATCGCGCATGGCGGAGCTTGCCTTGGCCTGCTGCTCGGGTAGCTCGGCCTCGATCTTATCGATGTTCGCCTCATTGGAGTCGATCTGCTTTTGCAGACCCTCGAGCTTGGTTCGGGCGTCGTTGTAGGCGCTCGTAGCGTCCTCGATTTTTTTCTGGGCGGCGGAAAGCTGATCCTGCGTTGCCTGCGAGGCGGCATAGGCCGCGACGGGGGAGAGCATCGGCGTGGCCGTCAGCGCGACGGCGAGCGCGGCGCTCGTGATGATACGAGCCGGCTTCGACGCGATGAGCGCTGCGGTGCGATGGTTCGAATGCTGCATCCAGTCCCTCTGCAATCAATCGTAGGTTAATGGTCGGAGTGTATTCTACTACTGCTTTCGACCTCAACTTGAACCTTAAAGGTTCTAAAGGGTCAAGTTGAACTTGAGGCTTTGGCCTTGACCTGCGGGAATGGTGAATTGTTGAGAAACCATAGAGTTCAACTTTAACGTTACGGCACCCTGTTTGTAAGGGTTTTTGGCCGCAAAAGCTACCTCAACGTGGGGTTTTGCAACTACAGGGTTCCTTCGCGACGAGCCCGCTCCACCTCTTTGAGTGCCTCGGCGGGAGTGAAGGAACAGGTGCCGTCGCCGAGCCTGACCACCTGGACGTCGTCACCGATATGGACTTCTCCGCCCTGCAGCACGACGCCAAAAATGCCCTCGTGGGGGAAGATGCAGTCGCCGGCGAGATAGTAGATGGCACAGCGTGTGTGGCAGACCTTGCCGATCTGACTGATTTCGACGAGTACTTCGCTGCCAATCTTGAGCTGCGTTCCCAAGGGGAACGAGAGCAGGTTGATGCCCTGGGTGGTGAAGTTCTCACCAAAGTCGCCCTCGTGCACATCGAGCCCGCGCGCCTGCGCCGTCTGGATAGACTCTGCAGCTAAAAAGGAAACCTGGCGGTGCCAATGTCCGGCGTGCGCATCGGAGGCGAGGCCAAACTGCTCGATGACGGTGTCGTGCCCGTCGGCGACGGGTGACTTACGCGTGCCTTTGTGCTCCGACGTGTTGATCGAGACGATGCGGGCAGGCCCCTTGTAAGCATCGTTTGCGGTGCGTAGGGGAGCTGCCGTCTGGGCACGATCCGCAAGTTCGCGCTTTGCGGCGTCAATGATGGGGTTGTTGATCGGATGAGCCTGGGGCACAGTGTACCTTTCGACGGGGCGGGCAACATGTTGAATCCTACAACAACGGTGGGTTCATTGCCCGTTGTCGTACACCGGTGATCGCCGCCTTCGTGCTGGATAATTACGCCGATTGCCATAGATACGGTGGAGCTTTGGGTGCCGGCGGCTCGGCACGCTAGAATAAATCAGTTGCACAAAGACCGCCCGTCGTGTGGGCAGTTCTAGATAGGAAGTTTCCATGGCATTGCAGTTTATAGAGCGTGAGTTTATCCCCGTGCTGCTCGGCGGCGACATCAACGCGTATTCGGTGGCGCGCGCTTTCTACGAGGAGTATCAGGTTAAGAGCCTGGTCTTTGGCAAGTACCAGACCGGCCCCGCGTATCGCAGCCAAATTATCGATTACACGCCCAACGTGGATATCGATACCATGTCGGTCATGATCGAAACCGTTAACGGCGTCGCACAGGCCAATCCTGATAAGAAGATTATTCTCATGGGCTGTGGCGACAACTACGTCGCGCTTGCTGCGCAGGCTCAGGACGCCGGCCAGCTTGTCTCGAACGTCATCGCGCCCTATGCGCCCTACAGCATGCTCGAGCAGTGCCAGAAGAAGGAGATCTTCTACGAGCTGTGCGAGAAGCACGGTGTGCCCTATCCGCACACGTTTACCTTTACCATGGCGATGCTCAACGCTCAGGGTGAGGCTTCCGCCGAGGTGCTCGACCAGATCGACTTCCCCTTTCCGATGATTCTGAAGCCCTCTGACGGCATCATGTGGTGGGAGCACGAGTTCGAGGGTCAGAAGAAGGCCTACGAGATTGCCGATCGCGCCGAGCTGGAACAGGTCATTCGCGATGTGTACGCCAGCGGCTACACCGATGACCTCATCTTGCAGGACCGCGTGCCCGGCAACGACGAGTACATGCGCGTGCTTACCAGTTATTCCGACCGCAACGGCAAGGTTCGCATGATGTGCCTGGGTCACGTGCTGCTCGAGGAGCATCAGCCCCACGGTGTCGGCAACCATGCCTGCATCATCACTGAGCCCAACGACGAGCTCATGGGTGGCGTGCGCAAGCTGCTTGAGGACCTTAAGTTTACGGGCTTCTCCAACTTTGACGTCAAGTACGACGAGCGCGATGGCTCGTTTAAGTTCTTCGACTTCAACACGCGTCAGGGCCGCAGTAATTACTATGTCACCAATAGTGGCTTTAACGTTGCTAAATATGTGGTGGATGAGTACGTCTATAACCGCCCGTTTGAGCCGGAATTTGTGACGGCGCAGGATGAGGCTCTGTGGATGGTTGTTCCTATGGGCGTCGTTGACAAGTACGTCAAGGACCCCGAGCTGCGTGCGAAGGCACATCGTCTGGTCAAGGAGGGCAAGGCTGCCGATCCTTCGTTTATGAAGGGTGATTTTGTCTTTAACCGCTGGCTGCGCATGTGGCACACCAAGCTGCGCCACTTTAAGCTGTTCAAGACGTATTACAAGTAGACGAGCGTGGCGCCCGTCCGGTATGTATCGGGCGGGCGCGGGTATGATACGCGCAATTGCGTGGGCGTCACCAAGGAGGCGGCGATGGAAAAGCTGGGAGTTATCGGCGGCATGGGCGCCGAGGCCACGTCGTATTACTACGACCAGGTGGTACGTCATACGGCGGCTACGTGCGACCAGGAGCATATCGACATGGTGGTGCTTTCCAAGTCGACCATGCCCGACCGCACGCTGGCCATCAAGACCGGTGAGCATGCCGAGCTGCTGGCGACCATGAAGGAGTGCGCCCAAGCGCTCGAGTCGCTGGGCTGCGCGCACATAGCGATTCCCTGCAACACGTCACACTACTTCTACGACCAGATCCAGTCGTTTACGAAGGTGCCGATTATCCACATGCCGCGGGAGTCGGTGCGCTATGCTCTGGCCGGCGCGGTGATGGGGGAGTGCGAGTTCGACCCCAACCTGAGCATGCCGGCCGAGCCGGTGCACAAGATCGGCATCATGGGCACCGACGGTACCGTGGGCGCAGACGTCTATGGGCGCGAATGTGAGACCGCGGGCGTTGAGGTCGTCTATCCCAGCGAAAAGCGTCAGGCCGACGTGATGTCGCTCATCTACGACGATGTGAAGGCCGGGCGCGAACCCGATATGGACAAGTTCGACCGCGTGATGTGGGAGTTCGCCCGTAGCGGCTGCGACCGCGTCATCCTGGCCTGCACGGAGCTCTCGGTGCTGCAGAAGTATCGCGAGATGCCCGAGATCACCCTCGATGCGATGGATGTCCTGGTACGCGAGTCCATCATTCGCAGCGGCGTCCCCTACCGCCTGTAGCCCTCGACCTGCAAAAAAGGGACAGGTTTATTTTGGTAGGCGGTATCTGGGAAAACAGTAAAGGCCTCGGCTCGTTTGGTGCGAGCCGGGGCCTTTTGCGTTTGTCGGTTGCTGCCAGCGATTGCTAGAACAGGAAACCGATGGCGATAAGGGCGATGCTGACGATAAGTACGGCGATATCCAGGCCTTTGATGGGGTAGCGCTTGTACGAGCTCGCACGCGTGCGCAGGTAGAAGCCGCGCTGCTCGGCGGCAAGCGCGGTGGCATCGGTCTTGCCCACGCTCGAGATAAGCAGTGGCACGCACAGCGGCAGCATGAGCTTGAGTTTCTTAATAGGATTCTTAGTGTCGTATTCGACGCCGCGTGCAGTCTGCGCCTCCATGATGGCGTTCATTTCCTGGCCAAATACCGGCACAAAGCGCAGTGCCGTGGTAAAGGTGAAGGCATAGCGATATGGCACGTGCAGCACCTCGACGCAAGCGTTGGCGAGGTCGTTGAGTTTGGTCACCATAAGCATGAGGATGAGTGGCAGCGCCACACCCAACAGGCGTAGGCAGGCCTTCGATCCGGTAATGAGGCCCGTGTCGGTGATAAAGCCCCACACGATGTTGCCATCGCGCATAAAGGCCAGCTGAAGTACCAGCATGATAAGCGCGAGCGGAATCAGCAGCTTGAGTAGCGAGAGCAGACGGTCGGCGACGCCGGCGTAGGCGCCCAGTGCAAGGGTGAGCGCCAAAAAGCCCAACAGTGCCACGTAGGTGTCAGACAAGAAGATGCCGATGATGATGGCTGCGGCAAGGCCCAGTTTGACGACCGGGTTCAAGCGGTGCAGCAGTGTATCGCCCGGCATATAGTCGATGACGTTAACCACGGTGGACCATCTCCTCGGTAATGCGAACGATATCGGTGACCTCGCTCACCTGTGCAAAGGCGGGAGAGACGGAGGATGCCAGGCGACGAGAAAGCTCTATGATCTGGGGTGGCTCAACATAGGCTCGCTGCATGAGCTCGATGTTCGAGAACAGTTCGTGCGTGCAGCCGCGCTCGAGGATGCGGCCGTCGGCCATGACTACGATGCGCTCGGCAAAGTCGGAGACGACTTCCATGTCGTGGCAGACCATGATTACAGCGCAGCCGCGCTCGGCCATGGTGCGTACGGTTTCCATGACGGTCATGCACTCGCGGTAGTCAAGGCCGCTCGTGGGCTCGTCGAGCACCACGATTTTGGGTTCTACGACCACGACAGAGGCGAGTGCCACCATCTGGCGCTGACCGCGCGAGAGCGAGAAGGGCGCCTCGTCGGCCGGCAAGCCAAAGCGGTCGATGACGAGCTGGGCGCGACGCAGTGCCTCGGCACGGTCGATGCCGGCAAGCTCCAAGCCAAAGGCGACCTCGTCGAGCACGGTGTCCTTGCAGATCTGGCGGTCGGGGTTTTGGAAGAGGGTTGCGACTTCGCGGGCGATGCGGCTCGTGGGAACGGCTGCGGTATCCAGTCCCGTGACGCGCACGCTGCCCGAGGCGGGCTTAAGCAGGCCTGTAAGCAGCTTGGTGAGCGTGGTCTTGCCGGCGCCGTTTTGGCCGACGATGCCCACGAGCTCGCCGGGATAGAGGGTCAGGTTGAGGTCGTGGACGGCGGCGCCGCCATTGGGATAGGCAAACTCAACGTGATCGAAGGCGAGCACGGGCTCGGCGTCCTTGGCGTGCGGGCGCAACGACGGTGCGTGCGGTGAGCCGGATGGTGCCTGAATGTCGCTGCTTGCGTGTGCGGGGTCGACGATGCCCGTAATCAGACGCTCGGCCTCATCAACATCCAAACAGGGAGTGCCACTGGCCAGGCCATCGGCCTCGAGGCTGTTGAAAATGCGCGTGACACGCGGGCAATCGACGCCGATGGCGCGGAGCTCATCGGCGTGCGCGAAGACCTCGTGCGGCTCGCCCTGTAGCGCGATTTCGCCATGATTGAGCACGAGCACGCGGTTGCAATACTCCGAAAGCAGGGCGACTTTTTGCTCAACGACAACGATGGTGATGCCGAGTGCACGGTTGGCTTCACGCAGGGTCTCGAAGACCAGCGTGGAGCTGGCGGGGTCGAGCGCTGCAGTGGGTTCGTCGAGCACGAGCACACGCGGACGCATGGCGAGGATGGCGGCGATGGCAACCTTTTGCTTTTGGCCGCCTGAGAGGGTGGCGATCTCGCGGTCGCGCAGGTCGCTGATGCCGACGGTCTCGAGCGTTTCGCTCACACGTTGCTCGATTTGGTCGTGGGGAACGCCAAAGTTCTCCAGGCCAAATAGCATCTCGTCCTCGACGACCGAGGCGACCATTTGCGTGTCGATGTCCTGCAACACACTGCCGACGATCTGCGATACGTCGGTGAGCGAGACCTCGCAGGTGTCGTGGCCGTCAACTAACACGGAGCCATAAAAGGCGCCGGTGTAATGGTGGGGTACGGCTCCCGACAGGCAGGCGGCAAGTGTGGACTTGCCGGCGCCCGAAGGCCCGATAATGCCGATAAAATCTCCCCTGTTCACGCCGAGCGAGATATGCTTAAGCGCCTGCTCGGTCTGCGTGCCGTAGGAGAACGAGACATCGTCGACGTTGATGATCGTTTCCATGGATACCTTTCATAGTCATCGGAGTTTCTTGAATGACGAACCGTATAAGAACGTCCATGAACCCGTTGTTTGGGACAGTCTTTGGTGGTGAAGCACGGAGACGGCTTTACGAGGTGCCCCAGGTTGGCGCGAAAGAGGAACGAAGCGTACTTGGGTATGCGAGCGACGAATGAACGCCAAGATGGGGCACCTCGTAAAGCCGAGCGGGTTAGTTGAGCTTAAGGGCCTTCTGGATGGGCAGGTAGAGTGCGCCGACCAGGATGGCGTTAAAGACGGCGGTCATGGCGACGACGGGCAGCATAGCAGCGGCGAGCTCGCTCACCACGCCGAGCATGGCCATCTTGATGACCATGAAGATGACGCCCGAGACAAAGGTGGTCACGAAGGTTGCGACGATGGCGACGGCAGGCTTAACCTGACCGTCCTTGGCAGCAGCGTTGACAATAACGGCCATGAGCATGGCGGCGATGCCCTCGGCGGCAAAATCGACGAACGGCGAGGTGGTGGTGATCTGGATCACGGCGGCCGAGATCAAGCCGATAACGAGCGCCTGACCGATGTTGGGGCGAACGACCAGGATGGTGAGGCAGAAGGCCGAGATAATGAACTCGGGGCTGATCATACCGCCCGAGATGCCGGAGATAGCCTTGCCGACGGTGAAGTTGAGGATGAAGCCAGCGGCAAGCAGGATGGCGAGCAAGACGAGGGCACGGACGTCGAGTTTGCCGCGGTCGGCGGTCTGGACGGTGCGGGGCTGGGCGGTGGTGGTGTTCTGAGACATGGTGAAAATCCTTTCGGAGGGGAAGTGCAAGAGAAGAAAGCGGAGGCGCGCGATGCGAATGCGATCGGGCTCGAGATAGAAAAAGGCCCCCGGTCGAAACCGGAGGCCTTCCAATCACCTAGAGCGCAAAAACAGGTGTGAGGGACTCACCGTCGACCGATCGTATTCGCATCACGCCACCACCAGTTGTTGAGAGACTTCATCGTGTTCTTCATGTCGGTGGCTCCTTTCGTGATGCCGTGGCGCGGTCGCACCTAGTTGCTGTTGCGCTGCACTATAGCACAGCGAAGTGTGTGCAGGGAATCTTTTTTGAAAAGATTTCGGCGACGTTTCCCGCCGGTCGAATGGGCGGCCGGACGGGCGGGCGACCTTGGCCTTCCCGCCCGCGCCTTAAGGTGAGGGGTTCTTAGGCCTTCTTGCGACGATAGAGCACGAAGCCGCAGACACCGATGATGACGACGGCGCCAACGGCCATGGCGGCCATGTTGTTGCCCTCGGACTTCTCCTCGGTGGCCTCTTCCTTCTCGACCTCGGGCTCGGCTACGTCCTCATCGGAGAGGGCCTCGTCGGCGTAGGTGATGGACTTGACCAGGCAGTCGTTGTCGGCATCGTAGTCGCTCGGGACGAACTCCTCGGAGAAATCCTCCTCCTTGAGGTAGTCGCGCATCTCCTCGAGCATGGCCTTGCACTTGAGGTAGGTGTTTTTGGTGGCAGCCTTGCCGGCCTTGTTGGCTAGGGCGGTGCGGGCTTCGGTGTCCTCGGCGGCCTGCATGGCCTCGTCGACGGTCAGGTTCTGCTCGATGAGTTCCTTCTGCAGCGCATCGAGGTAGGCGCGGACGCCGGAAGCGCAGTGGTCGCGGTTCTCATAGGCGAGCGTGTTGATGTCCATGAGGACGTAGTTGATGGAGTTCTTGGGCTCCTCGTTGTTCACGACGTCTTCCTCTTCGCAGTGATCGAAGGAGACATCCTGATCGCTAAAGTAGGGGCTGACCTCGGTGAGCAGTGCGGAGTAGAGGGGGATAGCGACGGAGAACTCGGCGTTGGAGAGCATCTCCCACTGGATGGTCGCGATCTCGGGATCCATGCCGTGACGGATCTGGAAGGTGTGGATCTCGGTGTTGCGGTTGGAGCCGATGGCATAGGCGCCGTCGGTGTTGGCGTTGAGGCCGGCGACATTTTCGCCGCGAGCGGCGAAGGAACGGATCATTTCAAAGGTGTTCCAGTCGGACTTGCCGGGCTGGAAGAACAGCGGCTGCATCTCGTGGACCAGAGCGCCGGTCGTGGCGCGAGCGTCTTCTCGCTCGTCCTTGACGATCTCGTAGTCGGTGCCTTCAGCCAGCGGGGCCATGAAGTAATCGCGACCCTGGATATAGCGCGACCACTGGTGCATACCGGCCTCGCCAATCTCCTCGCCGTAGGTCTTGGCGACGTCGAACTTGCCGTCGGTGTACTCGGCAAAGCCCTTCTCCTTAGGCATAGACTCGACACCCTCGGAATGGAGACAGTTCTCGGTGTCATCGAGGTCGACGTTATAGGTGAGGTTGCCGATGTTGGGGTTGAGCGAGGCGATGTCATCGGCGAGCTTCATGGCAATCCACTGATGGCCGGAAAGCGCGGCGAACAGCCAGGTCTCGGTGCTGTCGGCGATGATGATCTGGTCGTTGGAGCAGACGCCCTGCTCGTCGATCAGGCTGCCGATGAGCTCGACGCCCTCGCGGGCCGTGGCGCTCTCGCCCAGGATGACGCTGGCATAGCTGTACTCGCCAATGCCGGTCTCCTCGGTGATGGGGTCGGCTTCTTCGGCCTTCTCGTTATAGGAGGTGCTCAACGTGGCAGAGCAGGAAACGCCCTTCTCGTTGATGCCAGCCTCGGAATATGCGTCGTAGCGATCTTCCCACTGCGAGGGGTTGTCGCGAACGAAGGTGTAGCGGTAGGTTGCGCCCTTGGACTTGTACTCAAAACCGGACTCGACCGAGGTGTACTTGTTGCCGTCCTTGTGTGCGGGCTCAATGCCAAAGTGCTTGACATAGCGCGGACCGAAGTCCTCGGAACGGCCGTAGTACGTGTTGCCGTCTGCCGTGAGCTTGCTGCCCATGTAGATCTGGGTGCAGGCGAGCGCCGAAGTCGGCATGGCCATGATGGCCGCTGCTCCAAACGCAAGGCCGCAGCCGAGCTTTTTGAGCGTGTTGACAGGATGAGTAAACCTCATAATCCCTCCCAACCGTTGAAACCCCGCGGAACCGTGCAGGATTTCAGCTAATAAATACATCTATTAGCCTATAGGAAGTCTCAATAGTATTCATCTATTTCGATGAAATACTCGATGAGCGTCCTAAAATATGCGATGAGCGGACAAGAATACTCATTATCTAGCTTTAGTTAAATAAAGACGCCCTGCAATTACTGTACCTGAATAAAGCGCCTTGCACGGGGCACAAAGAAAAATCCCCCGCTGTCGTGCAAATGCATAAACAACAGGGGAGACGATAATTGGATGAATATCATACCAATGTGGAATTACTTCTTCCGGCGGTGGATCACGTTAATCGCATAGCCGACGAGCATGGCCAGAACAATGACGATAAAGCCGAGCAGGGGATTGTCGTTCATGGGGTCCTCCTATTTTCCGAGCGGGGAGAATTCGTCGACGATGAGGTCGAGGCATTGCGGAAGCGCGCGGGCTCCAAAGACGCCCGAGTTGCTGGAGATGATCTCGCCATCGAACTGCATGCCCAGCGACGGCGTGCAGGTGATTTTGGCTTCCTTGGTCTGGATGATCTTGAACTGCGGACGGCCGAGCACCTTGCCGGCGGGGTCGAGCGCGGCGGTGATCACAGTGGGCAGGAGCTGGACGGTTTTTACGGGCTCGATGACCGCGATGTCGACCATGCCGTCGTTCATGCGGCAGTCGGGGAACAGGTTGATGTCGTTTTGAATGACCGAGGTGTTGCCGGCCATGCAGCAGATGCCATCGAGCTCCTCGACAATGCCGTCATGCTCAATCGTAAAGTGCGCCACCGTGGGGTTGGGTGTGGCGAGCGCCGACAGGAAATAGGCGATTTCGCCGATGTCGTTTTTGGTGGGGGCGGCCTTCATCATGATCTCGGCGTCGAAGCCCGAGCCGGCGATGATGATAAAGCCGTGGCGCTTCTCGTTGCCGTTCTCGTCGAGCCAAAAGAGCTCGCCCATGTCCGCCTTGACGGTACGGCCGACGCGGCAGGCCTTGGCGAGCGCCGCGGCCTCGGGGGCGTTGCCAATGTTGTTGAAGAACAGGCAGGCCGTGCCGGAGGGGAAGACGAGCGTGGGGACGCCGCATCCGCGCATTTGGTCGAGCACGTTGGAGACGGTGCCGTCGCCGCCCGAAATCACCACGCGATCAAACTCGCGCACGTCTGCCACGGCGTTCTCGGGTTCCATGCCATCGCCGATAAAACGCATCACGACCTCGTCGCCGCCCTGCGCGAGGGCGTGCGTGAACGCGTAGATTTCATCTGAGCTGGGGCCCGATGCCGGGTTGTGGATGATAAGGCAGCGCATACTTACGTTCCCGTTCTGTGACTAACCGAGTATAGTTGTAGGGCAATGCCGATATCCTACCCGTGTTTTTCGGGCCTAACCTTATTCGATGGGTTGATATGTACATTTCCACACATCAGGCTCTACTCGACTTTTGCCAGCGCGCCCGTGAGTTCGACGCGATTGCCGTCGATACCGAGTTTTTGCGCGAGCGCACGTTCCATCCGCGCCTGTGCTTGGTTCAGATTGCCACCCCTGCCGAGAGCGTGGCGGTCGACCCTCTGGTGATCGACGACCTGTCGCCGCTGGCCGAGCTTATGGCCGACGAGAGCGTGACCAAGGTCTTCCACGCGTGCTCGCAGGATATGGAGGTCATGCTCCATACCGTGGGCGTGCTGCCGCGTCCCATTTTTGACACGCAGGTGGCCGCCGCCTTTTTGGGCGAGCGCCAGCAGATTTCCTACGGCGCGCTCGTGCAGACGTTTTGCGGCGTCTCGTTGCCCAAGACCGAGTCGCTGACCGATTGGTCGCGCCGCCCGCTGACCGACAAACAGATCGAGTACGCGATCGATGACGTCAAGTACCTGATCGTCGCCTATACCGAGATGATGAGCCGCCTGCGTGAGCTGGGCCGCGTGGACTGGGTGCTCGACGAGTTGCGTCCGCTGGCCGACGAGTCACACTACCGCGCCGACCGCCATGAGGCATTCCGCAAGGTCAAGCGCATCAACTCCTGCAGCCGCCATCAGCTGGGCATTGCGCGTGAGCTTGCAGCCTGGCGCGAGGACCGCGCTGAGCGGCGCAACATCCCGCGCAAGTGGGTCATGTCCGACGATACGCTGCTGGCGCTCGTCAAGCGCAATCCTGTGCGCGTTGAGGAGTTCCGCAGCATCCGCGGCACCGATCAGCTGGGTGAGCGCGACGTGGACGGCGCACTCATGGCCATTAAGCGCGGTGCGAGCTGCCCGCACGATCGCCTGCCGCTCATGGTGCGCGGGCACCGTCAGATTTCGCCGGAGTTGGAGAGCGTGACGGACCTGATGTATGCGCTCATTCGCCTGGTTGCCGAGCGCTCGGGCGTGGCGACCTCGGTCATTGCCTCGCGCGATGACCTGGCCGACTATATTGAGCATCCCGAGCAGAGCCCCCTGCGCGAAGGCTGGCGCTTTGAGCTCGTGGGCTCGCGCCTGGACGATTTGCTCTCGGGCAATATGGGGTTGACGGTGAAGGACGGCAAAATTGAATTGCTATAGGTATATAGTTACGCGGTTTTACCAAACCGCGTAACAGCTCGACGCTGCAAACGGCCGAGAGCGGCAATCTGACGTTCAATCGTCGCTCGCGTACCAAAGTACGCGTCGCTTCTCTTTCACGTCACCTTGCTCGCTCTCGGCCGTTTTCGCTGACATTGCCAAAACATCGATGTTGATTTGCTGGTCAGTCGAATGGGTAGAATGCCTCCAACGTGTAACTCGATTCGGAGGAATTCGCATGCCTTATTACTATGGATACGGCTTTGGCATTGACCCGCTGTACCTGCTGGTTGTTCTTGTCTGCACGGTGCTTGGCCTTGCCGCGCAGAGCTATATCAACTCGACGTACAAGACGTGGTCTAAGGTGCGCTCGGACGGCGATACGGGTGCCACGGTTGCTCGCCGCATGCTCAATGCCAACGGTTGTAGCGCCGTGGGCATCAAGGGCGTTGCCGGCGAGCTCACCGATCATTACAACCCGCAGGACAACAACCTGTATCTGTCGGATGCCAACCGTTCGGGCGGGTCGGTCGCAAGCGTTGCCGTCGCCTGCCACGAGGCGGGCCATGCCGCCCAGCGTCAAAGTGGTTATGCCATGATGAAGGTGCGCACCGCCCTGGTCCCGGTCGTCAACTTTACCCAGAACACCTGGACCATCGTGCTGCTCTTGGGCCTGTTTATGAACATTGCCGGGCTCACGACCCTCGCGTTGATCTTCTTCTCGTTTAGCGTGCTGTTCCAGTTGGTTACGCTGCCGGTCGAGATCGATGCCAGTCGCCGCGCCGTGGCGTATATCGAGCAGTCGGGCATGAGTTCCAAGCAGGTCAACGGTGCCAAGAAGGTGCTGACGGCAGCCGCGCTCACCTACGTGGCGGCGGCGCTCACCTCGATCGTTCAGCTGCTCTACCTGATGGCTCGCTACAACAGAAACTCCAACCGATAACAAATTGGCTTGACAGGCGCCGCGGAGATTTGTGTCCCCGCGGCGCTGTACTATGTGTTGGACTTGAATTTGCGCAGGGCCGGAGCCTCTGTGCGCGATAACGAAAGGAGGCTGCGTGGCAGGCTGGAACCTAACCGGCAATACCGTTTCCGCCGAGTTCGACGGATCGGACGAGCAGGAGCGCAAAGAGCTCAGCGTGAGCCAAGCGGTGGAGATCGCCGCCGGCGCGCTCGATGCCATTCCGCAGCTGAGCGTTTTGGGTGAGGTCACGGGTTTTCGTGGTCCCAATGCCCGAAGCGGCCACTGCTACTTCCAAATCAAGGACGACTCGGCGGCCGTCGACTGCATCATTTGGAAGGGCGCCTATCTCAAGCGCACCTTCGACTTGCGCGACGGCATGCAGGTAAGCTTTAAGGGCGGTTTCAATCTCTACAAGCCTACGGGTCGCATGAGCTTCGTCGCCCGCTCGTTTTCGCTGGCGGGGGAGGGTCTGCTGCGTCAACAAGTGGCGCAACTGGCCGAAAAGCTGCGTCGCGAGGGCCTGATGGACGAAGCGCGCAAACGCCGCATTCCGGTGTTTTGCTCGCGTGTGGCGGTCGTCACCTCGCTTTCGGGTGCCGTAATCGACGACGTTAAGCGCACATTGCGCCGTCGCAACCCGCTCGTCGAGCTTGTCTGCGTGGGCGCAAAGGTCCAGGGCGAGGGCGCGCCGGCAGAGCTTATTGAAGGCTTGCGCCGCGCCGCTGCCATTACGCCGGCGCTCGATTGCATTTTGCTCGTGCGTGGCGGCGGTTCCTTCGAGGACCTCATGACCTTTAACGACGAGGAGCTTGCCCGTGCGGTGGCAGCCTGTCCCGTGCCCGTGGTGACGGGCATTGGGCATGAGCCCGATACCTCGATCTGCGACATGGTGAGCGACCGTCGCGCTTCCACGCCCACGGCGGCGGCCGAATCGGTGGCGCCGGCCATGACGGAGTTGGCCGACGTGCTCGAGACGCGCCATCAGCGTCTGGGCGCCGCGATGGCTTCGATGATCGGGTCGGATCAGGTTGATCTGGAAATGCTCGACCAGCGCGGTCGTCGTGCTTGGGACACCTATACGGCTCGTCTGGGCGACGCGCTCGATGCAGCCGCGTGCCGCCCGTGCCTCAACGACCCAACGTTTGTGGTCGAGCGTCGCGAGTCCGAGCTTGCCCTGACGGCCGATCGTCTGTCCGGCGCCATAACGCGTTCGGTCGGGACATTCCGCTCCAACTTTGAGCGCCTGCCCGAGCGTCTGGCTGCAAGCACCTCGGGGCTCGATGGCAAGCGCCATACGCTCACGCTTGCGAGTTCCCGTCTGGAGCATCAGGGGCGTACGATGCTCAGCAAACCCGCGTCCGACTTGGGCCGTGCAGCGGCTTCGCTCGATGCCCTGTCGCCGCTCAAGGTGCTTGCCCGCGGTTACTCCATCGCGTACAGCGATGACGGTGTGGCTACGAGCGCCAAGACCTTTAAGCCCGGCGATGCCATTCGCGTGCGCATGGCAGACGGCAACGTGGCGGCAACGGTCGATACGGTCGAGTAAGCCGCATTTCATAGCGATAAACCTTTAGGAAAGGAAACAGATATGGCAGAGAAGACCCCGGTCGAGCAGCTTACGTACAAGCAGGCCTCGCAGGAACTGGAGCTCATCATCCGTAGCTTGGAGTCGGGCGATATGGAGCTCGAGGAGTCGCTCGAGAGCTATACCCGCGGCGTCGAGCTCCTCAAGAGCCTGCGCACCCGCCTGTCCGATGCCGAGCAGAAGGTCTCGGTGCTCCTTAAGGACGTCGACGGCAACGACGTGCTCACCGACGGCGAGGCCGCCAACACCGACGACAACCTCTCGTTCTAACCATCCCGACCAAATATAATTACCTTGGTCTGCAAGAAAGGAACCAACCATGTGCGATTGCATCTTCTGCAAAATTGCCAACCACGAGATCCCCTCGACCGTTGTCTATGAGGACGACCAGGTCATCGCCTTCGACGACCTCAATCCCCAGGCGCCGGTCCATACGCTCGTGATCCCCAAGAAGCACTACAGTGACATCGCCGACAACGTACCTGCCGAGACCATGGGCGCCATGGCTCACGCCATCCAGGAGGTCGCTAAGGCCAAGGGCTTGGAGGACGGTTTCCGCGTCATCTCCAACAAGGGCGTCAACGCCGGCCAGACCGTCATGCACTTCCACATGCACGTTCTCGGCGGCAAAAACCTGGGCGAGAACCTCATCTGAGGACGCGTGGCCCGTCGACTTGGCTGCCTTTGGAGTAATCTATGCAGCTTTCTCAACTCGAGTACCTTCAAGCGGTAGCGAACTATGGCGGCGTGCGCAAAGCAGCTCGCGCCGTTCATGTGAGTCCGCAGGCCGTTCCGTCGGCAATCAAAAAGTTGGAATCTGAGTATCAGATTGTTTTGCTCAACCGATCGGCGGGGGAGGCTGTTTTGTCTCCGGCGGGCAGAGAATTTGCGCGTCGTGCACGCGTGATCCTGGCACAAGTCGACGATCTCAAAAAGTACGCTCAATCGAGGGGCGACGGCGTCTCGCCCGATGGCCACTTTCGTCTTTACGCCCCCTGCCTTCATGGGCGGGGGCGCCTTTTTGCCGAAAACTGGTATGACTCGTTTGAACGCTCGCACCCTCAGATTCATCTTGATGTGTGGCATCAGCCAACGGCAACATGCTTTGAATCACTTATACTTGGGATTTCGGACGCGGCTATCTCATTCGAGGAACCACGGGACAGCGCCCTTTCTTCAAAATATTTGGGTGAAAAGGAGCTCAAGGTTCTTTCGTGCCCAGCGGGTCATCAATCTGTGGGCGCCATGACCATTCGCGAGTTACTGGGCGGCAGGCTCGCTGTTCCCATTAATTTGTCACCCTGTCTCAATGCAATCAATCAATGCCCTGAAGCCCGGCTCGTCAATTTTCGCTTCCGTGATGTTGAATACGGAAGCAGGGCTCAGACCGAGTTTCTTCAAGCCGGGGGATTGATATTGAGTTTGTCTGGGTCCTCTCTTGCGTCGGATGGATCAGAAGTGAGTGAGTGCTCCATTGAAGGCTCGCGTGATGTAACCTTGCCTATCTACTTTTGCTATCGGCAAAATTCCTGGACTGATCGACACCAGACGGTTTTTCTGCACCTATTGCGTCATCTTGCTTCGTGAGATTAATTGGCTTCGAGACGTCAAGTGATTATTGACGCCTTGTAACACATAGCTGACAGCTTTGCCCTCATGCTTTTCCAAGAATCCGATTTAGATTGCTGGCTCTTGGAGGGCGGAGCATGAAAAACCGTACGGTTTTGCTTTATATGACATTCGTTTTTCTGTCGAACTTCAGCACCATCTTGTATTTTCTAACTGTCTACCTTGGGTTCGTCGGGCTTTCGATGGTAGCGATTTCTAGCATGATGATTGCATACCAAGTGAGCAAGTTCATCCTAGAAGTTCCCACTGGCTATATTGCTGATAGGTTTGGACGAAAGACAAGCGGCCTCGTTGGCATTGTGGGAATGCTTGGGTACTACGCCGCCCTGCTCATCGTCCGATCTCCTCTGCTTTTAATCGGTGCGTTTGCTCTCAAGGGTTTTGCCGTTGCATGTGTGAGCGGATCCATCGAAGCGATTTACATTGACAGCGTCTCTCAGGACCAGCTCGTAAGACTTAATGTCGTTGAGCGACTTGTTTTCTATGCCTCTTATGCCCTCTCCGCTTGCGTGGGCGGTTTCATTTCGTCTGTCGGTGCATATCTCATTGGTCTTTCGGCAGATATCATCGCAATGGTGTTGACGTTGGTTGTTGTTGTCTGCATTCCTGAGATGCGAAGAGGGGGCACTGCGGCGACACCTGAACGTGGAATTAGCCCGAAGATGATCGGTGCCGCTATTGCGTGTAATGGCATTCTTCGTTCGGCGTTCATCATGGACTGTTCTCAGGCATTTGCTTTTGTCGCCCTGGAAGACTTTTTCTCGCTGCTGCTTGCGGGTCGCGGAATGAATGCCGTCGCTTCGGGCGTGACCATTGCGATCCAGCTCCTTGCCTCCGCCTCCATAGGGTTTATCGTGCCCAGTGTGATTGCTCGTGTCGACAAGGGCTGTTTTGCGCGTATTTGCGGCATCATTCGCTTAGCATTGACAGCTTTGTTTTTGATTCCCCTTACTCCGGCTTATTTGCTGCCCGTGTTCTATGTGCTGCAGACGGTTGCGTACTCGTTGTTTGCCCCAATCAAATACTCGGTTTTCCAAAATGCTGCCGATTCATCGATGCGCTGTTCGCTGATTTCGGTTCAAAGCCAGATGGTGGCGGTTGGTGCCGTCCTTTTCTATCTGCTCAACGCTGTGTTGAGTAGCGTTGCGGGCATTCGAGTCGTATTGCTTGTTGCGCTCGGGATTTCTGCCCTGGTGTATATCCCTGCGCTATTTCGTCTTACAAGTCAAAGGCCGTGAGTATTTGGGCACCGATAACTTATATATCAACGCAATAAACCCGAGCGCGAGGGCGTTTGGGTTTATTATTGAAGCGTATATAACCTGGCGGCGCCACACCGCCTGTTAGTAGGGAGACACATGAACGTTCTGGTCGTCAACGCAGGATCTTCGACCCTTAAGTATCAGGTCATCGATACCAAGTCCCACAAGGTGTCCGCAAAGGGCTCCTGCGAGCGCGTCTGCTTTACCGGCGGTACCTTCACCCACGCTGCCAACGGCTCCAAGAAGGTGACCGAGAACATCGAGTTCCCCGACCACAAGGTCGCCATCGAGGTCGTCCTGAAGGACCTCGAGGCCAACGGCGTCAAGATCGAGGGCATCGGCCACCGTATCGTTCAGGGCGGTTGGTACTTCGGCGATTCCTCCCTCGTCGACGAGGACGTCCTCGCCAAGATCCGCGAGGTCGCTCCGCTCGCCCCGCTGCACAACAACCCCGAGGCCAACGTTATCGAGTACTGCCTCGAGCAGTATCCCGACCTGCCCAACGTCACGGTCTATGACACCGCTTTCCACTTCAATATGCCCGAGGTCGCCAAGACCTACGCCCTGCCCAAGGACGTCTGCGACAAGCTGCACATCCGTAAGTACGGCGCCCACGGCACCAGCTACCGCTACATCTCCAAGAAGGTCGCCGAGATGACCAACGGCGAGGCTCGCAAGGTCGTCGTGTGCCACATCGGTTCCGGCGCTTCCCTGTGCGCCATCGAGGACGGTAAGTGCATGGACACCACCATGGGCTTGACGCCGCTCGACGGTGTCATGATGGGCACCCGCTGCGGCTCCATCGACCCTGCTACCGTGTGCTACCTGCAGCGCGAAGGCGGGTTCACCTTCGACGAGGTCGACGAGATGATGAACAAGAAGTCCGGCCTTTTGGCTGTGACCGGCGGCAAGACCAACGACTGCCGCAACGTTGAGGAGCTCGCCGCTGCCGGCGACCCCGAGGCCCAGCTCGCCTTCGATATGTTCGTCTACAAGATTGCTGCCAAGGCCGCCGAGATGGCCACTTCCATGTGCGGCATGGACACTCTGGTCTTTACCGCCGGCATCGGCGAGCACGCTCCGGCTGTCCGCGCCGGCGTGGCCGACCGTCTGGCCTTTATGGGCGTCAAGATGGACCATGCCCGCAACGCCCTGCGCGGCGACGGCGCGTGGTGCCTGTCCGCCAAGGATTCCAAGGTCAAAATCTTCGTTATCCCCACGGATGAGGAGTTCATGATCGCTTCCGACGTCGAGCGCATCGTCAACGGCAAGTAATTGATGCAAGGAGAGGGGACTGGATGGCCTTGTGCCGTTCAGCCCCCTTTTACGCTCTTTGAGCGAAGAGTTTAATAGATATTTATTGAATTCTGATAACTTCTTATTAAGTGTACGGCCGCCTTATAGGTTTGCCGACCGTACTGTAATCACGAAGGAGTCTCATGAACGTACTTGTTGTCAACGCTGGCAGCTCGAGCCTTAAATATCAGCTTTTGGATACCGATACCCGCGAGGTTTTCGCCAAGGGCAACTGCGAGCGTATCGGATCGGAGATGGGCATCTTTGGTCACTCCGAGAACGGTGGCACCAAGCAGACCGAGGAGATTCCTTTTCCCGATCATCGCTGCGCCATTGCGCGCGTGCTCGAGGAGCTCGAGAAGACCGACTTTACAATCGATGGCATCGGCCACCGTATCGTTCAGGGCGGCTGGCACTTTGACGATTCCGCGGTCGTCGACGACGAGGTCATGGCTAAGATCCTTGAGGTGGCCCCGCTCGCCCCGCTGCACAATTACGGCGAGGCCGCGGCAATCGAATATTGCCGCGAGAAGTATCCGGAGCTGCCCAACGTGGCCGTCTTCGACACCTCGTTCCACATGACCATGCCCGAGGTTGCCTACACCTACGCTCTGCCCAAGGACGTGTGCGACAAGTACCACGTGCGCAAGTACGGCGCGCACGGTACGAGCCACCGCTACGAGTGGATGATGGCCAAGGAGATCCTGGGTACGCGCTGCCACCGTCTGCTTTCATGCCATCTGGGCAACGGTGCTTCGCTTGCCGCCATTGAGGACGGCGTGTGCCGCGATACCACGATGGGCCTCACGCCGCTTGACGGTCTGATGATGGGCACTCGTTGCGGTTCCATCGACCCGGCCACCGTGTGCTATCTTCAGCGCGAGGGCGGCTACAGTTACCAGGAAGTCGACGACATGATGAACAAGCAGTCCGGTCTGCTTGCCATCTCGGGCATCTCCAACGATGCCCGTGACATCCGTACGCGCGCCTCCGAGGGTGACGAGCGCTGCCTGCTCGCCTTCGATATGTTCGCCTACAAGGCCATGCAGCAGGCCGGTTCCATGATCGCCTCCATGGCGGGCGTGGACACCATTACCTTTACCGCCGGCATCGGCGAGAACGACTGGTCGATTCGCAAGGCCTTCTGCGACTGCTTTGAATGGTTGGGCGTGCGCATCGACAACAACAAGAACCGCGAGGCCGTGGGCAACGGCCCGCAGGTCATCAGCGCCGCCGGCTCTTCCGTCACGGTTATGGTCATCCCCACCGACGAGGAATACATGATCGCCCACGACGTCGAACGCCTGACCAAGAACAACTAACGCACCCGTTTGCATGTAAACGAAAGGCCTCCTGAGCAACAGCTCGGGAGGCCTTTTTGCTGGCATACGGAAATTCCAGTTCCAAAGTGATCATCGCCGGCAACGCCTGCACTTTCAGCAACGACACCCATCCGTTCAGATTTTTCAGACCCAGCTCGTAGCCAAGCCGCCGTCCACCCCAGATACCCTGATTACTACGTAGCGGCAGGGACCCTACAGGGTAAAGCTCAGAAAACTTTCCGCAGGACGGAGGAAGCCCCCGCCGCACGTAGTGCGCAGCGGGGGCTTCCGACATGTCCGAGGACGTTTTCAGAGCTTTACCCTGTAGGGTCCCGAGGGGATATGTACGCTACTCAGCCATCTGAGCCTGGACGGCGGTGATGGCCACGACACCCACGATGTCGTCGGCAGAGCAGCCGCGCGAAAGGTCGTTGACCGGTTTGGCGATGCCCTGCAGGATGGGACCGTAGGCGTCAGCGCCGGCGAAGCGTTGGACCAGCTTGTAGCCGATGTTGCCTGCCTCGAGGTCGGGGAACACGAGCACGTTGGCCTTACCGGCGACGGAGGAGCCGGGAGCCTTGAGCTGTGCGACGGTGGGGACGATAGCGGCATCGAGCTGCAGGTCGCCGTCGATGGCGAGCTCGGGAGCCTTCTCCTTGCAGAACTTCACGGCCTCCTGGACCTTCTTGGCGACCTCGCCACCGGCGGAGCCCATGGTGGAGTAGGAGAGCATGGCCACGTGCGGCTCGACATTGCCCATGAAGGTGGACCAGGAGTGGGCCGAGGCGATGGCGATCTCGGAGAGCTCATCGGAGGACGGGTTGATGTTGAGGCCGCAGTCGGCGAAGATCAGTGTGCCGTCGGTGCCGAACTGCGGGGTGTCGGTGCACATCACGAAGAAGGCAGAGACCAGCTTGGTGCCCGGGGCGGTCTTGAGGATCTGAAGCGCGGGGCGCAGGGTGTCGGCCGTGGAGTGGCAGGCGCCGGAGACCAGGCCGTCGGCGTCGCCCATCTTGACCATCATGGTGCCAAAGTAGGTGGCGTCCATCACCTGGGCGCGAGCCTGCTCGATGGTGACACCCTTCTTGGCGCGGAGCTCGGCAAACTTCTGCGCATACTCCTCGTGCTTCTCGGCGTTGCGCGGGTCGATGACGGTGGCGCCGGGAACGTCGATCTCGTCAGGGTTGCCCAGGATGACGAGCTTTGCCAGGCCCTCCTCGATGATTTTGTTTGCCGCGACGATGGTACGCGGATCCTCGCCCTCGGGCAGGACGATGGTCTTAAGGTCGGCCTTGGCGGCAGACTTCATACGGTTTAGGAAATCGCTCATGTTACTCCTTACAAGCGTTTTGCTAAGCTCCAGGCCCTCGGCTGTACACGAATAAACCCGCTGCTAGCGGGTTTACCTTTCAATTATGTACGCCGCGGTGCTTGAGCTTTCCTTGTGTGGCAAGCTCATTATAGGACGCATTAGCGCTATAATCGCTCTGATAAATATGTCTCGACGTATGTTCGAGAAAAAGCCCAGTTAAAAAGCGTGTGGCTTTTGACAAGGAGTATCGATGCAGATTACCTCAGGCCTGCCTGAAGGCTTTAATGCCGGTGCGTACGACATGATCGTTGTCGGCGCCGGTTATGCCGGTGCCGTTTGCGCCCGCCGTCTCGCCGAGACCATCGGCTATCGCGTTGCCGTTCTGGAGCGCCGTAGCCACATTGCGGGTAACGCCTACGACTGCACTGACGAGGCGGGAATCCTGGTCCACGAGTATGGTCCGCACATCTACCATACCTTTAACGAGCGCGTGCATAACTTCCTGTCGCGCTTTACCAAGTGGACGGACTACCAGCACAAGGTGCTCGCCAACATCAACGGCACCCTTATGCCTGTGCCCTTTAACCATGCGAGCCTTAAGCTCGCCTTTGGCGATGAGCGCGGCGAGGAGCTGTATCAGAAGCTCGTGGAGACCTTTGGCAAGGACGTCAAGGTGCCCATCATGGAGCTGCGCAAGAAGAACGACCCGGATCTTGCCGAGGTCGCCGATTACGTCTACGAGAACGTCTTTTTGCATTACACCATGAAGCAGTGGGGCCAGACGCCCGATCAGATCGACCCCTCGATTACCGGCCGCGTTCCCGTCTTTGTGGGCGATGATGACCGCTACTTCCCGCAGGCTCCCTTCCAGGGCATGCCGCAGGACGGCTATACCGCGCTGTTCGAGCATATGCTCGATCACGATCTGATTGATGTGTTCTGCGACGTGGACGCCCGCGACCTCTTCGAGATCGACGAGACCACCGTCAAGATCGACGGCAAGGTCTATGGTGGCGAGATCGTCTACACCGGTCCACTCGACGAGCTGTTCAACCTCGACCTGGGCGCGCTGCCGTACCGCACGCTCGATATGAAGTTCGAGACGCTCGATATGGACCAGTTCCAGCCTGTGGGCACCGTCAACTACACCACGAGCGAGGACTATACGCGCATCACCGAGTTCAAGAACATGACCGGTCAGGTCTTGCCCGGCAAGACCACCATCATGAAGGAGTACTCCAAGGCCTATACGCCCGGCTCGGGCGAGACGCCGTACTACGCTATCCTGGAGCCCGAGAACCGTGAGCTCTACGAGCGCTATCTTGAGCGCGTCCAGAACCTGACGAACTTCCACCCGGTGGGTCGTCTGGCCGAGTATCGTTACTACGATATGGACGCCGTGACCAATTCCGCCCTCGATCTTTCGGATGAGATTATCGCCTGCCATGCATAAAGTCATAACATTCGGTATTCCCTCGTATAACGCCGCCAAGGACATGGACCATTGCATCACCTCCATCTTGGAGGGGAGCAATTACGCCACCGATATCGAGATTATCGTGGTGGACGACGGCTCCAAGGACGAGACGGCCGCCAAGGCCGACGAGTGGGAGGCCCGTTATCCCGGTATCATCCGCGCGGTGCACCAGGAGAACGGCGGCCACGGTATTGCCGTCCTTTCGGGTCTGCGCGAGGCGCAGGGCACCTACTACAAGGTTGTCGACTCGGACGACTGGCTCGACGGTGCGGCACTTTCGACCATGCTGTCGATTCTGCGTGGCTTTGAGGAGCGCGACCAGCGCGTCGACCTGTTTATCTCGAACTACGTGTACGAGAAGGTTTACGAGGGCACGCATACCGCTATTGGCTACAAGTTTGCTCTGCCGCGCAAAAAGATTTTCTCTTGGGACCAGATCGGGCACTTCCGTCCCGATCAGAACCTGCTCATGCACAGCCTGTGCTATCGCACCGATGTACTGCGCGAGTCCAATCTGCCTATGCCGGCACACACGTTCTACGTGGATAATATCTACGCTTACGTGCCACTGCCGCGCTGCAAGACCATGTACTACGCCGACATCGACCTCTATCGCTACTTTATCGGTCGCGAGGGCCAGAGCGTCAATGAGGCCACGATGGTCAAGCGCCTGGGTCAGCAGTTCCGCGTAACGCGCATCATGATGGAATCGTTCCACCTGTACCAGGACGTCGAGTCCTCGCGTCTACGTTCGTACATGATGGGCTACTTCACCATGATGATGGCGATTTGCTCGGTGCTCACCAAGCTTTCCGAGGAAGATTGTGCCGATGAGCGCTTGAAGACGCTGTGGAAGGACCTGAAAGAGTACGACGAGCGCATGTATCGTCGCGCTCGCTACGGCGTGGTCGGATTCTTTACCAACCTGCGTGGACGGGCCGGAGACAAAACCACAATCGGCCTATACCATCTTGCCTCAAAGATCTTCAAATTCAACTAGCTGTTGAGTAATCGCTGCTGATAGGTTGACTGGGCCCCTTGGCCTTTAGTTTGCTACTGCGAACAGTCCTGCTCGCACGGAAAGCACATTAAGTGCTTTCCGGCTCGTGCGGAACTTGTATCAAACTAAAGGCCAAGGGGCCTTTGCTATAAGAATCGATTGTCAGGCTGCCTGAATTTGAAGATCTTAGACGCGCGGTACACAGGGGCCTGGGCTGAAAGGGATCTTGTTGAGTAGGTTGCCCGGTGGGGCTTGGTTATGTTTGTCGCGAGTTCCGCACGAGCCGAAGAGCACTTAATGTGCTCTTCGTGCGAGCCAGGACTGTAGAGCAGCAAACATAACCAAGCCCCACCGGGCAACCGGTCAGGTTAGGCTACTTTGCGGCGCCGGGGATGCCGTGGGAGGTTTTGGCGTTTTTTGCTCCGTTTATGATGGCGGTCTGTAGGGCCCTTACGGCGAGCATGCCCAGCAGGTCTAGGGGTACGGCGGCGCTTGTCTGAGCATCTAGTTTGCCGCTGGCGAGGGTGTAGATGGTGTCGCCGTCGTTGGTGGTGTGTGTGGGGCGGATGGCGTGCGCATAGGCGTCTGCGGCCATCTGGGAGACCTTGGTGGCCTGCGCCTTGGTGAGCTCAACGTTGGTGACGATGCAGCTGATGGTGGTGTTGGTGCGGTCGAGCGGCATCTGCATAGAGCCAGCTGCGGCAAAGGCTGCGAGCTCCATGTCGACGATCTGGTCGCTATCTGCTGCAGCGCGCATACCAGCGACCCATTCACCGGTGAAGGGGTCGACGACATTGCCGCAGGCGTTGACCGAGACCACGGCACCCACCTTAACAGGGCCGAGTGCCACGGCGGCAGCGCCGAGGCCGGCCTTCATGCAGGTGGTGGGGCCCATGAGTTTGCCCACGGTGGCACCGGTGCCGGCACCTACATTGCCCTGCTCGAGCGCGGTGGGGGTGTTGTCGAGCGCCTCACGCACGGCGGAGATGCCAGCCTCAATGTCGGGGCGTACGGTGGGGTCGCCAAAGGCGAGGTCGAAGATGCAGCTGGAGCACACGATGGGTACCTGCGTGGGGCCGACGGGAAGGCCGATGCCGCGGCTCTCGAGCTCGCGGGCTACACCGCTTGCGGCCTCCAGACCAAAGGCCGATCCACCCGAAAGGCAGACGGCGTGGACCTTGTCCACGGTGTTCTCGGGACGCAGCAGGTCGGTCTCGCGTGATGCCGGGGCACCGCCGCGAACGTCAACACCGCCGGTGGCGCCCTCGGGTGCCACGATTACGGTGCAACCGGTGCCGGCCTCCTCGTCCGTATAGTTGCCAAAGCAAAAGCCATCGACATCGCAAACGTCAATGGCCTCAAGCAGTGTATCCATGTTTTACTCCTATCGGTTTTCCGCCGGGCCTTATGCCCGGTCGGGATCCGTACGGTACGCCGAAATTGTAGGCGCTGGGGGGTACCCAGCGCCAGATGCAATTACGATAGTTTTTGAATTGCGCGCGCGACGCGAGCGATGGGCAGGCCCACCACGTTGTAGAAGTCGCCCGAAATATCATGCACAAGCATGCGCCCACCGACGCCCTGGATGCCGTAGGCGCCGGCTTTGTCCATGGGCTCGCCTGAGGTGACGTAGCGCTCAATCTGCTCGTCGGTGAGCTCATAGAACGTCACGTCGGTCACATCGACAAACGACAGGCTCTCGGCGGCGTGCGGGGCTGTGACGTCTCCGGCTCTAACGATGCAGACGCCGGTTGCGACCTGGTGCGTGCGCCCCGAGAGCTCGTGGAGCATGGTGCGGGCTTCGTCCTCGTTTGCCGGCTTACCCAAAATCTTGCCATCGAAGGTGACGATGGTGTCGGCTGCGATGGTCAGCTCACTGGGATCGGCGTGCTCGGCGGCAACGGCGGCAGCCTTAGCGCGAGCTAAGCGCTCGACAAGCGTAAGTGGGGCCTCGTCATCAAAAGGAGTCTCGTCGATGTCAGCGGGAATGACGCGGATGTCGTAGCCCGCTTCGCGCATCAACTCGATGCGGCGCGGTGATTGCGAAGCCAAAATCATAGCTGAATGCCCTCGGCAACCTTCTCGACAGCCTTGTCGCCGGCGAGCGTACGCAGCAGCTCAAGCGCAAAGGGGAGCGACTGGGCCATGCCGCTGGCGGTGATGATGTTGCCGTCGTGCGTGACCTTGTCGCCGGTATAGGCGCCCTCGGGGAAGATCTTCTCAAAGCCGGGGAAGCACGTGGCGTGGCGTCCCTCGAGCAGGTCAAGCTCGCCCAGGATAAACGGGGCGGCGCAGATGGCGGCAACATGCTTGGTCGCGGCGAACTCGCAGACTACGTCGCAGACGCGCTGGTCGGCGCGCAGGTTGGTGGCGCCGGGCAGACCGCCGGGCAGCACGACACAGTCATACTCGTCAAAGTTAATCTCGTCAAAGAGTGCATCGCAGGTTACGGGAATCTGCAGCGAGCTTACGACCTCGCGCGTGGGCATGATCGAGACGAGCGTGGCGCGCACGCCGCCGCGACGCATGACATCGACCATGGTCAGGCATTCAATCGTTTCAAAGCCATCGGCGGCAAGAACGGCAACGCTGGGCATAAGGGTTCCTTTCATAGGGCGGCATACAATTAGCCGTCTTATACCCCGAAGACATACGCTTGCCACGCGCCATTCCCCAATGATTTTGATCCCCGCCCCAGAAAATCATGCAGGGTGGATGGGTGTTGCGCACTAGGAGGGGCTTGCGGCGCGGCGATAAAATCTCGGCATCCGTCATCTTTCGCTACATGAGGAGCTGATTTGCGATGATAGGCCTTAGTGTATTCGATCTTCTCGTTTTGCTAGTTGTATTTGGTGGTGTCGCGGCTGTCGCCTTTGCTGTTATCTTGAACAAGGAATCGTCGAATAAGCCTCAGCCTCCGCGGTCCAATCCGTACCAGCAAATGCCTCCGGCGCAGCAGGTGTCAACTATGGTCGATGATGCTCAGCCAGTTGAGCCTACTTATTTCTGTGCCCAGTGCGGGTCAAAGCTGGAGACAAATGCTTCCTTCTGCCAAAACTGCGGCGCTCCTGTCAACCATCAGTGATTTTTCTGGGACGGGGATTAAATAATCATTCGGTACACAATGATTATTTAATCCCCGCCCCATTTTCATCATTCGCCACCGACTTTTTTGCTCGCTGGGAATTGTTGCGCAACACATTTGGATTTTTCAGGCTTAGCTTAGCTTCAGGTATTACTCACCTATCGACCGAAAGGGGCAACCATGCCAAGAACAAGAAAAATGAAATGGGGGGTGTTCCTATAGTTTTGTCAACTGGGAAATGCTCTCCGTGCGACCGAATC
>UQID01000021.1 GCA_900541045.1 uncultured Collinsella sp.
GCGCCGAATGCTCGCCATCGAAATTTATCGATGGCCTATTTCAGACTGTAATGGGTAGTTCTGTAGAGAATACCGTTGCCGCCGGTAACCAAGCGGTCGTAAAGACGGCTGCCCAGCTGGCCGAGGAGTCGGCAAAGCAGCTCAAGGACGCTCAGGCCGCCTACGATGCCGCCCAGAAGAAGGCCGATGCGGCGGGCCAGTCTCAAAAGCAGGCGCAGCAGCAAAAGAATCAGGCCTCGCAGGCTGTGAGCGACAACGAAATCGAGCAGAACGCAGCAGAAGTCGCCGCGCTCCAGGAGAAGATTGACGAGCTCAAAGCCGCCGTCGAAAAGACCGAGCAGCAGCAGAAGAAGCTGGGCGACCTGAACGATCAGCTCGATCAAGCCAACAAGAGTGTCGAGGATAAGACCCAGGCGCTCAAGGACGCCAAGGCAAAGCAGGATGAGGCCAAGAAGGCCCTCGACGATGCCCAGGCCAAGCTCGAGGCCATGGGTATGGACGAGTACGAGGCCGCCAAGAAGGCCGTCGAGGACGCGCGGGCAAAGCTCGATGACGCCAATAAGGCCGTTACTACTGCACAGGCCAATCTGGACCAGGCCAAGGCCGCCGAGGCTAGCGCCCAGCAGGAAAAGAAGGACACTGAGGCCGCTCTGACTTCCGCCCAAGCCAAGAAGCAGGAGACTGCCGCTGCTCTCGCAGCCGCAACCACTGCGCGCGATAACGCTCAGCAGAAGCTCGACCAGGCGCAGGCTGCACTCGATGCCGCGACCTCGGGCACGGGTATCGATCTGAACGCGCTTGAGGCTGCCAAGGTCACTGCCGCCAGCGAGCTCGCGACCGCGCAGGACGCGCTCGATGCCGCGACGACTGCAGACGCCACCGCACAGGCGAACCTGCAGGCTGCGCAGACTACCGTCACCGCCGCGCAGGAAAAGGCCAACGCCGCCAACGCTGCTGTGGCATCTGCCCAGTCTGCATACGATGCGGCAAACAAGGAGTACAAGGACGCGGCCAGTAAGCGTGACGCCGCGAAGACGGCATACGAGCAGGCCCAGCAGACCGAAGCCGACAAGAAGGCGGAGTACGACCGACTCGTCGAGGTTCGTCAGCAGAAGAGCAACGAGTTCGATCAGGCTCGTGCTGAAGTAACCGACGCGCATAATGCATACGACGCCGCAAACGCCGAGGTCGAGAAGCTTAACCAGCAGATTGCCGACCTCAAGTCGAACATGACCGTAGACCAGAATGTTATCAGCCAGGGCATGTTCGGCTTCATGAACTACATCATCGGCGGCAGCCAGTTCACAGCCACGCAGAAGTCGAATGCAAGTACTGCCGCGTCGATGCTCATGGGGACGATAGAGAAACAGGACTGGTATGATACTTACGTCGATCAGGACATGTCTCGCGACACCAATCCGCTCTCCTTGGAGCAGATGCGTAACGCCCTGACCTATCTCGATACCCAGAACAACCTCCGCAAGGCGAACGGTCAGTCGGAGCTTAGCGTCAGCCTCCGCATGACTGCGGCAGCCGCCCTTAATACATCATATTCATCGAACATCTGGGGACACTCGGACTGCTATTTCGATGAAAGCGAGAATCTTGCAGGCGGCGGTGGAGCATACACCGGAGGCGAGACCGAGGATACGCTTGGCTGGCCATATACCGGTCTCTACACCCAGGAGAAAGAGGCGTTCGATAAGTACGTCAAACAGTATGGTGACGCACTTGGAAGCCATCGATATGATTCCTACTATATCTACCAGCACTACAACAGCATCTACCATGAGTGTGGACACTATCTAAACATCATCGATGCCGGCGCGAAGGCTATCGGCATCGCGACCGGTAGCGGTAAGAATACCGATTCCGAGGTAACCGTTTTCGACTATAGCGGAAGCGCGAGCCAGGCCGATTTCACGGTCTCCGAGTTCAAGAAGCTCGTCAACGACTACATCGATTCCGCCTACAATGCAGGCGGCACGCAGGAGCAGAAGGAGCAGCTAAAGCAGCTTCAGAATAAACTGGCAGAGGCGCAGAAGAACTTCGGGACTGCTGGAACGGCTTATTCTAACGCATTGGATAAGCAAGAAAGCGCTCGCGATGCCTATACCGCGGCCGACACGAACATGAACACCGCCAAGGGCGAGTACGAGAAGGCTAAATCCAGCACCGCCGCCGCGAAGACGGCATACGACGCCGCCGAAGCCAAACTCAAGGGTGTCGACGTCAAGACGCCCCAGACCAAGCTCGACGCCGCCAAGGGCGAGGCCGCTACTGCCCAGGCAGCTCTCGATAAGGCAAACGCCACGCTTGTCGATTGCCAGACGAAGGCAGCCGAGGCCGCTGCTCACAAGGCGAAGGCTCGCAGCGCCCGCGACGCCGCCAAGGTAAAGTCCGATCAGGCCAACGAGGCGTATGACAACGCTACCGCTTCGGTCAAGGACCTTGCCGCCAAGTGCGATGCCGCCAAGACGGATCTTGCGAACAAGCAGGGCACGCTTAACGATGCCAAGAAGGCCGACGACACTGCCCAGGCTGGCGTTGACAAGGCTCAGGCCGCAGATGTGCACGCCGCGACCGCTCTTTCGGGCGCCAAGCAGGCAGTTGCCGCCAAGACGCAGACCCTGTCCGACGCACAGGCGAAGGCCAAGGCCGCCGAGGACGAGCTTGCCACCGCAAACAAGGCCTTCGAGCGCTTCGCCGGTGCCCAGAAGGCGGTCGACGACGCCAAGGCCGCCTATGACGCTGCCGTCGCCGGTGTCGCCGATGCCCAGAAGCAGCTCGAGGCCGCCAACGAAGCCGTCGTCGATGCGAACTTCGAGATCGTCAAGGCCAAGGCCGAGCTTGCCAGCGATGAGGCACTCAAGGCCGATCTTGAGGCTGTCGACCATAAGGCATCCCTTGCCGCGGGCACAACGGGCAACGAGAAGCTGGTCAAGCTGAACGCTGCCTACGCTCGCTATAAGGCCGCCGTCGATGCCGCCGCTGGTCTCAAGACTGCTCTGAGCGATGCCGATGCCAAACTGTCCGATGCCAACGACGCCTATGCCGCCGCGCTTGCCGAGCTTAACGATGCGAAGGATGCCCTGGCTGCCGCTCAGGCCGAGTACGACAAGTATCATCCCAAGGCCGAGCCGCAGAGCAAGCCTCAGGCCAAGCCCCAGGTTACGCAGGTCGCCGCAAAGGCCCCCGTTGCCAAGAAACAGGCTGCGCCTGCCGCGCTCGCCCAGACCGGTGATGACTCCGCTCTTGCGGGCGAGGTGTTCGTCATCGGCGGTATCACCCTCGTTGCCGCGGGTGTGACGCTCGGCGATCGTCGTCGCAAGCAGATGTAGCGTTTCGAGCGTAGTTTCTGCAGCGAACTTCAATTCATAACGGGACCGTCTCGTTAGCCAAACGATAAGGCCGGCGCGCTGTTAAATGCAGTGCGCCGGCCTTTCTTTGCGTTGGTATAAAAAGCCCGGTCGGTAGCCGCGAAAGCTACCGACCGGGCAAGCCGTAGGCAATATGGTTGCCGTCGAGCAGCTGCTCAGCTTAGCCCAGTAGGCTTAAGCCCACGGAGACAAACGCCAGGATAACGCCGACGATGGACTCGCCGCCCAGCAGGCCGCTGGCAACGACCAGACCCTGTTCCTGGAAGGCGGCGTCCTTGGCAGCTCTCTCCTCGTCAGAAAGACCAGCGGTGGCGTCGCGGTGGGCGGACCACTTGTCGTAGGCGAGTTTGACGCAGGAGCCCAAGAAGGCCGTGAGTGACATGTAGAACGGCAGGTACACGCCCAGGCCGATCATCATGGCCGGAATGCCGAACCAGTACATGACGATGCCGGCGATAAAGCCACCTGCGAACCACGGCACGCTCGGGATGCCCGAGACCATGGTGGCGACCACGCTTGCCTGCGCGGCCACAAAGCTCTTGTCGGGGCCGAAGGCGTCCGGACCATAGGCGGTGACGAGCGCGACCATGACGGCGGCAGCGACCAGGGCGCCCACGATGCCGCCGATGGCCTGGCCGACCCACTGTGCACGCGGGTTGGTGCCCAGCACGGCGCCGGCCTTGAAGTCGTTCATGACGTCGCCCGCAAGGCCGCACGCTACGGCCACGATGCCGGCGATAAAGAACAGCTTGACCTGAGCGAGCTGCGCGAAGGCGGCAACGATGAGCATGACGATGAGGCCGAAGATCTCCATGGGGTCGATGCCCGTCTGGCCGCAGCTCTGCGCACTCATGATGGTGGTGACAAAGGTGAACAGCGTGACGATGACGGCCGGGACGGGGCCAAGGTCGAGCACGATGGCGATGATCACGGCGATGGCGGCAGCGCCCAGGCCGATGATACCGGCGTCGAGTTTAAGGGAGCCCGAGATGAGCGACTGCTCGTCGGTGTCGGTGGAGCTGTCGGCGGCGAGGCCGCGGACGATACTGGCGACCTGCGGCAGGATGTCCTTGAGGACGACGGCGACGCCAAAGCCCATCATGAGGCCCATACCCAGGGACTTAACAATGCCCTGTGCGGTCATAACGTCAAACAGACCGGCAGCGGTGCCGCCGACGATGATGCCAAAATTGCCCAGCAGCGCGCCGGCAAACCAGAACGCGACGGGGGCGAAGCCCACAAGGAAGCCGACGGAGAGCAGCATGGGCGAGTTGTAGATGGCAAAGGTCACGCCGGGGATATTGAGCGTGCACAGCATGCTGGGCACCACGCCCAGAGCGTCGCGCAGCACGCTGTAGATGCCGGCGATGGCCATGGAGCCAAAGAGCTGCTTGCCGGTTTTGCCGCCGGCCTCGGTTGCGCGCAGGGTCTGAGCTGCGGCGTTGCCGGTGGGGAACTCAAGCGCGGCGTCCACGATAAAGTGACGGTGGATGAGCGCGGTGGCCAGCAGGCCCAGGATGGTGCCGGCGAGTGCCACGATAAACATGTCGAGCCAGCTGATCTGGTCGGCATATCCCAGCATCCAGGCGCCCGGGATGGTAAACGCCAGGCCGCCGGCGACCATGGCGCCCGCGGACATGATGGTGTGGGTGACGTTGGCCTCGTTGAGGCTGGCATTGCCCATGAGCTTAAGGAAGAATAGCGAAATGACGGCAGCGAAGACGATCGGCCAGGGGAGAGCGCCCATCTTGAGGGCGGTGTAGGCCGAGCTTGCCGTGATAATCACGCAGCCAAGGACGCCGATGACGACGCCGCGCAGCGTGAGTTGCCCGCGCATCGAAGCGCGGTTCGAGGGATTGCTCATATAGAACTCCTTTGCGTATATCCGCTTCCCCCGGGAGCGCCGCTACGGATACGGCGCGGGAAGTCGGGTTACCAAGGGCCGCCGCGTGAGCTCGCGCGCGACCGCGCACCAGTATAACCGCAAGCTAGTCATTTCGGGATGACTGGTTTAGGTAGGCGATATACTGCTGGGCAGACGAAAGGAGCGCCGACGATGCTTAATGGGTGCGCATATATATTGACGGTCGACGTGGGCAACACGTTCATTCGCTTTGGCCTGTTTGCCGAGGATTCGGCCGCGGCGCAGGAATGCCCGCTTGCGACGTGCGAGATCACCACGCCGTCGAGCATCACAGCAGACGAGGCGCGCATGCGTCTCGCTCAAGTCATGGCCGCGCTAGCGGCCGATGCGGGCATGCCGGGTGCACTCGTTCCCGCGGCCGCAGTGCTGAGCTGCGTGGTGCCGGCGCTCGAGCGCCCGTGGAAGACGGCGCTTTCCCGCATCTGCACGGGGCGCGTGCTCACGGTGGGGCCGGGACTTAAGACCGGCATGCCCGTCCACTACGACGACCCGGCCGAGATCGGCCCCGACCGCATCGCCGACGCCGTGGCGGCCCGGGCCGTTTACGGCTCTCCGTGCATCGTGATCGACCTGGGCACTACGACCAATATCGAGGTCATCGACGCGTGCGGTACCTTTGTGGGCGGCGTCATCGCGCCGGGTCTGGCGCTCGGCGCCCGCTCGCTCTCGGCCGCTGCGGCGCGTCTGCCGCAGGTCGAGCCTTCGGCGCCCACGCATGTGATCGGCCGCAACACGCGCGAGGCCATGCGCTCGGGCGCGGTCTTGGGCGAGGTGGCACGCATCGACGGCATGCTCGACATGGTGCTCGCCGAGATGCGCGCGACCAAGGCTGCGGGGGAGGGCGATGTGCCCATCGTCATTACCGGCGACGACGCCGAGGCGCTCGCGGCCCTTGTCGGCCATAGCCTGACGGTCGACGACGCGCTGACGTTGCGAGGACTCGCCGAGCTCTACCACATCAACCAAAAGCCCCGCCGCGTGTAAAAGTGAGGGCGCCGGCGGGACAAACGCCCTCACCTTTCACCTGCTACAATGGGTCAAACTATTGCGATTACGGAGGTGTCTGCCATGTCGGACGATCTTCATCAAACTTCGTCAGGCAAGCGCCTGGACGTCATTAGCTGGGACGAGTTCTTTATGAGCGTGGCCATCGCCGCGCAGCGCCGCAGCAAGGACCCCAACACGCAGGTGGGTGCGTGCATCGCCAACACCAACCACCGCATCCTTTCGGTGGGCTACAACGGTACACCCTCGGCGCTCAACGACGACTTTTTTCCGTGGGGTACGAGCGACGACCCGCTGCAGGACAAGCACAACTACGTGGTCCATGCCGAGGCCAACGCCGTGCTCAACTACCGTGGCTCGCTCAAGGACCTCGAGGGTTCCACGGTCTACGTCACGCTGTTCCCGTGCCACGACTGCGCCAAGATTTTGGCTCAGGTGGGCGTGGGCGAGGTTGTCTACCTGGACAACAAGTACGCCGACACCGATGACGGACGCATCAGCCGCCGCATCCTCGACTCCTGTGGCATCAGCTACCGCCAGGTCATCGTCGATGTTCAGATTGGTACCGGGGGACAGGCTCGACAGTAATCATGCGTTGCCGCTATCTGACGACGAACGCAGCTCAAAGAGCCCCGTCCCAAATTGACTACTCGTGAAAGTCGCGTCTGCGCGCATGGACGGCTCGTGAGCGGGTACATGGCTGTAGTAACATAGCTTCTGTCCGCGGGCGTGCCCGCGTTATTGTGAGAAAGGAGCCCCTGTGGCTGTTAACGAAGAGCTGCTTAAGAAGGTTCTTGAAGAGATTCGTCCCAACCTGCAGGCCGATGGCGGCGATATGGAGTATGTGGGCGTCGACGACGAGGGCGTCGTCAAGCTGGAGCTGCAGGGCGCCTGCGCCGGCTGCCCCATGAGCTCGCTGACCTTGTCTATGGGCATCGAGCGTATCCTGAAGGAGCACGTGCCCGGCGTTACCCGTGTCGAGCAGGTCAATGCCTCCGGCGAGACCGACGACCTGTACGACGAGTACGCGCCGTTCTAAGATGCGAAAGCTGCGGACGGTACGCTCCGCATAGACGTTACGCCCAAATATGCGACTGCGAGTGTAAGGCCCGCGGCCGCATTTGTATGTAGGGAGTAGGAGGGTCGACATGCTCAACGACTTCTACCATATGCTTGATCCCGTCGCGATTTCGGCGGGGCCTATCACGATTTACTGGTATGGTCTGGCCTATGTGGTCGGCGCCCTGCTCACGGCGGTTGTCATGTACCGCACACAGCGTCGCTGGGGCTTTAACATCACGATTGATGACCTGACGAGTGTCGTGGTCGGCGTGGTCTTTGGCCTCATTATCGGTGCGCGCCTGTTCTACGTCGTCTTTTACGGTGATGGCTACTACTGGGCGCACCCGCTCGAGATCTTTGCCACCAACGAGGGCGGCATGAGCTTCCATGGCGGCCTGGTGGGCGGCATTATCGGCGGCATCATCGTGTGCCGCATGTATAAGCTCGACGCATGGACTTTGGCAGACCTTGCCGTCATAGGCGCGCCGCTGGCCTTGTGCCTGGGCCGTTGTGCCAACTTTGTCAACGGAGAGCTGTGGGGCAAGCCGACCGATCTGCCCTGGGGCGTGGTCTTCGGCGGCACCGCGGGCGATATGCCGCGTCACCCCTCCCAGCTCTACGAGGCATTTCTTGAGGGCATCGTGCTCTTCTGTATTTTGCAGGTGCTCAGTCGCAAAAAGCCGCTACTGCCCCAGGGTACGTTTATGGGCGTGTTCGTGATGGGGTACGGCATCGTTCGTTTCCTCGTCGAGTTCGTGCGCGTGCCCGACGCTCAGCTGGGCTACCTGCTGGGCGGCGTGATCACCATGGGTCAGCTGCTGAGCCTGCCGCTTGTGATCGCAGGCATCGTGCTCATTATCTTTGCCCGTCGCCGCAACCGGCCTCAGCGCGTCTACCTCGACGCCTAACCATCAGAACCGCCACAAAGGGGACAGGCACCTTTGTGGCGGTTCTGCCGCGGATATCAGGTTTTAGAAAGGCTTTTTTGGACTGTGAAGGAATCCGACGTCTCCACAACAGCTGCGCGCGATGCCGCTCGCATCGTTTGGTTTAAGCGCTATCCCGCCAAGCAGACGTTCATCGCATTTTTGCTTGCCCTGTTTGCGACCACGGCGTTTTCCATCGACCCCGCCCCGGTATCGAGCAACGCGGTCCTAGCGATCGACCCGCAGGCCTCGGGCATGCTGTATGTGTGCTACGAGGTGCTCCTCTCGTTTGCCGGCCATACCGACGCGGTCATGCTGCTTGCACTTGCCTGCCTGCTCACCTTGCCGTTTCGCTACGTGTTCTTTGGCCGTGGCGACACCTGGCGTCCATCGATCATTCTGCCGTCGCTGTTCTTCGCCATCTGCATGGTGTTCGGCCGCAGCTACGATTTCACCGACTCGGCCGAGATTGTCCTTGGCGACAAAGCCCGCATCATCTGCGCCTGGATTGGCGGCGCGGGCTGGATGCTCTTGGCGGTCGTTGCCTTCTACCTTGCCTTTGAGTGTCTAGATTGGCTGAGCTCTCGGCGCATTCCGTTTTCCGAGGCGCACTTTGGCCGCGTATGGCGTGTGACTCACGCCGTGCTCTCGGTCCATCCTTTTGCCGGGCCCTTCCTGGTGCTTATGATCGCCTGGGCGCCCACGCTCATCGCTTCGCTGCCTGGCCTTTTTATGGGAGATACGGGCGCGCAGATTCGCCAGTGGTTCAACTATCCCAACGGCACGAGCGACTACCTGCGCCTACTCAACCCCAACGTGCTGCTCAACGGGCATCATCCCGTAGTGCACACGGCCATTATCGGCTCGTGCGTTCAGCTGGGGCTTTCGCTGTTCAACAGCGCTAACGCGGGCCTCATCATCTATACCTGCGCTCAATTTGTCATCACGGCTGCCTGCATGGCCTATTCCATTTCGTCGCTGCGCAAACTGGGCGTGAGCCTGCCGGTTCGCGGTGCGATCCTGCTGTTCTTTGCGTTTATGCCGATGTTCTCTAACTACGCGGCGTTGCTCACCAAAGACGTGCTCTTTGCCGATGCGTTCTTGGTGCTGCTGGTACAGACCGTCAAGCTCGTGGCATGTGGCTTGCCCCGTCGTGATGCCAATGTCGAGCGAACGGGCGAGAAAACCCCCGTGCTCTTTGCGCGCCACGACTGGCTGCTGCTCGCTCTGGGCGCCATGGGTTCCACGTTTCTGCGCAACGGCGGCCTGGTGTTTCCCCTGGCGGCATGCGTAATCGCGGCGGCGTTTTGCGCCTGGGATGTACATGTCGCTCGTCGTGCGGCTAAGCAGATGGGCACCACGGTCTCATGTGCCACGCCGCGCTTCCGCTGGGTCGGCGTGCTCGCAGTACTTGCGCTCTGCCTTGCCTCTAATATGTACTTCACCAAGGTCTTTATGCCGGCGCACGATATCACGCCTGGTTCCAAGCGCGAAATCCTCTCGATTCCGTTCCAGCAGACGGCTCGTTTCGTCCAAAAGCACGACGGCCTCAACTCGGGCGTCAACCCCACGGTTAAGGAGGACGGCACCATCGTGGAGGCTCCTTGCGACGGTTCAGTGACCGACGAAGAGCGTGCCGTGATCGACCGCGTACTCAAGTACGAGAACCTGGGCCGCCGCTACAACCCCGACAAGTCCGATGCCGTCAAGAACTGCTTTAACGAGTACGCCTCGCAGGAGGACATCAAGGCCTATTTTGAGGTATGGGCTCAGATGTTTAAGAAGGATCCCGAGTGCTATATTTCGGCGCTTATCAATAACTACTATGGTTATTTTTATCCGAGCGCGCGCGATGCCTGGGTCTACAGCACGGCGCGTAGTGCCGAGATCATGGCGCGTCCCGACAACCTCAAGTACTTCGACTTCCATCCGGTTGACAGCAACGTGGTGCGCTGGTGTGACCATCTGATCAACCTATACCGTGTGGCGGTGCAGCGTGTTCCCTTTATCTCGCTCACCATGAGCTCGGCCACCTATGTGTGGATCATGATCGCCGTGGTGGTCTACCTGCTGCGTCGTCATTCATGGCGTGCGCTGGCGATCTGGGTGCCGCTGTTGGGCGTGCTCGCCGTGTGCCTGATTGGCCCGTGCAACGGCTCGACTTACATGCGCTACCTGTATCCGGTCATCGCCTGCATGCCCTTCGCCATCGGCGCCACCGTCACCCGCAGCGACTTCCTCCGGTTCTAACTTGGTGCATTGAGGTCAGGTTTCTTTGCACCAAAGGGGCCATCATCACGACGCCTTCATTTTGGGGTTTATCTCGCAGGCCAGTAGGTATATCATAACGACGTTTGTTTATATTGCCCGAGCATCTGCGCTGGGCTTTAGGTCGAAACCGATAGGAGACACGTATGTCCGGACACTCTAAGTGGGCCACAACCAAGCATCGTAAGGGCGCGCAGGACGCCAAGCGTTCCGCCCTCTTCTCCAAGCTCAGCCGCAACATCACCGTTGCTGCCCGTCTCGGCGGTGACCCGCTGCCCGAGAACAACGCCGGCCTCGCCGCTGCCGTCGCCAAGGCCAAGGCTCAGTCCATGCCTAAGGACAAGATCAAGTCCGCTATCGATAAGGCTTTTGGCTCGGGCGCTGACGCCGCCGTCTACGAGAACATCGTGTACGAGGGCTACGGTCCCGCCGGTGTCGCCGTCTACGTCGACTGCCTGACCGACAACCGCAACCGTACCGCCGCTGATGTCCGTTCCGCCTTCTCCCACGCTGGTGGCAACCTGGGCACCTCCGGCTCCGTCGCCTTCCAGTTTGAGCGCAAGGGCCAGATTGTCGTCGCCAAGGAGATCCTGGACGAGAACGCCAAGAAGGAGACCATGATCGCCAACGGTGCTGCCGGCGACGAGGATGAGTTTATGATGGCGATCGCCGAGGCCGGTGGCGAGGACTACGAGGACGCCGGCGAGGAGTGGATCGTCTGGACTACTGCCAACGAGGTCATGGCTGTCTCCAAGGCGCTCGAGGAGCAGGGCGTCCAGGTCAAGGGCTCCGAGACCACCATGGTCCCGACCACCCCGACCGAGGTCTCCGGCGCCGACGCCAAGAAGGTTCAGCGCCTCATCGACCGTCTTGAGGAGCTCGACGACGTCCAGGATGTTTACAGCACCATGGACATGACCGACGAGGTCATCGCTGCCCTCGAGGAGGAGTAGCGCCCGCACGGGTTAAGCCGTGCATATCTGGGCATAATGAAGCGAGCATGCAAGCCTCGTGGAATAGATGAGCCGGATCCGCGTGCGTAGAGCACCGGACCCGGCTCTTTTATAATGATGCGAACCGTTTTGCATTTCGAGAGCCGAGATTTGAAGGGAGCGCCACGTGCGCGTACTCAAACGAGCCCTAGCGATCGTGTATCTTGCCGCCGCCATCGTGGCGCTGGGTACGCTTGTCTGCCAGTTTTGGGGGCCATATACGTATCGCTTTATGCTGCTGATGCGCGACCCCATGCCGCGCATTGTCGTGACGGCATGCGGCGGAGTTGTGGCGATCGGCGTGCTGGTAAGCTTCTTCCGCCTGATGTTTGCCCGTCGCGAGCCGTCCTGTGTGCATCCGGCGGGGGAGCGCAATATCGAGGTTACCCTTGCGGCGCTTTCTTCGTGTGCCAGGGCTGCTGCCGAGCGCGACGACCGCGTGATGGTCGAGCATGTCGAGGCCCGCGTCCAAGGCCCCGACGATTCGCGCGTCCGATTTAAGGTCGAGGCTATCGCGCTTGACGATAAGGACGTGGCATCTCTGGCTACTGCGATGCAGCAGCGCATCGAGGAAGCTTGCGACACCATGCTCGGCACGCCGGGTACGACCACGCGCGTCCGTTTTTTGCCGTCCAAGACTACCGTCCAGACCGTGGAGGTTTCCGGTGAGTGATACCAATCAAGATAAGACTGCTCGTACGCCGCGCCTGACGATTGACCAGAGCGCCACGCCGGCGAGCGAACCTGTTGATTCCAAAGCAGAGGCAACCGAGTTACAAGACGCAGCGGCCGCGGATTTTGACGAGGCTATGGGTCTCATCAAGGGTACGGGCGCTGCCATCTGGAGCTATGCTGTGCGTCATCCCAACACCACGCTCGGTGCCGTCGCTGGCTTTATCCTTGCCGTGTTGGTGCTCACGCTCGGCCTGTGGGACACGCTCGTCATTGCATTCTTCGTGCTGATCGGCGCCGTGATCGGCCAAATTCGCGACGGCGAAAACGGGATCGTCAACTTCTTCGGCCGTCTGTTTAGCGGCCGCTAATATGTATTCGACTGTCGCATCCGCGGCAGGCATAAGGAGGAACCATGGCTTTTAATACGAAGGTCGATGTGGCCGATACCGAGCTCGAGGAGAACGAGGCGGCCGTCGCCGAAGCCGAGGATGTGACGCTCGAGGATGAGGCGCTCGTCGAGGCCGAGTCCGCCGATGACGCGGACGAGGATGATGAGGAAACAGACGAGTCCGAGGACTCGCTGACCTATTCCAACGGTGTGATCGAGAAGATCGTCGCCATGGCCACCCGCGAGGTGCCGCACGTCCTGGGCATGAAGGGTAACCTTATGCACTTTGTGCAGGAGCAGTTTGGTGCCGAGAATCTGACCAAGGGCGTGACGGTTGAGGTCACCGATGACAATCGCGTGGTCGTCAACATCTCCGTCATTATCGAGTACGGCGCCTATGCGCCCGCGATCTTCGACGATGTCAAGGCACGTGTCACCGAGCGCCTTGCCGCGATGACCGGCCTTGAGGTGGCGGGCGTCAACCTGCGCATCGAGGACGTCATCACCCCCGAGGAGTACGAGCACCGCACCAGCCAGCACGAGTAACCTTCCAAAAAGGGACAGGTTTGTTTTGGCAGGCTTTATCTGCGAAAACGTTAAACGGCCGACCGCGCAAGCAAAAGCGTGGCCGGCCGTTATTTGTATGCCCCCCGATGTGGGCATACCGCTCGTCTAACTAGGGGTTGCAATCGTCGCGTTCCGCGTTACCCTAATGGGCGCATTATTTCCAAATTGTTAACGAGGGGTTGCCGTAATGGCTGACGAGCACGAAACAGAAAGCAAGGCATGGGCGATTGAGGCCGCCGCGGCAGAGGCGGCATCGCGTGCTGCCGAGGAGATGCATCGTCCTCCCGTGGTGCCGATGGAGCGCGTGGTTGATCGCACCGATATCGAGCGCGGCGAGCGTGCCGGTCAAAAGCGCAGCCAGGAGCCGGGCTTCCCGCGCTTTTTTGCCGAGCTCAATCTGGGCCTGATTCTTACGGCCTTTGCCATCGTTGCGTTTAAAACCCCTAATCACTTTGCTTTTGGCGGCACCTCGGGCGTGTCGGTCATTCTGTCCACGCTGTTCCCGACCCTGCCCGTCGGCGTCTTTATGTGGATTATCAACGCGGTTCTCGTCGTTTTGGGCTTTATCTTTTTGGAGCGCAAGGCAATCCTGTGGAGCGTCTTCGCCTCGTTTGCGCTGTCCGCCTATGTTTCGCTGTTTGAGCTTTTTATTCCGACCGATGTCTCTCTGACGGGTGATATGTGGCTCGACCTGTGCTTTGCCGTCATCTTGCCGGCGCTTGGCAGCGCTATTGTCTTTGACATCGGCGCCTCGACGGGTGGCACGGACATTCTTGCCATGATCCTCAAGCGCCGTACGACGCTCGAGATTGGCCGTGCCCTGCTGCTGGTCGATATCGGCATCGTGGCCATCGCGGCCTTTTTGTATGGCCCGCGTGTCGGTCTGTATTGCGTGCTCGGCCTGTTTGCCAAGACGCTTGTGGTCGACAAAGCCATTGAGAGCATTCACCTGCGCAAAGTCTGCACGGTCATTTGTTCCGAGCCCCTTAAGGTCGAGGAGTTTATCGTCAAGCATCTCAACCGCACGGCGACCATCAGCCGCGGCTACGGTGCCTTCTCGGGCAAGTGCGTGACGGTGATTATGAGCGTGCTGAGCCGTCGCGAGGCCGTGCAGCTGCGCCGTTATGCGCGCGAGGTCGATCCGGGTGCCTTTATCACGATCGTCGACAGCTCCGAGATCGTTGGCAAGGGCTTCCGCGGAACGAACTAGCACAGACGTATTTAACGAACCGCCTGCTGGCGCCGTGTATCTTGCAAATCGGTCATCTTTGAGTATTTGATCCCACATTGGGCGATAATGATGCTAAAGACATCGTTTACGATCCAAGTGATTCGTTCAAGATACGAAGGGATGATTCTATGTTCTGCTCGCAGTGTGGCGCCCCCATGGGCGATAACGACAAGTTCTGCGGCGCGTGTGGTGCTCCTAATGCCGGTGCCGCTGGCCCCGCTCCCCAGGGACAGCCCCAGCCCCAGCAGTTTGTTCCGCAACCGCCCGTGGCGAATGCGCCAAAGGGCTGTGTGGCTCAGGCGTTCCAAGATATGACCAAGACTCCGGGCGTGCTTCAGCGTGTATGCCAAATCGCGTTTTTGCCGGCGCTGATTTGCGTTGTGTCGGTGCTCGTGTTGTTTATTCCCGTTATTGGCGGCATTGCGGCTGCTATCGGCTTTTTGGCAGCTTGCATTGCGAGCGTGTGCGGTTCAGGCTTTGGTATCGAGTGGGGTCGCGATCTGTCGCTTAAGGTCGATGACGGCATGGACCGTCCACTCATGCGTTCCACGTCGTTTGGTCTCGGAGTCTTTTCGAGCGTTATTTCGGTCGTGCTCGAGGTTATCGCTGCCATTCCCGTTATCGGTGTAGTGCTTTCGCTGGTGGAGGGCGTGGTAATTGGCGCCGCGGGCTCGTATTCTTATTACGGCTCTTATGCGCTCGAGGCTGCGCTGTTTGGTTCGCTTGGCCTGCTTGTCCTGGCTATGATTGCCACGGCGGTCCTGGGGGTCTTCTTTAAGATGTTTGCCGACATCGCCGTGATGCACTTTGCGGTGACCGGTCGCGTCGAGAGCGCGTTTTCGCTCGATAAGGTCTGGGCGGCGTTTAAGCACAACAAGACCAAGCTGTTCTGTGCTTCGTTCCTTCCCGAGTTTTTGACGGGCCTGGTCGCCAACGTTGTCACATGGATCTTGACGGTCGTCTTTGGCGCCATTGCCTCTGTCGGTATGTATAGCTACTACTATCGTCCTACGGGTATTGAGGCAATTGTTACCGGCGGTGGCGTCACGCTCGCGCTGTTCTTGGTGCTGGTCGCTTTCGTCACCGTATTTCTTACGGTCTTTGGAAAGATGCTCAAGCATCGTGCCGTTGGCTATTGGGCCGCACGCTATGCAAGCGAGTGGGCCGATGAGGATAAGGACGACGTCCTGACTTTTGTGTTGCCTTTCGAGAAGAAGTCCGCTCCTTCGGGTTACAGCGCTCCGGATGCCGAGCCCGCACCTGAGCCCGAGCCCACGCCTGAGCCCGAGCCCACGCCTGAGCCGGCACCCGAGCCCATGCCGGAATCGGAGCCCGAGCCCGCACCTGAGCCCGATCCCGATCCCGAGCTGGGTTCCGACGAGGAGCCTCAGGACGAGTAGCCATGCCGTCTGCCATTTGGGGACGGGGTAGAAATGGTAGAAATAGCGCTTGAAGAATGAGCGGGGGCGGACGTTTCGATACGTCCGCCCCCGCTCTGCTTTAGCCAGGCTGTTATGGATGGGTGTGACGACTACTCGTCGTGCTTCTCCTCGCGGCGTGCAGCAGCGCGTGCGTCGTGGATGCCCTTGATCGCGGCATGGCGAGCCGTTCGGGCATCATGGATGGCGTCGCGAGCCTCGGCGGTCGTCGCCTTGGCAGAGCGCAACTTGGCGGCCAGATCGGGGTTGGTTTCGGCGACCGCGGTAATCGCGGGGCCGTCGAGCTCCTCTTGCGTGGGCTCGGCCAAAAAGTCGATAGCATACTGGGCAGCCACCATGGAGCCCTTTGCCAGCACGGTCTCGTCAATCTTGTAAAAGCAGGAATGCTGGGCGTACGTGGCGCCAATCTTGGGGTTGCGCGTACCTACAAAGGCGAGCACGCCCGGTACGCGGCGCAGGTACTCCGAAAAATCCTCGCCCGAAAGCGTGCCGCGGTAATGGCCTTGACCGGTGGGACCCAGGCATTTGATTACAGCCTGACGACAACGCTCGCTCGAGGCGGCGTCGTTTTCGACCTTGTAGTTGGCGATGGTGTAGTCGGTGAGCTCTGCCTCGGCGCCCAAGGCGGCCGCGGTATGCTCCACGATGCGGCGCATAAGCTCCGGCATTTCCTCGTGGGTCGAATCGCCGTAGGTGCGCACCGTGCCGGCGAGGTAGGCCGTGCCGGCGATAACATTGCGCGCGGTGCCGCCGTGCAGCTCGCCGACGGTGATGACAGCCGGCTCATAGGGGCTGATCTCGCGCGAAACGATGGTCTGCAGGGCATTGACGATCTCGGCGGCCACCATGACGGCGTCGTGGCCGCGCTGGGGCATGGCGCCGTGGCACGAGGTGCCGCGGACATCGATGCGGAACCAGTCGGTATTGGCCATGCGCGGTCCGGGCTCGCAGCTCACGGTGCCGGCGTCGACCTCACTCCAGATGTGCGCGGCGTAGGCGCCATCGACGCCGTCGAGCACGCCCGTGCCGATCATGAGCTTGGCGCCTTGGCCGTTTTCCTCGCTGGGCTGGAAGACGATGCGGACTTCGCCGTGGATGTCGTCGGTCATATGGCGCAGGATTTGCAGCGTGCCGAGCATCATGGCGATATGGCAGTCGTGGCCGCAGGCGTGCATGCAGCCCTCGTTGACGCTGGCGAACTCCTCGCCGGTCTGCTCGGTGACGGGCAGGGCGTCGATGTCGGCGCGCAGCAGGATGCGGCGGCGTGGCGTGCCGTCCTCGCGATAGGCGTCGGGCGCGGTGCCGCGAAGGGTCGCCACAAGGCCCGTCTTAAGGGGACGCTCGTAGGGGATATTCATGGCATCGAGCTGGTTGGCGATGTCGGAGGTCGTGCGCTCCTCGGCGAGGCTCAGCTCCGGGTGCTTATGGAAGTGCCGGCGCTGCTTGATGATATAGGGTTCAAACTCGGTAGCGATATCTTTGATGGCTGCGGTGACGTCGTCAGCCGCGCGAGCCTCGGTCGCCGCCATAATCTGCTGTGCCTTGGTCTTCGTCATGGTCGATTTGCTCCTTGCTGGGTTGATCGCAAAATCGTACAGGCTCTCTCCAGTATGCCACCTGCCGCTAGGGCTGGTAAAGTTGCCGTTTGCCGCTTGGGGTTTTGTTGCAAGGGCGGGGGAGTACACTCGGGGGTGTTGAATTTCCTGCCAGAGATGGGGATGCCCATGCAACATATCGATCGGATTATCCGCTCCAAGAACGTCTTTACCGCGCAAGACGGCATCGATACCGCCCGCGAGCTGGCGATTGCCATCGCAGGCGACCATATCGTCGCAGTCGGTGCGCCCGATGACGTGATTGCCGCCGCGCCTGCCGCCACGTCGGTTATCGACTACGGCGAGCAGTTTGTCTGCCCCGGCTTTCATGACGCTCATCTGCACTTCTTCCATACCTCGGTCGGTTCCTCGCCGTACATGCTCATGGATATGGGCACGTCCGAGGCTGCGCTAGTGCAGCACGCGCTCGAGTTTTCCCGGGACCTGCCCGATGACGCTTGGGTTGTGACGCAGGGCTGGCGCGACTACCGTTGGGATCCGCCCGAGCATCCTACCAAGGCGTCGCTCGATGCGGCATTCCCCGATCGTCCCTGCGTTATGTATTCGGGCGACGGGCACACGCTTTGGCTCAACAGCCGCGCACTCGAGGCGCTCGGCGTCACACGCGACAGCGAGCCGCCAGCGGGCGGCAGTTACGACAAGGACGCAAACGGCGAGCTCACGGGCATTGCTCACGAGGCGGCTGCTATGCAGCTGCTGCCGCGCTGTCTTGAGTGGCTGGGGGAGGATCGCATTGCAAGCGCTTACGTCGATCAAATGAGGCGTATGGCCGAGCAGGGCATCACTTCGATCTGCGACATGTCGCTCATGCCCATGCCGGGCTGCGACTTTATCCGCGACGACGTCTACGACAAACTACAGGCAGCCGGCAAGTTGGGCATCCGAGCCCATCTGTTCCCCACGCTGCTGGATGACCAGTCGCGCTTGGAAGAGCTGCAGACCCGCTACGCGAACAACGCGCTGCTCTCGGCGCCAGGCTTTAAGCAGTTCTTCGACGGCGTGTCGAGCGAACACACGGCATATCTCACCGAGCCCTATACCAACCCGCGCTTCCCGGGCGACCAGGGTCGCCTGACGGTTCCTGTCGAGCGCATGCGCAAGTTGGTTCTGGCGGCAGCCGAGCGTGGCCACACCGTGCGCATTCACGTTATCGGCGACGGTGCCATCCATGCTGCGCTCGATATCTTTGAGGAGGCGGCAGAGCTCTACGGTCTGCCCCCGCACGGCCATAATACGCTTGAGCATTTGGAGAATCTGCTGCCTCAGGATATCGATCGTCTGCGCAAGCTCAACGTCATTGCCTCGAGCCAGCCTTGCCACATCACGCTCGACCCGGGTGGCCCGGAGCGCGACCTGGGCCTGGAACGCAGCCGCATCATGTGGCCGTTTGCGACCTATAAGCAGCGCGGCATCCGCCAAGCTTTCGGTACCGATAGCCCCATCACAGCCGTTACCAGCATGAACGTGCTCTACACGGCCATCACGCGCCAAGACCCCCGCAGCCACTGGCCCGAGGGCGGCTGGCTTTCCAGCGAGCGCATCGACGCGGCAACTGCCCTGCGCAACTACACCCTGGGCAGCGCCTACGCGGCAGGCGACGAGCGAAACCTCGGCAGCCTGGAACCCGGCAAATACGCCGACCTGGTAGTCCTGGACCAAAACCCGCTCACCATCGACCCCCAAGAGCTCCAGGCTACCAAGGTTCAGGCCACCTACCTGGCAGGCAACTTAATCTACGAGCGCTAACCCCATCCGCATCGCCATTTTGCTGCACTGACTTTTCCGAATGCCGGGCCCGAATTGGTCAACCTGGCTCCCGGGGCGGACCGGAGGGCATGAAGTTTGTCGCGAGTTCCGCACGCAAAGGAAAGCACTTAATGTGCTTTCCGTCTTGCGCAGGACTGTGGAGCAGCAAACTTCATGCCCTCCGGTCCGCCCCGGGAGCCACTGCTGGGTTATCCCCCGGCATTCAGAAAATCTAAGTGCCAAAAAATAAGATTTTTTGACTCCGTGTTGTATAACCCGCCATTCGTGGGTACCATTCAACGCGTACGCAAACAAAAAGGGTTAACCCGCGCGGCATGACCGCGCGGCCCACAAAGGAGGAAACAAGCATGTCGTCTTTGAAGCCGCTTGCAGATCGCGTCCTGGTCAAGCCCGACGAGGCCGAGCAGAAGACCGCTTCTGGTCTGTACATCGCCAGCAACGCTCAGGAGAAGCCGCAGCGCGGCACCATCGTTGCCGTTGGCGCCGGTAAGGTCAACGACAAGGGCGAGCGCATCCCCATGGACGTTCAGGTCGGCGACGTTGTCATCTACGGTAAGTTCGGTGGCAACGAGGTCAAGGTCGACGGCGAGAAGTATCTGCTCATGCGCGCCGACGACATCTACGCCGTCGTCGAGGCCTAGTCTCGTCAGAATCTCTGATTCGTCTTTGAACGCGTCCGCCGCATAGGACTCGGAAGCGGCGACGCGAGTCACATTTCTTTTGGAGGATTACCTACCATGGCAAAGAACATTACGTTCAACACCGATGCCCGCGCCAAGCTCGCCAAGGGCGTCAACACTCTGGCCGACGCCGTTACCGTCACCATGGGCCCCAAGGGCCGCTACGTTGCGCTGCAGCGCACGTTCGGTGCCCCGACCATCACCAACGACGGCGTTTCCGTCGCTAAGGAGATCGAGCTCGAGGACAACATCGAGAACATGGGCGCTCAGCTGGTGAAGGAGGTCGCCACCAAGACCAACGACACCGTGGGTGACGGCACCACCACCGCAACCCTGCTCGCCCAGGCCATCGTCAATGACGGCCTGCGCAACGTCGCCGCTGGCGCCAACCCGCTGGCCATCCGTCGCGGCATCGACAAGGCCGTCAACGCCGCCGTCGCCGAGATGAAGAAGCAGGCCAAGCCGGTCGAGACCAAGGAGCAGATTGCTTCCGTCGGTACCATCTCTGCCGGTGACCCCGAGGTTGGCGAGAAGATCGCCGAGGCCATGGAGGTCGTGGGCAAGGACGGCGTCATCACCGTCGAGGATTCCCAGACGTTCGACATCACCATCGACACCGTCGAGGGCATGCAGTTCGACAAGGGCTATGTCTCCGCTTACTTCGTCACGGACAACGACCGCATGGAGGCCGTGATGAAGGATCCGTACATCCTCATCACCGACCAGAAGATCTCCAGCGTTCAGGACATCATGCCTGTTCTCGAGGCTGTCCAGCGCGCCGGCCGTGGCCTGCTCATCATCGCTGAGGACATCGACGGCGAGGCTCTGCCGACCCTGGTCCTCAACAAGATCCGTGGCGCTCTCAACGTCTGCGCCGTCAAGGCCCCGGGCTACGGCGATCGCCGCAAGCGCATCCTCGAGGACATCGCCGTCCTCACCGGTGGCCAGGCCGCTCTGGACGAGCTGGGCGTGAAGGTCGCTGACATCACCGCCGATATGCTCGGTACCGCTAAGTCCGTCACCATCTCCAAGGACAACACCGTCGTCGTCGGCGGCGCTGGCTCCAAGGAGGCCATCGACGCCCGCATCGCTCAGATCAAGGGTGAGATGGAGAACACCACCTCTGACTTCGACCGTGAGAAGCTCCAGGAGCGCCTGGCAAAGCTCTCCGGTGGCGTTGCCGTCATCAAGGTCGGCGCTGCTACCGAGTCCGAGCTCAAGGAGATCAAGCACCGCGTCGAGGATGCCCTGCAGGCTACCCGCGCTGCTGTCGAGGAGGGCATCGTCGCCGGCGGCGGCGTCGCCTTCATGGACGCTGCTCCTGCGCTCGATGCTGTCGAGATCGACGACCCCGAGGAGAAGATCGGCGTCGACATCGTCAAGAAGGCTCTGACCGCTCCGGTCGCCACCATCGCCAAGAACGCTGGCTTTGAGGGCGCTGTCGTGGTCGACAAGGTTGCCGAGCTGCCTGCTGGCCAGGGTCTCAACTCTGCCAACGGCGAGTGGGGCGACATGATTGAGATGGGCGTCCTCGACCCCGTCAAGGTCAGCCGCGTCACCCTGCAGAACGCTGCTTCTGTCGCCAGCCTGATTCTCATCACCGAGGCCACCGTCTCCGATGTGCCCAAGAACACTCAGCTTGAGGACGCTATCGCTGCTGCCACCGCTGGTCAGCAGGGCGGCGGTATGTACTAAGGCCGACAAGGTCTAGAACTCCCACCGGGAATCCGGGGGCGTGACGGGGTTTCTCTCCGGAACGTCCTCGGACATGCAAAGAGGCTCCGCATTGCGCTTCGCGCTGCGGAGCCTCTTTGCGTCCTGCGGAATGTTCCGGAGAGAAACCCCGTCACGCCCCCGGATCCCCTGCGTTTACGGCCTTGAGGTCGGCGTGGGCGGAGAATGTGGTTGATGGGGATACGTGTCCCTTTCGCTGTTTCGCGCTTTGCGCGAAAGGCGCGCTACTTTGGAGCGAACGGAGAACGTGGTTGTTGCGGCAACTGATCCCCACCATAAATTACCCTTGGCATACTTGCGCGAAAGCCTGCCCGTGCTACACTTGCAATTGCTGTTTCAGGGCGGGGTGAAATTCCCCACTGGCGGTAAATCGGGCGGTGCCAAAGGGGTACCGTGGCGCAGGAAACGTGCCTGCGGCCGAGCCGATGAGTCCGCGACCCGTGTGTGCGTTGGTTCGCATGCCGGCTGAACTGGTGAGATCCCAGTACCAACGGTTAGAGTCCGGATGAAAGAGGCAGGTGATCTTATGTCTGAACAGTCGCAGCATATCCATTTTGAGAACACGAATAGGTGGAGCACCAAACAGCTCGTTACCATGGCGTTGATGTGCGCCTTGGGAGCGCTGTTTATGTATGTGCAGCTGCCCATCCTTCCCTCGGCGCCGTTTTTGACGTATGACCCGTCGCTGGTGCCGGCGATGGTGTGTGGATTTGCGTATGGCCCTGGTGCCGGCACCGCTGTTGCCGCCATGGCGATCGTTATCCATGCGCTTACCACGGGCGATTGGGTCGGTGCGCTTATGAACTTGGTTGCTACGCTGGGTTATATTCTGCCCGCGGCTATCGTCTACCAAAAGATGCACACCTATAAGGGTGCCGTGATTGGCCTAGTGCTCGGCGTCATTGCCGCTACGGCGCTGTCCATGGTTGCGAACCTGACCATTGGTGTTTGGTTCTGGTATGGCTCGGCCGATGTGATCGCCCCGCTCATGATTCCCGCCGTGCTGCCGTTCAATCTCATCAAGACCGTGCTTAACTCGGTGTTGACGCTGGCGGTGTATAAGGCAGTCTCTAATCTCATCACGCCCAAGAAAGACCAGGTCAAAGGCCGCGCATGATTGAGTGTCGGGGCGTTTCCTTTAGCTATGACGGTGCTGCACCGGCGCTCGACGGCGTCGACCTGAACATCGAGGATGGCGAGTTTTTCTGCATCCTCGGTGGTAATGGGTCGGGCAAGTCGACGTTTGCCAAGCACCTGAATGCGCTGCTTCAGCCCGATGCGGGAACGGTGTACGTCAACGGCATGGACGCGTCCGATCCCGAGCTGGTCTACGACATCCGTTCGACTGCGGGCATGGTGTTCCAGAACCCGGATGATCAGCTGGTGGCGACGCTTGTCGAGGACGATGTTGCGTTTGGTCCCGAGAACTTAGGGGTCGAATCGGCCCAGATTGCGCAGCGCGTACGCGAGGCGCTGAAGGGCGTGGGCCTGGTGGGCTTTGAGCGCCATGAGACCCACGCGCTTTCGGGCGGCCAAAAGCAGCGCGTGGCGCTTGCCGGCGTGCTCGCCATGGAACCGCGCGTGCTCATCTTGGATGAGGCCTCCTCGATGCTCGATCCGCGCGGGCGCAAGGGCCTTATGAAGGCCTGTCACGCGCTGCACGAACGCGGCATGACCATCGTGATGATTACGCACTTTATGGAAGAGGCCGCTGAGGCCGATCGCGTTGCTGTCTTCCAGACGGGCCGCGTTGCCATGCTCGGTACGCCCGAGGAGATCTTGACGCGGGCGGACGAACTCGCGCGGCTGAACCTGGATATGCCGGCATCGTGCTGTCTTGGCAGGGCGCTTCGCGCGAAGGGCGTGCCCATTTGCGCACGGGTGCGCGAGGCGGATATGGTCGCCGATATAGCGCAGGCTTATACCAAGCGGAGTGGGACAGGCATCGCCGGGCGGCCTTTCGCATCCGATTCTCGTATCCCCGACAACGTCTCCTCTGGAATCGATGGCACAGACGCGCTGGAGCCCGTCATCGAGATTTCGCACCTTTCGTATAGCTATTCGCTGAGCGCCCGCGAGCGCCGTCGCTGGCATAAGCGCTCGGCCGCTGCGGGCAAATCGAACAAACAGGCTCTCTGGGGCAACGACCCCAGCAGTCCGTGGGCACTGCGCGACGTGTCTTTGACGGTGCGCCGCGGCGAGTTCCTGGGGCTAGCAGGCCATACCGGTTCGGGTAAATCCACACTGGTCCAGCACCTCAACGGATTAATCCGCCCGCAGGAGGGGAGCGTTTACGCGCTGGGGCTCGACCTATCAAGCAAGAAAGACGCCGCCGCGGTTAAGGCAAAGGTCGGCGTGGTGTTTCAGTATCCAGAGCGTCAGCTGTTTGCCGAGACCGTGGCACAGGACGTGGCATTTGGTCCGCATAACCTTGGCTTGTCGCAGGCCGAGGTTGCCCGCCGCGTTGAGTCATCGCTCGCGCGCGTGGGCCTCGACCTGGCCACGGTGGGCGACAAGAGCCCCTTTGAGCTTTCGGGCGGGCAGCAGCGGCGCGTGGCGTTTGCCGGCGTGCTTGCCATGGAGCCCGAGGTCCTGGTACTCGATGAGCCCATGGCGGGGCTCGATCCGGCGGCGCGCAGTGATTTCCTGGAGCTCATCGATCGACTTCACCATGGGGGCCTGACCATCGTCATGGTCTCACACAGTATGGATGACCTTGCCAATTGCTGCGACCGTATTGTCGTGATGAACGAGGGCGAGGTGTTTGCCGAGGGCACGCCCGCTCAGGTGTTTGCGCATGCCGATGAGCTCAAGTCGATCGGCTTGGGTGTCCCCGCTGCCCAGCGCATGGCGCTGACGCTTGCGAAGGCAGGCGTGCCGCTGCGCTTTGACGGCCTCTATACGGTTGAGTCACTGGCAGACGAGTTGGTGGACCTGCTAATCGGTCGCTCGGACGGTCCTTCTAGCGTCGCGGACATTGCTAAATCCAAGACGGTCGCGCGAGAGAAGAGCTGCTAATGGAGGCGTTTTCGTTTGGCAGCTACTATCCCGGCGATAGTGCAATCCACCGCCTGGACCCGCGAACCAAGTTGCTCTTGGGCTTTGTGTTTCTGATCACGACGCTCACGGTCAACAGCTTCCGCGGACTGGCCCCGGTCGCAATCTTCGTTGTCCTGATCTATACCGTGTCCCGGGTGCCGGCTCGTCGCGTCCTGTCATCGATGGCGCCGCTGCTGGCGATCGTCGCTCTGGTCGCGGTGCTCAACCTGTTTTCCGACCAGAGCGGGCGCATTCTGTGGCAGCTCGGCTTTTTGCAGATAAGCGAGGGCTCGCTGCATTCCGCCGCCTTTATGGCGTGCCGCCTGACCTTGATGATGGCCGGTATGAGCGCTATCACGCTCACCACACCGACGCTCGACCTCACCGCGGGCTTTGAGCGCCTGCTCGCGCCGTTTGCGCGTGTGGGACTTCCTGCGCACGAGCTCGGCATGATCATGGGTATCGCGCTGCGCTTTATGCCGCAGTTTGCCACCGAGATGAAGCAGACGGCCGATGCGCAGGCGAGCCGCGGTGCGCGCGTGACGGGAGGCCCGCTCGGCGGCGTGCGTATGCTCGGCAGTGTGGCGATTCCGCTGTTCACGGGCGTGTTTCGTCATGCCGAAACGCTGTCTGCCGCCATGGATGCCCGTTGCTATCATGGCGAGCAGGGCCGCACGCGTCTGCATGCGCTTGCATTTGGCCGCGGCGATGCGTTGGCGGCGGTGGTGACGGCGTTGCTGCTCATCTGCGTCATCGTCATCAATCTTCAACTTGTTTAGGCGCGATTTGAGCGCAGGAAAGGGGTCCCTATGGCCGACAACGACCGCACGGCGCAGCTCGAGCGCGCCTGTTCGTATCTTAGGCGTATTCCGGCGTGGTATCTCGCCACGATCGACGTGACGGACGGACATCAGCCGCGCGTGAGGCCGTTCTCGTTTGCCATGGTCGATGATGGCAAACTGTGCTTTTGCACCTCGCGCGATAAGGACGTGTGGGCCGAGCTTAGCGCGAACCCCAAGTTTGAGGTTTCGGGTTGGAAACCGGGGGAGTGTTGGATTGTGCTGACTGGCGAGGCCGCGCTCGAGGACGACGCGGTCGTGAGCGACCGGGTGCGCCAAGCCGGCTTTAAGCACATGGTGGGCATCGGCGAAGACCACGAGGGTGCCAACGACGGCCGCCTTGCGTTTTTCTCGGTGCGCAATATCGCCGCCCGCTTCTGTGATATCGACGGCAGCGAGGAGCGCCTGGAGCTTAAACCCTAGGGTAGCTAAAGCAGCCCCGACCCAAAAAGACTAGTGCCAGGAGGACACATGGACGGATTGAATACGGTGTTGGAGTATCTGACGTCGGTGCCGGCATGGTATTTGGCGACGAGCGTTGACGGACAGCCGCATGTGCGTCCGTTTTCGTTTGCGCAGATCCAGGACGGCAAGCTGTGGTTTGTAACGGCGCGCACCAAAGACGTGTGGCAAGAGCTGCTGCAAAATCAACGCTTTGAGGCCACGAGTTGGTGGCCGGGCCATGGCTGGCTCATCTTGCGCGGGCGTGCGGGTCTGGATGACCAAGCCGCTCCCGATATGCGCGAGGCAGGCTGGAAGCACCTGGAGCGCCTAGGCGAGCACTACGAGGGCGCAGACGATCCCACGCTCGTCTTCTTTAGCGTGGAGGAACCCGAGGCCTTTGTCTGCAACCATGACGAATGGGTGCCGGTCGAGCTCTAAACGAGTCTCTCAGCAAGCTTCGACAATTCAAATTCTCGCATGTAGCGGGCCCCACATTGCAACGTGACCGTAAGGTGCACTGGGCAATATGGGGCCCGCATTTATTTGTCAATTCCTTCGAGTGAATGTGTCGGGACTGTTTCAATGCATGAATATGTAAAAGATTTGCGTATATATGCATCTTTTGGTGCTAAAGTTTCAACCCACTTCATAACGACGGCTGCGGGATGCGCATTGGTGCATAACTGCAGACAAGGAGTCCGATATGTCTTTAAAGGTTGGAGTCGTCGGTGCGGCTGGATATGCCGGCGCCGAGCTCATTCGCCTCGTCCTCGGTCATCCCGAGTTTGAACTTGCTGCCATTACGTCCAACGCCGATGCCGGCCAGCCGCTGTCCGCGGTGTACCCGAGTTTCGCCGGCGTGAGCGATCTTGTCTTCACGACGCACGATGCCCCCGAGCTCAAGAACTGCGACGCGGTCTTTTTGGCCGTGCCGCACACGGCTGCCATGGCACAGGTGCCCGCCCTGCTTGCCGCGGGAGTCTCCTGCATTGACCTCTCGGCCGACTACCGCCTGAGCGATCCGGCCACCTTTGAGGCTTGGTATGCCGCTGAGCACACAAGCCCCGAGCTACTCAAGAGCCGCGCCTTTGGTCTGCCCGAGCTGTTTTGCCAGGATTTGAAGACTGCTGCATCCGACCGCGCCGACGGCAAGCCCGTACTGGTCGCCTGCGCCGGTTGCTATCCCACCGCAACGAGCCTTGCCGCCGCGCCTGCCGTGCGCGCCGGCTGGGTTGCCCAGAGCGGCCCCGTGATCGTTGACGCTATCAGCGGTGTAACGGGTGCCGGTAAGTCCTGCAACGCCCGTACGCATTTTTGCAGCGCGGACGAAAACCTGGAGGCCTATGGCGTGGGCAAGCATCGTCACACGCCCGAAATCGAGCAGATCTTGGGCCTAACCGACCGCATCGTCTTCATCCCGCATCTGGCACCGCTCAAGCGCGGTCTGCTCTCCACGGTGACGATGCCGCTTACGCCGCAGGCTATCGATACCTTGACCCTTGAGGACGTTGTCGACCATTACAAGCAGTTCTACGCCGGTCGCACCTTCGTGCGCGTACTCGATGCCGGCCAGCAGCCCAAGACGGCTTCGGTCGTCGGCACCAACGCCGCCCAGATCGGCCTTGCGCTCAACAAACGCGCGGGCGTTCTGGTGGCTACGGGCGCCATCGACAATCTGTGCAAGGGTGCAGCAGGCCAGGCGGTCCAGTGCGCCAACATCGTCTTTGGTTTTGACGAGCGACGAGGCTTGCCCACAGTGGCGTGCCCGGTGTAGCACATTCGATTGTTGACGATTTGGTAGTCGGGCATCGAGTGGGGCGCCACTCTTAAGCTGGTCTCATGATTGTGGCTGGCATGGCGCGCCAACCGATGCCCATTTTTTGTTTGACATAAGGAGTCATAAAGACGATGAATACAGAGCAGCTCGATATCAAGATTCGTGCCGTAGAGGGCGGCGTAACGGCGGCAGCCGGCTTTAAGGCGGCGGGCATCCATGCCGGATTCCGCAAGAATCCCGAGCGCTTGGATTACGCGTTCGTCGTGCCCGATAAACCCTGTCCCGGGGCCGGCGTGTTTACGACTAACCGCTTTTGTGCGGCGCCTGTGCAGGTGAGCCGCGCCAACCTGGGCGGTGCCGATAAGGGCTACGGCATCATCGCCGGTGTCACGGTCAATTCCGGTAACGCCAACGCGGCCACCGGTGAGACGGGCCTTGCCTGCGCGCGCGAGACGTGCAACATCGCCTCGCAGGTCATCGGCTGCGAGCCTCAGCAAATCCTGGTCGCCTCCACGGGCGTGATTGGCCAGATTCTGCCGATCGACACGTTTGAGACGGCGATTCCGGCAGCTTATGAGGCGCTCTCCGCTCATGGTGGCGTCGATGCCGCCCGTGCCATCATGACCACCGATAGCCACTCCAAGGAGTACGCCGTTCGCTATCGTAGTGAGGCCGCGGGCCATGCGGGCAACGCTTATACGGTGGGCGGCATGTGCAAGGGCTCGGGCATGATCATGCCCAATATGGCCACCATGATCGCGGTCATTACTACCGATGCCCCCGTCGAGCCGGCGGCGCTTCATGCCCTGCTGCTCTCGACTGTGAAGCAGACTTTTAATAAGGTAACGGTCGACTCCGATACCTCGACCAACGACACCTGCATCATGCTTGCCTCCGGCACTGCTGCCGCGGATGCCGAGGCCATCGTCGAGGGCACTGACGCCTTTGACGAGCTGGCATTTGCCGTGCACGAGGTATGCGAGAGCCTGGCGCGCAACATCGCCGCCGACGGCGAGGGTGCGTCCAAGCTCGTGACGGTCAATGTTACCGGCGCCGTGAACGACGAGGAGGCCGATATCGCCGCTCGTGCTGTCGCCAACTCGCCGCTCGTCAAGACCTGCATCGCCGGCCACGACTGCAACTGGGGTCGCGTCGCCATGGCACTTGGCAAGTGTGGCGTGCAGTTTAACCAGGAAGATGTTTCCATCGACATGATGGGTATGCCCGTCTGCCGTGATGGCCTGACCGTTCCCTTTGACGAGGACGAGGCGCTGCGTCGCTTTGAGGCGCCCGAGATTGTGATCTCGGCCGACCTCGGTGCAGGCGACGCGGCAACGACCGTGTGGACCTGCGACCTCACGCACGAGTACATCTCCATCAACGGCGACTACCGTTCCTAGACTCCAGGCATGCCGTGCGTCCTGTCACGATTGCGAAGGCGGAGCGCAGTGCGATAACGATACGAAAGACGAGGCAGATTATGAAATTCGCACGCGATTGTCGTTCCAGCGAATCCAACGAAGCAACCGCGCAGCTGCTGTTTGAGGCGCTGCCGTGGATTAAAAACCTGACCGGCAAGACGGTCGTTATCAAGTACGGCGGTGCCGCCATGGTCGACGAGCAACTGCGCCGCGACGTGATGAGCGATATCGTTCTGCTCAAGATCATCGGCATGCGCCCCGTTATCGTGCATGGCGGCGGCAAGGCCATCAACGAGGCGCTCAGCCATTACGATATTCCCGTCGAATTTAAGAACGGCCAGCGCGTGACCACGCCGGATACCATGGATATCGTGCGCGAGGTGCTGGGCGGCAAGGTCAACCAGGAGCTGGTCGCTGCCATCAACCAGCACGGCAACCTGGCCGTGGGCGTGTCGGGCAGCGACGCCGGCACGCTCATCGCCGAGCCGCTCGATCCCGAGCTCGGTCGCGTGGGCAAGGTCACGCACGTCAACACCGACTATATCGAGCGCCTGCTCGATAGCGAGTACATCCCCGTCATCGCTACCGTCGCGGCGGGGGAGGACGGCGGCTTTTTCAACATTAACGCCGATACCGCCGCCGGTGCCGTTGCCGCGGCACTCCATGCGCACAAGGCGATTTTCTTGACCGACGTGGACGGCCTGTACAAGGACTTTAGCGACAAGGATTCGCTTATCTCCAACCTGACGCTCGACGAGGTCAATGAGATGCTCTACGGCGGCGAGGTCGACAAGGGCATGATCCCCAAGCTGCGCGCCGCCGTCGATGCACTATCCGCTGGCGTGTTCCGAGCCCACATCATCAACGGCACGACGCCGCACTCGCTGCTGCTGGAGCTGCTGACCGATGCCGGCGTCGGTACCGTGATCCACTCCACCGAGACGGCCTACGAATTCGATACGCATCCGCACCCGCTTTCGACGTTTGCCGCGCGCCTGACCGAGAACCTCGACGAGGTCGAGAAGCTCCAGACGGTCTAGCTGACCCGCAGCCGCCCCATTCCTGCACCCATAGCCCCGCGCCGTCTGGCGCCCAACGAAAGGCATCCCATGTCACTTGCAGCTCAGCAATCGCTTGAATCCCATTACGTTATGCATACCTTTGGCCGCTCTCCGGTCGAGTTTGTCGAGGGTCACGGCATGAAGCTCACCGGCGACGATGGCCGTGAGTACCTCGACTTTCTTGCCGGCATCGGCGTGTGCAGCCTAGGCCACGGTAATCCTGCAGTGCTCTCGGCGCTCGAGGCACAGACCAAAAAGCTTCTGCATGTGTCTAACTACTTCTACATCGAGCAGCGTGGACAGGTCGCGGCGCTGCTGTCCAAGCTCGCTAACGACGACGTGGACAGTGCACGCGTGATTGCCGATGCCATTGCTGCCGGCGATGAGACCACGGCAGCTGCGCTCGGCGCTCCGACGGCGGGCGAGCAGGTATGGGAGGCGTTCTTTGCCAATTCTGGTGCCGAAGCCAACGAGGGCTCGATGAAGCTCGCGCGTCTGTACGCCAAGCGTGCTGGTAACGGTGGCAACACCATCGTGTGCATGCGCGGCGGCTTCCACGGCCGTACGCTCGAGACCATTGCCGCCACCATGCAGGATTGGCTGCAGGATAGCTTCCGTCCGCTGCCGGGCGGTTTTGTGGCCTGCACGCCCAACGATGTCGACGAACTGCGTTCGATCTTTAAGCAGCTGGGAAGCGAGGTCTGCGCCGTCATGCTCGAGCCTATTCAGGGCGAGAGCGGTGTGCACCCCATGACCGAGGAGTTTATGGCGGCAGCGCGCGACTTGGCACACGAGGTGGGCGCCGTTCTTATCGCCGACGAGGTCCAGTGTGGCATCTTCCGCTCCGGCAAGCCGTTTGCATTCCAGACCTATGGCGTGGAGCCCGACATCATGAGTCTTGCCAAGGGCATCGCCGACGGCGTTCCCATGGGCGCCGTGGTGGCAAAGAAAGAGATCGCCGACGTGTTTAAGCCGGGTGACCACGGTTCGACCTTTGGCGGTAGCTGCTTGGCTGTCGCGGCGTGCGCCGCGACGCTCTCCGCGCTCGTGCGCGGCGATTATGCCGAGCATGCTGCCAAGGTGGGTGCTTATATGGAGGCAAAACTCACCAAGCTGCCGCAAGTGGTCGAGGTACGCGGTCGCGGCTTAATGCTCGGCTGCGATTTGGATGAGACTGCGGGTGATGCACATGATATTGTTGCCCGCGCGCTGGCCGCCGGCGCCGTGATTAACGCTACTGGTGTCCACACGCTGCGTTTCCTGCCGCCGCTTGTCTGCGAGGAAGCTGACGTGGACAGCCTGATCGAGATTTTGTCGGACGTTTTGGCCTAACACAGCGCAATAACTCAATTTGGACCGGGTTCCGGACTGCGGACGTGCCATATGCGGCACGATTCAGCGGTCTGGAGCCCGTTTTGTTATCGATTTACCATGGCTGGGATAGGCCGTGTGCAAAAAGTGGCAAATATGAGTACGGGCACTAACTTCGTAACATATAAATTAGACGTTTTTAGATGAGTTGGGCCACATATGTCCAGTTTTGTAGTAACTAAATTGGCTTAACTGGACTATCAGTCGTCGTTCTAATGTCGGATTTGCCTTTTATGACTTCGAAAACGCTGCTACCAAAATGGTAGCAGTACTCATATTTGGCATTTTTTGCACATGGGTATTCGCCAAGGGTCCATTTCGCCGCCCGCTCCCCGCTTCGGGCCTTCGGCCCTCGCGTGCTGCGCTGGAAAACGCTTCGCGTTTCCTCAGCTCCGCACCCTTGCGGGTTCGAATCCCATGTACCGGGCACAAAAAAGAAAGGCCTCCATCACTGGAGGCCTAACAATTCAATGGTGGGCGATGAGGGATTCGAACCCCCAGCCTTGTGCGTGTAAAGCACCTGCGCTAACCGTTGCGCCAATCGCCCGCAGGGATTGAGTATAGCGGAAACCCTGGGCTGTTCACTGCTAATTCATAACGAAACTTACGCGGCGACTTCGGCGTCCGTGTCCTCGTCGATAAAGAAGCGCTTATACCAGATGAGGAACGTCAGTGTGGTATAGATCTTGCGCTGGTTGAGCGCGCGACCCTCAAAGTGATCGTCAAGCAGTTTCATGAGTGCATCGGTGTCAAAGAAATCGGCAGCCCATGGTGCGGTGAAGTATTCCTTTACGTAGTCGTAGTACTTTTGCTCGCGCAGCCAGAACTTGACCGGTACGGGGAAGCCCACCTTCTTGCGCGTTGCCCACTCGTCGGGCAGCGTGCGGTTGGCAGCGTGACGCAGAACGAGCTTGCAGCCTTCTTCGTTAACACGGTAGTTGGCGGGAATGTGCTCGGCAAACTCCATGACCTTCTTGTCCAGGAACGGGACGCGAAGCTCCAGAGAATGCGCCATGCACATCTTGTCTGCCTTGAGCAGGATGTCGCCCGGCAGCCACATGTTCATATCCAGGTATTGCTTCTTAGAAAGCTCGCAGCAGTTGGGAACCTGCTTGTAGTACTCGGCGCACATCTCCGCGGCGTTCTTGCCGGTGTCATAAGCGGGCTTGAGCACCTTGTCGACCTCGGAGGGATCGAACACCTTTGCCTGACCCACATACCAGCGCTCGGGAACTTCGGCGCACTTGGTCAGGAAGTTGTGACCCTTAAAGTAGGGGAGATGCTGAACGAGCGAGCCCAGGGCACGACGCACGCCGAGCGGCACGCGCTTCTTAAAGGAGCGCATCTCGGGGGTGTCCTCGTACCACTCGTAGCCGGCAAACAGCTCGTCGGCACCCTCGCCCGAAAGGACGACGGTGACCTCCTCGGAAGCCATCTGCGCCAGATAGTACAGCGGCACGCTGGACAGGTTCGATTGCGGCTCGTCCATGTGATACTGGATATCGGGCAGTGCATCGAAGAACTCGTCGGCGGTAATCATCTTGCGCACGTTCTTGATGCCCAGCTTGTCGGAAAGCTCGGCAGCGTAGTTGGTCTCGTTGAAGTTCTTGTAATCGAAGCCGACAGAATACGTGGTGTCGGGCATAAGGCAGGCGGCAATGTAGCTGGAGTCCACGCCGCCAGAAAGAAACGAGCCCACCTTAACATCGGCGATTCGGTGCGCAGCGACGCTTTCGTGCACGACCTTGTCGCACTCGTCCACGTACTCCTCGAAGGTCTTGGAGTTGTCGTCGGTGAAGTCACAGCTCCAGTAACGCTTGATGTCCATGGTGTTGGTCGTCAGGTCATATGTAAAGCAATGCGCCGGGGCAAGCTTGAACACGCCCCTAAAGAAGGTCTCCTCCGTGGCGGGGAATTGCAGCGTCAGGTAGGGGCGCAGCGCGTCGTGGTTGACAGCCTTCTCAAACTTGGGATGGTCCAGGAAGCTCTTGATCTCGGAGCCAAACAGCAGCGAGCCATCGGATGCCTGGTAGTAATAAAACGGCTTGATACCAAAGATGTCACGAGCGCCAAAGAGCTTGTTCTTGTTCTGGTCGTGGATCACGAACGCGTACATGCCGCGTAGGCGGTTGACCAGGTCCTCGCCCCACTCCTCGTAACCGTGTACCAGGACCTCGGTATCGGCGTTGCAGTGGAAGGCGTAGCCGGCTGCCTCCAGCTCGGCGCGAAGCTCCTGGAAGTTGTAGATCTCTCCGTTGAAGACGATCGTGACCTTGCCGTCGTCGCTCGACATGGGCTGAGCTCCAGCTTCGGAAAGATCGAGAATCGAAAGACGACGAAAACCAAGGGCAACGTTGTCGACGATATGCTGGCCGCCCATATCGGGACCACGGTGGATGATGCGATTCATCATGGCCGTGAGAACCAGCTCACTCTGTTCATCTGTACCGGTAAAACCGACAAAACCGCACATGCAAGATCCTTTCTGCTGACGGCTCAGGTGTACTGCCGCAAGGATTGCGGCAGCTGATGTCAAATAATCTTTACTATCATGCCAATCTTTTGTTTCGTGATAGGGCATAAGCGCCGAGCGAACCGAAAAAACCACGTCCCGATCTTCAGGCGAAGCGGCGGGACGTGGTTGCGAACGCTATGTTAAAGAACAGCACCCAGATTTCCTTGGTTTTACACGGGGTGAACACTGTTGCCATTTATTAGACCACGGCACAGTCCATGCAATTTTTTAGAAGGCTGTGATGCGCGCAAGGTCAGGTGGCATATTAGGATGGTTGATAATACAGAATGTTTCATCGTTTCTGCCGCGGGACGCCTTCTGCCCTTTAAGGCTGAATTTAGCGAGAGAGGTCTTTGTATGTCGAGTCCGACACAAGAGAAGCTAACTCTGATGCGCTATATAGAGTTGCTCGAGGAAGATGACCTTGTTGTTTCCAGACCGAGCGCTTCGTGCGACCAGCGCATTGAGTTTGCGACCGATGACTCGCGCCAGGTGCGTCCGGGCACGTTGTTTGTCTGCAAAGGCCGTGCGTTTAAGCGCGAGTACCTGCTTTCGGCAATCGCCGATGGCGCCGTGGCCTACGTTTCCGAGGTCGATTACGATGTTGATCTTCCCGCGGTGATTGTGAGCGATATTCGTCGCACGCTCGCCGTGGTGGCAGATGCCTTTTATGGGCACCCGTCGGGTAAGGTGAAGGTCTGCGCCTTTACAGGCACCAAGGGCAAGTCGACCTGCAGCTTTTATCTGCGCGGCATCCTCGCCAACGAGGCCAAGCTTACGGGCTGTCATCGACCCGCTCTTAATACGGGCATTGAGTTCGACGACGGCATCGAGACGGGCCCTTCCAAGCTGACGACCCCCGAATCCTTCCTGCTGCAGTCTCGCATCGCGCATGCTGCGGAGGCGGGTGCCCCGTGGCTGGTTATGGAGGCATCGAGTCAGGGCCTCAAATACGAGCGTACGGGCAAGATTGACTTTGAAGTCGGCGCCTTTACCAATATCGGCGAGGATCACATTTCGCCGATTGAGCATCCGACGCTCGAGGATTACTTTGCCAGCAAGCTCAAAATCTTCTTGCAGAGCCGTTTTGCCGTGGTCAATCTCGATATGGATAAGGTCGATCGCGTGCTCGAGGCGGCATCTCGTTGCGAACGTACGGTGACGTTCTCCCTGACCGACGAGCGTGCCGACGTGCTTGCGCTGGCGATTCGCAATGGCGACTGCGGCGTGGTGGCAACGGTGCGCACGCCCCGTTTTACGCGTGACATTGTGATTCCCACGCCGGTTAAGTTCAATGTGTCCAACGCGCTTGCCGCTATTGCCTGCGCCGAGGCCCTGGGCATTTCCGAAGAGGGTATCGTCCATGGCTTTGAGGGCGTCTTCGTTCCCGGTCGTATGGAGCTCTATCCGTCCGTATCGGGCAAAATCCTGGGCATCGTCGATTTTGCACATAACGGCATGAGCCTCGAGACACTCCTGCGCGACTTGCGCGAGAACTATCCCGAGCGCGAGCTGGCGGTTGTATTTGGCGCTACGGGCGGTAAGGGTGTCGATCGACGCACCACGATGGGCATCGCCGCTGGCAAGTATGCCGACCGAATCGTGATTACCGAGGATGACCCCGGCCCCGAGGATGTCGAGGACATCTGCGCCGAGATCGCGCGCAACGTTCAAGCGCAGGGAAATGATAACTGGCAAATCGTGACTGATCGCGTTGCCGCTATCGAGACTGCCGTGCGCGAAACTGTCCGTCCTGCCGTGGTCATCGTGACCGGTAAGGGCGAGGAAGAGTGTATGCTGCGCAAGAACGGACCCGAGCCTTGTGAGCGCGACGGTTCGATTCTCAAGCGCACCCTTGCGGCGTACGACGCCTAGACCAGCCCCTTCTATGTAAACGGAGTGACCATGTCCCACAACATCCTGCCGACCGTTGCCGAGCTTTCGGGCGAGATGCGCGAGCGCCTTGCCAAGGTCAAGTATGTCTTTACCGATCTGGACGCCACGATGCTCGCCCCCGGCTCGTGCGTGCTGCGCGATAACGACGGCAATCCCTCGACCAAGCTCGTCGAGGCGGTTGTCGCGCTCGCCCGTGCCGGCATCCAGGTGGTTCCCACCTCGGGTCGCAATCGCACCATGATCCATGAGGACGCCCGCGTGCTCGGCCTCAACTCCTACATCGGCGAGATGGGCGGCCTGGTCATGTACGACCTCAAGGCCAACGACTGGGAGTACCTGACGGGCGACATGCCCTACGACCCCGCCTGCGGTCTCACGCCGCACCAGGTGATCGAGCAGACCGGCGTGTGCGAGAAGATCCTTGCCCGCTGGCCGCACAAGATCGAATACCACAACGACATGTCGACCGGCTACAAGTACCGTGAGGTCACCGTCGGCATGCGCGGCGATGTGCCCGACGATGAGGTCCAGGCCATCCTGGACGAGGCCGGCTGCGGTCTGGTCTGGGCTTGCAACGGCCATCTGACTCACCTGTCCAAGCCGACGACGCTCGAGCTTAATCGCGTTGAGGACGGCCGCGCCTTCAACATCAATCCGGCGGGTCTCAACAAAGGCGTTGCCATTGCGCGCTTCTGCGAGCACCTGGGGATCGAGCGCGAGGAGACGCTTGCGCTCGGCGACTCCGAGTCCGACTTCTACATGGCCGACCATGTTGGCATGTTCTGCCTGGTCGAGAACGGTCTGACGAGCGCCGGTGCCCCGGAGTTCTTGGATGCCTGCGACAATGCCTATATTACGCGCGGCAAGATTGTCGACGGTTGGGTGGCAACGGCCGAGCTGTTGGTCGCGGCCCGTTCGTAGCGCGACGCATCACGCATGGTCGCATTTTTCGAGAGAGAATCTGGTGAGGTAATGTCCGATATCGATAATATGGCCGGGGACACGCGTCCGATCGGCGTGTTCGACTCGGGCTTGGGCGGCTTGACGGTCGCGCGAGCGATCGCAACGGCACTTCCGCACGAGTCCGTCTACTATTTCGGTGACACTAAGCGCTGCCCTTATGGCACCCGCACCGAGGACGAGGTTCGCTCGTTTGCGCTGCAGGCGGGCCGCTGGCTATCGAGGCACGACGTTAAGATCATGGTCATCGCCTGCAACACGGCGACCGCCGCGGCCTTGCGTTTGGCTCAGCAAGTGCTTGACGTTCCCGTGATCGGCGTGATCGCCCCGGGCGCACGCGCCGCCATCAACAGCACGCGTACGCGTCGCGTGGGCGTGCTCGCCACCAACCTCACCATTCGCTCGGGCGCCTACACGCGCGCCATCCAGGATTTGGATGCTGGTGTCGATGTGTATGGCTGCCCGGCTTCGAGCTTTGTCGAGGTCGTCGAGCACGAGCTCGCCTCGGGCGCGCATCTGCAGGAGCAGTGGCTCGAGAACGAGGATATTTTTGATACGCCAGCCGTTCGCGCGCTGGTCGGCGCCACAGTCGAGCCGCTGCACGATCGTGGCATTGATACCGTGGTACTCGGCTGCACGCATTTCCCGCTGCTGGTGGGTCCCATCCGCCATGCGCTAGGACCCGGGGTGCGCGTGGTGAGCTCCGCCGAGGAGACCACCCGCGAGCTGACCGATATCCTCACGCGCCGTGAGCAGCTGGCGGGCGATACCGCCGAGCCACAGCATCGCTTTGCCACCACGTCTGACAACATTGCCGAGTTTGCGGTGGCGGGTAGCTTTATCTTTGGCCAGCCGCTTAAAAGCATCGAGCATGTCGATATCGACGAACTCGGTTAGGCTCGCAATGTTGCCGGAGGCTTCGCCACATCTTTTGCCGAAAGGATAGTTCCATGGAATACATGCAGGTCAACCGCGCCAACGGCCGCGCCGTCAACGAGCTGCGCCCCGTTAAGCTCACCCGCGGCGTCATGAAGCACGCCCACGGCTCGTGCCTGGCTGAGTTCGGCGACACGCGCGTACTGTGCGCCGCCACCATCGAGGAGGGTGTGCCAGGTTGGCGCAAGGGCGCCAAGGCCGGCTGGGTAACGGCGGAATATGCGATGCTACCGGCCTCGACCGGTAAACGCTGCAAGCGCGAGCATGCCAACCGCAAGGGCCGCTCCATGGAGATCGAGCGGCTTATCGGCCGCAGCCTGCGTACCGTCGTCAATATGAAGGCGCTCGGCGAGTACACCGTTACCGTCGACTGCGATGTGATCCAGGCCGATGGCGGCACGCGTACGGCGAGCATTACCGGCGCCTGGGTGGCGCTGCACGACGCCCTTGCCATGTGGGTCGAGGCGGGCAAACTCGAGCGCATCCCGCTCACGGGCCAGGTTGCCGCCATTTCCATGGGCGTCGTCGACGGCAACACCCTGCTCGACTTGGATTATTCCGAGGACAGCCACGCCGAGGTCGACATGAACCTCGTCGCCACCGATACCGGTGAGATGATCGAACTCCAGGGTACCGGCGAGCAGGCGCCCTTCGACCGCAAGCGTCTCAACGCCCTGCTCGACCTGGGCGATAAGGGTATCGCCGAGCTCATCGAGCTTCAGCGCCAAGCCCTCGCCTAACCTGCCAAAAAGGGACAGGTTTATTTTGGCAGGTTTTATCTGGGAAAACGTCGAAGTATAAGACTGCCGTTGATTGAGACGGGAGAGAGGCCGAAGTCCTCGTCGTCCTCAACTCGGCATTGCTATAGAGACAAAGGAGGCCAGCTATGGCACTTGAGAAGATTGACATCGACACCCTCGACCCGGCGGCGACCATCGTCGTGGCAACCGGCAACGCCCATAAGCTCGCCGAGATCGAGGCCATTTTGGGCAAGGTCATGCCCGAGGTGCGCTTTGTGGCGCTCGGCCAGCTGGGCGATTTTGAGGACCCCGAGGAAAACGGCACGACGTTTTTGGAGAACGCCATCATCAAGGCGCAGGCTGCGGTCGAGGAGACGGGCCTTATGGCCATCGCCGACGACTCCGGTTTGGTCGTCGATGCGTTGGACGGCGAGCCGGGCGTGTATAGCGCGCGCTATGCGGGCGTGCATGGCGACGATGCCGCCAACAACGCCAAGCTTCTCGTTAACCTGGAAGGCGTGGCAGACGAGGACCGTACCGCGCGCTTTATGAGCGTCGTCGCGCTTATCGATACGGACGGCCTGGTCACCTATGGCGAGGGCGCCTGCGAAGGCGTTATCGCGCACGAGGGTCGCGGCGATTACGGCTTTGGCTACGATCCACTGTTCCTGCCGGTCGATACGCCGGGCAAGACCATGGCCGAGCTCACAGCGGACGAGAAGAACGCCATCAGCCATCGTTTCCATGCGCTCGAGCATCTGTCCGCCAAGCTGACGGGCGAGGAGTAGGCCGTGCGTGCGGTGGTACAGCGCGTGCTCAACGCCGGCGTGACAGTCGACGGCGAGTGCGTGGGCCGTATTGGACGCGGCTACCTGGTGCTGCTGGGCGTGGGCCACGGCGACACACGCGCCGAAGCCGACAAGCTGTGGGGCAAGCTCCGCGGGCTGCGTATCAACGAGGATGAGAACGGCAAGACCAACTTGGCGCTGGCGGATGTCGACGGCGAGGTGCTCGTGGTGTCGCAGTTCACGCTGTTTGCCGACTGCCGCCACGGCCGCCGTCCGTCGTTTACGGACGCCGGCGCGCCCGATGTCGCTAACGAACTTTACGAGTACTTTTTGACACTCGTCGCTCAGGACGTTGAGCATGTGGCGCACGGTATCTTTGGCGCCGATATGAAGGTCGACCTGGTCAACGACGGTCCGTTCACCATCGTCCTGGACACCGATAGTCTGTAAGTAGTCAATTTGGGACCGGGCTTTTTTAGCTGCTTGCGTATGGCTGCAACAGGGTGCTATAGTATTAGAGTTTTGTCTATCTTAGGGGTATTATCCTCTTTTTGAATTGCACCCTCTGGAGGCCCTATTCATGGAAGAGATGGAAGTCAATCACGTCGACGACATCCACGAGAAGCTGACCGATATGGTGGGCGATCGCGTCAAGGTTAAGGCCAACATGGGCCGTACCCGCGTCATCGAGCGCATGGGCACCATCAAGAGCGTCCACCCCGCTGTCTTTATCGTTGAGGTTGACGAGCGTCGCGGCCGCAAATCGCGTCAGTCCTACCAGTACATCGATGTCCTTACCGGCCAGGTCGAACTGTTCGACCCCGAGAGCGGCGAACATATCTTTACCCCGCTCGGCAACCAGCTCGAGGAGCACTAACGGTGACCGATCGGTCCCTCATCCTTACCGCGCCGGCAAAGATTAACCTCTATCTGGGGGTTCATACCGAGCGCGACGCCCGCGGCTATCACAGGGTCGATTCCCTGATGGCAGCCGTCGGTCTAGCCGATACCGTGACGGTCACGCCGGCGCAGGCGTTGACCGTCCAGACGGTTCCGGCATCCGATTTTCCCATGCAAAAAAATACGGCCTATCGGGCGGCAATCGCTATGGCCGAGCGTTACGGTCGCGATGCCAACGTGTGCGTGACGATCGAAAAGCGTATCCCGCTGTGCGCCGGCCTGGGAGGCCCCTCGACGGATGCCGCTGCGGTCATCGTTGCCTTGGCCGAGCTGTGGGGTATCGACCGCGCCGACCCCGCGCTCGATGACATCGCTCGCGGTATCGGCGCCGACGTGCCGTTCTTTTTGCACACGAGTCCCGCATTCTACGTTGGCGGGGGAGATGTGCTGGCCACTGAGTATCCTGTGCTTCCGGCGACACCTGTCGTATTGGTCAAACCGCACGAGACGAGCATTTCAACGGTTGAAGCGTATCGACGATTTGATGAGAGCCCGGTGCCCGCGGAAAAACCCGATGCGATTGCTTCTGTCTTACGCGCCGGCGATGCCGAGGCGGCATATGCGCTCGTTCATAACAATCTGGGCGTCATATCCGCGCAGATGGAGCCGCGGATTCAGGCAGTTCTCGACTGGCTGCGCGCACAGGAGGGAACCGTTGCCGTGGACGTGTGTGGTTCGGGTGCTTGCTCGTTTGCCATTTGCGATACCGTCGCTGCAGCAGCCCATCTTGCGGGAGCTGCCCAGCAAAATGGCTGGTGGGCCTGCGCGACTGAGCTTATTCCCAACACGGTTCAAATCGACGCGCCAAAGAAATAAAAATTTCTCTAGCACGCGACGAAAATCTTTGTTACTATAGTCGAGCTAACGGGTTGTGGCTCAGTTTGGTAGAGCACTGCGTTCGGGACGCAGGGGTCGCTGGTTCAAATCCAGTCAACCCGACCAGAGCATGAGAAGGGACCGCTTCTTGCGGTCCCTTTTTTTAGCTATTGTTGTGATACCGCGGCACCCGCGGTATACTCATTCGAGCTTGTCTCGCTGTATTGTGGAGGTCTACATGTTTGGACTGAGGGCTCCTGAGCTCATCATTATTCTCGTCGTTGTCTTGATCATCTTCGGGCCTAAGAACCTGCCGAAGCTCGGCAAGTCTCTCGGCTCTACCGTCAAGAATATCCGCGAGGGTATGGAGGGCGACGATAAGGGCGAAACCAAGCAGGCCGAGGACGTTGTGGTCGAGGAGTCCAAGGAGGACAAGGAGATCGCAGAGCTCGAGGCCAAGCTCGCTGCTGCCAAGAAAAAGCAGGCAGAGGACATCGACGCGGACGCAGAGTAGTCCCATCCCTTTGGGGTGAGCACCTGACCGGCTTGCCCGCAGGCTAGCCGGTCTTTTTCGTTTTGTTGACAGTTGATCGTTACATCATAGTTGGGGAGATATCCGTATGGACGCAAGCCAGATCGTACTGACCGCTGAGGGCCGCCAGAAGCTCGTCGAGGAGCTCGCTTGGCGTGAGGGCGATTACGCCAAGGAGATCGTCGAAGACATCAAGGAAGCCCGCGCGTTCGGCGACCTTTCGGAGAACTCCGAGTACGATGCCGCCAAGGACAAGCAGGCCCAGAATGCTGCTCGCATTGCCGAGATTCAGGCCATCCTCGCCAACGCTCAGGTTGCTGCCACCACGGGCGATCTGACCGTCTCCATCGGTTCCACCGTTTCTCTGATCGATCCCAACGGTGAGGTCATGGAAGTCACGCTCGTCGGTACCACCGAGACCAACTCGCTCGAGCACAAGATCTCCAACGAGTCTCCGGTCGGCCACGCCATTATCGGTCACGGCGAGGGCGACTCCGTTGAGGTCGTTACGCCTTCTGGCAAGACCCGCGTCTACACCATCGCAAAGATCGCACGCTAGACCACGGTCCCGCGTAAAGGTATGTTTTCGCTCCCTGGGACCGAATCCTGGGGAGCGTTTTAGTTTGAGGAGCTAACTTATGGCAGAGAACCAGAACGTCGCCGATCAGGCCTCGACGCTCAACGACGAGCGCGCCACGCGTCTGGCAAAGCGCGCCGCCCTGTTCGAGGCGGGCCAGAACCCCTATCCCGAGCACTCCGAGATCGAGGACTATGTCGTCGACATTGAGGCCAAATATGCCGATCTTGCCGATGGCGAGGATACTGAGGACGTCGTGAAGATCGGCGGCCGCGTGGTCGCCAAGCGCGGTCAGGGCAAGATCATGTTTATCGTCGTGCGCGACGCTACCGCCGAGATTCAGCTGTTCTGCCGCATCAACGACATGGACGAGGCAGCTTGGAATACGCTCAAGGCTCTCGACCTTGGCGATATCCTGGGCGTGACCGGCGTGGTTGTTCGCACCAAGCGCGGCCAGCTCTCCGTTGCCCCCAAGAGCGCGACGCTGCTCTCCAAGGCCGTTCGCCCGCTGCCCGAGAAGTTCCACGGCCTCTCCGACAAGGAGACCCGCTATCGTCAGCGCTATGTCGACCTGATTGCCAACGACGATGTTCGCGAGACCTTCCGCAAGCGCTCGCGGATTCTCTCCATCTTCCGCCGCTTTATGGAGTCCGACGGCTACATGGAGGTCGAGACCCCCATCCTGCAGACCATTCAGGGCGGCGCTACGGCCAAGCCGTTCATCACGCACTTCAACGCGCTCGATCAGGAGTGCTACCTGCGCATTGCTACCGAGCTGCACCTCAAGCGCTGCATCGTCGGTGGCTTTGAGCGCGTCTTCGAGATCGGCCGCATCTTCCGCAACGAGGGTATGGACCTCACCCACAACCCCGAGTTCACCACGATGGAGGCCTACCGTGCCTTCTCCGACCTCGAGGGCATGAAGGCGCTCGCCCAGGGTGTCATCAAGGCTGCCAACAAGGCCATCGGCAACCCCGAGGTCATTGAGTACCAGGGTCAGACCATCGATCTTTCCGGTGAGTGGGCAAGCCGTCCCATGACCGACATCGTCTCGAACGTGCTCGGCAAGCAGGTCACCATCGACACGCCGGTCGAGGAGCTTGCCGCCGCCGCACGCGAGAAGGGCCTGGAGATTAAGCCCGAGTGGACTGCTGGCAAGATCATCGCCGAGATTTACGATGAGCTGGGCGAGGACACCATCGTCAACCCGACCTTCGTATGCGATTACCCCATCGAGGTCAGCCCGCTTGCCAAGCGTTTTGAGGACGATCCGCGCCTGACGCACCGCTTTGAGCTGGTCATCGCCGGCCATGAGTACGCCAACGCATTCTCCGAGCTCAATGACCCGGTCGACCAGGCCGAGCGCTTTGCTGCCCAGATGGCCGAGAAGGCCGGCGGCGACGACGAGGCTATGGAGTACGACGAGGACTACGTGCGCGCCCTCGAGTACGGTATGCCTCCCGCGGGCGGCATCGGCATCGGCATCGACCGCGTGGTCATGCTGCTCACCAACCAGGCTTCCATTCGCGACGTCCTGCTGTTCCCGCACATGAAGCCCGAGAAGGGTTTCCAGTCCGGTGCCGCCGCTGCCAAGGCTGCCGAGGCCGGCAACGCCACAAGCCCGTTCGTCAAGCCGCTCAAGCCCACGCTCGATTACTCCAAGATCGCCGTTGAGCCGCTGTTCGAGGAGTTCGTCGACTTTGATACCTTCTCCAAGAGCGATTTCCGCGCTGTGAAGGTCAAGGCATGCGAGGCCGTCAAGAAGTCCAAGAAGCTGCTGAACTTTACGCTCGACGACGGCACCGGCACCGACCGCACCATCCTCTCCGGCATCCATGGCTACTATGAGCCCGAGGACCTGGTCGGCAAGACCTTGCTCGCCATCACCAATCTGCCTCCGCGCAAGATGATGGGTATTCCCAGCTGCGGTATGCTGATCAGCGCCATCCACGAGGAGGAGGGCGAGGAGCGCCTCAACCTGATTCAGCTCGACGCTTCCATCCCTGTCTCTTATACACATCTCCGAGCCCACGAGACACTCGCTAATCTCG
>UQID01000022.1 GCA_900541045.1 uncultured Collinsella sp.
CGTTGCTTAATGAAGTTGGGTCATCGTCTTAGCGACGGTGGCCTTTCTTTTTGGGCTTCGAGCCCTGCTTGAGTGCCTTGGAAAGGCCGACAAGGGCCGTGAGGAGCGAGACCATAGCGGTCAGGAGCTTCACGAGCTCGGTGAAATCGGTCATGGGCATCACCTCCCATCAAATGGAGGGCTCTGCCCGGCACGAGGGCTGCCGACAGCAAGGACGATTCTATCAGAGCGGCTGACTCCCGCCCGATATTACCATCCCACCGCGCCTGTGCAAAAAAGAGGGCCGCCAAACAGCGACCCTCCAGCGAAAGTGCACGTTATTTAGGACAGTCATATTCTTTGAAAATAATGGCTGTTGTAGAATTACATATAAGAGTCACCCGGAAGGAGCGATCGATGAAAAGCAAACGATTTATCCTGAATGCACTTCTGGTAGTAGCAATATTGACGCTCTTGGTCTTCTCCTACTCATACATGAATCAGCCAAGATTTGGATATGCTTTATACGCTGTTTTTCCGGCGAAACAACTTACAACACTTACAACACTATAGGCTTCATTGACGCAATCTTTTTCTATGTAGTCGGCCCCGTATCAAGCGAACTGATCGCTTTTGTTGTCAGCTACAACCTGAATCAACGAAGCCAAACTCACTCAGCGACTTCGGCCAAACAAGGAATCAATCTCTTCGCAATAATGATAATTCTGCAAATTGCGACCGTGTTGATTATCGCCCTGACCGCAACAAACGTTTTGAAGTATGAGTTCGGATTCATCGTGAGCTGTCTCATGGCAATTGCCGCGGGTATAGCGGTTTCGTATACGACACCGGCAAAGAAGTAGCTCAACTAACAGGGCCTATTTGGAATCCGAATCATCCATGGAGCCGTCGATGCCGGTTTTGGTGTCGTCATCCGTATTGGAATCGTCATCCTTGGGGCTTACAGGACACACATTTTGTCCTATAAGCCCCGATCAATTCATACTCCTCATCCTCGCCGAATTGCGAGTATGGCAGAATCGGCACTGGATGGCAGCGCGCTAGGCCGTGTCCGCGGAGTTACCCCCCCCGTTTTTATCGTAACAGTGATTCTAGGGACGCTTCAAAAAGTCAACCGAGGGTTTTGTCCCGTCAAGACGCCGAACGAGAATTACGTACCGCCAAGAGCCTCAAAACACGCCCCTCGCGGAACAGAATCCTCACTCGATTTCCATGCGGAGTAAAAACGTCAATCAATCATCCTCCGCAACGTCTATCCACCAAAAAGGCCGCCCCACGTGGAGCGGCCTTTGCTCGCAGCTTTTTACTGATAGTTACTCAAAAATTATTCCAACACATCCACAGAAGAGCAGCGAATCGTATTTTTCTTTCGGGAATCGAGAAAATAGCCTACCTTGACTTTAGACCCAACGCTCACGGGGCTATCGCTTACATAGCGCGTATGTTCTGAATCAACCAGAATGGTCAGACGATCAGACCCGTCGTTATATGGATCTTCGCTTTCGACCGACATGGTAAAATCGCCAGAGCTGTCAACGTTCAACACCAATCCGCTCACGAACCACAAATGTGAATAGTCACCTCCGCTATCTTTTTGGCAACGCTCCACTTTTAGAAATAGCGCAGAGAATGCGAACACGGCAACTGATATAGCGATGAAAACCTTAACGCCACTCCCCTTGCCATGAAATACAAATTTATTCGCCAAAGAAAAATACCCCTGCCTTATCCGTGTAATTAGCATAGTACTACGTTAACGTGCTCATGGCTGTGGGTTGGTTTAACCTACAGCCATGCTAAAGTTGCCAAAAGGGGCACAAAGGCCAATACGTTTGCGCCATGCCGGCACAGCGACCTGGCATCGTATGCACCGGCGGGATCATCGCTGGCCTGCAAGGAGGGCATATCAACGCGCTCATGGTCGCCGGAGGCCTCGTGATGCAGCACGCGCCGGGCGGCGACTGGAAGCGCGTCGATTGGGACGTGCTTGCCGCCTGGCTCGACAGATACGGTTACAAGGTCGCTGATTGCGAGACGGAGACCCTTCCGACCGCCGACGCGGCGAGTGGGAACGCGAGGGTAAAAACGCATCGTCGCTGAACCAGTGAGTCAGTATTCTTTAGTTGGATGATGGATATTGAAATTGATTAGCGAGATAATGTGCATATCTCATAATGTATGCGTTGCACCATGAGAGAGGGGTCTGTCATGAGCTGGAAACCGAGAAAATGCGTTATCGCCGGTCTCGTGACAACCGGTCCTGACGGCGGCTTGTTTGCAACCGCAATGACATCGTACCGACTTTTCACTTGCATGTTCTGAAAGGCAGTTGCCATGCTGTCGCAAAATCAATCAAGATACTTGGTCACAATCGGCTTTGCCCTGCTTGCATTACTCTTTGCTAGCGACCTTTTGCTGAAACCGCCCAAGGAACTCGTTTTGCTTGCCATAGACTGCATTTCCGCCCTTTACTTTACGGCAACCCTATTCGTCGGACTAAAGGAGAGGAAAAAAGGCGCAGTCGCTGCATCTGCCGTAGGCGTGATCATAGCCATTGCCTCATTCTTTATCTGACACATTGGTGATCTAGGGGCGATATCGTAGGAATACGACCGGGAGATCCGGGGCCAGATTGCCCGGGTCGCCCGGTCGGCTCGCGCGACGGCGCGGCAGTTCCACAGAAAGATCTCCGGACTTCACGCCGTTTCTGATCGCATTGTAGACAGCCATCTCGTCTTCGCAGTCGGCGAGCACGCGGTGTGCGTCGTCGTTTTGGGTGTCCAGTAAATCTCGAAGGTCCTCCATGCACCAGCGTCCGAGATCTGGCCATGCGCGTTGCGCGAGCTGATAAGTGTCGATTGCGATGTTGTAGTTAAAGTCCAGGCCAAAGCCGTCCCAGGCAGAACGGTATTGTTTCCTTGATTATCAACTTCATCCGGACACTTCCCGCATTCATCCGTGTGTGTACGGATGAATGCGGGGTTCGATACCCTGGCGGCCTGATCGGCAGACCGCCAGGAATTCTCACTCCTCGATAAAAGCCGGCACTCGGTTAGTCCTGCGCATCTTGAAATCGCCAGTCTCGTGGGAGACGTAGAGAATGCCGTCCATCCCGTCTCGTGATGCATACGACAGGTGAACTGAACCGCAATCCGATCCATCATTGTCGAGAAGATCAAACGAATTCGGATCGCTCGTTGCGGCCAAACGACCACTCATACAAGAGCCATCGTCATTACAGATTTGCCATTCCATATCTTCGCCTGCAAGAATCGCCATAGACGGCTTGGTCGCGCCATCGTTGACATACATCCCGTCTATGCCAAACCCATTTTCAGCGCCATTGATGAACGACTGCTCGGACCTATACCTCGCAAATGATGCACATAGCACCATTGCAAGACAAAGTACAAAGCCAACAATCGCTATCTTTGCATAGCTCTTGCCTATCATGTCATTCACCTCCCTCGTATGTATCGAGGTATTCCTGCTTGAGCGTCTGCGAGGACGACTTGATCTTTTCCACGAGCGTGCCGGCTTCGATGAAGTAGAACGAGTTGGTGAGGTCTGCCAGGTCGTCGAGTAGATGGCTTGAAATGAGCACGCTGCGTCCCCGCGCCACCTCGCTGCGCATCGCGTCGCAGGAGGTTTTCCGTTTTCCCGGATCGAGGCCGTTCAGCGGTTCATCGAGGATAAGGTACGGGCAACCGGTCGATATCGCCATGGCAAGCTTTACCTGCTGCTTCATTCCTGTCGAGAGTTTACGGGTCGGCTTGTCGAGATATGAGGAGATTCCGAGGGAGCTGCAGAGCGAGTCGATGTCGGCGGCCGATTTCCACGCCTCCCTAACGAAAGAGAGGTGCTCGCGGGCCGATAGCGTGGGGTAGAGATCCACGCCGCCCGAAGAGCTCAGGTAGACGAGTTCTGCGAATTCGGCTGATCGACGTTGGTAGATTCCGTCTGCCAACAGGCTTCCCGAGCGGATGCGGGTGGGAAATTGGCCCGACAGCGCTTCAAGAAGGGTGGTTTTCCCCGAGCCGTTGGGAGCGACGAGCCCCGCCGCCGTTCCCGGGCCCAAGGAAAGCGATCCGATCGAAAGTATCGTCGTGCTCCCGTATCCCACGCTCACGTCCAGGAGCTCAAGCCCATGGTGCTTTTTAGCGGGTCCAGCCTGTTTGGGCGAACGCGTCACAACGGCGCCGACCGCGAAAAGGACCGCGACGTATACCAGGGCCACGGCAAGCATCGATGCGCCGCCCGAACCGGAGCCAATGAATTCTGTCGGGAAGCATCCTACGTAACCCGTTGCCTCGATAGGCGAGAACACGGCCAGCGGCAGGAGCTCGAGCGCGGCATTATGCCCCAGTGCCGAATCGGACAATAACGGGAATGCCGGGGCCGCGACAAGCAACGCGGAGGTAAGGGGGCCCGCGAAGACGCGCCTCGTTGCGGTCGATAGGACGACGGAACAAACGGATATCAAGGTTCCACCCGCGAGCAGCGCGAGAAGTATGGTCGTGAAGACGTTTCCCGCGGTCGTGGTAGTGAGCGCGCCGTTATGGAAGAAGGCGATCGGGTACCCGATCTGCCCGAAGCCGTTTAGGGCCAAGGCGTAAATACTCCCGGGCGCAAGGCCGGCGAGGAGCATCGCGGTCCCCGCGCCAATTATCGAAAACACGGTTTGGATAAGGCGCCGGAATTTGGGCACGGGCGCCTTTGCCGCCAGGGTCCCGGGCCTTGTGGCGCCGAGCACGAGTATCGACGAGAGAAGGAAGGGGATGAAGGGAAGGAAGGACGGCGCCTGGGCAATGGCGTAGGGCAGGAAGGAGAGGAACGGCAGGTCGTTTGCGGAGGCCGGGATATCCGCGATGCCGGAGCTGCTCAGAGCGCGGCAATATGCGAGCTCTGCGTCATTGGTCTCCTGGTCCCCCACGATGGACCCGGATTGGAAGCCCTCGTCCATGAGCGCGTAGTAGCTCTCGGCAGAGTCGAGAAAGGCGGCGTCGGTTTGAGCGGCGAGGGCGGCGTTCGCGTATCTTGCAAGCTCAGCGTCATCTTGCTGCTCTGGCGATAGGTCTGTGCCGCTGGCCTGGGGCGCGCGCGTATTGAATGCGTCGACAAAGCCCTGCATGCCCTGCTTCATAAAGAAGGGGCCGTAGATGGGTGAATTGAACGCAATGGGGACGGAAAAGGCTGCAGCAAGAACGAGCGTGGAAATCCATACGGCCTTGTCTCTTAGGATTAGTTTGAGAAGAAGTCGACAGTACATTTGGAAGCACCTACGTTCCTCAAAGAATTGTTAGATTAAAAGTAACAGACCGGATGAAGATGCGTAAGATGGGGGCGAGGCGAATGGCTGATCGGTATCGATACGCGGGTTCAACGGTATTATATTGACCACATAGATTATTAACTTGCTTGACTTGTAAACCTAGTCGTCCTGTCATCATATTCAACTTCGAAAAATGGGGAATGAGGGCATCCCGATGCATCGAGTATTACTGGAACCCCGGCGATACGCTGAATGATTTGTGACGAATAGTCATGTCCATCAAGAATACGTCGATTGCTATCCGACAAACGGGTCTAGAATTGCATTCACCGGCATTTCGGGGCAGATTGATACACATGTACGAAAGGGAACCTATGTGGTGCGTTGGGTTGGAGCTGCTGCAGGCCCGATATGGATTGCGGTCTTGCGCCCCGATGTCCAAATAGGTTTCTCTCTCTAGACGGGAAGTTGCTCATGGACGCCATATATGATGGAGATGACTGGGTCGATCATTATACTTGGCGCCTGGTCGGCTCGGATGACAATGGGAATGTGGTGTTTGATGGACTATGTCCAAAGCATCTCCATCCTTTTGTCTCGTCGTTAATTGAGAGTTCCGCTCGTGTTGCCCCCTACAGCTCGGCGTCGCTTCATGATACGGACGTTTTGAAGACCATAAAGGAATCAATTGACGAGGGCACGATGAGTAGCTTGCTGTTTTCTCGCCTTGTGGGGCTAGATGAGATTGGCTCGAAACGACTGCTTGCGGGCGAAAAGGTGGAACTCACTTATCGGTCGATGATTTCAATCCTGCGGCTAGCCGATGTTCTTCGCAAATAAATGAGGCTTCCATGGCCATGTGGCAGCTTGTCTCACCGATGGGTGGGAGCCGAGTACTTTTCGGACGATTTGCTTGGCCTCGGCGTAGTCTTGGACGGGATCTGCCGGATCATCGAAATCCTCGACGAGATATTTCAAAGCGGCACCTTCTTAAACGGCGAACGTGACAGCGGTCCTCCCTGAATTCTATAAAATCACGGCCTGACTTGGGCGGCGAATTGGCGGAGCTCGTCATCGTCCATATCGTCGAAGTGCGGCAACTACGCCAGCGCGGCCCTCTGCTCCATCAGGCACCTACCGCTCGGAGACCTGCGAATCGTCTGCAAGATGTCCTCGGGGGCGAGGGCTGGGAAATCCATGCCCTCGGGAGCGGCCAAAGAGATGGGTTCACCTGCCCCTCCCATGTGTTGGGACCTCATTCAGGGCATCGGCTGCATCCGGCCTTTCGCATTCGCCGCCCGGCCCTCCGGTCCCGCCCGGCCGACGGGTTTCCCGTCTATGGCAAGACGATTGCACTTATATATAAGTGCATTCCCGGATTGGGAATATGTTTCGGCATACGCCGCCACAGGTCTACATCCGCAGCGCACTACACCGCTACACGGCTACACGCCTACGGGGCTACACGCCGCCGCCCAACCGAACGGCGGGAGGGCCGCCCATGGGCGCCCTCGGGCCATGCTCCCATTTTTGAGAGAGGTGCCGTCGGGGCCTCCCGAAAGCCGTCTGCATCTGCAGGCCTTTATTCGAAATCGGGCGGCGCGGCTGAAAATCCCCGGCCTGAACCGCGAGGCCTCACCTGCATTCCCGCTGACTCTTTGCGTAAACATAAAAAGAAGGGCACGGGCGTCCGCGTTCGCGGAAACCCGTGCCAAGATTTGCGCCACCGAGATGACCGGGTAGAATATATCTAACGCGATTCCACATTCCCGTACTTGCACTACGGATTTGGGAAAGCGCATGTCTCGGCCTCTACTCGACCACGGTCGCCTCGGTCGGGATGGCCCCCAGCACTGCCGCGTACTCGGTGGGGTAGAGGCGGCTTATCGTCTGAACGTCGCGGATGAGGACGTTGCGGTCGTCAGGCTCGGAGATGCCGTAGCCGAACGCCTCGAGCGTCTCGATCGCCTCGCGAATCTTCTGCTGGAACATGGGGCCGGGGTCCACCCTCAGGCCGAGGTAGCCTCGCCACAGGCTCGGCGACACGCGCAGCATGTTCTGGATCTTGGACATCGGCTCGATGTCGGCGTAGACGTTGAGCGTGACCATGGCGTCCTTGTGCCCGAAGATCGACTGCAGCGCCTTGATGTCGCCGCCGTGGCGGATCCACTGCGTCGCGAAGGTGTGGCGCAGGCCGTGGAACGTGATCAGCTCGTCGTTGGTGCCCATGAGGCCGTTGGTCTCCGAGAACGTCTTGAACGCCCTGCGGATGTAACTGGTGGTGGCGAAGGAGCCGTCCGGCCGCGACACGACGTAGCTGTCCGCGAGGTCGCGCAGGCCGAGGGCCGATGCCTCCCGGAGCCTCTGCGAATCGATCTCGTGGATCTCTTTCAGGAAGGGGAGCAGGCCCACCGGGTCGACGGGGATCGTCCTCAGGTCGTGGTTCTTGGTGTCCTTGATGAAGGAGCCCCTGTCCTTGACGTAGGCCACCGAGTGCCTGACCGTGATGAGCCCCGACTCGAAGTCGACGTCACACCAGCGCAGGCCGCAGACCTCGCCGATGCGCATCCCGGTGTGCAGGGCGAGCACGACCGCCCGCCTGAAGGTCGAGTCCGGCATCATCGAGGTCACCGAGTTGAGCTTCGGCACGAGGTCGGAGCGCAGCGCGTTCCTGGGCCTGGCGATGACCCTGGGCGCGAGGGCGCCGTCGAACGGGTTCCTCCCGATCGTGTCGTTGCTGCGCTTCAGCAGGACGGCGTAGAGCCGCTTGCCGAGCTTGAATGACTTGTTGAGCGTGTCCGGCGCCGTGCCCAGGGCGATCCTGCGCCTCGACCACGCGTTGACGTCGTCGGTCGTCACCTCGTTCACGGGGACCAGACCCAGCTCGTCTCGCTCGATGTGCAGGGCGCTGTAGTGGTAGTCGTCGCGGGTCGTCGGGGTGATCCTGTTCATCTCCAGGCAGAAGTCGATGAACTTCTCGAGCGCCTCGGAAAGCGGCAGCGCGGCGTAGTCATCCCGCTGTTCGGCGGGAAGCCCGGCGCCGATAGCGGCCCTCGCCTCCTCGGCCTCGGCGAGTTCCAGCTCGACCTCCGACCTGAATTCCGCGAGGACGCGCATCGCCGCCGCCTTTCCCCGCGTGCTCTGCTTCAGGCAGGGCACGCGGGTGTTCCTGGTCCTCTGGACCTTCTTCCCGGTCATCTCGTCGGCCACCGTCACGACAGCCTGCCATTTGCCCTTGTTCTTCCTCACGCCGCCGGCTCCGCATACGCGTAAGGTTTTATTGCTGCATTTCTCGTTCTGCATGTCTGCTCCTAAATCCGCAGTTGATTAGAAACAGGCGGGCCCACCTGCGGGAACCCGGAGAGGCGACGATTCGGGGCTCCTACCCCCGTTGATTAAATCATCGGCTGCACCGCGCTCCTCGAAGCCGAAAATATGCTATCTGGACAGACCGCGCTGAGCTGGTAAAATTTGCAAATGCGGAAATGCGCTACTTGCGCTATCTGCGCGTGTTTTAACAAAATAAGCACAGGTCAGGGTCATTCTGACCCCGCTGGGGGTCAAGGGGTCGCTGGTTCGAATCCAGTCGTCCTGCCAAGAAGTTTGCAGGTCAGGCACCTAGTGCCTGACCTTTTTTGTTAAGAATCAATAAAGTAAGCAACGAAGAATCAACGGCTTTATTAATCGATACTTTCGCTCAACAAAAACTTGTACGTCACCCTCCAAATACGACAATTGATGACATGTTTGGAGGCTGACGTACACAAAAGCGATAGACATCCTGCCCGATACCGTCCTCCATATGTCTGGACTCTCTATGCTTACGCTGGATAGACATCGCCAGAACGGGTATAGTATCGAAAGTTTTGTCGTTTACCAGCGGGGGAGTCCTGTGGGCATCAAGAAGAAGATCAAAAAGGAGCTTATCGGCACTTCCGATTACCCGTCGAATAAGATCTTCACGATCTCCAATTTCATTACCTTTACGCGCCTGGTCCTCACGCTTGTTTTCCTGTACCTGTTTGTGACGGACAACAACCGTGTCGTCGCCATTGTCATCTATGCCATCGCGGCTTCCACCGACTGGATGGACGGTCAAATTGCCCGCATGACCAAAACGGTCTCGTGGCTCGGCAAGGTCATGGATCCCATTTGCGACCGTGCGCTGCTGTTTACGGGCGTTCTGGGCCTGGTAGTCCGCGGCGAGTTGCCCATCTGGGTCTGTGTGCTCATCATCGGCCGCGATATCTACCTGGGCATCGGCACGCTCATCGTACGCCACTACCACCGTCGCCCCATCGACGTCGTCTTTCCCGGGAAAATTGCCACGGCACTGCTCATGACCGGCTTCTCGCTCATGCTGCTGGGCTTTCCCGTCGTGGACGGCTGGCATCTGCTGCCCGCCACGTTCACGGCATTCCCGGGCCTCAACGGCAGCTCGGTGCCCCTCGGCATCTTCTTTGTGTACGGCGGCGTGATCTTCTCCATGCTCACCGCTGTCATCTATTCCATTAAGGGAGGGGCGGCCATTAAACAGGCCATCGCGCATCCCGAGGACGAGGACACCGACTTTCTCAACCCCGAAATCGAAGACTGATTCATTGGGGTATGATTACGTACGGTTCATTCTTTGCGGCGTGGCCGCGTTAGATAGGGGTTGTCATGGACAACAAGGTTAACAATATGCCTCAGAACGATAAGACTGCGGACGCTACCTGCGTTTTCCGCGTTCCTTCGAGCGATGTCACCGTTCCCGACCTTATGGCCAACGTGCGCATCACCGCTCCTGTTCTGTCCATCGTCAAGGGACCGCAGACCGGAGCTGCCTTTGAGCTCGAGGACGACGTGACCACCATCGGCCGTGATCCCGCGAACGGCATCTTCCTCAACGACATGACCGTCTCGCGCAGCCACGCACGCATTATTCGTGAGGGCTTGGGCGCCCGTATTGAGGATCTGGGCTCGCTCAACGGCACCTGGGTTGACGGCGCCATCGTCAACGGTGCTCCGCTGCACGACGGCTCTTCCGTTCAGATCGGTACGTTCACGCTCATCTACCACGAGAGCACGCCGGAGCGCATCGAAACCGGTGAGTAGGTAATGGCCGAACGAAACTATCTGAGTATCGGCCAAGTCGTCAACCTTCTTCGAGGCGCATACCCCGATCTATCGAACTCAAAAATTAGATTTCTAGAAGATGAGGGGCTCATCACCCCTCATCGTACGCCTAAGGGCTATCGTCAGTACTCAAAGGAGGACGTTGACCGTCTCGAGGTCATCCTGCACTTGCAGAAGACCCGCTACATGCCGCTCAACGTCATTAAGCAGCGCTTGGAAAACGCAACGGACCTGTCCACTTTGGCTTACGAGGTGGGTCTTCTGTCCGATGTTCCGCTTAAGACGGAGCCCAAGGAGACCAAGCAAAAGCTGCATCCCATCGAGACTATTCCCGATATGCTCGGCGTCGAGATTTCGTTTATCCGCTCCCTTGCCGAGAACGATCTTATCCGCATCATCAAGAGCCCGCAGAACCGAGAGCTCGTCGATGGCCGAGATTTCCCGATTATCCGTTACTGCTCGGAGCTGTCGCGCTTCCATATTGAGCCGCGCAACCTACGACAGTACGTATCGTCGGCAAACCGCGAGTCTTCGATGTTTGAGCAGGTTCTCGTGAGTATGCTCGGCATGGATACCTCCGATGACGAGCGCGACGCCAAGCTCGAGCGCGCTTTTAAAAAGTTGCATGACCTCACCGAGGGTGTGCACACCGCGCTCCTTAAGAATCGTGTCTTTGAGTCGCTCAACGCCGTGGTCGAGGACGCTGACATCGATGCTCTCGATGAGGAGATCGCGCGTTCCGAGTCCACCAAGGCTAAAAGCGATGGGGCAAGCGTCCCCGCGGTTGCCGTGCACGACGAGTCGCTTGTGCAGCCGTCCAAGGTCGTCGTTCCCTCGCACAGCTCGTCTGCTAAAGCGGGTAAATAGCCGCCGTTCACCCGGAAATCCATGAAAGGTCACACCATGTACGACTTCGAATCTCACATCGTCGACATCCCCGACTATCCCGAGCCCGGAGTCGTCTTTAAGGACATCACGCCGCTCTTTGGTAATCCCGAAGCGCTAAAGGCCATGGTAGATGCCCTGGCCGAGCATTTTGCCGGTAAGGGTATCACCAAGGTCGTGGGTCCCGAGGCTCGCGGCTTTATGGTCGGCGTGCCCGTGGCCGTCGCCCTGGGCGCTGGCTTTGTGCCCGCACGCAAGCCGGGCAAGCTGCCTCGCAAGACGGTGAGCGAGAGCTACGAGCTCGAATATGGCACCGACTCTATCGAGATCCACGCCGATGCCATTACCTCTAAAGATACCGTGTTGATTCTGGACGACTTGGTCGCGACGGGCGGAACCGTCGAGGCAACAGGTAAACTGGTGCGAGATATGGGCGCAAAGCTTGTGGGTTACGGTTGTATCCTCGAGCTTGCGTTTCTTAACCCGCGCAAGAAGCTCACGCCTTCCAACGAGGACGTCGAGCTCTTTAGCCTGGTAACGGTGGACTAGCCGCTACCCTTAGATACCGGAAAGGAAGCTCCATGCGCACAGCAAATACGCACAAAAACATGGCACGCTGCGCTGCTACGGCAACCCTCGCTTGTGTTTTGGGCCTGGGCCTCGCGGCTCCGGCCTATGCTGATACCGCATCCGACCTTGCCGCTGCTCGTACCAAACTCGAGCAGATCGGCACGCAGACCCAGCAAATTCATGAAGAACTCTCCGCACAGACGCAGGAGCTTGATCAGACTGCAGGCGAGATCACGCAAAAGCAGCAAGAGATTGCCGAGGGCCAGGCAAAGCTTTCGAGCTACGTTGCCGGTGAGTACAAGACCGGCGGTCTGAGTCTCCTTCAGGTTCTGACGGGCGTCGACGATCTGGGCGACATGCTCAACCGTCTGTTCTATTACGGCAAGGTTTCCGACAAGCAGGCCCAGACCATTCAGGATGTCAAGGACCTTAAGCAGCAGCTCACTGATAAGCAGGCCGAGCAGGAGAAGAACGTCGCCGCGACGCAGAAGAAAGTCGACGAGCTCAACGCCCAGCAGGCCGAGGCTCAGAGCGTCGTCAGTTCCCTGGACTCGCAACTGCAGGCCGAGCTTGCCGCCGAGGCCGAGGCCAATGCGGCGCTGCAGGCCGGCATAAATGCCAGCACAGCCGAAAAGGCCACGGTAAGCAACGACACCGCCGGTACGACCGAGAACACCAACAATGGCGGCGGCACAACCAACAACGGCGGCAACACGCCTGCGCCCGCTCCTGCTCCTACGCCGCAGCCCTCGACGCCCGCTCCGGCTCCGACGCCTTCCGCACCGAGCCAGTCTGTTGACGGCGGCTCCGTTGTTTCGCGCGCCTACAGCAAGCTTGGTTGCGCTTATTCCTGGGGCGGCATTGGACCGGACAGCTTTGACTGCTCCGGTTTTGTAAGCTACTGTCTCACGGGCCGCTACTGCCGTCTGGGCACCACCGGCACTTTCATGGGTTGGACCCGCGTGTCCGACCCGCAACCCGGCGATGTCGTGGTTAACTCCTACCATACTGGCATCTATATCGGTAATGGTCAGATGATCCATGCTTCCGACTACAAGACGGGCGTCATCATCAGCTCCGTCGCAGCCGGCATGAACAACAACTACATTTTCGTGCGCTACTAAGTCACTCTGCATAGCAAACGAATGTGAACCTCGTGGCCTTTGGGCTGCGAGGTTCATTTATTTGTGACCGTGCTCCATACATGATCCCAATGAGCTAGTTTTCAATACTAGATGCACGTTTCAAAGGTAAGCAAGATGGCTATAATAAATGAGAAACATCTAGAAAGGACCCTCTATGAGCTGGGCACTTATCTCCGATTCGAGCTGCAACCTCCGCGATTGGCAACCGACCGCGCCCCATACCACCTTTGCATATGCACCCCTTAAAATTCGAGTGGGGGAGCGCGAGTTCGTCGATGACCTCACGCTCAACGTTCACGAGCTCAATTGCGCCGTGCAGGCTGAGTCGAGCGCTTCTTCGAGCGCCTGCCCGAGCGTAGGCGAGTGGACCGAACTCTTTAGGCTTGCCGACAAGACAATTTGCATGCCCATCTCCGAGGGCGTCTCGGGAAGCTACAATGCCGCCGCCACGGCACGCGATTTGGTTCTTGCCGAGGATCCGAACCGTCAGATTCATTTGGTCAATTCACGCGGAGCCGGCGGCAAAATGGACCTGATCTTCCTGCTGTTCGACCGCTATCTCGCAAGCAACCCCAACGTCCCTTTTGAGGAAGCCTGCAGCTATTTTGATGAGCTGGAACTAAACAGCAAGATCCTCTTTAGCCTGTGCAATTACGAAAATCTCGCCAAGGCCGGACGTATTCCCAAGGCAGCTGGAGTTATCGCCAATAAACTCAACATTCGAGTTTTAGGCACGGCAAGCGAGGAGGGGGAGATTAAGCTCGTCGGTCACACCCGTGGCGAAAAGAAGATGCTTGGCAAGATTGTCGACACCATGGAGGCCGAGGGCTTTACCGGCGGCGAGGTCGTAATCGACCATGTCGAAAATGAGGCGGGCGCCCAGGCACTTGCCAGCCGCATTGTGGAGCATTGGCCCGGTTCCAAGACCATCATCATGCCCTGCAACGGACTGGATTCATACTATGCCGAGATGCACGGGCTCATTATCGGCTACGGCATGGGCGTGGCTTCAGGCCAATAGCGTCCAACTAAACAAAAACACGGGCGGGGCAAAGTGTCTGATGACTCTTTGCCCCGCCCTTCTTATACGTCGGTTAGCTATTAAACCCATTGAACTTTAGGTAGCTCATTAGATACGCCTTCGATACAAAAGACGATACTGCACTGCGAACGAGCAGCGACTCGCGAGTGACCTGATGAGCCGTATCGGGAACAGGAACCTGCTCAATGGAAAAAGCCGCACGAATCGATGCCTCGAGCTGATCAATCACATAATCAAAGGCGGTCGGTGCATCATAGCTCAGGCGCTGAATGTTAAAGAGTGCCTGAACCGCAGCGATGGGCAGCACCTGCTTAAAGATACAAATGGAGATGAGACGCGCAATCTGCTCGCGACCATATTGCTTTTTAACCGGAGCGGGAACGAGGCCGACCTTTACGTAGTTATTGATCATCGATGGCGTAATGACGGGCTGTTCCACACAAATCGAAAGCGGCTCCATCCACAGCTCGATGTACTCAATGACCTGGTCACGGTAGAGCGTTACATTCGGCAACTGGTTATAGCGCGGCAGGCTGAGCGTATTGAGTTTGCGGACTATATCAGACTGGATAAATGCATCAGGTAGCACCGTGGGCTGAATATCCTCTGGGCTGATGCTAACCGACGTATCGGACATAGGAATGACATGTTTAACGTGATTCATATGGTGCCTCCGTTCGTTTTCAATATTGTATTCTAGATTATCTAGTTTTGCATACCACGATGAACGGTATGATCGTCGGCTTTGGCTCGGGTCCGACCGCAGGATAACTGGCTTGTTTTTGCACAACAAAACGTCCAACAGCAACGTTGCCTCAAGCTCGTTACTGCTGGACGTTTAAGTAAAATAACAACCTTACATAAGATATATTATCGTACTTATCAGCGTAGAAAAGCGTATGCGCTGGTAGCCGCTATGGCTCCGTCCGAAACGGCGGTCACAACTTGACGTAAACGCTTGGAGCGGATATCGCCGGCGGCAAATAAGCCAGGTGTGCGGGTGGCCATCGATTCGTCGGTCACAATACCGCCGTCGGGCGCCAGATCTACCAGATGCTCTACAAGCTCAGTATGGGGCTGCGTGCCAGCAAAGACAAAAATGCCAAACGAACCAGGATCGAAGGACTCGGAATAGCTGCCACCGGTAGCGTTGTCCTTAAAGGTGATAGTCGCGGGCATGGCCTCGCCTGATAGTTCCACAATACTAGTTTGGTACCTAACTGAAATATTATCTTTTGCGAGCACCTTTTGAACCACGCCATCGGGGGCACGGAACTGATCGCGGCGCAAGACGATGGTCACGCTGCTGGCGATTTCTGACAAGAACAGGGCTTCCTCGCAGGCAGCATTGCCGCCGCCGATGACAAAAACCTGCTTGCCGCGAAAGAACATGCCGTCGCACGTCGCGCAATACGAAACGCCGCGACCGCGATACGTATCCTCGCCAACAAAACCCGCAAATCGCGGCGTGGCACCCATGCAAGCGATAACGCTCGAGGCCAGTGTATCGCCCATATCGTGATGCACCGTAAACAGCGCCGCATCCGCATCGTAATCGATACCCGTCACCATGCTCCATGCAACCTGTGCTCCCAGGCCCTCTGCATGTTGCTGAAAACGCTCGCCAAGTTCGGCGCCACTCAAGAGCGGAATACCCGGATAGTTCTCGACCTCATTGGTTGTGGCGATCTGTCCTCCCGACATGCCTTGCTCTATCACGGTCGTCGTTAGGTTGGCGCGCGCCGCGTAAATGGCTGCAGCATAGCCCGCAGGCCCGCCGCCGATAATCGCAACATCGATCGGCTGATGAGTAGTCATGAAGAGACCTCCTGTCGAAAGATTGGCGTTCTTTGCGCTCATACCCAAATTTATGCGAACGTGACGCTCATGCACTACAATGATTCTCTGTGAAACAAAGATGAAGGGGAGATATCGATGGATCAGACGCAGACGAGCGATGACGCTCCCCTGCTCACGCACAGCACTCCCCAATCGGGACAAACCACGCTCTTGGCTCAGCAAAAACCTCTCGTGACTATCGTGCACGCCTCGGTCGGCTCGGGCCACAAGGCCGCCGCAAATGCGATTGCGCAGGCATTCGACCACATCCGCGGCACCAATGGCATCCCCGAGGATGTTGAGATTGAAGTGCTCGATATCCTTGATTTTGGACGCATAAAATTCGACGGCAACAAAACGGCCGCCTCGTTTACCGGCGCCACGCGCCCAATTTATGACTTGACCTGGCGTTATACCCTTACCGGACACCTGCTTTGGGGCGGTGGCACGGCATGGTCGCGCATCATGTTCCCCGCATTTAACGAATACGTTCGAACTCGCAGGCCCATTGCCGTGGTAGCCACACATATCACGGCAGCCAACGTCGCCGTCGGCGCGCGCGTCATTACGGGCATCGACTATCCCGTCATTTGCGTACCGACCGATTACGAGGTCGAGGGTTGGTGGCCCCATAAGGACACCGACCTATTCTGCGTGGCAAACGAGTTTATGGCCGAAACACTCCGACCCCGTAAGGTTCCCGAGGCAAAGATCCGCATTACGGGCATCCCCATTCGCGCCGGGTTTGATACGGACTACAATCGCGAGGAAGAACTCGAGAAGTTCAATCTCCCCACAGACAAGCTCGTTGTGCTGGTAATGGCCGGGGCCAGTTTGCCTCAACCGTACGTTCGCTTTCGCGCTGAGATGGACCGCACCCTCCCCTTCCTGCGCAGCTTCGAGGACATGCACTTTGTCTTTTTGCCGGGCAAGGATGCCGAATATGCCACCCGTCTCAAAACGCTTTTCGATGCCATGAAACTCGAGAACGTCACGGTTCTTGACTACGTCGATGACATGGCAGCGCTTATGCACGGCTGTGACCTGGCAATCCTCAAATCTGGCGGACTCACTGTTACCGAATGCCTGTGCGCACACCTGCCGATGATCCTATTGGGCAAGTCATATGGCCAGGAAAAGGCCAACACCACCATGCTCACCGGCATGGGCGCCAGCATGCACGTCACCACGGCACGAGAGCTCATCGTAACGTTGCGCCACCTGCACGACCATCCCGAATCACTCAAAGCCCTGCTCATCAACGGCGAAGTACTACGCCGCCCCCATGCAGCCAAAGACATCGCCGTCGCCACCATGGAACTCGTAGGCAAACCCCAGAAAAGAAAACGCGCATTCTGCCGCTTCTACTGGGGCGGAAAACCCGCGCATATCCGCTAGCGTCTTAATGTTCGCTTGCCTGTGGGAGGCCCCTATATATCATCCCGTGCTCAAACATTCTCGCTTCGCTGCGAAACTGCGCGCGGGACGATATATAGGGGCCTCCCACAGGCAAGCTGCGTTAACGTACTTGCAGCTATACCAGATTCCCCACCATCAGAATCTGCAAAGGCAAAACCAAAAATATAAATATAGTAAGCCGATGCGAGAAAGGAGGTTTTCCTTTATCGCATCGGCTTACTAGAAAGAAAGGCTTTAATTTTTCAAGCGAGTAACCGCCCGCCCGCCTCTCACACATATCGTTCCACGCGCAGTTTCGCAGCGAGCGAAGCGAAGCGAGAATGTTTGAGCATGGAATGATATGTGTGAGAGGCGGGCGGGAGGGATACGAGCACCCCTAAGCTACGCCGCTGGAGCCGAAGCCTCCTTTGCCTCGGTCGGTTTCGTCTAGTTCCTCTACTTCTACGAGGTTGACCGTGGGGACTTCTTGGATGACGAGCTGGGCGATGCGGTCGCCTTTGTTGATCTGGATATTGTTGGTGGGATCCATATTGATTAAGATGACTTTGAGTTCTCCTCGATAGTGGGCGTCGATGAGACCGGGCGTGTTGACTATAGACAGGCCCTGCTTAATGGCTAGACCGCTGCGGGGCTGGACAAAGCCGGCGTAGCCATCGGGCAGCGCAATGGCCAAGCCAGTGGAAACCAAACGTCGCTCAAAGGGCTTGAGGGTACAGTCTTCGTTGGCGCGGAGGTCAAGGCCGGCATCTGTGGGATGAGCGTATTTGGGAAGCTCGACCGTGGGATCGAGACGCTTAATGTTAACGGTAATGTTGGACATGAAATCACCTTAGCTTGTCGAGCTCTTGCAAAAACTCATCGACGTCTTTGAAATCGCGATAGACCGAGGCAAATCGAATGTAGGCAACCTTGTCGATCTTGGCCAAGCGCTTAAGCACCATATCGCCCAGTTCGTGGGACGTTACAGCCGTCAGCGTACGGGAACGCAGCTCCACCTCGATATCATCGATGATCTCGTTGAGCTTTTTCGTATCGATATCGCGCTTAATCGTGGCGCGCATCAGGCCGACCAGCAGCTTGTTGCGATCGAACCGCTGCTTAGACCCGTCGGATTTGATAACCTCGATGGGATCTTCGCAGCGCTCGAACGTCGTAAAACGATAATTGCACGAACAGCATTCGCGACGACGCTTGATAGTGTTGTTCGACTCCTGCATACGGGAATCGACAACGCGGGTATGTGCCTTGCCGCATTTGGGACAGCGCATGGTACCTCCTCTTAAACGATAACAAGGGTACCATGCAACCGAGCGGAAATCTTACGAACGAGCCGGAACTTTCAGAACTGCACCAGCATCAAGAGAGCTGCGATCGAGGTGATTTACGCTACGAATCATGTCGGAAGTCTCCTGCGTGGAAAGGCCATCGATGGGATGCTCCTGGGCAAGCGACCACAGAGAATCGCCGGACTGCACACGAACCGTCTCGTAGGTAACGTTGGCTACGGAATCGGCATATGCTGCGTGACGAGCAGAAAAGACTGACGTGGCGAGCACAAAGAACAAGGTGAATGCTACAGCAACAGCAACAATCGTCGAGGCCTTCAGGGCAACAGGAGCCGAAGCAGCGGCCGCACGCTGGGTGCGAACGGGTTTAGTGGCCACGGCCTGAAAATGGGAGCGTCCACCCTTCACGACCGTGAAGGCAGGCGAGGCAGGCGCCTCGAGCTTAAGAGCAAGGTTTCCCTGGACCATATCCGCTGCGTTCATTCTGTTCTCCTCTCGTTTGTTTTGACGAGAACTGTTTTATCAAGCCGCGGGGACAAAAAAGTCTAGCGCGGGAACGAGTGTTCGGTTATTATTATCTTCGAACAGTTGTTCCTGTCAAGCAAAAATAGAACATTTGTTTGGTATGGGTAGAGAGGAACCCCTGATGGCTCGCAAAATTACCAAGCGTCAGCAGCAAATTTACGACTTCATCAAGGAATATCAGCAGGAGAAGGGCTATCCGCCCAGTGTACGCGAGATGGCTTCGGCTGTGGGCCTTTCCTCCCCTAGCACCGTACATGCGCACCTCTCCGCGCTGGAAGCACGCGGCCTGCTCAAGCGTGACGCCACCAAACCTCGCGCTCTCGAGCTCTTTGACGAGGACGGATCTTCCGTCTCCATCTCGAAGTCCGATGAGCCCACGGTGCCCCGCGGCACCGTATCGCTGCCTCTCGTAGGCCGTGTCGCCGCAGGGATTCCCATCCTTGCCGAGCAGAATATCGAGGACACCTTTACCATCCCAACCGAGATCGCAACAGAACAGGGGTCCTTTATCCTCGAGGTCCACGGCAATTCGATGATTAACGTCGGTATCTATAACGGCGACTACATCATCGTTCGTGAGCAGAAGAGTGCCATGAATGGCGAGATTGTCGTGGCCATGATCGATGGCTCCGCAACAGTCAAAACATTCTATAAGGAACAGGGACGCGTTCGCCTGCAGCCCGAAAACGACACTATGGAGCCTATCTACGCGACAAATCCCACGATTCTAGGCAAGGTCGTCGGTTTGATGCGCCGGTTTTCGTAATGCAAAAACGCATCACGGTCTTTGATACCATTCGCGGGTTTACCATGCTGTCGATGGCGGGATTTCATGCCTGCTACGACCTTGCCTACCTATATGGTTGGAAGATGCCCTGGTTTACCCAGACCATCTTCCAAGACATCTGGCGAGCCAGCATCAGTTGGGTATTTTTGTTTATTGCCGGCTGGATGTGCACCCTCTCGCGCAACAACATCAAGCGTGCCGCCAAATATGCCGTAGCCGCTTTGGTCGTATGGGTCGCAACGACGCTCGTCTCAGTCGATGACTCGGTGAACTTCGGCATCATTTTCTGCATGGCGGCGTGCACCGCCATTGTTGCACTCGCGCGCCCGGTTCTCGATAGAATGCCGGCAGTTTGGGGTATAACGATTTGCCTCATACTCTTTGCCTGTACCTGGAGCATTCCTAAAGCGGTCTACCCTATCCCCTATCTAGCTTGGCTGGGGTTCCCAAGTCCAGACTTTGTCTCCGGTGATTACTATCCGCTCATACCCTTCTTATTTATGTACCTCACAGGCTTCTTTGCCGCGCGCACGGCTCAGAAAGCAAACTGCGAGGCACCAGCATGGGCCTATGAAAATCCCATCCCGGCGCTCGCAAGCCTCGGACGCCATGCACTGCCGTTCTACCTGCTTCATCAACCGGTTATCTTGGGTGTACTGGAGCTGATTTATTCCGTTCGGTAACGCTCAAGACGTGGTGCGATACGGTCCGGAAGCTTTGCCACAATACGAACGCCGTCCTCGAGGTATTCCTCGTGCAGAAGGGTTCCCTGTTCGTGCACGAGCGTGATTAACGCGCCCTCTCGATACGGGATATCGGCCGAGAGCAACACGTCCGTGGCGGCCGCTTCACGAGCGATGCGGTCGACTAAGTCATCAAGACCCTCACCCGTCTGAGCCGAGAACAGCACCGCCTCGGGATAGCGCCGGCGAAAGCTCAAGCGATCGACGCTATCGAGCAGATCAATTTTATTGAACACGGTAAGCGTCAAGCGCTCACCGGCACCGATCTCGTCAAGGACACGATCAACCGCCTCAAGCTGACGCTCGTAATCCTCATCGGAAGCATCCACAACTTTAAGAATCAAATCGGCGCCGAGCACCTCAGAAAGCGTAGATTTAAACGCGTCGACCAGGCCATGGGGCAGCTTTTGAATAAAGCCGACGGTATCGGTGATCGTCATGCCACGGCCACCGGGCAAACGGTACGAGCGCGTTGTAGGATCGAGCGTGGCAAACAGCTTATCCTGCGAAAGTACCGTGGATCCCGTCAAACGATTAAGCAACGTCGACTTGCCGGCATTGGTGTAACCAGCCAGCGCCACGCGAAACGCCGGCGATTCAATACGGCTTTTCGATTGCACATCGCGACGTTGCTCAACCTGTTTCAGTTCGCGTCGAAGCGCCGCGATCTTATTGCGAATCAGGCGACGGTCGACCTCGAGCTGGCTTTCGCCCTGGCCAAAACGCGATCCAATGCCGCCACGCGTCTGTTCCTTTGCAAGATGGCTCCACATACCTCGCAGACGAGGCAGCAGATACTGCAACTGTGCCAGCTGAACCTGTAAGCGGCCCTCACGCGTCTGGGCATGCAGGCCAAAGATATCCAAAATCAACGCCGTACGGTCAATAATCTTGACCGGTTCGCCCACGGCTTTCTCAAGATAGGACTGCTGTGAGGGCGTCAGGTCGTCGTCGAAGATAACAACATCCGCATCCATGCGATGCACCAAACCGCACAGCTCCTCGACCTTGCCGGAGCCGATAAACGATTTGGGATAGGGCTTGACTAGGCGCTGCGACAAGCGCGCCACGCATTGAGCACCAGCAGTGTGGGCCAGACGCTCAAGCTCATCGAGCGAACGGTCAAGCGGCCAGGCATTATCGCGCCACTCAACACCAACCAAGATGGCGCGCTCGGGTTCAGGAGCCGTGGGGACCAAAGGGAAACGAGCCATTAGACAGCCTCGATGCGACGATAAATATCTTCGACGACCTCATCGATCGTGAAGTCATCCATATCGAACCACACAATACGATCGTCACGCTTAAACCAGGAAAGCTGGCGCTTGGCATAGCGACGGGAGCGAATCTTGATAAGCTCACGGGCCTCATCCATGGTAATAGCGCCACGCAAGGCATCAATAATCTCTTTGTAACCGATTGCCTGCATCGATGTGAGTGCATCACCCAAGCCCTGGTCCAAAAGGCCACGGACCTCATCAACCAGTCCCTGCTCAAACATAAGGTCGACTCGCAGGTTAATGCGCTCATAGAGCACTTCACGGCTACGCGTCAGACCAAACCACAAGGCATGATAACGCTCGCGCGGGACGCTGAATTTCGACTTCTGCTCGGCATACGACACACCGTCATCATGCATCTCGAGCGCACGAATCACACGACGCACGTTATGGGGATGAATCACGGCAGCAGATTCCGGATCGCGCTCGGCAAGCAGGGCATGCAGCGCCTCCTCGCCAATACGCTCGGCAAGTTCCTGATAGCCCGTGCGGCGTTCGTCCTCGAGTTCTCCCGAAGGAAAATCCATTTCATCGAGTGCAGCCTTGAGATACAGGCCCGTACCGCCGCAAAAGACCGGAAGACGTTGCTCGCCAAGCAAACGCTCGATATGCGCCCGGGCATCCGTCTGATAGAGCGCAGCTGAATACGCGACGCCCGGATCCACGATATCGACAAGGCGCAGGGGCACCGAGCACTCCTCGGGCATCATCTTGGCCGTACCGATGTCCATGCCACGATAGATTTGCATCGCGTCACAAGACAACACTTCGGACGAAAGACGAGCGGCCAGGCGGTCGGCAACATCGCTTTTGCCGACCGCCGTCGGACCGACAATCGCTACGGCAGAAAGGCTTGCACCGGTGGAAATCATTAGCGAGGCTCGCCCACGACGGAGCCAGACAGATACCACGTTTTGGCGACATCAATATCAACGTCGACGATTTTGCCGACGAGCTGATCGATGCTATAGCCAGCGGGAATCGGCGCATGCACCGTCTGGTTCTTGGGGCTTTTCCCCAGAAGAACAGCGTCGTTCTTCTTGCTCGTACCCTCAATAAGCGCAGGCACCACGGTGTGAAGCTCGCCCTGGTTATACTCGTGAGCCGTCGTCTCGATAACCTTGACCAGACGGTTAAAGCGCTCAAGGATAACCTCATGCGGGGTGGGATCATAAATCTCAGCTGCCGGGGTACCGGCGCGCTTGGAGTAAATAAACGTGTAGGCCTGGGCATAACGAACCGTCTCGGCAAGCGAGAGCGTCTGCTCAAAGTCTTCCTCGGTCTCGCCCGGGAAGCCCACGATGATGTCGGTCGAAAGCGCAATATCGGGCATACGGTTACGAATACGATCGACCAGACCCAGATAATCCTCGCGCGTATAACGACGATTCATCTCTTTAAGGATGCGCGTGGAACCCGACTGAACGGCCAGGTGGAGCTGCGGCATGACGGCAGGTGTCTCGGCCATGGCGTCAATGGTCTCAGGCAGCAGATCCTTAGGATGCGAAGAGGTAAAGAAAATACGCTCGACGCCCGTATCGCCCACAGCGCGCAGCAAGTCGGCAAAGCGCGGCTTGCCAAAGAGATCGCGACCGTAGGAGTTCACGTTTTGGCCCAGAAGCGCAATCTCGCGCACGCCCTGACGCACGAGCCCGGTCACCTCGTCGACAATCTCTTCGAAGGGACGGCTCTTCTCGCGACCACGGACGTATGGCACGATGCAGTACGTACAAAAGTTGTTGCAGCCCGTCATGATGGGCACCCATGCGTGATACTGCGTCTCGCGATGCCACGGCATACTCATGGCGTCGGTATCCTCATGCTCATTCGTACGGATATGGCGCTTGCCATCCAAAAACGCCTCGGCAATGAGCTCGGCCACGTGCGCAATAGAATGGGTGCCAAAAATGACGTTGACGTTATCGACGTTGGTGAGCAAGCCCTCGCCATCTCGTTGGGCGATGCAGCCGCCCACGGCGACCACGCGCTTACCCGAAGGCGAAGTAGGAAGGCTCTTGCAGGAATTGCACTGACCATACAGGCGCGTATCGGCAGCCTCGCGTACACAGCACGTCATGAACACGACAATATCGGCATGCTCGGGATCGAGCGCCATAAGACAGCCAAACGAATCGAGCAGGCCACTCACGCGCTCGGAGTCGTGCTGGTTCATCTGGCAGCCGAATGTGCGGATAAAGTAGGTTTTACCGGCAAGAATATCGCGTACGGAACGCTGGTCCATGAGCTTACATCCTAACGATGGTATCGACGGGCGCATAGGTGCTACGAGCGTGCAGATGGCTCGCTTACGCAACAGGCTTGACGTCGTCCATGACGACGTTATCCATAGCAGCCCGATTAATCTGGTGAACGTAGATAGAAAGACGAATTGCCGTGCGCGACTCTCCGTTAATGAGAATGTCGGAAAACACTGGCGCGCAGGAGACATCAAAGCCGGTCGGAATCAGAAAGCCACGCGCAATGGCGACGGCCTTGATGGCCTGGTTGACGGCACCGGCACCGACGCACTGAATGTTGACGGGGACGCCATCTTTGACCATGCCGGCAATGGCGCCGGCAACGGACGCGGGCGATGATTTGCTTGATACCTTCAGGCAATCCATGAAGAAACTCCTGCGTTTAAAAGTACGTTTTAACTGCAATAACTGTATCGTACCGAGCGGACTCGGTAAAGATGCTATTCCTCTTTGGCAAGATCGAACGTCACCGTGATGCGATCACGCGAAACGCGAATCTTAGGGTCGCCGCACAGATTGAGGTAATACCGGGCAGCGAGGTCGTTAAAGTCACGCTCGACCGCACGAGAAAACTGCGCCATGTCATCCTTGGCGATGCGAAGGCCTCGACGGTCCTTGGCAAGATCGACGGGAGCCGGCGCATGAGAGGTGGAATCGCGCTCACGCAGCAGACGCGCGGTCACGCCGCGAACGGGCTTAATCTGTCCCGACAGAATACGGTGGGCAGTACGCTCGGACATCTCGAGACCCAACCCGGAGCAGATCCGGATAAAGTCCTCGGCATCAGAAGCAAGGCCTAAACGATCGATAACCGGAAGCTCGCACTCGTCGTCGATAAAGAGCAGGCGCGACGTATCGAGACGGTTCGAAGCCTGAGCGTACAGGGTCGCAGCAATCTCGGACGGAGAGCCCAGATACACATCGCAGCCACGCAGCTCCTCAAGGGCAAACTCACAGGCTGCGCGAATGATGTTATGAGGACCACGAGCGCATACATAGCGGCCGTCTTCGTCTTTAACCGCCTGAGGCCAGCTCGACTGGTCGGCGCGCTCGCCCAACCGATCAGTGGCAACGCACACCTTAAACGCGGAGCCCAAATCGACGCCCGATGTAACAACGCGTGCCTCATCCGTGTTCTGCTTGATAGAGAACAGCGCCATACCACGACCGTGAACACCCCAACGGTCCATTTTCATGCTCTCAAGCTTAGAGGTGACACGGGCATCGAAGATACGCTCCTGCATATCCTGCGGTACACCCGAACCGTTATCCAGGAAGAGGAGGGTGCGAACACCCTCCTCCTTGGTCGTGGCAAGATAGACCTTATCGGCTCCGGCATCACGAGCATTACGCAGCATCTCGATGACAATGTCCTCTACATGCTGAATGTCATGCTTGGCCTGACGGCGCTCGGCCTCCGAAACGCGGAGGCGAACATACCCCTCGCCAAGGTTTTCCTCGACGCGAAGGTTGCCCTCCCCCGACATCGACGCGATAAATGAGATGAGCTCGTTCGCGTCGTTCATGTTATTTAGCGATATCGACGGCACGGCTCTCGCGAATCACGACAACGCGAACCTGACCGGGATACTCCATCTCTTCCTCGATCTGATGGGCGATATCGTGCGCAAGCACCGTGGACTGGGCATCGGAGATCTTGTCAGGCTGAACCATGACATGAACCTCGCGACCGGCCTGCATGGCATAGGTACGCTCGACGCCGTCGTGAGAGTTGGCAATCTCCTCGAGCTTCTCAAGACGCTTGATGTAGTTCTCGGCCGACTCGCGGCGGGCACCGGGACGAGAAGCAGAAACGGCATCGGCTGCCTGGACCAGAACGTCGAGCACCGTGTTGGGGTCGACATCGGCATGATGGGCCTCGATCGCGTGGACGATAACGGGCTTCTCGCCATAACGGCGGGCAAGCTCGGCGCCAATGACAGCATGCGGTCCCTCAACGTCGTGGTCGATGGCCTTGCCCAGGTCGTGCAGAAGACCGGCACGCTTGGCGGTCACAACGTCCAGACCAAGCTCGGAGGCCATAACGCCGCACAGGTCGGAGACCTCAAGCGAGTGCTGCAGAACGTTCTGGCCAAACGAGGTGCGGTAGCGCAAAGCGCCCAGGGTCTTGACGATCTCGGGATGCAGGTCGTGGATACCGGTATCGAAGGCGGCCTGCTCGCCAGCCTCGCGCACACGCTGCTGAACCAGGTCGGCGGCCTTGTGATACATCTCCTCGATGCGGGCGGGGTGAATGCGGCCGTCTGCAATGAGGTTCTCGAGCGCCACGCGGGCAGTCTCACGACGGACTGGATCGAAGCTCGAAAGCACAACGGTCTCGGGGGTGTCGTCAATCACGAGGTTGACGCCGGACACCTGCTCAAAGGTGCGGATGTTGCGACCCTCGCGACCGATGATGCGACCCTTGAGGTCATCGGAGGGAATATGCACGGAAGTGACGGTGACCTCGGCGGTATGGTCGGCGGCGCAACGCTGAATCGCCAGGGAGAGAATCTCCTGGGCGGTCTTGTGGCACTCGGCGCGGACCTGCTGCTCGGACTCACGGATGATGGTGGCCGCCTCGTGGGTAACCTCGCCGCGGACCTTGTCGAGCAGCTCCTTGTGAGCGTCCTCGCGCGTAAGGTCGGCAATGCGCTCGAGCTCGGAGGTCTGCTTGGCGCAGAGCTCCTCAAGCTCGCGAGAGCGCTTCTCGACCTGACCGGCCTGGCTGGACAGCTGGTGCTCGCGTTTATCGAGCGCATCGTTGCGACGATCGAGCGATTCCTCGCGCTGCATCACGCGGTTTTCGAGCGTGCGAATCTCGCTCTTACGCTGCTTGTCCTCGGCCTCGGCGGCCTGCTTGTTCTTGATGATCTCTTCCTTAGCCTCGAGCAGAGCCTCTTTTTTGAGGGTCTCGGCCTGACGCTTTGCATCACCGATCAGGGACTCTGCCTGCGCGTGTGCCGACTGAATCTTTTCGTCGGCCTCGTGAAGACTACCCTGCTTGGCGGTGCGCATGTAGGCAATGGCGGCGATGGCACCCAAAACGAGGCCAACGAGCGCTGCAATGATAGGCATGCTCACTCCTTTTTATGGATTCGTTACACAGCAAAGCGAACCGTCCTTACGAACGGCTCGCGACATTTGAGTAATATGGGCGCAGCTTATGCGGGTCGGATACAGATAAACATATAAACAAACTCATCACAGATGAGCACATATCACAGAGCAAATGACAGTAAATATCCTACGTTGAACCGCAACAACTGTCAAATAAACGCACCCGGCACGGCGCCAATCGAGCGGTGAACGGCAGGGGCGTAACGGGCGAACGCTTATACGGCGCATTCCTCGCTTAAGGCATCGAGGCGCGCCTTAACGGCATCGGCGGCGATGTGATACGAGAAGCCTTTACCCATCAAAAATCTGACGAGCTTTTCGAATGCACGGACCTCGGGGACGCGACGTTTAGCGAGCAAGGCCGAAGCGCGGGCCAAGTCGTCATCCACGGCAAAATATGCCTCGGGATACCCGGGGATATCGTCAAGCACGACATGACGACGCTTGAGCTCAACCTCGATCTTGCGCTGTCCCCAGCCGCGACGTTTGCGCTCTTCGATAAAGTACGAGCAAAAACGGTTCTCGTCCAAAAACCGATACTCGGTCGCTCGAGCAACCGCAAAATCGATCGCGGGCTGTCGAAAGCCATAGCGCGCCAACTTATCGCGCACCTCGCCCGTGGCATGATCGCGGCGCGAAAGCATCTCGGTCACCATGGTGAGTGCACATTTGCGTTCGATAAGCTGCACCGCCTCGCGAAAGTCATCCCAATCACAGGGAAGATCGGGGCGGTTCTTAACGTACAGGCGCGCCACGCGCACGGGAATCCAAATGGAACGTTCGAAACCGCCCTCAAGATCGCAATCGATATGCGCGCAGGGCTTTTTAGACGCATAACCACTCGAGAACGAAGAGGCCGCCTTCTTATCGGGAAAGACGACCGTAGCCTCGGTCACCGTATACGACATGTCGGCATCCGCTACTCGTCGTCATCGTCGAGCATTGCGGAGCCATCGATGGCGTACAGCTCATCAAACTCCTCGGGGGCGGGCTGATCGGTCAACTCAACCTCGGAGGGGGCATCATCGTCATACTCAAGACCGCAGGCAAGGCGAACCTTGTGCTCGATCTCGTCAGCGCAATCGGGATGTTCGCGCAGGAACGTCTTGGCGGCCTCGCGACCGTTGCCGAGCTTATCCTCGCCATAGGCAAACCAGGACCCCATCTTTTTGCAGATGCCGCACTCGACGGCCATATCCAGAATCGAGCCCTCTTTGGAGATGCCGGTGCCGTACATGATGTCAAACTCGGCCGAACGGAACGGAGCGGCCACCTTGTTCTTAACGACCTTGGCACGAACGCGATTGCCGATAACCTCGTCCTTGAGCTTGATGGTATCGATTTTGCGAATATCGATTCGCACGGAAGAGAAAAACTTGAGTGCGCGGCCGCCCGTGGTGGTCTCGGGGTTGCCGAACATGACGCCGATCTTCTCGCGCAGCTGGTTAATGAAGATGCAGGTCGTGTTGGACTTGGCAAGCGAGCCGGCGAGCTTGCGGAGTGCCTGGCTCATCAAGCGAGCCTGCAGACCCACCGTCGTGTCACCGATCTCGCCCTCGATCTCGGCACGTGGAGTCAAGGCGGCAACAGAGTCGACGACGATGGCGTCGATGGCACCGGAGCGCACAAGCATATCGACGATCTCGAGCGCCTGCTCGCCCGTATCGGGCTGGGAAATGAGGACCTCATCGATATCAACACCGATGCGCGCGGCATAGGTGGGATCAAGCGCGTGCTCGGCATCGATAAATGCAACGACGCCGCCCATGGCCTGTGCTTCTGCAAGGATCTCGAGCGAAAGCGTCGTCTTACCGGAGGACTCGGGACCATAAATCTCGACGATACGGCCGCGCGGCACGCCGCCGATACCCAAGGCGGCATCGAGCGCCAGAGAGCCCGTCGGAATAGCCTCGACCTCGAGCTCCGGACCGCCGTCGCCATACCTCATGATAGAGCCCTGGCCGAACTTCTTCTCGATCTCGGCCTTGGTGGTGGCGATCATCTCATCGCGCTCTTTACCCGTCGTGCGTGCATGAACGGTACGTACGGGACCTGAATTCTTGGCCATGAATAGCCCTCCTCTTAACAACCTGAAACGATAATAAACGAACGGCTGTTCGTGGTCAACCGTTCAGATCCATCATATGCACCCGGCCATTCCAAAACCCAACCAAACGCCGACCAATCACCGACCAAACGCTTGACCGTGCCAATCACAAATACGACCGCTCGAACAAATTTAGGCCATATACGCGCGCAAACACCAATACCGTCAAAGGTCCCTATCTCCACAATTAAGGGGCCCTAAGGCCCCTTAAACCACGTCTATTCCATAGAATTGAGCACGCGGACAATGCGTCCCAAAGCCTCCGCGACCGCATGGGCGCGAACGCACGACCGATCGCCCTCGTAATGACAGCGCGCAGACTCGACAACCGGCGCTCCCCCATCGGCTGTGCGATACGCCCAGCCAATATAGAACGTACCGGCGGGGTCTTTCTCGGTGCCGCCACCGGGCCCAGCGTAGCCCGTTGCGCTTACAGCTATATCGCTCTGATAAAGGTCCAGCGAGCCGATGGCCATCTCACGCGCCGTTTGGTGCGACACGGCGCTAAACCGATCGAGCGTTTCCTGCTCGACGCCGAGCACACGATGTTTGATTTCATCACAATAGGTCACCGCGCCGCCGCGAAGCACCGCCGAGGCACCCGGGATATCGGCAATCGTCGAGGCAATCATGCCCGCCGTCAGCGATTCCGCCGTCGACACCGTCACACCACGGGCACTCGCGCACTCGACAATATCGCGCGCCAGCTCCTCGTTGTTTGCGGCAATCTGCAAATAAGACTCCGTCATACCCACCAGGACCTAGACCGAAAAGACGATCTTGCGACAGTTCCAGAAGTACTGGGCACCCGAGACAATGGTCAAAATCACGGCGATGACGTACAGGAAGCGAGACACCGAATAGACACCGAGCAGCAGCGACACCGGCCCCAGCTGAAGGCCGGCCATCGCAAAGACGCACAGATAGCCGCAAATGGAGACCATCGTGGTCGCCGTCTTGTACTTACCGAGCTTATCGGCGGCAACGACGACACCGGCAGCACTCGCGACCATGCGAAGGGCACTCACCAGCAGCTCGCGGAACAGGATAATGAACACGGACCACACGGTCACCGCGCCAAAATCCAAGAACAGCAGCAGGGCCGAGAACACGAGCAGCTTGTCGGCGATGGGGTCCAAGAACTTGCCGAAATCGGTAATCTCGTTGCGAGAGCGCGCCAGATAGCCATCGACCTTATCGGTGCACGACAGAATCACGTACAAAATAAAGGCGGCGGCTGCAAGCGGACCGTCAAAGGTGCTCCAGTCCGTACCGGCAACGCTCGCGTGAGACAGGGCCGAGACGATCATGAACACCGGGATAAAGACGATGCGAACGCACGTCACGATGTTGGCGGGCGTCCAAACACTCGTCAGTTCCTTATTACTCTCGTTTGCCACGACGCTCTCCTACTCCACAACATGACCGATAAGCTCATAGCAGAAGCTATCGGTAAACTCGACAGTCAGAATATCGCCCACGGACGCCTCGCTGGCGTCCAGATGCACCGCGCCATCAGAATCGGGCGCCTGGAACCAAGCGTGACCGATCAGCTCGGCGCCGTCCTCGGTCTCCTCGATACCGTCGACGATCACCTGAGCGCGCTCGCCCACATGGGCGGCGGTGGCGGCAAAACCGAGCGACTCGGCCAGATCCATGGCCTCCTGGGCGCGCTCGAGCTTGACCTCCTCATCGACCTGGCCCTCCATCTTGGCGGCCAGGCTGCCCTCCTCGCGCGAGTAGGCGAAAACGCTCGTGTAGTCGAAGCCGACGGTGTCCATAAAGTCGATAAGATCGCGGAACTCGTCGTCGGTCTCGGTCGGGAAGCCGACCATGGCCGTAGAGCGAATCACGATGCCGGGGATGCGCTCGCGAAGGTCGCGGAACAGATCCTCGAGCTCCTGGCGCGAACCGGAGCGACGCATGGCCTTGAGGATGCGGGCGTCGCAGTGCTGCACGGGGATATCGATATAAGGCAGTACCTCGGGCGTATCGCGAATCGTCTCGATAAGCTCGTCGGTCATGCCCTCGGGCTGCAGGTAGAGCACACGGACCCAGACGTTATGCGGACGTACGGCCTCGGCAACGGCATGCAGCAGCTGCGCCAGATTGCGCGGCGAGCCCTTGGCGACGTCCTCGTCGGCAAAGTCGGTACCCCAGATGCCCGTGTCCTGGCCGATCAGCACGATCTCGCGCACACCGCCGGCAACCAGGTCACGCACCTCGGAGATAATGCTCTCGGCATTGCGCGAATGATAGCGACCGCGAATATAGGGGATCATGCAGAAGCTGCAAAAACGATTGCAGCCATCGGAAATCTTGACGTAGGCAACGGCACCCTCGACGGTACGCTTGACCTGCGGGATATAGGCCGCGATCTCGCGCTCCACGCCCAGTACGCCATCGATGACAGAGACGATACCGTCTTCCTCATCGGCCTTCACAAAGGCCGCGACCTCGGGAAGCTCGTCGGGCAGGTCGTCGCCGTAACGAGACGGCACGCAACCGCACATGACGATGGGGCAGGCGCGAACGCCGTCCTGCACCTCGTTAGCGAGCTCGAGCGTGGTCTCGATGCTCTCGGACGTTGCGGAGGCGAGGAACGAGCACGTGTTGACGATGGCGATATCGGCATCCTGCGGATCGAATGCTTCCTCGTAGCCCGCAGCGGACAGCAGCGAACGCATGCGGTCGGTATCGACCTCGTTCTTGGCGCAGCCAAGCGTGATATAGAGTACAGAACCCAACGGAGTATCCATGTTGGAGAGCGGTCCTTTCGAAAGAATTAGCGGTAATTTGTAAACTGCAGCGGCTGACCGTAGTCCTTGTCGCGCAGGAACTGGATCACCGTCTGAAGCGCGTCCTTAGAGGCCGAGGTAACGCGCAGCTTATCGGCCTCGATGGTCACCTTGACCTTGAGCTTTTGATCCTTGATGTCCTTATTGATCTTCTTGGCGGTCGCTTGGTCGATGCCTTCGACGATATGGCCGAGCACGCGCACGGTACCACCCGAAGCCGCCTGCGGCGCGTCCCAGGAGACAGCCTTGAGGTCGATGCCGCGTTTGATGAGCTTAGAGCTCAGCACGTCGATGATCTGCTTGGAGACGAAATCGGCCGGGGCATTGATTGTAAAGAGCTTGTCGCCCTTCGAAAGCTCGATGGTGGCGCCGGAGTCCTTGAGGTCATAGCGCTGAGAGATCTCGCGAGTGGTCTGTTGGAAGGCGTTATCGACCTCCTGCATATTGACCTCGGACACAACGTCGAAGCTGGAATCTTTAGCCATGGTTCTTCCTTTCGGTACGGGGAGCCTTAGTAGCTGTCGTACGAATAGTCATCTGAATCGTTTACAGTCTGGCCGTCGGATGCCGTGTCGGTACCGTCGGTAGATTGGGCGTCGGTGCCGTCGGTAGACTGGGGGTCGGTGCCGTCGGCAGTATCGGTGCTGTCGGTACTCTCGCCGTCTTCGGAGTCAGTGGTCTCCTTCTTGGGAACGGTAATGGTCACGCGCGCCACACCCGATGTCTTGGTGTCGTAGCGAACCTTTTCACCGTTCTTGGTAACCGTGACATCGGAGGGCTTGGACGTGGTGATCTCGATCGAGGACTCGGGCGTGTACTCCTGCTCAAAGGGACCGGTTGCCTGGGCGCCAAAGACCGATTTACCGTCGACCTTGACCTCGATCCAGGCGGTCTTGCCCTTGGCAACGGAGACCTTGACCTTGATGACCACGTCCTCTTTCTTTTTCGAGTTCGCCTTGGCGGCATCGGAATCGGCAGAATCCGTCGCCTCGTCGGTGCCTTCATCCTCGTCAACGGATTCGGTCTTCTTGGAAGACTTCTTAGTCGTCGTCTTGGTAGCCACGGGCGTATCGGGCGTCGACTCGGGTGCAGAAGAGCCGCAGCCACGCAGGAGAACCACGATGAGCAAAATCAGCAAAAGCGCCACGGCACCGATGCCGGCGTAGATGATGCGCGGATCGAGTCCATTATTCTGGGGAGCACGTCCACCACCGCGTCCGCGATTAGAACCACCGCGACCGTTTACCTGCGGCATACGGCCACGACCGTTATCGGGACGACCACGATAGCCGCTCTGGCGCTGCGAGCCACGCTGACCCGAACGATGCGCAAGCTCACCACGATTCTGATAGTCACGCTGGCCAGAGCGAGGCGCCGAAGAGCGCTGCCCGTAAGGCTGCGATTGCGAACGGAGGCGCGGCGTCACCTGCGTGGTATCGGCGTCGGCATATCCACCGCGGGAACGCCCGGCAGAAACTCCGCGATAACCACGACCGGAGTAGCCTCCGTCGCCGTAACCGGCGCGGGGATCGCGACTCAACCCGCGAGCGGCGGGAAGCGCAGTGTCATCCGGCATGGGCGTACTGCGAAAACGATCTCGCTGAGAACGAATCTCCTCGCTGGAGCCCGTCTCGGTGATATAGCCCGCCTGCGGAGGGCGCTGGCCGTACCGCGTCGAGCGACCACCCTGAACCATCAGAAAGCGTCCGTTATCGACCGACGAACGCGAGTTAACGTAGCCGGCAGCATCCTGAAAACGACCGCCCTGCTGCGAGGTCTCGCGTTCATATGCCATGAGGTCATCAAAATAAGCGTTGACGACCTCGCGAGGGTTAAGCCCCAAAAAGCGAGCGTAGCTCGAAATCATGCCCTGCGCATAGCCGCGCGGGGGCATCGATGCAAAGTTACCGGTCTCGAAAAACTCGATGATCTGCGGCCTGATTTTGATGGTGTTGGCGACCTGCTGGATGGAAAGGCCCATCCGGCGACGCTGCTCGAGCAGCATGTCACCAAAGCGTGCAGCCATCAGAATCCTCCAAACTCACGATCTTCACGTGCCATCTCGGCGTCGACAGACTCCAGCGCGGCAAGCCCCTCTTCATCCAGCAGGACCTCGCGCGGCTTAGAGCCGTCGGGCGGGCCGACGACACCCTTTTCTTCCAGCATGTCCATAATACGCCCGGCGCGCGCATAGCCAACCTTAAGGCGGCGTTGCAGGCCAGATGTGGAGCCCAGCTGCGATTCCACCACAATATGGGCGGCCTCCCAGATAAGCGGGTCGTCATCTTGCGGCTCGGCAACGCCCGTGCGAACAATGCCACCGCCACCAGCCATAGACATGGAAGCGGGCGCCACGGCAGACAGAATCTCCTCGTGATAGTCGGGCTCGCTTTGCGACTTAACGAACTCGACGATCTCGTTGATCTCATCGTCCGAGACAAAACAGCCCTGGATACGGCGGGGCTTGCCCCAGTCGACCTTGGAGAACAGCATGTCACCCAAACCGGTGAGCTTTTCGGCGCCCATCTGGTCGATAATGACGCGGGAATCGATGCCCGTAGCCACGTTAAAGGCGATACGGTTGGTGATGTTGGCCTTAATAAGGCCCGTCACCACGTTGGAGCTGGGGCGCTGCGTAGCAACGATAAGGTGAATACCGGCAGCACGGCCCAGCTGGGCGATACGGACGATCGAGGCCTCGACATCCTTGCCGGCTACCATCATCAGGTCCGAAAGCTCGTCGATGATGATGACCAGATAGGGCATCTTTTGCGGCGGGTTATCGTAATGCTCAAACTCGCCGGCGGCCTGCTTTTCGTTATAGGTCGAGATCTTGCGCACGTTCAGGCGCTCGAAGACCTTCAGGCGGCGCTCCATCTCGGACACCGCCCACTGCAAGGCACTCGCGGCCTGCTTGGGCTCGGTCACTACGGGCACGTAAAGATGCGGAAGGCCGTTATAGCCTGCGAGCTCGACGCGCTTGGGGTCGACCATGATCAAGCGAACGTCCTCGGGGAGCGCGCGCATGAGCAGGGTCGTGATGATGGAGTTGATCATGACCGACTTACCGGAACCCGTGGTACCGGCGATCAGCAGGTGGGGCATCTTGGCGAGGTCGGCGACGACCGGCGTGCCCTCTGCATCGCGGCCGATGGCAAGCTCAAGCGGACCGCCCTTAACATAGGGCAGCACGTCACCCAGGTTGACATTTTGACGCTTGCGATTGGGAATCTCGATACCAACGAGCGAGGTGCCGGGAATCGGTGCAAAGATACGCACGGACTGAGCGGCAAGCGACAGTGCGATGTCGTCCTCAAGGCTCGAAATCTTGCTCACGCGCTCGCCCTCGCCGGGCTGCAGCTTAAAGGTTGTCACCGTGGGACCGGCAATCCAGCCGACGACGCGAGCGCTACGGCCAAACTCTAGCAGCGTGGACTGCAACGACTCGGCGGTCTGTTCCAGTTCCTTGTCCGACGACGCGGCAGAAGCGGACTGAGGGTTTGCATGCAGGATTTCGAGCGGCGGAAGCTTAAGGCCGTCCTCTTCTTCGCCCTCGGTATCAGCGGAAGCACCGCCCGCTCCCCCATCGCTGGCGGCAGTCGTTTCGGCAGCAGTCGCAACAGCCGTATCGGCAACCTTGGGATGCTTGAGGAAATCAGGAATTTGAGGGGCGGCTGAAACGGGATTCACGGCAAACGGCGGTTCGAACTCGTCGACCTTGTTCGGATCGTCCTCCATCGAAAGCTGGCCAGTCACCTGACCGCGCTTGGCATGGCGGCGCGGCAGCAAAGTCGTCTTGGCGGTCTCGATCGGAGCCTCGTCGTCCTCGTCATCGCCCTCGGTAAGCTCAATCTCGCTCTCGGACCAAGACGGGTCGGGCTCGCTCGTATTGAGCTTGGGAGCCGTCTTGCCTTTCTTGGCATGACGGCGCGGCAGCAGCGTCGTCTTAGCGCGCTCGGCCTCCACGGCATCGGACACGTCGACAAACGGATCCTCGTCCTCGTCGCCATCGTCCAAAACCGGGTCCGCATCGTTGCCCATGACCGTGGTCACGGCAGCATCGGAGCCCTTTTGACGAAGAATGCTCAGGTGCGGATGGGCAACGCCGGGCACCGACAGGGCTTCGTCGTCACCCCACGGACTCGCGTTGACGTCGGCACGACGGCGTTCGGCAAAATCGGCCGCACGGTCACGGGCAGAGCGCAAAACTCCGCCCACCGAAAAGCCAATGATGACAAAGCCAACGACGGCCAGACCCAACAGGACCACCATCGCGATAGGCTTACCCAGGGCATTCTGCAGCGCACTCGCAATAAACGAACCGATGTAGCCACCCGAGGCGGACAGGTTTTGCGGCGTGAACATAAGGTCGCACGAGACGCTCGTACCCGGCACCATCAGCGAAAGAATAGAGACGACGGCGATAAAGACCACGGTGCCGCCCGCAACAGAGCGCACGTTGAGCGGCGAGTCCTCGCCTAAAAAGAGCGTGGCGGCAAACAGCAAAATGACGATCGGCAGCACGTAGGCGCCCAGACCAAAGCCCAGGTGGTAGAAACCGGCAACCGCAGCCGTAACGGGTGCGGTCGCCGGCGAAATCACGGCAATGAAGGACGCAATCGCCAAAACGGCAATGACCACGCCGGCGATATCGCGGTTGGCCGAAGGCTCGACCAGGGGCTCGAAATCGTCGAAGTCGGCCTCATGGCCCTTATTGGCACGAAGATGGGAACCGGCACCCTTAGCAGATGCCGGTTGGTTGTTGGCTTTATTGCCTTTGGCGTTTTGTGCAGATCCGCGCGCCAAACTAAACCTCCATGACGACCGGGATGATCATCGGACGAGTGCGGGTACGGCTCCAGATAAAGTTAGAGAGCGAATCGCGCACGGCCTTGCGAATGGCATCGGAGCCGCTGCTGGTAAAGCTAAACTTGCCCTTCTCGATCGTCTTCATGATGGCTGCGGAGGCATCCTCGGAGAACTGGTCGTCGATGGCAAACGAAACACCGCGGCCCGAGAACTCGATAGCCTCGATCTTCTTGTGCTTGAGAGAGACGATGGCAACAGCCGTGACCATACCGTCGTTGGCGAGCTTTTGGCGATCGCGAAGGACGATGGGGTCGGTATCGCCGATGCGCAGACCGTCGACATAGACGACGCCGGACTCGACGGGCGCACCGCGTTTGACGATACCGCCGCGCATCTCGAGCGTGTCACCATTGTCGAGGATAAAGATGTGATCGTCCTTAAGACCCATCTTGCGGGCGAGCTGGGCATGGGCGCGCAGGTGAACGGCCTCGCCGTGAACCGGCATAAAGTAGGTGGGCTTGGCCATGGCCATCATGAGCTTGAGCTCCTCCTGGCTGCCGTGACCCGAGACATGAACGAGGGCACGGGACTTATCCCAGACGTCGCAGCCAAGCTTGGCCAGGCTGTTGACGACCTGCTGGACGGCCTTCTCGTTGCCGGGAACGGGAGTTGCCGAGAGGATGACGGTATCGCCCTCGTGGATGGAGAGCGTCTTGTGCTCGCCGTTGGCCATGCGGGACAGGGCCGACAGCGGCTCGCCCTGAGAACCGGTGCACATGACGACGATCTTATCGTCGGGCAGGTTATCAATGTCGAAGGCATCGATGATATCGGCATCGTCGATGTTGAGATAGCCAAGCTCACGCGCCACGCGGGTGTTGGTGAGCATGGAACGTCCGGTCACGACGACCTTGCGGCCACACTTGCGGGCGGCATCGCAGATCTGCTGCAGGCGATGGATGTGGCTCGAGAACGACGCGACGAACACGCGGCCCGGCGCGTTCTTGATGGCGTGCAGCAGGTTGGGGCCGACCTCGGCCTCGGACTTGGTAAAGCCAGGAACCGTGGCGTTGGTGGAGTCGGAAAGCAGCAGATCGATGCCCTGCTTGGCAAAGCGGCTGATGGCGGCATAGTCAGGCGTGACGCCGTCGATGGGCGTCTGGTCGAGCTTAAAGTCGCCCGTGTGCATAACGGTGCCCTGGTTGGTGCGAATGAATACGCCCAAAGCGCCCGGAATGGAGTGCGTCATGGAGAAGAAATCGAGCGAGATGCCACCGAGATTGACGTGGCTGCCGCCCTTGACCTCACGGAACTTGGGCGCGCGAATGCGGAACTCGGAGAGCTTACCCTCGATAAAACCGAGCGTCAGCTTGCTCGAGAAGATGGGCACCTTGTTGTTGAGGTCCTGCAGCAGGTACGGAAGCGAACCGGTGTGGTCCTCGTGGCCGTGGGTGACGACGATGCCGCGGAGCTTCTCCTCGTTCTCCAGGACATAGGTGTAGTCGGGAAGTACCAAGTCGATACCGGGCTGGGAGTCGTCGGGGAACATGAGACCGGCGTCGACGAGCACCATGTCGTCGCCGCACTCGAAGACCGTCATGTTCTTGCCGATGCCGTCAAGGCCGCCGAGCGGAATGATCTTCAAGGGAGATGATTTTTTAGCTGCCATAGGTTCGTGTGGTTTCCTTTCTTCGAAACGGGTCTGGAACAACCGACGGGGCGCTTCTGGCAAACCGACCGCCGGGAACGTACAAACATGCATCACAGAGTCGATGCAGTAACTACAGCATCATACCCATTTGCCCACCAACAGACCACCCATGCATCAAAGCCCCATCTGAACTGGTCTATCCCGCCGGTCTGGTCTCAGCGGCCCCCGCCGGGAATAGCAAAAGGGCGACCCCTGTCCGAAGTCGCCCTTGTTGAGCTGCTTATATGCGGCTGTTACTCGGCGTCGTGGTGACGGCGGGGCTTGCGGCCTCCGTTGTCGCCGGGACGGCGCGGACGGTCACTGCGCTCGGAGCGCTCGCGACGCGAACGCTCACGGCGCTGGAAGTGCTCGCCGTCGCCCTCGGAGGCACCCTCGGCGCGAGCCGGGGCCTCGGGCTTGTCAAGACGATCGAGCGAGATCTTGCCGCGATCGTCGACCTCGATGACGACGACCTTGACCTCGTCGCCCACGTTGAGGACATCCTCGACCTTCTCCACGCGGCCCTTGGCAACGCGGGAGATGTGCAGCAGGCCGTCCTTGCCGGGCAGCAGGTTGACGAAGGCGCCGAAGGGCTGGATGGAGACCACGCGACCGGTGTACTCCTCGCCCGGCTCGGGAACCTTGATGATGAGCTTGATGCGTTCGACGGCCTGGTCGACGGACTCGCCGGTGCCGCCGACAAAGACGGTGCCGTCCTCCTGGATGTCGACCGAAGCGCCGGTCTCGTCCTGGATACCGCGGATGACCTTGCCGCCGGAACCGATGACGTCGCGGATCTTGTCGGTCGGAACCTGGATGGAGACGATGCGCGGGGCGGTGCTGCGCGTGGTGTGACGCGGCTCGGGGATTACATCGAGCATCTTCTGCAGGATGAAAGCACGACCCTCCTTGGCCTGCTGCAGGGCGCGGGCCAGGATGTCGAAGGTAAGACCGGTGGCCTTGTTATCCATCTGCAGGGCGGTGATGCCCTCGGTGGTGCCGGTGACCTTAAAGTCCATGTCGCCCAGGAAGTCCTCGAGACCCTGGATGTCGGACAGGACCACGGTCTTTCCCTCCTCCTGGATCAGGCCCATGGCGATACCGGAAACCGGGCGCTTAATGGGCACGCCGCCGTCCATAAGGGCGAGCGTGGAGCCGCAGGTCGAAGCCATCGAAGAGGAGCCGTTGGACTCCATGACCTCGGAGACGACGCGGATGGCGTAGGGGAACTCGTTCTCGTCGGGGAGCACCGGAAGCAGAGCGCGCTCGGCAAGGTTGCCGTGACCGATCTCGCGACGCTTGGGGCTGCCCATGCGGCCGGTCTCGCCGGTGCAGAACGGCGGGAAGTTGTAGTGGTGCATGTAGCGCTTGCCCTCGGTGGGCTCGATGGTATCCAGACGCTGGCCCTCGTTGAGCATGCCGAGCGACAGGACGGAGAGCACCTGGGTCTGGCCGCGCTGGAACAGGCCGGAGCCGTGAACGAGCGGCAAGTAGTTGTCCTTCACCATGATGGGACGGATCTCATCGGCGGCACGGCCGTCGACGCGCTCACCGGTCTCGACGACCATGGTGCGCATGGCCTTCTTCTCGAGCTTCTTGAGCGCCACAGGGATCTCGCGCTCCCAAGCGGCCTGCTCCTCCTCGGTGAACTCGGCACGGATGGACTCCTTCAGAGCCTCGACCTTGCCGATACGGGAGAGCTTGTCGGCGTCGCGAAGGGCGGCTGCCATCTCGTCGTAGTGAGCGAAGATGCGCTCCTGGACCTCCTCGACGGGTTGGTCGAGCGGGTACTCCTTCTTGACGATGGGGCCGTTGACCTGCTCCCACTCGGCGACGAACTCGTGTTGAGCCTGGCAGAAGGCAGCAAGGGCTTCCTGGCCAAACTTCATAGCGGCGAGCATATCATCCTCGGAGATCTCCTCGGCGCCGGCCTCGACCATCGAAATGAAGTCGGCAGAGCCGCCCAGCTCCAGGTCCAGGTCGGAGTTCTCGCGCTCCTCATAGGTGGGGTTGACGATAAACTCGCCGGTCTCCACGTTGCGGCCGATGCGCACGCAGGCAAGCGGGCCCTCGAAGGGCACGCCGCCGAGCGTCATGGCCAGAGAAGCACCCATGACGTTGATGACGTCGAAGGGGTTGACCTGGTCGGCGACGAGCGAGGTAGCGACGATGTGCACCTCGTTGCGGAAGCCGTCCGGAAAGCTCGGGCGAATCGGGCGGTCGATCATGCGCGCGGTGAGCGTGGCCTTCTCGCTGGGACGGCCCTCACGCTTGAGGTAGCCACCCGGGATGCGGCCAGCGGCGTACATCTTCTCGTTGAAGTCGACGGTCAGCGGGAAGAAGTCGTAATTCTTACGCTCCTTAGAGACGACCACGGTGTCGAGCATCGTGGTATCGCCCTGCTTGACCAGACAGGCGCCGGTGGCCTGCTTGGCAAGCTCGCCGGACTCAAAGGTGTAGGTCTTGCCGTACAGCTCAAAGGTCTTGGATACGAGTGTCATTGTTCTCCTTTACCCCACAGGCCCCTTGCCTGCGGGCTTCTCATGTGACGCGGGCCCCCTGCCCCCGCCACGCTTCAGAGCGTGATTGTTCACGCCCTTACACAAAAAGAGCGCCCCGCTGCGCAGGACGCTCTTAGCATGTACAAATCCTTACTGGATGTTGTCGCGGATGCCCAGAGCCTTGATGAGCTCACGGTACTCGACGATGTCGTTCTTCTTGATGTAGGAGAGAAGACGACGACGGCGGCCGACGAGCATGAGCAGGCCACGACGGGTGTGGAAGTCCTTCTGGTGGGACTTCATGTGCTCGGTCAGCTCCTTGATGCGCTCGGACAGGATGGCGACCTGAACCTTGGGGTTGCCGGTGTCGACCGGGGTGTTACCGAACTGGGCAGTCAGCTCAGCCTTGCGCTCTTTGGAAACAGTCATTGTTTCACCTTTCGTTTCTTGTCGCCCGCGGGCGACATTATACGCCTCGGACTGGGAAGCCGCCGGTGGAGCGAGCATCCAAGGTCGAGGTACCAACAGGTCGGTATGTTACCACAAGCGGCCCGCGCCTGCGCATCATCACCGACCCAACATGAATTCCATCGCACGGAGGCGCTGATCGGTGTGCGTCGCAGCCCAAACATGCGAAAGCCCCAATAAAAAGGCAGCGGTATGGGGATCGATCCTCTCGGCCATGAGTGCATCGAAGGTCATGGACATGAGGGCGCGCAGCCACGCGACCTCACCGGTCGACACCAGCTCGGCACCCGGAACGCTCGACGCGCACGACCCGCACATGAGCCCGCCCACCCGGGGCGAAAAATACGACAGCATGGGGTCTCCGCACAGCACGCAGGCCGAAAAATCGGGTCGATAGCCAACGTGCGACAGCAGCTTAAAGACATATGCCGCCACAAGTAGATCCATATGCGCCGTGTCGAGCCCGCTGCCCACCAGGGCAAGCGCTCGCTGCGTGATGGCAAAGGTAAATGGATCCTCGGCGTCCTCAAACGAGCACACGCGCGCGACCTCGGCGATCGCGCTTGCGGCACAGGTCGTCTCGTAATCGGGCGCAGCGCCGAGCGGCGCCTCCATAAGCTCGGCCTGGGAAACCACGTCGAGCGACCGTCCATGCGCGAGCAGCATATCGACGGTGCAGAACAGCTCGCAGCGCGCAGCAAGGCGCCCACCGGGTTTGCGGGCGCCCTTTGCCACGGCGCGAACCTGCCGACCCCGCTCGTCAAGCATTGTCAAGATCAGGTCCGTCTCTTTGAGCTTCGTCTTATCGAGGACGAGCACCTTCGTGCGATATGTCCGGGAGCCTGCCATGCGCGCCGCGCGTCCTTAGTCCTCGGCGTTGTAGCCGAAGCGGCGAATCTGGGCCTCATCGTCACGCCAACCGGCCTTGACCTTCACGTCCAGCTCCAAAAAGACCTGCGTGCCAAAGATGCGCTCAAGATCGCGACGGGCGTCGATACCGATATGCTTGATCATCTCGCCGCCCTTGCCGATGATGATGCCCTTTTGGCCCTCACGCTCGACGTAAATGGTGGCGTGCACGCGCAGCACCTTCTTGGTCTGCTCGAGCGCATCGCAGATCACGCCAACGGAGTGCGGGATCTCATCACGGGTGCGGCGCAAGACCTTCTCGCGCACAAACTCGGCAACGAGCGTCTCATCGGAAGCGTCGGTACCCATGTCCTCGGGGAACCAACGCGGACCCTCGGGCAAAAAGTGCGCAACGGTCTCGATACTGTCTCTTATACACATCTGACGCTGCCGACGAAGCTAGAAGTGTAGAT
>UQID01000023.1 GCA_900541045.1 uncultured Collinsella sp.
CGGTCCCGTTCCGAACCCGGAAGCTAAGCCCCATCGCGCCGAGAGTACTGCGGGGTCAGCCCGTGGGAGGCCAGGGCGCCGCTGACCGGTGGACGGCACCGAGCCGCCATTGGGAATGTAGAAGGGGGAGGCCTCGCGGCCTCCCCCTTTTTTGCGTTTGATAGAGAGCTGTAATACAAGAACTCGCCTTCGTTTAGCTTGTCTTACTGTTTGGCTGTATTTTGAGTCCTTCTTTTGTATTTGCGCGATAATAACTCCCATTGGCGTTAGGGAGGACTTGATGTTTACCGTTTTTGTCTTGGGCAATATTGCTTCGGGTAAGTCGACCGCCTGTCGCTATCTTGAGTCTCGCGGCGCCATGCTCATTGATTTGGATGATCTCGCAAAATCGTTATATGTTCCGGGTTCTGATCTCGTTGGCGCACTCGCTGAGGAATTTGGCTGGGACATTCTTGACGAGGAGGGCGGCGTTCGTCGCAGCGTTTTAGCCTCTCGAGCTTTTGTTTCTCCTGATTCCGTCGCTCGGCTCAACGGTATTGTCCATCCGGTTCTTATCGATCAGTTGTCGCTGAGGATTCTTGATCCGGTTTGCTGCACGGTTTCGTCCCCCCGTTATCCCTTTGCGGTTGTCGAGGTTTCTGCCCCGACTGGTTTTGAGGATGCTTTTGGCCTGGCTGATGAAATTCTGGTTATCAGCGCTCCTTTAGCAGTTCGTCGCGAGCGTGCCATTCATCGTGGTATGGATTTCTCTGATTTTGATGCTCGCTCTGCATGCCAACCTGATGAGGCTTCGCTTTGCAATCTCGCTACGACGGTAATTGATAATGCGGCAGGCGATAATTCGCTCTTTGAACAACTGGACGCGTGGCTTGTGCGCCATGGCTTCGGGGATGTAGCGGATAAGGAGGAGGCCGATGCCTAAGACACGTTTCTTTACGTGGTATCGCGTGGCGCCACTTGCCGTTGCGTTCGTCTTCGGCCTTATTTCGCTCGTCTACTCGTATGCCCCTGCTGCCTTCTTTAAGCCTTTGTATCCGATTGACTGCGAGGCATATGTAAAGCAATCGAGCATTTCGCACAATCTTGATCCGTATCTGGTGTGTGCTGTCATAAAGTCTGAATCGAATTGGGATCCCGAGGCTGAGTCGAATCAAGGCGCTCGGGGATTGATGCAGCTGATGCCTGAGACTGCCCAGGATATGATTGCCTTGGGTCTTGTCGATGGTAGTGAGTATTCAGCCGACAACCTTAACGATCCCGCTACGAACATCGAGTTTGGCTGTGCGTATTTTTCGTATCTTCTAACGTATTTTAACGGGTCGACGGACAGCGCTATTGCCGCATATAACGCCGGCATGGGTAATGTGGACGGTTGGGCACAGCAGGACACATCGCTTCACAACGCGATTACCTTTCCCGAGACGCAGGCTTATCTGATCCGCGTCAATAATGCCTGGGTTCGCTATAAGACTCTCTATCCCGATCGGTTCGTATAGGACTAAGCCCACCGCCTGCGTATACTGCAGATGTATGAGTTAGGAGTATCCATGGCGGAATTTGAAGTAGAACGCGTTGGCGGTGAACTTAAACGCTTTGGCGTTGAGGGCTCTGAGGTGCCGTTTGAAGTCGTTTCTCCCTATGAGCCTGCCGGTTCCCAGCCCAAGGCCATTGAGTCGCTTGTGCAGGGCGTGAGGGACGGAGACCGTTATCAGGTTTTGCTGGGTGTAACTGGTTCGGGTAAGACTTTTACGATGGCCAAAACCATTGAGGCCTTGGGTAAACCGACGCTCGTCATGGCTCCCAATAAGACCCTTGCCGCTCAGCTTGCAAGCGAGCTCAAGGAGTTTTTCCCCAATAACTCCGTAGTCTATTTCGTATCGTATTACGATTACTATCAGCCCGAGGCGTATGTGCCGCAAAGCGACACATATATCGAGAAGGATTCTTCGATCAACGAAGAAGTCGAGATGCTTCGCCATCAGGCGACCGCCTCGTTGCTCTCTCGACGCGATGTGATCGTCGTTGCATCGGTTTCCTGTATCTATGGTATTGGCTCTCCTGAGGACTATGCGGGGCTGGCGCCGAATGTCGACAAGAAAGTGCCGCTCGAGCGTGATGACTTTATCCATGCGCTCATCGATATTCAATACGATCGCAATGATTATGACCTGGCGCGCGGTACGTTTCGCGTGCGTGGCGATGTTGTCGACGTATATCCGCCCTATGCCGAGCATCCGTTGCGCTTTGAGTTCTTTGGCGACGAGGTCGAGCTGATTGCCGAGATCGATGAGGTCACCGGCGAAATGCTACGTGAGTACGAAGCGATTCCCGTGTGGCCGGCTTCGCACTACGTGACCGAGAAGCCAAAGGTCAAGGCGGCCCTGAAATCAATCAGCGAAGAGTGCGAGAAGCGCGTGGCGGAGCTCAAGGCGACCGACAAGTTGCTCGAGGCGCAACGTCTGCAGCAGCGGACCGATTATGACCTCGAGATGCTCGAGACGATGGGCTTTTGCAACGGCATCGAAAACTACTCGCGCCATCTGGATGGACGTAAGCCGGGTGAACCGCCGTTTACCTTGATTGACTACTTCCCCAAGGATATGCTTTGCATCATCGACGAGAGCCATGTGACGGTGCCGCAGATTCGCGGTATGCACGAAGGCGACCGTTCGCGCAAAGTTACGCTTGTTGAGCATGGTTTTCGTCTTCCGTCGGCGCTCGATAACCGCCCGCTTCGTTTCGATGAGTTTGAGGCGAGGATTCCGCAGTTCATTTACGTCTCGGCCACGCCAGGCGACTATGAGTTGCGTGTGAGTCAAACCGATGTTGAACAGATCATTCGACCGACCGGCCTGCTCGATCCCAAAATCGACGTTCGTCCGGTCCGAGGCCAGATTGACGATCTTGAGGACGAGATTCGCGAGCGCGTGGCCCGTAAGGAGCGCGTGCTGGTGACCACGCTGACCAAGCGCATGGCCGAGGATCTGACCGATCACCTGCTCGATGCCGGCATTAAGGTCAACTACATGCACTCCGATACAGCGACGATGGACCGTGTCGAGATCCTGCGAACGCTGCGCGAGGGAAAGATTGATGTTCTCGTTGGCATCAACCTGCTCCGCGAGGGTCTGGATCTCCCCGAGGTCTCGCTGGTGGCAATTCTCGACGCTGACAAGGAAGGCTTCTTGCGTAACCGCCGTTCGCTGATTCAGACGATTGGCCGTGCGGCCCGTAATGCCGACGGCGAAGTCATCATGTACGCCGACGTCGTGACCGATTCGATGAGAGAGGCAATCGACGAGACGCAGCGTCGCCGTGAGATTCAGATGGCCTACAACGAAGAGCACGGCATTGTGCCCAAGACGGTGCGTAAGGCCATCAACGACATTTCGAGCTTTATTGCCGAGGCCGAAAAGACCGTGGGGTCCAAGGGACGCTCGAAGGGCGACTCTCTGGGCCATGGTGCGTTCTATACGCCCGATGAAAGCGGCGAGGGCGGGGTGCCAGAGACGGTGACGCCTGAACAGACGCTTGCCGAGCAGCTGGAAGGGCTGCCGCATGACGAGCTGGTGCGGATCGTCGAGACCATGGAGGAAGATATGCGTAATGCTTCCGCCGCCATGGACTTTGAGGAGGCGGCGCGCCTGCGTGATGCCGTCGTTCAGATTCGGGCGATGCTCGAGGGTACGTCCGAGGACGAAACGATTGAGCGCCTGCGTTCGCAGGCCCGCAAGGGTTCCACGTTCGCTTCGGGCAGAAAACGCCAGGGCGCGCGATTTAAGAAATAGGGTATAGGCCCCGAGCTTCTCGTTGAGCTCGGGGCCTGTGTCTTTAGTGTGCTAGAGGTCTGCAATCAGGGCTTTGGCGCACCGGATGCCATCGGTGGCGGCGCTCATGATGCCGCCGGCATATCCTGCTCCCTCGCCGCAAGGGTAGAGGCCTGGAGTCGCCACAGCGTGACACGCGCGATCTCGGGTGACGGTGACCGGGGAGCTCGAACGCGTCTCCACGCCGGTAAGCACGGCATCGGGGCGGTCGTAGCCCCGTAGTTTTTTCCCAAGCAAGGGAATTCCCAGGCGAAGCGACTCGACGATATGCTGCGGTAGCGCCTCGTCAATTGCCGTCCAAGTCACACCGAGCGGATAAGTGGGCTTAACCTTTCCACATGTCGTGCTGGGGCATCCTGCAAGGAAATCGCCGACAAGCTGTGCCGGTGCATTCCAGTTAGAGCCGCCCAGGCGGTAGGCAGCCTGCTCGCAGGCGCGCTGGAGTTCAACGCCCGCGAGAGGGTCATCGCTGGGAAGGTCTTTGGGTGTGACGTTAACGAGCAAGGCGGCATTTGCGTTACGGCCGTTGCGGGCATTGAGGCTGGCGCCGTTGACGCACAGGTGGTCCGGCTCGGAAGAGGCGGCGACAACCTGCCCGCCGGGGCACATGCAAAACGAGAACACACTGCGTCCGTTGGGAAGATGGGCGACGAGCTTGTAGGGGGCTGCTCCGAGAGCGGGATGTCCCGCCGAAGAGCCATATTGGGCGCGATCGATATCGCGTTGTGGGTGCTCGATGCGCACGCCCATGGCAAAGGTTTTTTGCGCGAGGGCTACGCCGTGGTCCTTGAGGAGCTCGAATACGTCGCGGGCAGAGTGGCCGCAGGCAAGGATAAGGTGTTTCGTGGCGATTTGCTCAGTCGCGGCATGTTGAGACGTCTGGACATCGATGCCGGTGATGGCGCCGGACGCGTCGGCGCGAATGTCAACGAGCTTTGTTCGATAGCGGACGACACCTCCGAGCCGTTCGATGCGTTGGGAAATATTGGTGACAACTGTGGGAAGGATGTCGGAGCCAATGTGCGGCTTGGCATCCCACAGAATGTCTCGGGGTGTACCCGCTTCGACGAAGGTGTCCAAGATAAGGCGATGGGCGGGATTTTTGGTTCCCGTATTGAGTTTGCCATCCGAGAAAGTTCCCGCGCCGCCCAAGCCAAACTGGATATTGCTCTCGGGGTCGAGGGTGCGCTCCTTCAGGAAGAGGTCGATTGCCTGCGAGCGGCGAAGCGCCGGGTCGCCCCGTTCGATAAGCAAGGGCTTCAGGCCCGCTTCGGCAAGGGTGAGTGCGGCGAAAAGGCCAGCGCATCCGGCACCGACGACGACGGGGCGCTCTTTGGGTGCGCCGGAAACGGGGGAGGGGAATGAAGGCTCATTGTCGTCTATCGTGCGCACGCGTGAGCGGTCGCGCGCAGCCAAGCTGTCGAGCACTGTCTGCTCGATGTCTGGGCTCGACAGCTCAACACGAAAGCTCAGGATAAAATGAACGTCTCGTTTTTTGCGGGCATCGATGGACTTGCGGTGGAGCTCGATGGACTTGATCTCGGAGTCTTTGCAACGTAGGACGCGTTTGGCGACTCGCTTACCAACAATGAGGCAAGCTTTTTCATCGCCGGCTTCATCGAGTGACGCAGTGACTTGGGTGATTTCGATCATCGAGGTCTCCTTAGATGCAAGAAAGAGGCCGCCCGGTGTTCCAGACGGCCCGAATGCGTTTTGATTATAACTGCGCGGCTATAGGTTACTGGTAGCGCGAATACCCGAAAGCCACGCCCATGCAAGGTTGAAGCCACCGCAGTCGGCGTCGATATCGAGCGCTTCGCCGCAGACACAAAGCGGTGTATCGACTGCGTCGTTCGCGCGAAGGCTGGGTATCGAGATGGTCTCGATGGGTATGCCGCCACGTATGACCTGCGCCGAGCGCTCCTCAGCCGTTCCCTCGACGAGCAATTTAAAGTGCTTGAGGATGGAGACCAGATGGACGATATCGTTGGAGCCTGGATGGCACTGCTCGAACGCCGTACAGACGACGCGGGAGAGTTGAGGAGCAAGCATACCATCGAGCCAGCGGGGGTCGTGGGGCGAAAAGCGGCCGAGCAGCTCAACGCGTCGGTTGAGCATATCGAACAGCTCATCTTTGGAGAGGTCGGGGAAAATGTCGAGCAGAATTGTGTCGCCGCGCTGGACGCGTCGGGAGAGGTTGAAGACAGCGACGCCCGAGATGCCGAAGGTTCGAAACAGCACTTCACCGTTTTCGTGCCAGAGTTCACTGTGGTTGCGGGCGAGCGTCAAGCGGGCGCGGACGCGCAGACCATCTAACGTCTTGAGTGCCGCCCGATCGCCAACGACCGTTGCCGACACGGGGCAGAGGACGGGGCGCCGCGGCGTTAGGGGGAGGCTAAACGTTTCGGCGATACCGGTGGGGTTGCCGCCCGTGGCGATAATTACGGCGTGTGCCTGCAGGGTCGCGTTCTTGCGAGGGACATCGGTGAGCGCTTTCCGAAGCGAGCGGAGTTCCGATTTTCGGTCGTCGTGCTTTTTTGCCTTGAGCGTCCGCGCTGGACGGTCTATTTGGAGTGCCCAGCCTTCAGAAGCTTTGTGCGCCGAGGCAACGTTGGCTCCACAGATTAAGGTGATACCTTGGCGGTCGCAAACGTTGAGAAGCGCATCGCGTACCGATTCGGCGCGAAGGGAGCGCGGGTACAGCCGGCCTTCCTCGGAGGTTGTCATGATGCCCAGCGAGGAGAAGAAACCCATAAGCTCTTGTTCGGGCTGGGGGCCCATAACGGATTCGACGAATGCGGGGTGGTTATACCGCTGTGGATCAATCGATTCGTTGGAGAGGTTGCAGCGGCCGTTGCCGGTCGCAAGGAGCTTAAGGCCGCAGGCGACATCGCGCTCAACGATGCAGACGCTTTTGCCAGCGCGTGCGGCCGTAATGGCGGCGGCGAGGCCTGAAGCCCCGCCGCCGATTACCAGGACGTCATAGAAGGCGCTCGTGTTCACTTAGGCCTCGTCGGTCTCGTGCGGGGTAATGGCCTCGACGGCAGAGACGGCCTTGGGCAGCATGCCATCGGGCAGCGCGGTCTCAACCTCGCCCTTATCGCAGGCCTCGGCGAGTGACGGATTGATGGGAAGCTGACCCAAGATGTCGAGGTTGTAGCGCTCGGCGACTTCGGGGAGCTTGCTCTTACCAAAGACCTCGATCTTCTTGCCGCAGTCGGGGCACTCGATATAGCTCATGTTCTCGACGATGCCCAGAATGGGGACGTTCATCTTCTCGGCCATGTTGACTGCCTTGGCGACGATCATCGAGACCAAGTCTTGCGGGCTCGTGACGATGATGATGCCATCGACGGGCAGCGATTGGAAAACGGTGAGCGCGACGTCGCCCGTTCCCGGAGGCATATCGACGAGCAGGTAGTCGATGGGGCCCCACGAGGTCTCGCTCCAGAATTGCCTGATGGCGCCCGCGATAACCGGGCCACGCCAAAGGACGGGATCGGTTTCGTTTTGGAGCAGCAGGTTGGAGCTCATGACCTTGACCCCGTGCTCTGAGATCTCGGGCAGCATAAGATTGCCGAGAGCATGGACATGACGTCCGCTCATACCGAACATCTTGGGGATGGAGGGGCCGGTGATGTCGGCATCGAGGATGCCGACTTTGTTGCCGCGGCGGGCAAGCTCGGTGGCGATGGCACCGGTGACGAACGACTTGCCGACGCCGCCCTTGCCGGATAGCACGGCGATAACGCGCTTGACCTCGGATAGCGTGTTCTCTTCAAATTCCTGCGGTGCGGTTTGTCCGCCGGCCGCCTGTGCGTGCTCGCAACCCATATCTGACTCCTTTGTATGCGTTGGGGCAAGGCCCCACGATGTGACACGAGCGTCATTGTACCCTCGTTTGCGAGCGGGAGTCATTTGCGATGCATTTGGGCCGAGCGTGCTTGCAATACGATGGGTCCAAGCGAATGGGCGGGCTTACTGAACTTTGCTGGCGAACTCGAGGTATTGCATGCGCTGCAGCTTGTCGATCGTCGAGGCGTATGGGCTGTCTTCAGATTCCAAGTCGTAGCGCAGCCCGTCGGCACCAATATAGCCGGCGACATTGATGGTGGGCACATCTGACCTTGTTGCAAGCAGGGCCTTTTGATAGTCAGTGAGCGGGGCGCCAATCTTATTAAGGGTAATAGCTGCAATCTCGTTTGCCCCGACGGTGTCGTAGACGTTGAGCTCGGTATTGCCGGCGATTTCATAGTTGGCCCAGACGAAATAGGTCGACTGATAGATACGGAAAGCGTGGCTTGCCGTATCTTCCTGAGGGTACAGCTCGTCGTTGAGAGTCGTTGCGGCGCTCGGCTGATGGTCGCCAAAAAAGACAAGAACAACCGGTCTGCCGATATTGCGGAGCTCATTGATAAAGTACTCGAGGTCCCGGTCGGATGCATTGATGCAGGTGAGATAGGTATTGAGTGCGCTATTAGCGCCCTCGCTGGCTCCCTCGACCCAATAGTTTGTCAGCTCTTCGGCGGGAACGGTGCCATAGTCGTAGCCGCCGTGATTTTGCATCGTGACGTCAAAGATGAACTGCGGGGCTTCGTCGGTTCTGAGCAGGTCGAGTATCTTGTCGTAGGTGGCGTAGTCGCATACGCCGGCATGATAATAGGGCGCACCTTCGAAATCGCCGATTGAAAGAAAGTCTCCAAAACCCAGCTGCTGATAGATTTTATCTCGATGGTAGTTGACGGGGTTTTGCGGGTGCATAGCGGTAGTGGTATACCCAAGCTCTTTAAGGTCCTTTGCCAGGCTGTTGACGCCATTCATCTGATACAGCTGATAGGGGATTTTGCCTAATCCGACAAAGGCCGTTGTCGCTCCGGTCAAAAATTCGAATTCGGAGTTCGCCGTTCCGCCACCGGTGACCGAAGCGAGCATGGTGCCGCGAACAAGTGTGTCGGGAAGCGAGTTGTAGAATGCGGGACCGGTGTACCCGGCCGCCTGGAGCTGCTCAAAGCACGAAAGGTCGCTAAAACTCTCGTTCATGACGGCAACAATCGTCGGCTTGATTTCATTGAACTGGGCAACGGCCGCCGCGCGCTGCTCGCTCGAGCCATACGTGCTGTCGTAGGCGGCGGCGAGCTCCTGCTCGATGCTCTGCGCCTCATCGGGCGTATAGTCTTCGGGCTTTTCAATGGGCAACTCGTTGACCATTTCGGTGAACGAAGTGATAAAACCCTGAGACGCATACGTGGTGATGGGCTGCCAACGGTCAAATCCAAAATCCAGCGACTGCTCCAAGTCGATGTTGGAAAAGCCCAAGAGCCCCACAACGGTCACTAGCAGAAAAGCGCAGAGGTTAGCGGCGATTGCGGGGAAGACATGGGCGGGCGTACGGAGCTTTCGCGGTCGGATAAGCGAAAGAAGCCCCAGGGAAATCTCCAGCAGGGCGAGTGAGGTTACGATTCCTGCAGTGAAGGTGAACTCATATCCCTCACTTACTTCCATTGCGGTGCCCAATGCCAAAATGTCGCTCGGCAGGATGGCCTCGCCTTTAAACGTTATGACGAAGTGCTCGGCAATGCCAAGGGTGCAACAGACGACGGGCACGAGGGCCATGACGCCTCCATGACGCTGTCCCAGCAAATAAAGGGAGAGCAGAACCGTCGCGAGCAGCCCAACGGAAAACCCGAATGAGTTGGCGGGAATGCGATAGAACGTTTCGTTGCAGGCAATTTCGAGTGAAACGAACGAGAGCGCTGAAACAGCGGCGACGACAAGGATGTCGCGGCAAATACAGGCAACCGTTCCCGTCGCAAGATCGGTTTGGTCGATAAGTCCCGAAACCAAGGGCTCGACAAGAAGTATGACGGCGGCAGCACCGAGCGCCGAATAAGAAAGGACCCATAGGGAACAGTCCTCATTTACGAGCAATTGATTCGTAATCCATGCAGCTACCATGCCGAGCGGGATGAGGAGCATCGCGCACCAAAAGACGCGGGCAATGGGCGGTTTTTCGTTGTGTTTGATTGAAAAATACACGCGCACGACGACGGCGGCCACGATAAGGACGGCGATGAATATGGGCAGATTGGCCATGCCACTTGAAGTGATTTCAAGGGGGATATCTTCGGTCATGGACGTTCCTCTGTTACAGCAAATTAAGTTCAGTTCTAGATTACTCTAACCTTTCCACGGCATTTCGAGAAACAAAGCACCCGACACGCAAAGCAAAAGGTCTGCGAATCTTGTATTACGAACATCTGTGCGCGTTAAGTGCGTTAAACTCATCGACAGTGTGATTTGAGGTTATAGGAGGCAAGGAGCTTCCATGTCTGATTCTTCTATCGTTATCCGTGGCGCGCGCGAACACAACCTGCGCAATATCGATGTTTCCATCCCGCGCGACGAGCTCGTGGTCATTACCGGTCTTTCAGGCTCGGGCAAGAGCTCGCTGGCGTTTGACACGATCTATGCCGAGGGTCAGCGCCGCTACGTGGAGAGCCTGTCGAGTTATGCGCGCCAGTTTTTAGGCCAGATGGACAAGCCCGATCTAGATTCGATCGACGGCCTTTCGCCAGCTGTTTCGATCGATCAGAAGACGACGTCCAAGAACCCGCGCTCGACGGTGGGTACCGTAACTGAGATTTATGACTACCTTCGCCTGCTATTTGCTCGCGTGGGCACGCCGCACTGTCCCGAGTGCGGTCGCGTTATCGAGCGCCAGACCACCGATCAGGTCGCCGATAAGGTCCTAGCGGCAGGGGAGGGCCGTCGTGCGTTTGTGCTGGCACCGGTGGTGCGCGGGCGCAAAGGCGAGTACGCAAAATTGTTCGAGGATCTTCGGGCTGAGGGTTTTAGCCGCGTGCGCGTCGACGGCGAAGTGCGCTCGCTCGACGACTCTATCGATCTGGACAAAAAGTTTAAGCACGATATCGAGGTCGTAGTCGACCGCATCGTGATTCGAGAAAACTCTCTGGGCCGTATCGCCGAGTCTGTTGAACAGGCGACTGCCTTGGCGCACGGTAATGTGAACGTATACATGCTGCCCGATCGCGATGCTCCCGAGGGAACCGAGGGCGAGCTGCTGGAGTATTCGCTGGCTCTGGCGTGTCCGGAGCACGGGCACTCCATCGACGACCTACAACCCCGCGACTTTTCGTTCAACGCGCCCTATGGTGCGTGTCCCGAGTGCGATGGTCTGGGCTTTAAAAAGACAGTCGATGCCGAGGCGCTGATTGAAGACCCCTCAAAGTCGATTGCCGACGGAGTCTTTGGCAGCCTGTTCGGCAATTCCAACTATTATCCGCAGATTTCTGCTGCGGTCTGCAAACACTTTAAGGTGAGTGCCGATACGCCATGGGAGGACCTGCCCCCGCGGGTGCGTCGTGCGTTTTTGGATGGCATGGGCGACGCGAAGATTTCGGTCGACTATCAAAAGCTCGATGGGCGTCGCAGCCAGTGGGACACTAAGTTCTCGGGTGTGCGCAATATCCTGTACGAGCGCTATACCGAGACGACGAACGAGAACACCAGGGCTCGCTTGGAGAAATACATTCGCGAAGAGCCATGCTCGAGCTGTCACGGTGCTCGCCTGCGTCCCGAGATGCTTGCCGTCACCGTGGGCGGCAAGTCCATTTACGATGTCTGCTGCCTGTCCTGTCGCGAGTCGCTCGAGTTCTTTGAGGGCCTGGAGCTTACCGAGCGTCAGCAGTTTATCGGCGGGCGCATCGTCAAGGAAATCCTGGAGCGCCTGCGTTTTCTGGTCGATGTCGGACTCGACTATCTGACGCTCGATCGCGCCTCGGCGACGCTTTCCGGCGGTGAGGCCCAACGCATTCGCCTGGCAACGCAGATCGGCGCCGGCCTCATGGGCGTTCTGTACATTCTGGACGAGCCGTCGATCGGCCTTCACCAACGCGATAACGAACGCCTGATCAAGACGCTCGAGCGCTTGCGCGATATCGGTAATACCGTTATCGTCGTCGAGCACGACGAAGATACAATTCGCGCTGCAGACTACGTGATCGATATGGGTCCCGGTGCGGGCGTTAACGGCGGACACGTGGTCGCCGCGGGAACGCCTGCCGATATCATGGCATGCCCCGATTCCATGACGGGTGCCTATTTGACCGGCAAGCGGATGATCCGCGTGCCCGATGAGCGCCGCAAGCCCGGCCGCGGCTGCCTTAAGATCACGGGCGCCCGCGCTAATAACCTCAAAAACGTTACCGCCAAGATTGAGTTCGGTACGCTCACAGTCGTTACCGGTGTTTCGGGATCAGGCAAGAGCTCCCTGGTCACCGATACAATTGCGCCCGCGCTTACGAATGCCATCCATCGTTCGACGCGTCCCGTGGGTCCGTACAAGAAGATTGAGGGCATTGAGTGCATCGATAAGGTAATCGATATCGACCAGTCACCGATCGGTCGCACGCCGCGTTCGAACCCTGCGACCTATATTGGCCTTTGGGATGATCTGCGTGCGCTATTTGCAAGCACGCCGGAGTCGAAGGCGCGCGGCTACTCGCCGGGACGTTTCTCCTTTAACGTAAGCGGAGGTCGCTGCGAGGCGTGCAAGGGCGATGGCCAGATTAAGATCGAGATGCACTTCCTTCCCGATATCTATGTCCCCTGTGAGGTATGTGGCGGCAAGCGTTATAACCGCGAGACTCTCGAGGTTACCTACCGCGGCAAGACTATCTCGGACGTACTTGACATGAGCGTGGCCGAGGCACTGGCTTTCTTTGGGAATATTCCGCAGATCAAGCGAAAGCTTCAAACCCTGTATGACGTCGGCCTAGGTTATGTGAGCTTGGGCCAGCCCGCCACGACGCTCTCGGGTGGTGAGGCGCAGCGCGTAAAGCTCGCCAAGGAGCTTCATCGCCGTCAGACGGGTAAGACGTTCTATATTTTGGACGAGCCTACGACCGGTCTTCATTTTGAGGACGTTCGCCAGTTACTTGATGTGTTGCAGCGTCTAGTCGATGCGGGCAATACGGTGTTGGTGATCGAGCACAACCTCGATGTCATCAAGGTCGCCGACCGTCTGATCGATATGGGTCCCGAGGGTGGCAACGGTGGCGGAACTGTCGTGGTCTCGGGTACGCCAGAGCAGGTTGCGGCATGCCCGCAGAGCTATACCGGCAAGTTCTTGGCGCCGTTGCTCAAACGCGATAAGGAGCGTCAAGCGCAACTCGATGCCTAATACATAGGTGTTTTTGAAACATGAGCGCCGCCGATTCCTTGCGATTCGGTGGCGCTCTCTTTGTCGAGATAGCGTATGCCGCGCAAATGGACATATACTTAAAAATTGCGTTCTTATATGAGGGAAAGGATATGCCATGCCGAAGGCCGTGAAGACGCCAAAGACCAACGCCATGCGTGAGCTGGAAAGCGCCGGCATCCCCTATGTTCTCCATACGTACGAAGACGATGACGACGAATCGTCGGGGCTGGGCGTCGCGATTTCCGAGCAGCTTGGCGAGGAGCCCGGTCAGGGATTTAAGACCCTGGTTTGCACGACGCCGTCCAACGACCATGTCGTGTGCTGCATTCCCGTTGCCGACGAGCTCGACCTCAAGGCCGCCGCGCGCGCCGCAGGCGAAAAGTCGCTGACCATGATGCATGTCAAAGATTTGCTTGCCGCGACGGGGTATGTCCGCGGCGGTTGCAGTCCGGTCGGTATGAAAAAACGCTTCCGGACTCTGATCGATGAGACATGCGTCCTTTGGGATACCATTTTTATCTCGGGTGGCAAGCGCGGCTATCAGCTTGAGCTTGCTCCCGATGACTTAGTTGCATTTTGCGGGGCGACGGTTGCCCCGATCACGAGAGAGGACTGAGCGATGCCGCAGGAAGAATCAAAGCGCGGAGCTCACTTTGCAAAAGGGTCGGCTCCTCAGACGCCCGCGCCCGAGGTCGCTTCGTTCGATAACGAGATTCGAAACGCCTGGTCCGCTGCCGCTGACCCGGGCGAGACGGCCGTGTACTTGCGTGCCGCCGGTGCCGGCACGGCACTTCCCCGTACGGTTCTTTCTTCGGCTCGTCCCGATGAGACGGCTGTCTTTTTGGCCGCCGCTCAATCGAGCGCCAGCGTGATGCCGATCGCCTCCGAGGCTCTTCGTGCGCCGCGTCCCGATGAGACGGCGGTGTTTTTGATGGCAGCCCAGGGAAAGAGCACACCGCAGAGCGCTCCTGCCGCTCGTTCCGCCAAGCCCACGGCTCATGATGATGGCGAACCGCTTCTTTCGGATGACGAATGGTCGCCGCTTGGTTCGACCGATCCCGTCGAGGGCGTGGCCATCGACGGTGATGACGACTGGGACCCTCTGTCGTTTTCTGCCCGAACCGTCGCCGCCAATGAAGTTGACACGGTGTTTGGCGACCATGCCATATTCGATGATGATGCCGTATCCGGTAACAACATGCCGAACAGCGATGACGCCGCACCTGCTGATGGCGCCGTTTTGGTTGACGATCCCTTTGCGATGACCGGCTCCTTTGCCGTCGTGGACGATTTGCCGCCACAAGATGAGGTTTATGAGGACTCTCAGGACGACGTAGACGATATGGGTTCGTCGGACTACTCCACGGTTGGTCGTTCTGCTGGCCTTATGACCGTGCTGACCATCGTGTCGCGTGTCACCGGGTTTATCCGCACGTGGGCCATGGCGGCCGCCATCGGTATGTCGCTGCTCTCGTCCTCCTATCAGGTTGCCAACAACCTGCCCAACATGCTCTACGAGCTCGTGATGGGCGGCATGCTCGTTACGGCGTTTTTGCCGGTGTATATGGGTGTGAGACGCGAGCAGGGTCGCGAGGCATCGAACGAGTATGTCGGCAACCTGCTCGGTATTCTGCTTCTGCTGCTGGGCGGTATCTCACTGCTGGGCACCGTGTTTGCTCCCGGCTTTATTTGGACGCAGTCGTTCCTTTCGGGCGATGGCGGCAGCATGGATACCGCTGCGTTCATGTTCCGCTTCTTTGCTATTCAAATTCTGTTTTATGGCTTGGGCTCGGTGTTCTCGGGCGTTCTCAACGCACACCGCGACTACTTCTGGTCGACGTTTGCCCCGGTTCTCAACAATGTCATCGTCATCGCCAGCTTTATGGGCTTTGCTCCCGTGTCTGCACAATTTGGCGAGCAGGCCGGTATTATCTTGATCGCAGCTGGTACGACCCTCGGCGTCTTTGTCCAGATGGCCTGCCAGATTCCCGCGCTTGGCAAGCATGGCGTGCATCCTCATATCCATATCGACTTTAAGGATCCCGCGCTGCGACAGACGATCGCGCTTGGTATCCCGACGCTGCTCGCCACGGTGTGCATGTTTGTCTCGACCTCCATTACCAATGCCGCCGCGCTGGTGGTGCAGCCCGAGACCGGCCCTTCCGTCATCGCATATGCGCGCCTGTGGTACACATTGCCCTATGCGCTGATCGCCGCCTCGCTTTCGACGGCACTCTATACCGAACTCTCTCACGATGCGCAGGAAAAGGATTACGACAGCGTCCGCACGGGCATTTCGCGCGGTGTCGCCCAGATGCTCTTCTTCCTGATTCCGTTTGCGATGTATCTGATCGTCTTCGCCCGTCCGCTCAACATGATCTACTGCGCCGGCAAGTTCGATGAATCCGGTGTGGCGCTGGTGTCGGAGTTCCTTATCTATCTGGCACTTTCCCTGCCGCTCTACGGCGTGGTCGTGCTGATGCAGAAGAGCTTCTCGGCCCTGCTCGATATGAAACCTTATAGCCGCTATTGCCTGTACTCCGCTATCGGTCAGGCCGGTTCGGTGCTGCTGTTTGGCGTGGTGCTAGGCTACGGTATGCCGGCAATTGCGCTTTCGTACGTCGTTGACTACGTGGTCTTGGTCGGATGCTCACTGTGGTGGCTGCGCCGTCGTCTGCATGGCCTTCAGGTCAAGTCTATCCTGCATGGCGGTTTCTTCGGCCTACTGTTCGGTGGCTTGGGCGCTGCCGCGGGCGCCGGCATCATGTGGGCACTTGAGCACTTTGTCGGAGCGCTTGGCAGCTCGATCCTCATTACCCTGGGCTACGTTTGTGTTGCAGGCGTCGTCTCGCTCGCTGTAACTTTTGGTCTTGCCTTCGTCTTTAAGATGCCCGAGGTCTCGGCGCTGCTTCGTCGCAAGTAGGTGCGCGTGGCAGGTCACGACAACATTCCAACACTTGCCGAGCAGGTTTCGCGCGTTCCCACGCAACCCGGCTGCTACCTTTGGAAAGATGCCAAGGGTGATGTCATCTATGTGGGCAAGGCAAAAAACCTGCGTGCCCGTATGCGTCAATACGTGACGCTGCAGGACGAGCGTCAAAAGATCCCGCTCATGATGCAGCTGGTGGCGAGCTTCGACTATATCGTGGTGGAGACCGAGCACGAGGCATTGGTGCTCGAGCGCAATCTGATTGGCCAGTACCATCCGTACTTTAACGTCGATCTCAAAGACGATAAAAGCTATCCCTTTATCGCCATTACCAAGAGCGACTTGTTTCCGGCTATTAAATACACGCGAGAGCGTCATAAACCGGGAACGCGCTATTTTGGCCCCTATACCGATAGCCGTGCGGCGCGTGAGACCATCGATACGCTACGCAAGGTTATTCCTATTTGCTCGGCATCCTGTGCGGAATGGCGCCGCTGCCGCCGCATCGTCGAATCTCATAAGGGCGAAGAAGACATCGTCAATATGATTTGCGCGCAAAACGGGCGTCCCTGCTTTGACTACCATGTCGGGCGCGGGCCGGGCGCATGCGTCGGCGCGATTTCCCCTGCCGACTATGCCAAGAACGTCAAACGTGTCGAACGTTTCTTGTCGGGCCATCGCAAGGATGTCGTTGACGAGCTTACGTCCGAGATGACGGAGGCAGCCGAGACGCTCGATTTTGAGCGTGCGGCGCGCGTCAAGCGTCGCCTGGAAGTCATTAGGGGCCTGGACGATCGCCAACAGGTCGTTTTTCCATCGAGCGTCGATATCGACGTCATCGGCTTCTATCGCGAAGAGACTATCTCTGCCGCCTGTGTCTTTGTCGTTCGCGAGGGCCGAACGGTTCGAACTTGTGAGTTCATCCTCGATAAAGGCCTGGATGTCGACGAGGAAGAGCTTCAATCGGGCTTTCTTAAGCGCTATTACGACGAGACGGCTGATATTCCAGCCGAGATCAATCTCTCTGTCGAGCTTGAGGATGCCGAAGCGTTGGGGGAGTGGCTTGCGGGCAAGCGCGAACGCTCTTGCCATCTCCATAGGCCGCAGCGCGGCGAAAAGCACCGCCTGCTCGATATGGCTTCCAAAAATGCGCGCCATGCCCTCATGCGCTACATGATGCGCACGGGGTATGCTGACGATCGCACCAATCAAGCGCTCCTGGAGCTCGAAAGCGCGCTGGCGCTGCCTGCGCCGCCGTTGCGCATCGAGTGCTTCGATATCTCGACGTTGCACGGCACCTTTACCGTCGCTTCGATGGTGGTATTTACCAACGGCCGTGCCGACAAGGGCCAGTATCGTCGCTTTAAAATTCAGGCCGAATTGGACGAGGCGAACGACTTCGTATCGATGTCCGAGGTTCTGGGGCGTCGCTATGCTCCCGAGCGCATGGCGGACGAGCGCTTTGGCTCGCGCCCCGATTTGCTCGTTGTCGATGGCGGCAAGCCGCAATTGACCGCTGCAATTAAGCAACTTGAGGCGCTTGGCCTCGATATACCAGTTTGTGGCTTGGCAAAGGCCGATGAGGAAGTTTTCGTGCCGTGGGACGAGACTCCCGTCGTGCTGCCGACCGGCTCCGCTTCGCTTTATCTGATCAAGCAGGTTCGCGATGAATCCCACCGATTTGCGATTACGTTCCATCGCGAGTTGCGCGATAAGGCTATGACGGTTTCGGTGCTTGACGACGTTCCGGGTGTGGGACCCGCCAGAAAACGTGCCATTATGCGCCATTTTGGCTCGATGAAGCGTTTGCGCGCGGCAAGCGAGCAGGAGATTGCGGAAGTTCGAGGCGTTCCGGCCGATGTCGCCAAAGCGGTCCACGAGGCACTTGTTGCATGGAATGCCGAGCGCGCCCAGGCATCGGCCAGCCGTTCCGAAAACTAAACGCGCTTCTAAACAACTGATATACATGATTGGCTGATTTTCAATCATTTATTTCGCGGCGATTACCTGCTGGTTTCGGGTTTTATTAACGCTAAAACGTTTGACTAACCCAAGCGATAACCCTGCTATCCTGCGGGTTGACGAAGACTGATATCTCACCTCGTCGATACATACTGTCTGCAGTATCGTTTGTCAACGAATTCGGTGAACGGTAGTAAATACCGTTCAAGCGGATGTACGTATCGGTCGCCGAGCGCGGCACCCAAGTTGGGTTTGTCGGTAGGTAAGGTATATGTCGTCCGCAAGTTGCGCGGGGGCAAGTTTAGGTGCCTCCGGGTAAGATTCTCTATTGATAGGAGAAGACATGGCCATCATCAACAAGGGTATGTCCAGGCGTTCGTTCCTCGGCCTCACCGGCAGCGTCGCTGCTGTCGCCGGCCTTGGTCTCACCGGCTGCGGTGGCAGCTCCAGCGACGAGGGTTCCGCTGCCAGCTCCACCGATTCCGCTAACCGTGGCGGCGGCGTGATTACCGCTGGTTCCGCTTACGCTCCGTCCAGCTTCGACCCCGCCAGCACCGGCTCCGCTGTTGGCCTGGGCGCTAACTGGCATGTCGTCGAGGGCCTTTACGGCATCGATTACCACGACTACAGCACCTTCAACGAGCTCGCCACCGACGATCCCAAGTCTGTGGACGACACCACTTTCGAGGTCACCATCCGCAAGGGAGCCAAGTTCTCCGATGGTACTGAGGTCACTGCTGACGACGTCGTCGCTTCCTACACCGCTTGCGCCGCTTCCGCTACCTATGCTCCGTTCTTCCAGCCCTTCGAGTCCATCGAGGCTAAGGACGCCAGCACCGTGACGGTCAAGACCAAGGTCCCCAACTTCTCTCTGCTCAAGGATCGTCTTGCCATCATCCGCGTTACCCCGGCCACCCAGACCGAGGAGGATCGCGCCAAGCAGCCGATCGGCTCCGGCCCCTGGATGTACGACTCTATCTCCGATACCGAGATCACCCTGGTTCCCAACCCCGAGTACAACGGTGAGTATGCTGCCGAGGATAAGAAGATTCAGTACAGCATCCTGACCGACCCCACCGCTCGCGTTACCGCTCAGCAGGAGGGCTCCACGCTCGTTATGGAGCTCGTTACCGCTGACGCCGTCGACCAGCTCGAGAGTGCCGGCTGCAAGATCGATAACGTTCAGGGTTTCGGCACCCGCTTCATCATGTTCAACGTCGCCAAGGAGCCTTGGAACAACGTCAAGGTCCGTCAGGCTGTCATGTATGCGCTCGACACCGAGAAGATGGTCAGCAACACCTTCGCCGGCCTTGCCACCGCTGCCAGCTGCTACCTGCCCAAGAGCTTCACCAACTATCATGAGGCTTCCACGGTGTACAAGACCGACGCCAAGAAGGCTAAGAAGCTCATCGAGGAGTCCGGCATCACCCCGGGTGCCATCACCCTGCGCACCACCGACAACGAGCAGATCAAGGGCATGGCCGCCCAGGTCAAGAACGACCTCGACGCTCTCGGCTTCGATGTGACTATCCAGACCGATACCTCGCCGGCCACCTACGCTGCCATCGACGGCGGCGAGGCCTACGATATCCTCCTTGCCCCTGGCGATCCTTCCTGCTTCGGCGCCGACCCCGACCTGCTGCTCAACTGGTGGTACGGCGACAACGTCTGGATGCAGACCCGTTGCCCGTGGAAGGAGTCCGCTGAGTGGCAGAAGCTCCACGGTCTCATGGACGAGGCTCTTGCCGCCGAGGGCGACGAGCAGCAGAAGAAGTGGAACGAGTGCTTCGACATCATCGCCGACAACGCCGTTCTGTACCCCGTTGTCCACGTCAAGACCGTCTCCGCTTCCTGGGACGATCCGTCCACTGCGCCCAACGGCGAGGCCCTCGATGGCTTCAAGGGCATCGGCACGACGAGCATGTCCTTCAGGGGCGTCGCGACCGTCAAGGCGTAAGACTCGCTTGAGTCTGTATGCAGGATGTCGGCCGTTGGGACCGTATCCTCATAGTTGAAACAAAGACCCGGGCGGCAACGATGTCGCTCGGGTCTTGTAATGAGTATCCGTACTCATATACCAGTTGGTCCTACCGACAAAAGAAAGGGGAGAGAACGTGAACAACTTGCTACGTTTGATTGGAAGGCGTCTTGTGGCGCTGCCGATCATGGCATTGGGCGTCACCGTCCTGGTGTTCTTCCTTATGTCGTTCTCCAAGACCGACCCCGCCTACACGGCGTTGGGTGACGGTGCCTCGCCCGAGGCGGTTGCCGAGTACCATGAGAAGTATGGTCTGGACGACCCCTGGCCCGTGCGCTACGTACGCTATATGGGCGATTTGATTCATGGCGACATGGGTACCTACGGCGCTGCCCGCAACTCCGTTGCCAAGCGCATCTCCACGGCCCTGCCCGTCACGATGCAGCTGACCTTCATCGGTCTTGCCATCGGTGCGGTCGTTTCGTTTTTGCTCGGCGTCATCGCGGCACTGTATCGCGACAAATGGCCGGACCAAGTGATCCGCGTCTTTTCCATCGCCGGCTTGGCAACCCCGTCGTTCTGGCTTGCCGTTCTGTTGATCCTGCTGTTCTCTTCCTACCTTAAGGTGCTCCCGGCATCGGGTGCTCTGCCTCACTTCACCACGAATCCGGTTGGCTATCTGGGACGTATGATCATGCCCGCTATCGCCTTGGCATTTCCGCTGACGGGCCAGATGACTCGTATCGTGCGTACCGCCATGGTCGAGGAGCTCGACAAGGACTATGTCCGTATGGCTCGTGGCGCCGGCGTTCCCGAGAAGGTCGTCGTCGGCATCAACGTTCTTCGCAATGCGCTGATCACCCCGGTCACCACCCTCGGTCTTAAGATCGGTTACCTCATGGGCGGCGCCGTCGTCATCGAGGTTATCTTCAACCTCCCCGGCATGGGCACCGCGATTCTGCAGGGCGTTCAGGGCAACGAGGCGAACCTGGTTCAGGGCGTCGTTATCGTCGTTGCTCTTGCCTTCATCATCATCAACATCGTGGTTGACATGCTCTACCTGCTCATCAACCCGCGCATCAGGACGGTGTAGATTATGGTAAAGATTCGAGAGAAGCAAACCGAGCAGCTCGAGAAGGCTACCTCCAAGGGGCTCAAGCTCGGTGGCTGGAAGAAGATGACGCTGTCTTCTAAGATTGCCGCCGTCGTTCTGGTGCTGGTCGCCCTGACTGCGATTTTGGCGCCCCTTCTTGCCCCCTATAGCCCGGTCGAGATCTTTACGGCTCGCCAGGCTCCCGGCAACGGATTTATCTTCGGTACCGACGATAAGGGTCGCGACATTCTGTCGCGTATGCTCTACGGTGGTCGTTACTCGCTGATTATCGGCTTTGGCGCTACCGCTATGGCTTTGGTCTGTGGTTCCGTTGTCGGCGCTCTTGCAGCGGTTTCGCGCAAGGCCGTTTCCGAGACGATCATGCGTATCCTGGACATCATCATGTCCATCCCGGGTATCGCCCTCGCAGCCGTTTTCGTTTCCATCCTGGGCAATTCCGTGCCGTCGATCATCTTTGCGATCGGCTTTATGTACACCCCGCAGATCGCCCGTATCGTGCGCGCCAACATCGTGTCCGAGTACGGTGAGGACTATGTCCGCGCGGTCATCGTGTCCGGCGCCAAGGCTCCGTGGATTCTGATCAAGCATGTTCTGCGCAACTGCATCGCTCCGATTATGGTCTTCACCGTTACCCTGGTCGCCGACGCCATCATCTTCGAGGCCTCGCTGACCTTCATCGGCGCCGGCATCCAGGAGCCCACCGCTACCTGGGGCAACATTCTCGCCGACGCTCGCGGTGGCGTGCTCGCTGGCCGTTGGTGGCAGGCACTGTTCCCGGGTCTGGCCATCATGATCACCTGCCTGGCGCTCAACATCCTCTCCGAGGGCATTACCGACGCTATGGCTGCCGCTCCCTCCGCCGCCCTGGATCCGACCGATTCCTCCAAGCGTCGCGAGGCCGACCTGCTGGTCTCTGACCCCGTTCGTGCCTACAAGGAGCAGGCTCAGTCCCTGTCCGCCCGTCTTGGCGCCCTGCGCGATGTCGAGCTCAAGCGTAACGACCGCCATGTGCCCGACGAGTCCGTTGAGCCGATTCTTTCGGTCCGCGATTTCTGCATCCAGTTTGAGCATCACGGTGATATCAACGTCGTCGACCATGTCAACTTTGACGTCCGTCCTGGTCAGACCATGGGCCTGGTGGGCGAGTCCGGTTGCGGTAAGTCCATCACCACGCTGGCCATCATGGGCCTGACCGATGAGGACGAGCACCTTTCCGGCGAGGTCCTCTGGGAGGGCCGTGACCTGCTCAAGATGAGCAAGAAGGAGTGGTTCGGCCTGCGCGGTACCGATATCGCCATGGTCTATCAGGACGCCCTGTCCTCGCTCAACCCCTCTATGCTCATCTCTGCCCAGATGAAGCAGCTCACCAAGCGCGGCGGCACCCGTAGCGCCGAGGAACTCCTGGAGCTCGTGGGCCTCGACCCCAAGCGTACGCTCGAGAGCTATCCGCACGAGCTTTCCGGTGGTCAGCGTCAGCGCGTTCTGATCGCTATGGCCCTTACCCGCGACCCCAAGCTGGTCATCTGCGACGAGCCCACGACCGCTCTGGACGTTACGGTCCAGAAGCAGGTCATCAAGCTGCTCAACGACCTTCAGGCCAAGCTCGGCTTTGCCATGATCTTCGTTTCGCACGACCTGGCTCTGGTCGCCGAGGTTGCCCATAACATCACGGTTATGTACGCCGGCCAGGTTATCGAGCAGGCGCCCACCAAGGAGCTGCTCACCAACCCGATTCACGAGTACACCCGCGGCCTTCTGGGTTCCGTCCTGTCCATCGAGAGCGGTTCGGGCCGCCTGCACCAGGTGCCCGGCGCCGTTCCGAGCCCGCGCGATTTCCCCAAGGGCGATCGCTTCGCGCCCCGCTCGAGCCATCCGCGCATTGGCCTGGACACCCGTCCGGTCTTCAAGCGCGTGCCCGGCACCGAGCACTTCTATTCCGAGCTCCCCGATGAGGTGCTCAAGGCAAATGGTTTGACCCCTCACGCGGAGGTGATGTAGATGAGCGAGACCGCAGTCAACGGCGTCGAGCCGATCATCTTCCTTGATGACGTCCACGTCACCTTTAGGACCCGTACCGGCTCGATTCTGCACCCCAACCTGGTTCACGCCGTCCAGGGTGTAACGATTAAGCTCATGCCCGGCCAGACGATCGGCATCGTCGGCGAGTCCGGTTGCGGAAAGTCAACCACCGCCAACGTCATGTGCGGCCTGCAGGCCCCCACGAGCGGCAAGGTCTACTTTAAGGGCAAGGACGTTACCAAGCGTACCGCCGAGGACCGTCGCCACATGGGTCGCGTCATCTCGGTCGTGTTCCAGAACCCGGCCACGGCGCTCAACCCCCGCATGGTCGTTCGCGAGCAACTGCTCGACCCCATGCGCGTCCACAACTTGGGTACCGAGGCCGAGCAGGAGAAGCGCGTCAAGGAGCTCTTGGAGCTCACCGGTCTGCCCAGCTCCGCCGCCGAGGTTCTTCCCGGCCAGCTTTCGGGCGGCCAGCGCCAGCGCGTGGCTATCGCGCGTGCCCTGTCGCTGAACCCCGATGCCATCATCGCCGACGAGCCCACCTCGGCTCTGGACGTTTCGGTCCGCGCGCAGATTCTGAACCTGCTGACCGACCTTAAGAAGGAGCTCGGCCTGGCCATGGTGTTCATCAGCCATGACATCCAGACGGTCCGCTATATCTCTGACGACATCATCGTTATGAATGGCGGCAAGATCGTTGAGCAGGGCGAGGCCAAGCAGGTTTTCCAGCACCCCCAGGACCCCTACACCAAGATGCTGCTCGGCGCTGCGCCGTCGCTGCTGCATCCCAAGCTCGGCGAGTAGCCTCGCTTTCCCTCCCGTGCGCCCGGTTCCCTTGCCGGGCGCACCTCCGTTGCGATTTCGAAAGGTTGGGTTCACGAGCCATGCCAAGTGCTCAGGAGCTACAACAGCAATTTGGTGAATATCGAGGCGCTATGCCCCGTCCATCGGATTTCGATCTCTTTTGGAAGGACCGCATGGCCGAGGCCGACGCCGTCGAGCTCGACTACGCGATTGAGGCGGCTTCGGTTGCGGATTCCGCGACCTGTCGGTTTTTCGACCTCTGGTATACCGGCATGTGTGGTGCACGCCTGCATGCCAAGTACCTTAAACCCGTCTCGGACGAGCTGGTGCCATTGGTACTTCAGTTCCATGGGTATCCGGGTGCGAGCCGCAGCTGGTTTGAGCAGGCGTCGTTTGCGGGCATGGGCATGGCGCTCATTGCTCTCGATTGTCCTGGCCAAGGAGGCCCCTCCGAGGACATTGGTGGATTTGAGGGCACGACGGTCGCGGGCCATATCGTCGCCGGTATCGACGGCGACCCGGCCAACCTCTACTATGTCCGCCTACATCAGGATATCCGCATTCTGTGTCGTATCGTTCGCGAGCTCGAGGGCATCGATCTTACCTGCGTGTATGTGAACGGCGCATCGCAGGGCGGCGGTTTGGGTATTGCAACCTGCGCGCTTAACAGCGAGCTTATCAATCGCGCCGCCATCCTCTATCCCTTCTTATCGGACTTCCGCCTGGTTTGGGATCTGGACGCCGACGATATTGCCTACGAGGGTCTGCGCTATTGGTCGCGTTGGTTTGACGAGGACTCGACTCGTATCGAGGAAGCCTATGCCAAGCTGGCGTACTTCGATTCCAAGAATTTTGCTCCCATGGTCAAGTGCCCCGTGCTGTTTGGCACGGGCACGGCCGATATCGTCTGCCCGCCGGCAACGCAGTTTGCGGTGTACAACAACCTGTCCTGCGACAAGCGTCATGAGTTCTTTGAAGGCTTTGGCCACGAGGAGATTCAGGATTTTGACGATCTGATCATTCCGTTTTTCTGTGAGGGAGGGGAGGCTCATGTCTAAGTGCGAGAGCAATGTTGACGAGCTGATAGTCCCCGGGCTCGTGGGAATTCCTGGAACGGTTTCGTCAAGGCTCGCAGAATATCAGGACTGGCACGGTGATGTCCAAGCAGATGTTTCTGATTTAGAGACATGCGCTTCGAATCTTGAGATTCAAGGCCTGGCCATTACGGCAATTGACTTTGTTAACCCTTGCGCCCGTTACTCGGAGGTTTCCTTTAAGCTCGGTGACGATGCGGTCCACGCTCGTTTGATTGAGCCTGTCGGTCGTGCCCGAGTATCTGAGCGCGTGCCGCTGTGCCTGATGTTCCATGACATCGATCGGCCTGTGCGCGGCTGGCATCACATGACGAGATTTGCCGCCATGGGGTATGCCGTCCTCGCGCTGGATGACGATGTTGCTGGTGCGGACGACCTGCAGCGGGGGATTGCTTCACCCGCTTTTGTCGAGCGCGTCCGTTGGGGTTGCGCGATGGCGAAGGTTGCGCGCAATCTTGATGGCATGGACCCCGACCGCATTTTTGCGTGGGGCGAGGGCCTTGGCGGCGGTGTTGCGCTGGCGGTTTCCGCTCTGGACGAGCGGGGCCTTGCCTGCACGGCGGTTGCCAATCCAATCCCCGGTGGCCTCGAGGCTCTGTCGTCTCGGGTGCGCGGATCGGTGCTCATGGGCACATCGCTTATGGACGCCGTGAGCGATCCCAAGGGTCAGTTTGCCGTATTCAACGGTCTTGAGTGTGACCTAAGGCATATCATCTATGCCAAATACGCTCACGAGCGCATCAATGCGTTCGAAAACGAAGTCGTCGACTTCTTTAACCAAACGTTCTACCCGTGTTCTTTGGCCTAGACGGCCTGGACACTGCCAACAAGAGTGGGCGGCATAGGGCCGCTCGCCAGACAACTAAGGAGATTCTTGTGGCAACTCAGAAATTCACCGGCGTTATCCCTCCCGTCGTTGTTCCCGATACCGAAGACCACCAGCTTGATGTTGCCTCCTTTGAGCGCAGCATCAACCGCATGATCGACGCCGGCGTCGATGGCCTGTTCTTCCTGGGCTCCTCGGGCGAGGTCGTCTTCTCCACCGACGAGCGCCGTCGCCAGATTGTCGCCGAGGCCGTGCGCATCGTCGACCACCGCGTTCCCGTTCTGGTCGGCATCATCGATACCGAGACCGAGCGCATGATCGAGCATGGTAAGGTCGCTCAGGAGCTGGGCGCCGATGCGCTTGTCGCCACCTGCCCGTTCTATGCCCTGCAGGGCATGACCGAGGTCGAGGAGCACTTCCGCATCCTGCACGAGGAGCTCGACCTGCCCATCTTCGCCTACGACATCCCCGTGTGCGTCCACACCAAGCTCCCCTGGAAGCTCCTTGCCAAGCTCGGCGCCGAGGGCGTCCTGGCCGGCGTCAAGGATTCCTCGGGTGATGACATCTCGTTCCGCTACCTCGTTCAGGAGAACGAGAAGAACGGCCACCCGATGAGCATCCTCACCGGTCACGAGGTCGTCGTTGACGGTGCCTACCTCGGTGGCGCCGACGGTTCCGTCCCGGGTCTCGCCAACGTTGAGCCCGAGGGCTACGTGCGTCAGTGGAAGGCCGCTCAGGCCGGCGACTGGGCTACCGTCAAGGCCGAGCAGGATCGCCTCAATGAGATTTCGCACATCTGGGATGTCACCTCGGGCGTCCAGGGCTATGCCGGTGGCGTCGGCGCCTTCAAGACCGCTATGAACCTCATGGGTATCTTCGACAGCCCGACCATGCCGCGCCCGGTGAAGGCCATGACCGGCGAGAACGTCGAGGCGATTAGGAAGGTCCTCCAGGACAACGGTCTCCTGTAAAGCTTCCCCAGGCACCCGACCTCGCCGTTCAGCCTTGCGGCCATGACCCATTAGGTCAATGGCCGCGAGGCTTCGCGGCGATCTCGGACACCTGGGAAACCTTTACCAAACTGTGGCGATAATTCTGCCCTCATTTCCTGTAGTTGTTTTTGTCTCCGAAGGAGAACGACATGGAGAACAAGTACGTCTGCTCTGTCGATATCGGCGGAACTAAGATCGCGACTGCCATTATGGAGTATCCGGCTGATGGCAGCGTGCCCCATCCGGTCTTTGAAGCTGAGGTCCCCACTGAGGCCAAAGAGGGCGGCGAGGCAGTTTTCCAGCGCATCGAGGCGTCTATTAAGGCCGCCATTGAGGCGAACCCCGATGTCGAGGTCCTCGGTGTCGGTATTGGCGCCGCAGGCGTCGTCGATCCCAAGACGGGCGCCATCGCGTATGCCAACGAGATCATGCCCGGCTGGTCCGGCGTTCAGTTGGGGCCGCGTCTGCGCGAGGACCTCGGCCTTCCCGTTGCCGTTGTAGGCGACGTGCAGGCTCATGCTCTGGGCGAGGCCCACTGGGGCGTCGGCAAGGGCAAGTTCTCCGTCTTGTGTTTGGGCATCGGTACGGGCATCGGCGGCGCATATGTCGAGAACGGCCGCGTGATGCAGGGCTTCCATGGTGCTGCCGGTCATATGGGCCACATCGAGTGCTCGGCTGCCGCCGGCATTCCCTGCGCCTGCGGGCGTTCCGGCCATCTGGAGTCGGTTGCTTCCGGAACATCAATCGGGCGCATGTACGATGAGCGTTTTGGCCGCGTCGACCCCAGCCGTCCTTCGGTCGGCCGTGACGTGAACGACCTGTGTCGCGCAGGCGACGCAAAGGCGACCGAGGTCATTCATGACGCCGGCTTTGCGCTGGGCGCCAGCCTGGGCTCGCTCGCTAACATCCTGGACCCTGAGGTCATCGTGCTTTCGGGCGGCGTGATTCACCAAGGCCCCGATTGGCGTTCACAGACGTGGAAGGACTCGGTACACGAGGGCTATGCCAGCCAGGCGCTTGACCCGCTTCAGGACACGCCGATTCTCATCGGCTCTCTGGAGGGCGACGCGCCGCTCATCGGTGCCGCCGAACACCTTCTTGCGTCGTTGAAGTAAATATAACTACCAAGTGCGCCTTCTGAGGTGCCGCAGATTGACGTGAAAGAGGAGCGAAGCGTACTTCGGTACGCGAGCGACGGTTTGAACGTCAAGGTGCGGTGTCTCAGAAGGCTGTTTTGAGAAAGGTTGAGTCGAACATGACCGTCGATCCTTTGATCCAGTCCCTGAAGGGTAAACTCGTCGTGAGCGTTCAGGCGTATATGGGCGAGCCGCTTCGTACGCCCGAGACCATGGCTCAAATGTCTCGCGCTTGCGAGCTTGGCGGCGCCGCCGCCATTCGCTGCCAGGGCCTTGCCGACATTGCCGCCATTAAGGGCCGCTGTGAGGTTCCTGTTATCGGCCTGTGGAAGGATGGGCACGAGGGCGTTTACATCACGCCGACGCTGCGTCATGCTCGCGCCTGCGTTGCTGCGGGTGCCGATATCGTGGCGATCGACGCCACCGATCGTCCGCGTCCCGATGGCAAGTCGGTCGAGGATACCTTCCGCCCGCTGCACGAGGAGGGTGTGCTCCTGATGGCGGATTGTGCCACCATCGAGGACATTCGCCGTGCGGTTGATATGGGCTTCGACCTTGTATCCACCACGCTCTCTCACGGTGTCGCCGCCATCGACTGCACCATGGCCGATGGCCCCGACCTGCCGCTCCTGCGTCAGGCGACCGAGGAATTTCCCGGCCTTCCCATCATTTGCGAGGGTCGCGTGCATACGCCCGAGGAGGCTCGCGCTGCAATCGACGCCGGCGCGTGGGCCGTTGTCGTCGGCACCGCTATCACGCACCCCACGAGTATTACAAGTTGGTTCAAGGCTGCGCTTGAGGCGTAAGACGGGCTTTGTATCCGCTTGGGGCGGTATACTCAATAAAGGCAATTGATCGCGCGGGATCCGCTGGCCGGGTCCCGCGCTTATTTTAGGAGGCACACATGCAAAAGGGAGATGCCATGGATGCGGCGGAGCGCTCGGAGCGTATCCCCGATATCGTTATCATCACCGGAATGTCCGGCTCGGGCCGAACGCAAGCCATGCATGTGTTTGAGGACATGGGCTATTTTTGTATCGACAACCTGCCCCCACGCCTGATTGCCCAGCTTGCTGAGCTCGTTGGCATCAATACGGGCGTGGGCAGGCACCTTGCCGTTACCTGCGACCTACGTAGCCAGGGCTTGTTCGATGAACTGCTCGATGCTGTTGCCGCACTGGAAGAACGCGAGATGAGCTGCGACATTGTGTTTCTCGAGGCATCTGACGAGGTGCTGATTCGCCGGTATAGCGAAAATCGTCGCCGCCATCCCATTGCAAAGCCGGGGGAGACCACGGCCGACGCTATTCAGCGTGAACGTCTGCAGCTGCAGGGCGTTCGTGATCGAGCCGATATGATTATCGACACGAGCCGCTTGCGCACTTCTGCCTTGCGCAACAAGCTGCGCATGGCTTTTTCCGAGCTGTCCGACCAGCAGCTTATGGATGTCCACGTGTTCTCGTTTGGTTTTAAGCACGGCATGCCCGTCGAGGCGGACATCATGATCGATGTTCGCTTCTTGCCCAATCCTTTCTACGATCCCGAGATGCGCACCATGACCGGTCTCGATAAGAAGGTCTCCGATTTTGTCTTGGACCACCCCAAGACCCAGGAGTTTTGGAAGGCCTGGACACAGTTGCTCGATACGGTCATGCCGGGTTATATCGCAGAGGGCAAGCCGCAGCTTTCCATTGCCATCGGCTGCACGGGCGGACAGCACCGTAGCGTCGCCATTGCCGAGGCCACGGCCCGCTACCTGGAGGGTGCTCAGTATCATGTGAGCATCTCCCATCGTGATCTGTCGCGTGCCAACACGAAGGCATAGGTTTACATGTCGTTTACCGCTGAGGTGCGTGACGAGCTTGCGCGCTGCGAACCAGAATGCGAATACTGCGATTTGTCGACGCTTGCTGCGCTCACGCGTGTGAGCGGCACGCTTTCGTTGGCGGGCTCGGGACGGTACCGCTTGACGGTCGCGACCGAGACGGGTGCTGTGGCGCGCACGATGATTGCGCTGACGCATCGCATTCTTAAGCTCAAGACCGAATTCACGGTTCGTAAGTCGGTCCTGCACAAGGTGCGAAACTACCTCATCACCTTGCCCGATCAGCCCGATTTGGATAAGGCTCTGGTGCTGCTGGGCATTCTCGACCGTAGGGGAGGGCTCGTCGCGGGTGTGCCGCGCCACATCGTTGCCCGTCCTTGCTGCAGGCTCGCCTATATTCGCGGTGCGCTGATTGCCGGAGGCTTTGTTGCCGACCCGCGTGGCGATTTTCATTTGGAGATCGCGGTTCAGGGCGAGGAGTATGCAAAGGGACTTTGCGATCTTCTGGAGCAGATTGGAGTTCACGCCCGCGTCAATGCGCGTCGCGGCTCGTATGCCGTGTACATCAAGAGTGCCGAGGAGATTAAACGTCTGTTACAGCTGATTGGCGCCAAGCGCAGCGTTGCCGAGATTGAAGAGGCCCGCGCAGTCAAGCTGGTGAAGAACGACGTGAATCGTCGCGTGAACGCAGAGCTTGCCAACCAGACCAGAAGTGCCGGTGCCGCTCAACATCAGCTTGCGCTCATCGACGAGCTTGATCGGCGCGGCTTGCGTGAAACGCTGCCGGACGCTCTGGCAGTCTTTTGTGACTTACGCGAGCGTTACCCCGATCTCTCGCTGCGAGATTTGGGGGAAATGGCCGACCCTCCTTTGTCGAAGTCGGCCTTGTATCACCGCGTTTTGCGCCTTGAAAAGCTCATTGAAGCAAGCAGGTAGTTTAACGCAATAGCTTTTATGGTGGTTGAACTGCTGTTTTATACGTTAAAGCGTTTTAACGCAAATTTGATTTTCAATTTCGAGCATTCTCGTGAAATTCAAGTCAAAAAAAAGGTATATTAGGCGAGTGGTTAGTTTGTGGGCCTCAACGGCGGGCGCTGTAGCTTGCGGGGGCCTTACGAAAGGAGACACAATGGCAGTAAAGGTTGCTATTAACGGCTTCGGTCGCATCGGTCGTCTGGCCTTCCGTCAGATGTTCGGTCATGAGGGCTCCGAGATCGTCGCTATCAACGACCTCACCTCTCCCGATATGCTCGCTTACCTGCTGAAGTACGACTCCACGCAGGGCAACTATGCTCGCGATCACGAGGTCGTCGCTGGTGAGGATTCCATCACCGTTGACGGCAAGGAGATCAAGATCTACAAGGAGGCCGACGCCAACAACCTGCCTTGGGGCGACCTCGACGTCGACGTCGTTCTCGAGTGCACCGGCTTCTACACCAGCAAGGCTAAGGCTCAGGCCCACATCAACGCTGGCGCCAAGAAGGTCGTCATCTCCGCTCCGGCCGGCAGCGATCTGCCCACCATCGTGTACAACGTCAACCATGAGACGCTGACCGCTGAGGACAACATCATCTCCGCTGCTTCCTGCACCACCAACTGCCTCGCCCCGATGGCCAAGGGTCTGAACGACTTCGCTCCCATCGTGTCCGGCATCATGACCACCATTCACGCCTGGACTGGCGACCAGATGCCGCTCGACGGCCCGCAGCGCAAGGGCAACAAGCGTCGTAGCCGCGCCTGCGCCGTTAACATCGTCCCCAACACCACCGGTGCTGCCAAGGCTATCGGCCTGGTTCTCCCCGAGCTCAACGGTAAGCTCATCGGTGCCGCCCAGCGCGTCCCGACGCCGACCGGCTCCATCACCAACCTCTACGCTGTCGTTGACAAGAAGGTCACCGTCGACGAGGTCAACGCCGCTATGAAGGCCTACGCTGCCACCATCTCCGAGACCTTCGGTTACAACGAGGACGACATCGTCTCCACCGATATCATCGGCGAGACCCACGGCTCCATCTTCGACGCCACTCAGACCATGTGCTCTGACCTCGGCAACGGCCAGACCCTCGTTCAGGTCACCTCTTGGTACGACAACGAGAACTCCTACACCTCTCAGATGGTCCGCACCATCAAGTACTTCGAGAAGTTCGTTGCTTAATTTAGCTTTTAGCGAATAGCTCGTTGAGCGTCTAAAGAAGGGCGCGGCCTCATAGGGCTTACACCCTAGGGTCGCGCCCTTTTTATAGGAAATCGTCTGCCGTAATGGGAGGCAGACACGTACGAAAGGTAGAAGCAAACATGGCCTTTACCAAGAAGACCGTCCGCGACATCGATGTCGACGGCAAGCGCGTTCTCGTCCGCGTTGACTTCAACGTGCCTATCAAGGATGGCGTCGTTGGCGACACCACCCGCATCAAGGCAGCCCTGCCCACTATCAACTATCTCGTTGAGCACAACGCTCGCGTCATCCTCATGAGCCACCTCGGCCGTCCCGAGGGTACTGGCTTCCAGCCCGAGCTCTCCCTCGAGCCTGTCGCCAAGAAGCTCGTCGAGCTCTCTGGCCTTGACGTTGCTTTTGTTGCTGACACGTATGGTGAGAAGGCCGCCGAGGCCGTTGCCGCCGTCGAGCCGGGCAAGGTCCTCGTTCTCGAGAACGTCCGTTTCGACAAGCGTGAGAAGAAGAACGATCCCGAGATCGCCAAGAAGCTCGCTTCCTATGGTGACGTCTTCGTTCTCGATGCCTTCGGCACCGCCCACCGCGCCCAGGGTTCCGTCGTGGGCCCCGCCGCTTACCTGCCTGCCGTCGCTGGCTTCCTGCTCGAGAAGGAGGTCGACACGCTGACCGGCATCTTCGCCGAGCCCGAGCGCCCCTTCGTCGCTATCGTCGGCGGTTCCAAGGTTTCCTCCAAGATCGGCGTTCTCGATCACCTCATCGACTCTGCTGACACCCTGATCATCGGTGGCGGCATGGCCTACACCTTCTTCCTGGCTCAGGGCCTGTCCGTCGGTCAGTCCCTCAAGGAAGAGGACTGGGTCGAGCGCGCCGGCGAGATGCTCAAGAAGGCCGAGGAGAAGGGCGTCAAGATCCTGCTCCCCATCGACAACCGCGTTGCTGATCACTTTGGCGAGGACGCTGTCCCCGAGGTTGTCGCTTCCGACGCTATCCCCGACGACCGTGAGGGTATGGACATCGGCCCCAAGACCGAGGAGCTCTACGCCGAGGCTGTCAAGGGTGCCAAGACCGTGTTCTGGAATGGCCCCATGGGCGTCTTCGAGTTCGATAACTTCGCTCACGGCACCCAGGCTATCGCCGAGGCTGTCGCCGAGGCTGATTGCACCTCGATCATCGGTGGTGGCGACTCTGTCGCAGCCGTCAACAAGTTCAACCTGGCCGACAAGATGAGCTGGATCTCTACCGGTGGTGGCGCTTCCATGGAGCTCGTCGAGGGTAAGGCCCTGCCCGGAGTGGAGGCGCTTCTCGATGCCTAATCGCACCCTTCTTATTGCTGGTAACTGGAAGATGAACAACGACGTCGCCGAGGCCGCCAAGCTCGCCGACGAGCTGGCTCAGGCTCTGCCCGAGGTTCCGGCTGGCGTCGAGGTGCTCGTCTGCCCTCCGACCATCGACATCACCACGGTTCATGACCGTATTCAGGCTGCCCCCATCGCCCTCGGTGCACAGAACGTGTACTGGGAGGCCAAGGGTGCCTTCACCGGTGAGTCTTCTTGCGACATGCTCAAGTCCGCTGGCTGCACCTACTGCATCATCGGTCACTCCGAGCGTCGTGATTACTTCCACGAGACCGACGAGGATCAGAACAAGAAGGCCAAGGCCCTCGTTGCCGCCGGACTTGTTCCCGTCTTCTGCTGCGGTGAGTCCCTTGAGGTCCGCGAGGCCGGCACCTATGTCGAGCACGTCGTGAACCAGGTCAAGGCTGGTCTTGCTGGTCTTGAGATCACCTGCCCCAAGCAGGTCGTCGTCGCCTACGAGCCCATTTGGGCCATCGGCACCGGCAAGACCGCTACCGCCGAGGACGCTCAGGAGGTCTGCGGCGCTATCCGTGAGACCCTCAAGGAGATGTTCGGCGAGGAGCTCGCCAACGGCATCCGCGTTCTCTACGGCGGTTCCGCTAAGCCCGGCAACATTGCTGAGCTCGTCGCCAAGCCCGACGTTGACGGCGCCCTCGTGGGCGGCGCTTCGCTCAAGGCTGCCGACTTTGCCTCTATGGTCGTCAAGGCAGGCGAGTAGGACATATGGCACAGCGTCATCTTCCTGCACTCCTGATCATCATGGATGGTTGCGGCCTTGCTCCGGCCGATGGCGAGAACGCCGTCGCCGCCGCCAAGACGCCCTTCCTTGATAGCCTGTACGAGAAGTACCCCCACACCACGCTCGGTGCTTCGGGCGAGGACGTGGGCCTTCCCGATGGCCAGATGGGCAACTCCGAGGTGGGTCACCTCAACATCGGTGCCGGCCGCATCGTGTTCCAGGAGCTTTCGCGCATCAACAATGCCATCAAGGACGGCTCCATCGCCAAGAACGAGGTTTTCGTTAAGGCTATGGACGATGTCAAGGCTGACGGCAAGACCCTTCATCTCATGGGCCTTATGAGCCCTGGCGGTGTTCATTCTCATATGAGCCACGTCGAGGCTCTGGTCAAGATGGCTGCCGAGCACGGTGTCAAGACCGTTCGCGTCCACGCCTTCATGGATGGTCGCGATGTTGACCCGCAGTCCGGTGCCGGTTACATGAGTGAGTTCTGCGCCTTCCTGGCTAAGATCTCCGAGGAGACCGGTTGCGACGCTCGCGTTGCCACCGTCTCGGGCCGTTATTGGGCCATGGACCGCGACAACCGTTGGGAGCGCATCCAGCGCGCCTACGACGTCATGGTCAACGCATCCGATGCCGATACCGACCCTGTTGCCGGTATCAAGGCCTACTACGAGAAGGATCCGCGCGGCGACGAGTTCGTCGAGCCCTTCGCTGCCCACAATGAGGGCATCCACGAGAGCGACGCGGCCATCTTCTTCAACTTCCGTCCCGACCGCGCTCGTCAGATGACTCGCGTGTTCACGGACAAGGAGTTCGACGGCTTTGAGCGCGAGCAGATCAAGCTTTCGCACTTTGTGACGATGACCGAGTACGACCCGACGTTTGACGTCGAGGTCGCCTTCCCCAAGACGTTCCCCGAGAACGTCCTGGCCGACGTTATCGCCGCCAATGGCCTGAAGCAGCTGCACACCGCCGAGACCGAGAAGTACGCCCACGTGACGTTCTTCCTCAACGGCGGCATCGAGGAGCCCAAGGAGGGCGAGGAGCGCGTGCTCGTCGCTTCTCCCAAGGTCGCTACCTACGACCTGCAACCTGAGATGAGCGCTCCCGAGGTTACCGAGAAGCTTGTCGCTGCCATCAACGAGGATCGCGCTGATTTCTACATCGTGAACTTCGCAAACTGCGACATGGTTGGTCACACCGGTGTCTTCGACGCTGCCGTTAAGGCCGTCGAGGCTGTTGACGATGCCCTGTCCAAGGTTGTCCCGGCGATTCTCGCTAAGGGCGGCTTTGCGCTGATTACCGCCGATCACGGCAACGCCGATCACATGTTTGACGTTGCTTCCGACGGTTCCAAGCATCCGTTCACGGCTCACACCACCAACCGCGTGCCGTTCATCATCGTTGATGAGAAGGCACAGCTCACCGGTATCGAGGACGGCCGTCTTTCCGATATCGCTCCGACCATGCTCACCATGGCTGGTATTGAGCCTTCCGCCGAGATGACGGGTCGCGTACTCGCCACCGAGGCCTAATAGAAAACAAATACCGTTTTCTAGTAAGGGGGTTGTCCACAACCGGACAACCCTCTTTTTTGCGCTATTTCTACCTCGTCACCAAATGGCTGATGGGGGAGTGCTGGGGGTTGTGGTACAGTACTGGAGTTTGAATTGTTCTATTAAGGAGCTTATCTATGGGTCCGTTCCAGATTCTTCTGTTTGTCGTTTGGGCTGTCTCTGCCGTGGCGCTGACGATTCTCGTCCTGATGCATTCCGGTAAGGGCACCGGCGTTTCGGATATGATCGCTAGCTCGCTGTATAACTCCAGCTCTGCCACGGGCGTCATGGAGCAGAACCTCGATCGCCTGACGGTAATTATGGCCGTCGTTTTTGCCGTGTGTGTCGTCCTGTGCATGTTCTTCTTCCCGCAGGGTATCGTCGGCTACTAAGCACGAGCCACATAAATACTTGAAAAGGGTTCTGCAAGTGCGGGACCCTTTTTGTTTACATATTTGTAACAGAGCCAAAATATCCCCACATACTTCGCCCAACTAAAGAAATTCTCGACCGTTGACGGGAATTAGCCCCAAATCGTGTATAAAATGCGCTAATGTATTGCGAAACGTTGGTTCGTTGTGCATATCCAGCCATAGCAACGGGCGGCGTTTTGATGGTTCGGATCGGATTGTCTCGACATGTGTCCGACTGAACATTTCTTTGTCCTATCTCATAAGGAGGATGGCATGGCTGATTCTATGTTCCACCAGCCCGTTATGGGTCGTCGCGCCTTTGTCGGCGGTACCCTTGCTGCGAGCTCCATGGCTTTTCTTGCCGCATGCGGCAAGAAGGGCGGCGACGCTTCCGGTTCTGAGTCCGGTTCGAAGCTGAACTTCTACATCAACAACCCGGTCTGCATCGACCCCTACAATGTCCAGGAGGACCAGGGCACTCAGGTCGAGTACCAGCTCTTTGATGCTCTGACCTCTTATGACGCCGAGAAGGGCGAGATCGTTCCGCTGGCTTGCGAGTCCTTCGAGGCCAACGACGACGCCACCGAGTTCACCTTCAAGATCAAGAAGGCCAAGTTCCACAACGGTGACGACGTTACCTCCAAGTCCTTCAAGCTCGGTTGGGAGCGTCTGGTCAACACCAAGTCGGCTGTCGCTACCGAGTACGGCCCTTCCGAGGTCTCCTATCACCTCTCCATGGTCGAGGGCTATGACGATCTGCTTGCCGGTAACGCTACCGAGCTCAGCGGTGTTACCTGCCCCGACGATGAGACCCTCGTCGTCAAGCTGGCTTCCGCTTACGCCGACTTCCCCTTCGTCGCCTCTCACCCGGCTCTGGCCCCGGTTCCCGAGTGCGCCGAGTCCGATGTCAAGAGCTTCTACCTCGCCCCGGTCGGTAACGGCCCGTTCATGATGGACGGCAAGTGGGAGGATGGCCAGGAGATCAACGTCAAGAAGTTCGACGATTACTATGGCGACAAGGCCAAGATCGATGGCATCCACTTCCAGGTCATCAAGGACATGGAGACCGCCTACAAGGAGTTCCAGGCCGGTAACCTCGATGTCTGCGACGTTCCCGTCGCTCAGATCGACGCCGCCAAGAAGGATCGCGGCGTGTCCAAGGACGGCTACACCATGGGTGACGGCGAGCGCATGCTGCTCGGCGCCGAGCCTTCCACGTACTATCTGACCTGCAACACCACGGCCGAGCCGTTCAGCAACGCCGACCTGCGCAGGGGTATCTCCCTGGCCATCAACCGTGAGGCCATCTGCAAGACCATCTTCAAGGGTACCCGTACTCCTGCCGACGGCATTGTTCCTCCGGGCATCGATGGCTACAAGGAGGGCGCATGGGAGTTCTGCGCCTACGATGTCGACAAGGCTAACGAGTACCTCGACAAGGTTGCTCCCGCTGGCGCTAACGGGGATCGTGGCATTAGCGTGACCCTGTCCTACAACCAGGACGGCGGTCACAAGGAGATCATGGAGTCCATCATCGGTGACCTCGCCAAGGTTGGCGTTACCGCTGTCTCCGATACCCCTGAGTGGTCTGCCCTGCTCGAGCAGTATCAGAACTTTAACTATCAGTTCGGTCGTCTGGGTTGGATTGCCGACTACCCGATCATGGACAACTTCCTGTATCCGCTGTTCCACTCCGACTCCCTCGGTGGCGACAACCGCTCCGGTTACAACAACCCCGAGTTCGACGCCAAGGTCGACGAGGCTCGTACTATTGTTGACGACGAGGAGCGCGTCGCTAAGATGCAGGAGGCCGACGCAATGGTCGCTGCCGACTGCCCGGTCATCCCGATTATGTTCTACACGCACACCATCGCCGGCTCCGATCGCATTAAGCACCTCTATGTCGATCCGCAGAAGCACGCCGATCTGGGTACCGCTGAGCTCGCCTAAGAGTTTGCAGCTTCCGTGAGGGTCAAGTATTTACGTAGACCTCATGGGAAACATACAGTTCTCCCTAACCTGGGGTAAACTGGCTGATGGTAATTTTGGGATGCCGGTCTGGCGATCGGCATCCCATTTAGGTTAATCCCTAGATAGGGGAGTGGTATGGGTAAGTACATCGTTAAACGTGTGCTTCAGTTCATCCCGGTGTTTTTGGGCGTTACGCTGATTCTGTTCGCCCTCCAGAATATCGTGCCGGGAGATCCGATCAAGCTGATCGGTGGAGACAAGGCTCTGTCCCCCGAGGTGGAGCTTCAGCTTCGCGTCCGCTATCACCTGGTCCAGACGGACGAGGACGGCAACGCGATCCTTGACGAGAACGGCGACCCCGTTCAAACGTCGCTCGTGGACCGTTACTTGTATTACATGAACGGCCTGCTTCATGGCGATCTGGGCAATTCGTATCAGCGCAAGCTGCCGGTTACGGAAATCTTTGCCCAGAAGTATCCGTATACGGTCAAACTTGCCGCGTGCGCCATCGTGCTCGAGGCAATTATGGGTATCGGTGCGGGTATCATTTCGGCGGTAAAGCGTTATTCCTTCTGGGATATTTTGGTAACGCTCACCACGTCGATCCTCGTTGCGGTCCCGGCCTTCTGGCTCGGTATGTTGCTGCAGCTGTTCTTTGGCGTCATCCTCAAGGACGCCACGGGCGGTGCAATCTCCATGCCGATCTCGGGTGCCGGCGGTTCCAGCTCTCAGTATCAGGATTGGATGCACTATGTGCTTCCGACCATTACGCTGGCTTCGGTTTCGACCGCTTATGCTGCGCGCATTATGCGCTCGCAGCTGCTTGACGTCATGAACCAGGATTACATCCGTACGGCAAAGGCCAAGGGTCTCTCCAATCGTGCGATCATCGTCAAGCATGCGCTTAAGAATGCACTCATCCCCGTCGTTACCTATATTGGTGTCGACTTTGGCGGCATGCTTTCGGGCGCCATCCTGACCGAGACGGTCTTCAACTGGCCCGGTATCGGCTATGAGGTCTATCGCGCCATTAGCATGCGTGACTGGCCCATCGTTATGGGCGGCGTTACGCTCATCGTTGTCGTCGTCATGGTGATCAACCTGCTCGTCGACATTAGCTATGCATTCCTCGACCCGCGCATCCGCCTTGGCGGTCCGTCGGATAAGGCCTAAGGGAGGTACGTCTCATGCAGGAAACTGATTCTCAGTCTCAGGAGCAGGCTACCGCCACCAAGGTCGCATCTGCTCCCGCCAAGTCCCGCACGCTGTGGGGCGACGCTTTTAAGCGTCTTCGTAAGAACAAGCTCGCCGTTATCGGTGTCTGCTGGATCATCATCGTCGTTGTGGTTGCCCTGACCGCAGATCTGTGGGCTAAGCCCTGGCTCGGTTCGCCGACGGCTTCCGATTCGACCACCATGGCCGAGACATCGCTACTGGCTCCGTGTGCCGAGCACCCGTTTGGCACCGATGCCCTCGGTCGCGACATTCTCGTCCGCGTTATCTACGGTGCACGCGTTTCGCTTTCTGTCGGTATCATGGCCACCGCCATCTCCACATTGATCGGCCTGGTCATGGGCGCCCTGGCCGGTTTCTACGGCGGCATTTGGGATACGATCATCATGCGCTGTGCGGACATCTTCCTGGCGTTCCCGTACGTGCTGTTCGTTGTCGCCATGATCGCCGTTATCGGCCGTGGTCTTCAGAACGTCTTTATCGCCATCGGCATTCTTGGCTGGCCTTCGATTGCGCGCGTCTTCCGCTCTGCAATCTTGACGGTCAAGGAAAACGACTATGTTGATGCAGCGCGCGCGATGGGTGCATCTGATGCTCGTATCGTCGTGCGTCACATCTTCCCGAACTCCGTCGCCTCCATCGTGGTCTACGCGACCATGAACATTGGTGGCGCCATTCTGACCGAGTCCGCTCTGTCCTTCCTCGGCATGGGCGTTATTCCGCCTACGCCTTCGTGGGGCTCCATGATTCAGGACGGTCAGCAGTATCTTCTGACCGCTCCCTGGATGATGATCATGCCCGGTCTGGCAATTCTCTCGACGGTGCTCGCCTTCACCCTGCTGGGTGACGGTCTGCGCGACGCCCTCGACGTCAAGATGAAGGACGCATAAGGATGAAGAAGAACAAGAACTATGTGGACCTGAAGGACCAGCCGGTTCCTGAGGGCCAGCATCTGCTCGAGGTCGATGACCTTAAGATGTATTTCCACACCGAGGATGGCGTTGTTCGCGCTGTCGACGGTGTCTCCTACACGCTCGATCGCGGCGAGACCCTGGGCGTCGTCGGTGAGTCCGGCTCCGGTAAGTCCGTGACCGCCATGACCATCATGGGCCTCATCTCGATGCCTCCGGGAAAGATCGAGGGCGGTGACGTTCGCTATCGCGGCCGCTCCATCCTCGAAATGACCGAGGAAGAGATGCAGCACATTCGCGGCAACGATATCGCGATGATCTTCCAGGATCCTATGACCTCCTTGAACCCGGTCTATAAGATCGGCAGGCAGGTGGGCGAGGGTCTTCGTCTGCACCGTGGCTACTCCAAGCAGGAGGCGCTCAAGCGTGCCACCGAGCTTTTGGACCTCGTGGGTATCCCCGAGCCCGAGAAGCGCGTCAATGAGTATCCGCACCAGTTCTCTGGCGGTATGCGTCAGCGAGTCATGATTGCCATGGCCCTTGCCTGCGATCCCGATATTCTGATTGCCGACGAGCCCACGACTGCCCTGGACGTTACCATCCAGGCTCAGATTATCGAGCTCATGCAGGAGATGCAGGAGAAGAACGGCAACGCCATCATCATGATTACCCATGACCTGGGCGTTGTCGCCGATATGGCCGATAAGATCATGGTTATGTACGCCGGCCGCCCCGTTGAGTTCGGTACTGCTGAGGAAATCTTCTACGAGAGCCGCCACCCCTACACCTGGGGTCTTATCCGCTCCATCCCGGAGCAGGCAATCGAAGAGAAGAAGCCGCTGACGCCGATTCACGGCAACCCGCCTTCGCTCATGAACCTGCCTGAGGGCTGCGTCTTCTCTCCTCGTTGCCCCTACGCGACGGACAAGTGCCGCAAGCAGCGCCCCGAGCGCGTTGTCACCGAGTCCGGTCACTATTCTGCGTGCCACTATTCCGGTGACCCCGAGTTCCTCAAGAACGCTCCTGAGACGTCCCGTACGCGCAAGGATTCCAAGAAGGGAGGCGAGGCGTAAATGGCAGACAATAACGAGCGCACTCCACTGCTGAAGGTCGAGCACCTCTCCAAGGAGTTTCCCGCAGAGTCCGGCATGTTCGCCAAGCGTTTTTCCAAGCGCGTCGTCTCTGCTGTAAACGACATCTCTTTTGAGATTTATCCTGGCGAGACCTTTGGTCTGGTTGGCGAGTCTGGTTGCGGTAAATCCACCACGGGCCGCACTATCATGCGTCTGACCAAGCCGACCGCCGGCAAGGTGTTCTTCCAGGGCAAAGATGTTGCCGAGATGAGCAAGCATGAGATCAAGGACATGCGTCGCGAGATGCAGTTTATCTTCCAGGATCCTTATGCTTCGCTCAACCCTCGTATGACCATCGGTGAGATTGTCTCCGAGCCCATGACCATTCACGGCGTGGGCACCAAGGAGGAGCGCATTGAGCGTGTCCGTGAGCTTCTCGACGTTGTCGGACTGAACCCCGAGCACATTAACCGCTATCCTCATGAGTTCTCCGGCGGTCAGCGTCAGCGTGTCGGCATTGCCCGCGCATTTGCGCTGAAGCCCAAGCTGATTATCTGCGACGAGCCGGTTTCTGCTCTGGATGTTTCCATTCAGGCCCAGGTTCTAAACCTGCTCAAGGAACTGCAGGACAAGTTCGGTACCGCATATCTGTTTATCGCCCACGACCTGTCTGTCGTGCAGCATATCTCCGATCGCGTTGCCGTTATGTATCTGGGTAAGATGGTCGAGGTTTCGGACTGGAAGACGCTCTACAGCGAGCCCCACCATCCGTACACGCAGTCGCTGCTGTCTGCCGTGCCGGTTCCCGATCCGGATATCCAGAAGACCCGTAAGCGCATCATCCTCGCCGGTGATCCGCCGTCACCGCTGGATCCGCCGACCGGTTGCCGTTTCCACACGCGCTGCCCGATCGCTCAGGGTATCTGCTCCGAGAAGCTGCCCGAGTTTAAGGAGGTTGCACCGGGTCACTGCTGCGCCTGCCACTTCGCCGAGCCGTTCCCGATCAAGGAATCGCACATCGACCTTTAGTCGGTTGTTCTCGTCCGGGCCCGTGCTGGATTTAGTTTTCAGAACGTCCTCGACCATGGAAACCCCCTTATCCTGCTCCTTCGGAGCTGCGGATAAGGGGGTTTCCTGGTCTGCGGAATGTTCTGAAAACTAAATCCAGCACGGGCCCTGTGTTGCCACTGCAGGGGGGTTCGATTCCTTGATCGCTCACTTTATCTAATATGAAATTTAGTGAGGCCGGAGCTTTAGCTCCGGCCTCCGTATATAAGGGCTCGGCTTAGCCGAGCCGCCAAATTCAAGACTTTAGTCTGCTGGCCGCGCAGCGGCCAGCTTTGAACCACCCGCTACG
>UQID01000024.1 GCA_900541045.1 uncultured Collinsella sp.
GAGATTAGCGAGTGTCTCGTGGGCTCGGAGATGTGTATAAGAGACAGCTTGGGGACAGTCCTTGTCAAGTCATTGGTGCAAGGGGGACGGATTGCTTTGGGTAGTCATTGCGCACATGGCTCGCATGATAGCCGTCTCTTTTATGTTTCCTTTAGCCGTTGCTGCTTAGGATGGGGGTTAGTCGGGAGGAAGGGAGTGTCTATATGGACGACGCGAGCGAGCGTGCAATCGAAGAGGACATGCTCGATCAGTTCAATTACTTTGACGATGAGGATGAGGAGCTGATCGATCGTCGCGAGCCGGCGCCGCTTGACTCATTTGATCTGGTCGATGAAGAGCCCGACGAGGACGAGGGCGAATCAACGGAGCCCCCACAGCCCTCGCGCCTTGACTCGCTGCTTTCGAGAGCCCCCATGCACCACGGTGTCCGTACCGGCGCGCTTCATATGAAAACTGACTGGCGCCAGATCGTGACGGCAGGCGATGAGCTTGCCGTCGATGCGCCGCTCACCGATAAATCATCCATCATCTGCCGCACCGGCATGCTTATGCTGGCAAGCGGAACAGGTGCCTGGCGCGTGCGCGATACCATGAATCGTGTTGCCGCTGTGCTCGGCGTCACGATTCACGTCGACCTGAGTCTCCTGTCGTTTGAGTGCACCTGCATCGAAGATGGCCACTGCTTTAACGAGGTCGTCAGCCTACCCACGACGGGAGTTAATACTCATCGCATTTGGATGATGGAGAGCTTCTTAAAGGAAATCGAGATTTACGGGCGCCGGTTTACCGTGCACGAGTACCACGAGATGCTCAAGACCGTTGAGAGCTCAAAGCCCGATTACGCTCCCTGGCAACAGGGCCTTGCGGCAGCCTGTGCTTGCGGCGCCTTCGTCTTTTTGCTCGGCGGCGGCCCTATCGAGATGGCCTGCGCATTCGTAGGCGCTGGTGTCGGCAACTTTGCTCGCTCCCATATTCTCAAGCAGGGTCTTGGCCAGTTTAGCGCGCTGACGACTGGCGTTGCGCTCGCTTGCGTTTCGTATCTGCTGGCATTGCTCGGCCTTGGCCAGGTCATCCCTGGGGCAATGTCGCACCAAGAAGGCTATATCGGCGCCATGCTCTTTGTGATTCCCGGCTTTCCCCTCATTACGGCAGGCCTCGACATCGCTAAGCTCGATATGCGAAGCGGTATCGAGCGTCTTTCGTATGCTGTATCGATTATTGTGATGGCGACCCTCGTAGGTTGGATGGTTGCCGAATGTGTGGGACTGGCGCCGGATGACTTCGCCCCGCTCGGCCTCTCACCGTTGGCTCTTACGCTCTTGCGCATACTGATGAGCTTTATCGGTGTATTTGGCTTCTCGGTTATGTTCAACAGCCCGGTAAAGATGGCAGCGGCGGCAGGGCTCATCGGCGCTGTGTCCAATACCTTGCGCCTTACGCTCGTCGATGCGCCGACGATATTTCCTTTCCTGGGCCTGGGCACAGGTATGCCTCCCGAGGCAGCAGCGTTTATCGGCGCACTGGTATCGGGGTTGCTCGCGAGCTTAGCCGAAATCAAGCTCACCTACCCGCGTATCGCCCTCACGGTGCCATCGATTGTCATTATGGTGCCGGGCTTGTATCTGTATCGCTCGATGTATTACATGTGCACCTTCGATACGGTCAATATGCTCGGCTGGTTTGTGCGTGCAGTACTCATCGTGGCGTTTTTGCCCGTTGGTCTGGGTGTGGCGCGTACGCTCACCGACCCTCGCTGGCGCCACACCAGCTAATTGGTACAAGGGGGACAGGTTACTTTGCACCAAATGAGTTGCGGTGAAATAGGGACTGAATTGCTGCTTAAAGGGTCAAAACAGTCCGTATTCCACCGCAACTTATGGGGTCGGGGGATTATCGGTGCCCTGCATCTTCATAAACTCAACGCTTACGAAGCGCATGCGTTTCGTGCTAGGCTGGTTCCACCACATAAGTAGTCGCAGACGCGCGTACCACGGGCGGGCGAGATGAAGTCCCAACAGCTCCATCTCGCCCGCCCGTTTTTGTTGTGCGCCGCGGCGCAACACAGAAAGGACCATGCCCTTTATGCCTATCAACAAACGAGAGAGCCTGCTGTTCACCTTTATCATGTGCTTTTGCATGGTGCTCTGGATGAGCATCTACAACGTTGCCCTGCAGCACGGGGCCATCAACGGCGAGGTCGTTGCCGCTGCGTGGCTCGGCTTCCCCGTTGCCTATATCTTTGCCGTGTGCTGCGACCGGTTCGTCGCCAGCCCGCTTGCCAAGGGTTTCGCCTTTAAGTACTTGGTCACTCCGGGCAAGAGCTCGCCGCTCGCCATGACGCTCGCCGTCAGCTCCTGCATGGTCGTTCCCATGGTCATCATCATGTCGCTCTACGGCGCGTGCGAAGGCCTGTTCCATATGCCCGGCGGCCCGCTTGCCAATCTGCAGGCGCTGCCGATGATGTGGCTCGTCAACATTCCGCATAATTTTGTGATGGCGCTGCCGTGGAACCTTTTGGTAGCCGGTCCGATTTCCCACTTCGTCTTCCGTCGCGCCTTCCCTGTGGGGACGGTTTTCAAGGAGGAGCATGCCGAGCTCTTGGAGCAGGCTATGGCTCCTGAGTGCGAGTAGCTCGCTTAGGGATCTGCTGAGCGCGGGCGACTTGCTTGGTTGGAGCCCTAAGCGTGGATAGCTCTCTCGGCGACATCGCGGGCGTGAGCGGTGCGCGTGACCGGAGGGCCCGTGCTGCTCCGTTGCCCGACGTGCTAGCGCGCAGAACAATCTGTTGGTGCATTCGGCGGCTGCTGAAGCGTTTCGGCAGCCGCTTTTTATACGGAGTTTAAATACAACAGTCTGTTGTATTACGTAGAGTGGTATATCTCTAGCAGGAAAAATGCGAGAGACGGAGCATTATGGCGTTGCTAGTAGGACTGGACGTAGGGTCGACGACGACCAAAGTTTACGCGATGCACGAGGATATGACCGAGGCGTGGTGGGGATATCGCCGCCACGGGGCGTGTCAGACAGCGAGCGTGCGCGCCATGCTCGGCGAGCTCGCCGAGCGCTTTCCCCATGAGTCGCTGCGCGTTGCGGTGACCGGCTCGGGTGCGCGCGATATCGCGACCGCGCTGGGCGCCTCGTACGTTCAGGAGGTGGTCGCCAACGCGCTCGCGATCAGCAGGTTCTATCCGCAGACGCGCTGCGCCATCGAGCTGGGCGGCCAAGACGCCAAGATGATCTTCTTCCGCACCAACGATAAGGGAGACATCGAGGTTGCCGACATGCGCATGAACGGCTCGTGCGCAGGCGGTACCGGTGCATTTATCGACGAGATGGCAAAGCTCATGGGGGTCGGCACCGAATCGGGCGAGTTCGAGCAGCTCGCAAGCCGAGGAACGACCGTCCACGAGGTCTCGGGCCGCTGCGGCGTGTACGCAAAGACCGATATCCAGCCGCTGCTCAACGAGGGCATTCCTACCACCGACCTGGCGCTTTCGGCGCTTCACGCGGTCGCCCGCCAAACGATCGGCGGTCTGGCCCAGGGTATCGACATCGAGCCGCCGGTAATCTTCGAGGGCGGTACGCTCGCCTACAACCCCACGCTGGTCCGCGTGTTCCGGGAGCAACTGAATCTATCGGACGATCAGGTTATCGTCCCGCGCGATCCGCAGATCATGGTCGCGCGCGGTGCCGCCCTGTCGCTGACCGACATGTTCGCATCGTCCCAACCGATCGACCTTCCCGACGCTTTTGTCCGGCTGGATAAGCTCGAGACGGTCGCGCCCGCAAGCGGGGAGGGACGTCTTGCCCAGCCCTTTTTTGCCACACCTGCCGAGCAGGCGGATTTTACGGCACGCCATGGCAAAGAGACGCCGGCAAAGGGTCCGGATGCGTATGCGCCCGGAGAGACGGTGCGTGTGGCGCTCGGTATCGATTCGGGGAGCACGACGACCAAGTTCGCCCTGGTCGATGAGGCGGGTGAGCTTGTCGATTCGTTCTACGCGTCTAATAACGGCAGACCGCTCGACGTCGCCCAACAGGGTCTTGTCAGCTTGAAGAACCGCTGGGAGACAGCGGGAGTCACGCTTGCGATCGATGCCGTGGGCACCACGGGATACGGCGAGGAGCTTTTCGCGCGCGCGTTCCACGCCGACTACCATACGGTCGAGACGGTCGCGCACGCCCGCGCCGCGTGCACATGCGTTCCCGATGCGACCTTCGTGCTCGACATCGGCGGACAGGATATGAAGGCCATCTGGCTCAACCACGGCGTGCTGACCGATATCGTCGTCAACGAGGCGTGCTCTGCGGGCTGCGGCTCGTTCCTCGAGGGTTTTGCCAAAAACCTCGGAATAGCCGTTGAGGATATCGCGACCGAGGCATTTTCGTCCAAAGCCCCCGCCGTTCTCGGCAGCCGCTGCACGGTGTTCATGAACAGCAGCGTCGTTTCCGAGCAGCGGCGCGGTAAGGGTCCGGGCGACATCATGGCCGGTCTCTGCCGTTCGATTATCGAGAACGTGTTCACCAAGGTCATTCGCGTTTCAAATCTCAACCGTCTGGGCGACAAAGTCGTCGTCCAGGGCGGCACGTTCCGAAACGACGCGGTGCTGCGCGCATTCGAGCAGTATCTGGGCAAACCCGTCACGCGTGCGCCCCACCCGGGGCTGATGGGCGCTATCGGTATCGCCCTGCTCGCGCGCGAGGAATGCCGCAAGGGCGACGCCGGCACGTCGTTTATCGGGCTCGATGCCGTGGAGCGCTTCGAGCATCGCGAGTTCGGCGGCGTTACCTGCCGTCGGTGCAACAACCGCTGCCAGCGCGCGGTCGTGGCATTTGGCGACGGCTCGCTTTACGTCACGGGCAATCGCTGCCCGCGCGGCGGCGCCATCTCATGGGATGAGCTCGTGCGCGAGGTTCCCGCGGCGGAGGAGCTGCGTCCGCAGGGTACTTGCGAGGCACAGGCACCCGGCACGGGGCGCGACCGGACCGCGGCTGCCCCCAATCTCTTTGTCGACCGCGAGAAGCTGCTGTTCGAGTCGTACCCCACGGTTCCCGTCTGCGGGGGGCGCGATGTCACGATCGGCATTCCCCGTGTGCTCGAGTTCTGGGACACCATGCCGTTCTGGTCGACGTTCTTCAGCACGCTCGGCTTTAAGGTGCGCGTCTCGGGACGCAGCACCAAGGCGATGTACGAGCGCGGTCTGGCGCACGTCACATCCGACACCGTGTGCTTCCCGGCCAAGCTCGTCCACGGGCACATCCGCAATCTCGTCGACGCCGGCGTCGACCGCATCTTCATGCCCATCATCACGACGGTGCCCACCGAAAACACCGCCTCTACCAGCGAGTGGATGTGCGCCGTCGTAAAGGGATACCCCTACGTGATGCGCAATTCCGATAACCCGGAGGAGCGTTTCGGCGTTCCGTTCGATACGCCGCTGTTCCACTGGTACGACGAGGGCGACCGAAACCGCCAGCTCAAGGCGTGGTGCAAGGAGACCTTCGATATCGATGCCGACCTGGTTGCCAAGGCGACCGAGCAGGCGGACCGCGCGCAGCAGACGTTTGAGAACCAGCTGCAGCTGCGCGGCAGGCAGGTGCTCGAGAACGTGCGCGAGGACGGCGGCTACGCGGTGGTGATCGCTTCGCGCCCGTACCACAACGACCCGCTGGTCAACCACGGGCTGCCCAAGCTCTTCTCTGAGCGCGGCATCCCCGTGCTGACGCCCGATGCGGTGCCGGGGGTCTACAACGTCGATCTTTCCAACAGCCGCATCGACATCGTGAACAACTACCATGCGCGCATGCTGTCGTGCGCGGTCATCGTCGCATCGACGCCCGAGCTCGAGCTCGTGCAGATGGGCAGCTTCGGCTGCGGCCACGATGCGTATCTCACCGACGAGATCGCGCGCATGATGGGCGAGATGGGCTCCAAGGTTCCGATGATGATCAAGCTCGATGAGAGCGACGTCGCCGGTCCCATGGGCATTCGCGTGCGTTCGTTTATCGAGTCGGTCAACCGTCGTCGCGCGGAGGAGCGTGCCGAGGGCGCCCGGGTGCACGCGGTCCATCCGCTCGACGACCCGTATAAGGTCAAGTACACCAAGCGCGACCGGCACGACAAGATCGCGCTGGTCCCCAACACCTCCCATGCGTTCTGCAGGCTCATGACCGCGGCGATGCGCAATCAGGGCGTGCGCGCCGAGGCCCTTGATATCGGGCGCGAGGATGCCATCCGCCTGGGCAAACGCTATGTGCACAACGACATCTGCTTCCCCGCGCAAATCGTGATCGGCGAGGCGCTCGCGGCACTCGAGAGCGGTAAGTACGACCCGCACGACGTCGCCGTGGTGACTGGCAAGTATATCGGCGACTGCCGCCTGACGCACTACATGCCCCTGCTGCGCCGCGCGCTCGACGACGCGGGATACGACTATGTCCCGGTGCTCACCAACGACGACGTCGATGCCCACAATGCGCATCCGGGCTTCAAGCTCGGCCTTGGCCCGAGCATCCAGATCGCCTACGGTCTTCCCATGATCGATGCCCTCGAGGCCATGCTTAGGCGCATCCGTCCCTACGAGCTCGAGAAGGGCGCGGCGGACGCTGCGTTCGACCGCGCGCTCGATGAGGTTATCGAGGGCATGGAGCGCTCCGGGCTGAGAGGCCAGGCGACGGGCTTCAAACGCGCGCTTGCGATCATGGACGCCGTTCCGTACGACCGCTCGAACCCGCATCCGACCGTTCTCATCGTGGGCGAGTACCTGCTCAATTTCCATCTCGGCGCCAACCACGAGATCGAGCGCTACCTCGAGGACAACGGGCTCGAGGTCATCGAGGCGCGCATGACCGACGTGATCCGCAAGACCTATTTCTACAAGCATGCGCAGTCGCGCGAGTTCCACGTCGACCTGTCGCTGCCCGAAAAGGCCTGGTACGCCACGGCGGACAACCTGTTCGAGCTCGCGCACGACCGTTGCGACCGCCTGGGCGCGGCGAGCCCGCTCTACGAGCCGCCGACGCGCATGCCCGAGCTCGTGCGCGCGAGCGATAAGATCCTGCACCATACGTTCGATGCGGGCGAGGGCGTGCTGATTCCGGCGGAGATCCTCGAGCACGCCAAGCGCGGCTGCCGCAACTTCGTGATCCTGCAGCCGTTCGGGTGTCTGCCCAACCATGTCGTGGGGCGCGGGCTCATCCATGCGCTCAAGGAGCAGTATCCCACGGCGCAGTTCCTGCCGCTCGACTACGATCCCGACGTGAGCTTCGCCAACGTGGAGAACCGTCTTCAGATGCTCATCATGAACGCCAAGGCGCAGGGGTGCGGTGAGGCGCATGGCGAGACCGCGTAAGGACGCCGATGCGCCCGATGCACGCACCCGTATCATCGAGGCGTTTTGGGAGCTCATCGAGAACAACAGCATCTTCGAGCTGTCGGTTGGCGAGGTGACCCGCGCCGCCCGGTGCAATCGCGGAACGTTTTACTACTATTTTCACGATTTCGATGAACTCGTCGCCATCGCCATAGCCCAACTGCTACAGGATAACGAGCTCATCACCGATGCCCTCTGGCATTTTTCGAGCGAGGGCGACCTTTCGGCGTTCGACCGGCGCGACGTCCGCTGCCTGCTGCGGCGCATCGTCATCACCATGAGGGCGGGTGCCGCCGAGCAGGTCGTGCAGGGCATCCATACGATCATCATCGACCGCGTGAGAGAGATCGTCCACCCCGACGGAGAAGAGCTCAAGGCGGATTCGAGCTTTGCGGTGGGCTTTCTGGTCTCGGGCATCATGGACTTTGTGATGGCGGTCGGCTTTGCCCGGGAGGGCGGCGAGGAGATAGACCTCGAGCAGCTGGGGGACAGCGCGTGCGCGTACCTGAGGGCGGTCGCCATGCAGACGGTGGAAACGGTCGCGCAAGTCGAGGGCGTCGATACATCCGAGCTGCTCGAACGCGTCTCCAAGGAGGCCGATGCCTATCGCGCATCGCGTGCGACGAGTCCCGACGTGGTGAAAGACGCCTAGGGTTTCTCTTGCGGGGCGCCTGTCGCGCATCGCGCGGTGAGTCCCGCGATGCGGTCATAACCTGCATTCATGTGAGCCGGGTTTATAGATATTCCTCCAGCTGTTAACATAGACAACCTGTGGGTAAAGAGACAAAAGCGCCGCCGACGGGCGGGCGTTTTGATTTCGATGAACTCATGTAAGGAAACGAGCATGTTAGATAGATTTACCGATCGAGCGCGCAAGGTCATGTCGATGGCCAAACAGGAGGCGCTCGATCTTCATTCAAATAAGGTGGGCACCGAACACCTGCTGCTCGCGCTTGCCAAGGAGGATGAGGGCATTGCCGCCGAGGCACTGCGCTCGCTTGATATCTCCTACGACGACATCATGGACACCCTCAAGGAGGTCCAGACCACGGTTCCCGAGCCCAGTGAGGAGACCGAGGCGGCTAAGCTCGCCTTTACGCCGCTCGTCATTAGCGTTATGGAGCGTTCATTCCGCGTGGCGCGTGAGAATAACCAGACCTACGTGTCGACCGAGCACTTGCTGATCGGCATCGTCGAAGAGGGCAACGGCATGGCCATGGACATCCTCATGCGCCTGGGTGTGTCGTCCGCCTCTATCAAAAAGGCTATCGAGAAACTCACTGCCAAGGACCAGGACAAGAAGCGTCCGCTCGCCGGCGCCGGTGCCGGGCGTCCCGGTGCGGGCCTGCCGTTCTTTAGCGGCTCGGATGCCTCTCAGCAAAAGGGGAGTGGCACCGATACGCTTAAGCAGTTCGCGACCAACCTCACGCAGAAGGCGCGCGACGGCGAGCTCGACCCTGTAATTGGTCGCGAAAAGGAAGTCCAGCGTATGATGGAAATTCTTTCGCGCCGCACCAAGAACAACCCGCTCATTCTGGGCGACCCCGGCGTGGGCAAGACGGCCATCGTCGAGGGCCTGGCTCAGCAGATTGCAGCCGGCAACGTGCCCGAGAACCTCATGAACCAGAATATCTGGACGCTCGACCTGCCGGGCCTCGTGGCGGGTGCCAAGTATCGCGGCGAGTTTGAGGAGCGCCTCAAGAACGTGATCCAGGAGGCCACCGAAGCCGACGACGTCATCCTGTTTATCGACGAGATGCACACCATCATCGGTGCCGGTTCTGCTGAGGGCTCCATCGACGCGAGCTCTATGCTCAAGCCCGTGCTCGCGCGCGGTGCCTTCCAGATTATCGGCGCCACCACGGCCGAGGAATTCCGCAAGTACCTCACCAAGGACCCGGCCTTCGAGCGTCGCTTCCAGACCATCGATGTCGAGGAGCCGAGCGTCGAGGACACGGTCAAGATCCTGACCGCGCTCAAGCCGCGCTACGAGGAGCACCACCATGTGCGCTATACGCAGGGTGCTATCGAGGCCGCCGCGAACCTCTCCGACCGCTACATCCAGGATCGCTTCCTGCCCGATAAGGCCATCGACCTCATTGACGAGGCCGGCGCCCGCGCCCGCATCGCCGCCAACCGCGCGCCCGAGCCGGTGCGCGAGGCCGAGCATCGCGTGGAGGAGCTTAAGGCCGCCGCGCAGGAGGCCACCGAGAGCGACGACATGAACAAGGCCGCCGAGATCACCGAGCAGCAAAAGGCTGCCGAGATTGAGCTCGCCGAGGCCAAGGCTGCCTGGACGGCCGAGCTCGACGCCAGCCCGCTCACCATCGATGTCTCCCAGATTGCCGACATCGTGTCCGTGACCTCGGGCGTGCCGGTGTCCTCGCTCACCGAGAGCGAGAGCCGCCGCCTGCTGCAGGCCGAAAGCGTGCTCAAGACGCGCATCATCGGTCAGGACGAGGCCGTCGAGGCCGTTGCCAAGGCCGTGCGCCGCAGCCGCTCGCCGCTCAAGGACCCGCGTCGCCCCGGCGGCAGCTTTATCTTCCTGGGCCCCACCGGCACGGGCAAAACCGAGCTCGCCAAGACGCTCGCCGAGTATCTCTTTGGCAGCAAGGACGCGCTCATCAGCTTCGATATGTCGGAGTTTGGCAGTGAGTTCGAGGTCTCCAAGCTCATCGGTAGCCCCCCGGGCTATGTGGGCCACGACGAGGGCGGCCAGCTCACCAAGGCTGTTCGCCGTCACCCGTACTCGGTCGTGCTGTTCGACGAGATCGAGAAGGCGCACCCCGACATCTTCAATATCCTGCTGCAGGTGTTGGAGGAGGGCCGTCTGACCGATAGCCAGGGCAAGACGGTCGACTTCCGCAATACGGTGATCATCATGACGTCAAACGTGGGCGCCCGCGAGATCGCGCAGGATGCGAGCGTTGGCTTTGGCACCACCGGCGAGCAGGGCCTCACCTCGAGTGAGATCCGCGGCCGCGCGATGGGCGAGCTCAAGCGCCTGTTCCGCCCCGAGCTGCTCAACCGTATCGACGACATCGTGGTGTTCCAGAAGCTCTCGGGCGAGAACCTGACCAAGATTGCGCACCTGCTGGTGGACGATCTGCGCCAGCGCCTGATCGCAAACGGCATGAACATCAAGCTTACCGATGCGGCCTACGACAAGATTGTGGCGGAGGGTACCGACCTCACCAACGGCGCGCGTCCGCTGCGTCGTGCCATCCAAAAGCTCATCGAGGATCCGCTGTCCGAGGAACTGCTGGCTGGCGAGTGGGGCGAGGGCGATACCGTCCTGTGCGACGTGGCCGATGGCAAGTTTGTCTTTAGCCGCGGCACGGGCGAGATCCCGGCACCGCGTCCGGCGGGCACGCTTGGTGGCGATACCGCCCCGGCGGTACCGCACACCGGCAACGCCGCGCCCGTGAGCGGCGGCGTGACCTCGGGCCCCGGCGGCATGATGCAAGCCGGTTCCGGCGCGCTGTAGGGCGTGGCGACAATTTGATACGCGCAATCGAGGCGCTCCGGAAAGGGCGCCTCGATTTGTAGAGCTGCGGAAGTTGTGACCGTTACGCTATACGGTCCACCGTTAGCCGATGATGCGAGGGCGCTCGGCGTTTTCGACTGGTTTATGCACGCAAAGTCTGGGAATATACAAGTCGCATGTCTTACTGTCTAACCAGTTGCGCCAAGGAGGCACCATGGACTACAAGATTACCGGCTACGAGCCCGCCCAGCTGTTCCATTTCTTTGAGGAGGTCAGCGCGATCCCCCGTGGGTCTGGCAACGAGAAGGGCATCAGCGATTTCCTGGTTGCGTTTGCCAAGGAGCGCGGTCTCGATGTGTACCAGGACGAGGTCTACAACGTCATCATTCGCAAGCCCGCATCTGCCGGTGCCGAGAATGCCCCGACCGTGATGCTGCAGGGCCACATCGATATGGTGTGCGACAAGTTGGGCTCCGTTGAGCACGACTTTACGACCGATGGTATCGACCTGGTCGTCAAGGACGGCGTCCTCACCGCTAACGGCACCACTCTGGGCGCCGACAACGGTATTGCCGTCGCGCTTATGCTTACCGTGCTCAACGACGATTCGATTACCCATCCGGCCCTCGAGTGCGTGTTCACCACCGACGAGGAGACTGGCCTGGTCGGCGCCGAGACGCTCGACAAGTCCCAGATTAGCGCCCGCACCATGATCAACCTTGACTCCGAGGAAGAGGGCGTTGCCACCGTCAGCTGTGCCGGCGGCGTCGTCGTTACCTACACCTGCCCGATCGCGCGCGAGCACAAGACCGGTAGCACCCTCACGCTCGACATCTCCGGCCTGCTGGGCGGCCACTCCGGCAGCGATATCAACCTGGAGCGCGGCAACGGCAACCTCATCATGGCCCGCATCATCGACCGCCTGATGGTTGCCGGCGAGCCCGCCATCGTTAGCTTTAACGGCGGCACCAAGGACAACGCCATCAACCGTGAGTGCAAGGCTGTTCTGGTCTACGCCGACCACGCTGCCGCCGAGGCCGCGGCCCAGATCGCAAAGGGCATCATCGCCGACGTCACTGCCGAGCTCGAGGTCTTCGACCCCGGCTTTACTTGCACCGTCGAGATTGCCGACGACGCCGAGGTTGAGGCCATGGACCAGAAGTCCGCGCTTGCCCTCATCCGCGCCCTGCGCCTTGCCCCTAACGGCGTGATTCGCCGCAACGTCGCCACCGACGGCTCCGTCGAGGTTTCCTCCAACATCGGCGTGGTCGCCACCTCCGATGACGAGGTCAAGATTATGCTGTCCCCGCGCTCTTCGATCACCTCGCTGCAGAACGAGTTCAAGGACCGTCTGCAGACGCTGGCCGATGTCCTGGGCTTCGACGCCAAGTTTGAGTTTGAGTATCCCGGCTGGAGCTATGCCGAGCATTCGCCGGTCCGCGAAGTCTTTGTCGAGAGCTATCGAGAGCTCTTTGGCTCCGAGCTGCGCATCGAGTCCATTCACGCCGGCCTTGAGTGCGGCCTGTTTGCCGAGGCTCTGCACGGCCTGGACGCCATCGCCGTGGGCCCGACGCTCTCCGATGTCCATACCCCGGACGAGAGCATGGAGCTCGCTTCTGCCGAGCGCTTCTACGAGCTGCTCATCGACGTCCTCAAGCGCCTCGCTGCGTAAAGGTTGCGCTAGCAGCAGTCCGAGTCACGTGCTAGCGGATTGCAAATGACATTATGAGAGGGGGCACCCGGTCTTTTGCGACGGGTGCCCCCTCTCTTTTGTTTGATAATTGCGAAATTACGGCCACCTAGTCCATTTCTGCCCTGATGAGGTCGAGGGCGCGCTGGCAGTTTTCGCGGACGGGGCCGAGCATATGCTCGCGCAGGTCCGCCATGCCGGGCAGGTCGGCGTATTCGTCCATGACCTCTTCCATGCAAATGGGTACCTCGTAGGCGAGGTCCATCATGGTCGCAAAGCAAAACTTCTCGGATAGCCCGGCATCGGTGAGCGTCGCCTCCAGCGTGGGGTCGCCCATACCGTGGTATCGGCGGATAGCGCCTGGACCGATGCACCCCACACGATTTTCGCCGCCAACGCTCATGGCAAGGCGCGCCCGGCGGCGCATGCGCTCATACGCCAAACCCGACGCGACATCGTACATTCGAGCCATCATGGCTGCGCCGTCGCTTCCAAGGAGCAGGGAATAGTTTTTCGCGTGCGCATCCGGTGCGCCGATGATGGCGTTAAAGAAAAGTATCTGCGTAAACAGATACAGGTTAAGTTGATGGTGGCTCGTATTTACGAGGAGCTCTTGAATGTCGCGTGTGGTCGGGCCGCCGTCTGCCGTGTACTTTTGGGCGGGCATCACCCCAAGTGCCTGACAGAGGTCTTCTTGATGTAGGCGCCTGATCGTTCCGTCTTTGACTTTCACGCGGTCATAGCGCTCAACAATGAGGGCAGGTTCGTCCTCAAACATACGATATTCGACGTTTGCCGTTGCGATGCCGGCGCGCTGGGCGCTTTTCATGCAGACAAACTCATTGAGAGCCTCGAGTTTAAATCCGATAACGCCATTTTTGAAAATATGCGTCGTGGGCGAGGAGCCCATGCATTCGCACCAGCGGCCGTTTATGAACGCGAGCGCGAACTTGCCCTGGTTGCCTCCAAGTGACCAACTTTCATCTAGACCCATCCACGATGCATCGCGGTCATCTCTGATCGACTTGAGACGAAGAGCAATTTCGTGGTTGTCTATAGGGCGGTATTCGCCAGCGCGATGCAGGACGGCGTCGGTATCTTCTTCGGCACAAAACTGCACGCCGCCCGGACAGTCGAGTCCGATATGGCTGAGCAACGCAACGGGATTGTTGGGCCTAACGTCGAATTCGGCGGCAATCGCTTTTCGTTGGTCCTCGCTGTCGGGTAGAAGGCCAAACAGGTACGGATTCATGACCTGTTGTCCGTATGTGCGATTCGATACGGGTATGTTGGTCGATAGGGCTGGCCCGTCATAGTCATGATCGTAGGTAAAGCTGATAAGACCGTTCTCATCTTGCGTGAGCGTTCCAGCAGGCACGCCGCAAATAATGGTCCGAAGTGATGTTCTGGCCATTGGCTATTTCCCTTCGGGCATGGCTTGGCTAGATGCGTTTGTGGCAATCGAGACTCCGAGATTGGACATGGCGAAATCGGCGAAGATCTCGTCGTAGAGTGCGGATGTAAAGGGGGCATCTGCAAGAGCCGGAATGGTTGTGCTGCGACGGTTGCGATGATGAAGACGTTGGGCGTGATGGCGTCTGGAGGTGCTGCAAGGTTGATCAGCATGCGGGGCGTCGACTGGTTGCTCATTTTTCGTTTCGCCTATATCCCCTTGAGCGGCGAGCGCCAGTCCAAGAGCACCGAAAACTGCCAGCAGCTTGTCGAGCCGAATGCCCGTGGCATCTCCCAGCTCGAGCGATGCGAGCAGGCGTTCCGAAACACCGGCTTTTTTAGCGAGGGCGGCACGGGTGATCCCCTGCGCCTCGCGCGCCTGACGCACGTAGATGCCGGCTTGGCGCGGCGTGGTGATGGGAAGGGTATCCATGGCAATCTCCTAACGTGCAGACTTTTGCATCCTAGTATGACATGCAAAAGTCTGCATGAAAAGGCCCATGCAAAACTCTGCATGAGACCTCATACGGACGTTTAGTTTTGAAGGGTGTTTTACAGCACCAAAAACCCCAAGTGTTCCAGCAGGATCTTGAGGCCGATAAGGATGAGCACGACCCCACCCACGATGGTGGCGGGTTTTTCGTAGCGCGCGCCAAAGGTGTGGCCGATCGCTACGCCGGCGACGGAGAAGATAAACGTTGTGACGCCGATAAGCGATACAGCGGGCACGATGTCAACCGAGAGCGCGGCAAACGAGATGCCCACGGCCAGGGCGTCGATTGAGGTGGCGATGGCGAGGATCAGGTACTCGCCCAGTTCAATCTTCTCGGCATCCTTGCCGTCGTCTTCATCCTCGTCTTCGGTAAAGGCTTCCCACAGCATTTTGCTGCCGATGAAGGCCAAAAGGATAAAGGCGATCCAGTGGTCGATGGGGCCGATGATGCTCATGAATTGACTGCCAAGCGCCCATCCGATCACGGGCATGCCTGCCTGGAAGCCGCCAAAGAACAGGCCGAGCACTACGGCGACCTTAAGGTTGATCTTCTTCATGCCAAGGCCCTTGCAGATGGATACGGCAAAGGCGTCCATCGAAAGGCCAACGGCGAGCAACACGAGCTCTGCGAGTCCCATAGTCTGGCTCCCTCTCTGCGGGCGGGCCCGCGTGTACCTCTTGGGGGAGTAACAAAAAAGACTCGTGGCGTACGCGTTGCGCGCACAGCCACGAGTCTCGTTCATTAAGGCAAGCCAGGCCGCATCGGCCAGTGTGTTGACTTGCCGCGCCACCGGAGGCGAACCCGATCACGCGACTACTCCCTCATTTATGCGAATCCCGATGCTACCACATAAGCAGCTCATTTGGATTGGGGCTCTCAGCTGTGTTCGCTCATTCTGTAAGCATCGGATTTTGCGGGCGTCACAGGGGCAAACCGTGAGAAACTTATTGACGTTTATGGAGCGTATACGATGGGAGCGATGCCTTGGATAAGAACGAGCTGCAAAAGCGTATGGAACAGGCCATCCGCCTGACTGCCCCCGGTCAGCCGATCCGCACCGCCCTCGACATGATCATTGCCGGTCACCTGGGCGCCCTTATCTGCGTCGGCGACACCGAAAACGTGCTCGCCGCCGGTAACGACGGCTTCCCGCTCAACATTTCGTTTACCTCGAACCGCCTGTTCGAGCTCTCCAAGATGGACGGTGCCATCGTTATCGATGGCGACCTCACCCAGATCCTGCGTGCCAACTTCCACCTCAATCCCGATCCCTCGCTCGCCACGAGTGAGACGGGCATGCGTCACCGTACTGCCGCTCGCATGTCGGTGCTCACCGACGCCATCGTGATCTCGGTTTCGGCTCGTCGTGCCGTCGTCAACGTGTACGTCCACGGCAAGAGCTACGAGATCCAGCCCGTCACCACCATCATGAGCTCGGTCAACCAGCTCGTCGCCACGCTCCAGACTACCCGTCAGTCGCTCGATCGCTCCCTGCTGCGCCTGACGGCCCTCGAGCTCGACGACTACGTTACGCTCGCCGACATTACCGGTATTTTCTCGAGCTTCGAGATCATGCAGCAGGCAAAGACCGAGCTTAAGGATTGCATTGTCAAGCTGGGTAACCAGGGCAAGCTCGTGCAGATGCAGCTCGAGCAGCTCGCGGGCTCCAGCATGGATACCGAATACGACTTGATGATCCGCGACTACGCAAGCGATTCCTCTGAGGCCAATGCCGAGAAGATCCGCGCCAACCTGAGCCGCATGACGCCTAAGGACCTGTCTGACCCGCAGCACGTGGCGGCAGTTCTGGGCTATGACGACCTGGACGAGGACTCCGTCATGACACCGCTGGGCCTGCGCACGCTTTCGCGCGTGTCCGTCGTGCGCGACGGCGTGGCCGAGAAGATCGTCGACGAGTACGGCTCGCTGCAGGAGCTCATGGACGACATCAGCGAGGATCCGGAGCGCCTGGGCGACTTTGGCGTCAACAACCCTGCCATTCTTGCGGACTCGCTGTACCGCATGAAGGGCACCAAACAGGGGAACGCATAATGGCGCCCGTATGCGCCGTGGTCGTTGCCGGTGGCAGCGGCCAGCGCTTTGGAAATCCCGGCGGCAAGCAGCTCGTTAACGTGGCGGGCCGTCCGCTCATGAGCTGGTCCATCCGCGCGTTCGATCGTAGCGATAAGGTCGGCCATATCGTCGTGGTTTGCCCTGCCGAGCGCCGTGCCGAGATGCGCCGCCTGGCCATTGACCCGTTTGACTATGACACGCCCATCAGCTTTGCCGATGCCGGCGATACCCGTCAGGATTCCACCCGTGCCGGCGTGCATGCGGTTCCGGCGGGTTTCGAATATGTCGCCATCCACGACGGCGCTCGTCCGCTCATTACGACCGAGGCCATCGACCACGCTATCGACGTGCTCGTGAGCGACCGTGCCCTCGACGGTGTCGTGTGCGGTCAGCCCGCGATCGACACGCTCAAGATCGTTGACGGCGATAATATCGTCGAGACGCCGCCGCGTGAGCTCTACTGGGCAGCGCAGACGCCGCAGATCTTTAGCGTCGATGCTATGAAGCGCGCCCACGCTGCAGCCATTGCCGAGGGCTTTATCGGTACCGATGATTCGTCGCTGGTCGAGCGCATGGGTGGGCGCGTCCGCTGCGTCCAGAGCCCACGCGATAACCTTAAGGTGACGGTGCCCGAGGACCTGCGTCCCGTAACCGCGATTCTGCTTGGCCGCATGGCCGAGGGAGAGGACCTTCCCCATGTTCAGTAACCTGCGCATTGGCCATGGCTACGACGTTCACCGTCTGGTGGAGGGGCGTCGATGTATCATCGGCGGTGTCGACATTCCCTACGAGCGCGGCCTGCTGGGCCACTCGGATGCCGATGTGCTCGCGCACGCCTTGGCCGACGCCATTCTGGGCGCCTGCCGTGGGGGAGACATCGGCAAGCTATTCCCCGACACCGATCCCGCCTACGAGGGTGCCGATTCGATGGTGCTGCTTGCCCGCGTGATGGACTATGCGCGTGAGCTGGGCTTTGAGTTTGTCGATGCCGATTGCACCATTGCCTGCCAGCAGCCTAAGATCACCCCGCATCGCGATGCCATGCGCGCCAACCTTGCCCATGCCCTGGGCGTTGACGTCGAAAACGTGGGCGTCGCCGCCACTACGACCGAAAAGCTCGGTTGGGAAGGCCAGGGCGAGGGAATCGGCGCCTGGGCCGTCTGCCTGCTACAGAAAACCGTTAAGGAGTAACGAATGCGTATCTACAACAGCGCTACCCATAAAAAGGAAGAGTTCCAGCCCATCGAGTCCGGCAAGGTCCGCATGTACGTGTGCGGCCCCACGGTCTACGACAACATCCACATCGGCAACGCCCGTACGTTCATCAGCTTTGACGTGATTCGCCGCTGGCTCATCGCGAGCGGTTACGAGGTCACGTTCGCCCAGAACCTCACCGATGTCGACGACAAGATCATCAAGCGCGCCAACGAGCAGGGCCGTACGGCCGCCGAGGTCGCGACGGAGTTCTCCGACAAGTTCATCGGCGTCATGCGCGCCGCCAACGTGCTCGATCCCGATGTGCGCCCCCGCGCCACCAAGGAGATCGGCCCCATGATCGCCATGATCAAGACGCTTATCGAGCAGGGCCACGCTTACGCAGCCGATAACGGCGACGTGTACTTTGCCGTGCGCAGCGATCCCAACTATGGTCAGGTCTCGGGCCGCAACATCGACGACCTTATGGTTGGCGCGCGCATCGAGGAGAACGAGGACAAGAACGACCCGCTCGACTTTGCCCTGTGGAAGGCCGCCAAGCCCGGCGAGCCCAGCTGGCCGAGCCCCTGGGGCGAGGGCCGTCCCGGTTGGCACACCGAGTGCGCCGCCATGGTGCATCGCTACCTGGGCACTCCGATCGACATCCACGGCGGCGGCTCCGACCTTGCCTTCCCGCATCACGAGAACGAGTGCGCCCAGGCCACCTGCGCCTGGCACCAGGGCTTCTCCAACACCTGGATGCACACGGGCATGCTGCTGGTAGACGGCGAGAAGATGTCCAAGTCGCTCGGCAACTTCTTTACGCTGGCCGAGGTCCTCGAGCAGCACTCCGCTGCCGCCCTGCGCCTGCTGATGCTGCAGACGAGCTATCGCTCGCCGCTCGACTTTTCTTGGGAGCGCCTGGAGGGTGCCGAGAACTCGCTCACGCGTATCGCCGGTACGGTCGAGAACCTGCGTTGGGCCGCGAACCACGCGACGGCCGATGCCGACGAAGCGGCTGCCGAGGCGTTTGCCGCCAAGGCCGCCGAGACCCGCACCACCTTTAAGGAGTGCATGGATGACGACTTTAACACCGCCGGTGCCATGGGTGCTGTCTTTGGCTTTGTGACCGAGTGCAACCAGTACCTGGAGCAGGCGGGCGATGCTGCCGACAAGGCCGCTGCCCTGGCCGCCGCCGATACGCTGGTCGAGCTGCTCGATACGTTTGGCGTCGAGCTTCCCGAGCCCAAGGTCGAGCTGCCGCTGGGCCTGCTGGGCGTTGCCGCCGGCCTGGTCGCCTACACGGGCGACGACGTGGACGAGGCTGCTGCCAAGATTCTCGAGGCCCGCGCCGAGGCCCGTGCCGCCAAGAACTGGGATCTGGCCGACGCCATCCGCGACCAGCTCAAGGACCTGGGCCTGACGATTGAAGATACCGCCGCCGGCACTCGTATCAAATCTCTCTAATCCCCGCGGGTTTCCCAAGCACCCGACCGCCCGAGCCACGGCACCTTGCCTTTCAATCGTCGGGCATGACCTCAAGGTCTATGCCCTCCTCTTTCAAGGCAATCTGCCGCACCTCGGGCGGTCGGTCTATTTGTTTCGTTTGATAGTTGTATTTAGGAGGTCGCTTTATGGCCGACAATCGCAAGCGTGCGCCTCGTGGCGGCAAGCAGGCTGCTTCTGGCTCGCGTCCGATTCGCCGCAATGACCGCGCTGCCGCTCCCAAGGGCCAGCGCGATCGCGCCCAGGCCGCACGTCCGCAGCGCGATCGCAACCGCGACGCTGTCCAGGCTCCCAAGGGCGAGTTTATCGAAGGTCGTCGTGCTGCCGCCGAGGCGCTACGCACTGGTTTTCCCATCAAGTGCGCGCTCATTGTCGAGGGTGGAGAGCGCGATGCCGCCTTGTCGCGCCTGGTCGACGACCTCAACGCCGCGGGCGTCCGCATTAAGTATGTGCCGCGTGCGCAGCTCGACGCACTGTCGAGCCATGGCGCTCATCAGGGCATCGCACTCGAGGTTGGCAACTTCCCCTATGCTGATGTCGCCGATATTCTCGACCGCGCAGGCGAGGGCCCGGCACTTGTCGTGGTGCTCGACCACGTGACTGACGACGGCAACTTTGGCGCCATCGTGCGCTCCGCCGAGGTTGTGGGCGCGGCGGGCGTCGTCATTGCCAATAAGCGTGCCGCCGGCGTGACCGTGGGCAGCTATAAGACCTCAGCCGGTGCCGTCATGCATCTGCCTATCGCGCAGGTTCCCAATATCGCCCGTGCGCTCGACGATTTTAAGGCCGCTGGTTTTTGGGTGGGCGGTGCTTCCGAGCACGCCGAAGGCAGTTGCTGGGATGCTCCTTTCGAGGGCCGCGTGGCGCTCGTCATGGGCTCCGAGGGCGACGGCATCTCGCGTCTGGTGCTCGAGAAATGCGACTTTTTGACCAAGCTTCCCCAGCGCGGTATGACCGAGAGCCTCAATGTTGCCCAGGCGACCACGGCGCTGTGCTTTGAGTGGCTGCGCCGCAACGCCGGCGAGCTGATGGGGGAGGAGTAGCGCATGTCCAAAAAGAACCGTGCCAAGTCCAAGGCCAAGCGCTTTGGCGAGGGCTCGGCCAAGCCGATTGTTTCGGCCGCGACCTATGGCGTGGGCGGCAATGCGTTTGCGCAGGCTATCGCCGACCCAGTCTCGACGGTGCACTCCAACAAGCCCGAGCTGCTGGTGGTCGACGGTTACAACGTGATCCACTGCACGCCGCGCTACGAAAAGCTCGTGTACGACCATTCCGACGATCCGTATTCCAGCGACGTTCACGATATGGCGCGCACGGCGCTCATTAATGACGTAGCTGCGTTTGCCCAGGGCCGCTACGAGGCCGTGATCGTATTTGACGGCGCGGGCAATATCTCCAGCGAGCGCCCCAACCTACCGGCCCGCGGTGTGCGCATTGAGTTTTCGCCGACGGGTGTTTCGGCCGATACCGTGGTGCAGAAGCTCTGCATCGAGGCGCGCGAGGAAGGCCGCGCGTGTTCTGTAGTGTCGAGCGACGGCACGATCCAGGCCGTCGTCATGGGCAAGGGCGTTACGCGCATCTCGAGCCGTATGCTGGTGGACGAGATCAAACAGATCGACAACGACGTGCACGAGGCCGAGGAAGCTCCACAAATCAAGATGACTCTGGGCAGTCGCCTGAGCCCCGATGCCCTGGCCAAGCTCAAGGCCCTGCGCGGGAGGTAGGGAAGTTGGCGGGGCAATGCTGCCTCGCTAACTCCATTCAGCGATGTCGATCATTCTTTCGAGGCGCCACGTTAGCGCCTCTTTTAGATATGGCAGCCTTGCCGTGAGCGCGTCGTTTCTGGAAAGAATCTCGATTGCCTCGTCAACGAAGCCTTCGAGTTTGTCGCAGCCAAACCAGCCCATGTCCTCGACGAGCAACATTTGTTTGGCGGGGCTTGAATGAAATTGTGCGCTGGTAAAACTGTGCTCTCCCGCCCTAAGCTCCTCTAGTGATATGTTGCACCAGAGCGATGAGCCCGAATCGAAGATGGGGGCAGGTCTGCAAGCTTGCGTGTTGACGTTTCGCACGAGGCCGAAGTTGCGCCAATGACGATCGTAGTTGGCAATGATGTCGTCACATACGATCATGCGGTCAAGGGCATCCTTGACGCCTGTCACCCCGAGCTCCTCGCAGTTTGCTACATATCGCTCGTAGTCGGTTAGCCGTTCATCTGCGTTTGCGTGCTGGTTTACATAGAACGCAGGGACATACTCTTCTTCATCAGTTAAGAAGACATCGCATGTGCTCAGGGCGGAAGTGCCCGTGCCCTCGAGCGAGTAAGGCACATAATCGCAGGCGTTTAGGATGCGACGGTGGAGCGCGGTCGCCACCAGCTCGTTATAAGGTTCCTGGTCCAGGTGCGCTCCTGCCTTATGCAGAATTCGACGTTCGCCCTCGCACGTCCAGTACTTTTGAAGATTGCCGTCCGAGGTGTTATCGGGCTTTGCGGCAGCCGCTTTTCCCTCTGGGGCAAAGGGTGCAATGGACAGCGAGACGTCATCAAAGGCGTTATTGAAGAAGTTGATATCCTCCCAGGTGAGACCGGAACCTTGGGGCCTAATCCAATACTGGTCGGATAAGGAGAGGCCGAGATTTCGCTGGACGAGTTCATCGGGAACATCGACTGCGGCTTCTGCAAGCAGGGAGGCTAACCCAATGCGTGCGAGCGGGATACCGCGGCCGCGCCACCAGATGCGGAAGGAGTCGAGCGATATGGGGCTATTAGGGCCAAATACTCCAATAGGGGCGTGGGCGTAATCGATGTCGGCACCGATGTGGGTAAAGTCTTTTCGCGATGTGCTGTAGACCAGCTGAGCGACTTCGTACGTGCGGTTCATGAGGGTGAACGCGATCTCGCTCTTACCGTGGCCGCGGCGGGGACGTCCCCCCGTTTTGGTCACAGAGCGGAGTCGCGTGTCGACGCTGTCTTTGTCGATGAGCCATACACCAGAAGCCTTGCGGGCCTCAAGTGCTCCGTTTTTTATGAGCTCCTGCACCCTGCGCGGAGTGATGCCGAGCAGCTCGGCGGCTTCTTTGGTAGTAAGCATCGCGAAACCCTTCGCCAGAACGAATAGTTCTATATATAGTAATTGTAATTAAAACTATTCGTTCTGGCGAATAGTTTTGAGATGTGGTCGGGTGAAGGGCCTGTTGCGCCTCGTCGGCAATTCCTTTATTCTTAATTGGCTTCGCGCGAAAGCGCCAAGTGTGCCAGTGTGGCGCAACGGTAGCGCAACTGATTTGTAATCAGTGGGTTGCAGGTTCGATTCCTGTCACTGGCTCCATGAGAGTTTCGGGCTCTGTCTCTATATGGGACAGGGCCCGTTTCTATTTAGGTGGTGCGCCATCGGGTTAGCGCCCATCCCGTTTTTGGTTTGTCTCGTCCTCCAGTTTGTCTAAATCTGTAACACCAAGACCGATATTTGGCATCTAACTGTTACAGATTGAGATGAAACTTAGGGTGTTTTAGGAATATCTTGATCTGTAACATGTAGAAGCGGAATAGGCCTCTTGCTGTTACAGATCGAGACAAGGGCGGGTGCGGACCTGGATGTCCTGCTCGAGCGTGGATTTCTGGACACGCGAGCGAAGAAAATCTCCCGACCGGAGAACGAGCGTGGATAATTAACTTGGATAGGGAGCTAAGGTAAACACCGATTGTCTATCGACGGCTTTAGAAACAACGACCCCGATTTCATTGTGGAATCGGGGTCGTTTGTGCCTCAGGAATCCGAATGGATTAATCGAGCTCCTAAGGGACTTCTTGGGTTCTTGCTAATGGTCTGCCGAGGATGTCCCCAATGCAAACAGCGGGCATCTACTCAATATAGCTGGGGTTCTTCTTGATGATTACGCGTGCAGCGATGAAAGAGACGACGATGGCGATGATGGCGACAACGCATGCCAGCACGAAGTTGCCCATGGACCCATCGGGAGCGATAAAGATGAGTGCCGAAAGAAGGCCGGGGCATGCTCCCGCAACATACTCTTTCAGAACAAAGATGCCTGCAGGGAGTCCAGCGCAGAGCGCGCCGATTGCCGTGCCGACAAGCAGGCGGGGACGCTCGATGAGGCAACCGTAGAACGCGGGCTCGGTTACGCCACAGAGTGCGGTAACGGCAACCGTGGTGACCATACCTTTCTTCTCCTTGTTTCCCTTCATGGCAGTTGCCAGGGCGAGGCTCGTGCCGCCAATGCAGAGGTTCGAGATGAATCCAAAGATAATGGGTGCCCAACCGAGCTGCGCCAGGCTCGTAACTTCGATTGCGATGTAAGCCTTATCGAGACCGAGCATGACGAAATAGGGGTTAAGGGCTGCCAGGATCGGAGTAGCGATAAATGCCACGTTGTCCATAAGCCACGTGACGGCATCACTCAGCGCGTAGCCCATCATGCTGCCGGCGGGGCCAAGGATAATCAGCTCGACGGGCACGACGATGATCATGGTGAGCAGCGGCTTCAAGAACAGTTTGGTAACGTCGGGAATGATCTTCTGAAGGCTGCGGTCGACAAAGTACATGAACACAACGCCCAGTACGATGGGCACTACCGTACTCGAATAGTCGTTCGTCGGGATGGGGATACCAAGAAAGTCGAGACCCTCGGCACCGCTAATGGACGAGCTGATCATGATCGCGCCCAGCAATGCGCCCATGATGGGCTGCATCTTCATGACGGCTGCGAGCTGATAACCAAGATAAACGGGCAAGAAGCTAAACGAAGCGCTAAAGATCGCCAACAGGACCTGGGCGGTTCCGCTATCGGTGCTTAATCCGCAATAATTGACCAGGAGATTCTTGATCGAAAGAATGAGTCCGCCAACGATGAGCGCCGGGACGATGGGCATGAATACCTGTGCAGAGACGTTCCCGAATTTCTCAATCAAGCCCATGGCGGTGTTACCGCTTTTAATGCCTTCTGCAAGGTCTTTGGCGGTTTGGGCATCGTCGGCAACCGTGCCACCGCCGACTTCGATTCCCGCGAAGTCGAGGAAGTCGTTGTAAGCCTCGGTGACGTTTGGGCCGATGATCACCTGAAGCTGGCCACCGCTGACTACTGCCCCGAGCGCCTGATCGGCCGATTTGGCGAGCTGGAGATCGATGATCGAGGTGTCTCGTGCGTCGATGCGAAGGCGTGTCGCACAATGAGTTACCGATGTAATGTTCTCTTTGCCGCCAACAGCCTTTAGGACTGTTTCGGACATTGCCTGATATTTCATCTCTTTCTCCTAACCTTCCTGCTCCTGATACTTCGAGATAAGGTCTCGGTACCAATACCAGCTCTTTTTGGGGGTGCGCTCCAGATTGTTCTCGAAGTCGATATGGACAAGTCCGTATCGTTTTTCGTAGCCGTTGATCCAGCTATACAGATCCATCGTCGACCAGAGGTAGTAACCCTCAACGCGCGCGCCGTCGCGCTTAGCCCTCATCATGTGCTCGATGAACTGGCCCAGAAGCTCGATGCGGTCATCATCGTGGATCATTCCGTCTGTGTCTGGTTGCTCATAGGCGCCATGTCCGTTTTCCGTAATAAAGATGCGGGGCGCGTCATAGCGCTCGTGGACATCCATGATGGTTGAATACATGCAACTTGGGAGTATTTCGCGGCCCCATTTATTGCGGGGAACATTGCTGTCGCGGGCGCTTTCAAACAAGGGCGCAATGCATTTTCCTTCGACCTTTTTGCTCGAACCGCCCTTATTGTTCGCCGAAACGGCAAGCTCTCCACCGTGCCAGTCGGTTACATACTCTCGGCAATACACGTTGAGTCCAATAAAATCGACTTTACCGTCTCTGAATTCTTCTACGTCATTTGGGGATCGATAGAGCGAGACGCCAAGTTTTTCAAGGATTTCGTCCATTTCTGGTGGCAGTTGACCCTGAAGTGCTGGTGCCAGAATCATGCGATTGGCGAAAAAGTCTGCGTATCGAAATACGTCATCGGGGTGCTCGGTTGCCGGGTCGAGTTCGACAACGCCGCCATCGTGGACGGCGCCGATGATGCCGTCGTAGCCCATTTGACGATATGCTCGGACTGCGAGTGCGCTTGCGCGCATCAGGTTGTACTGAAACTGCATGTACGACTGAACGTCGAGCGATCGATTGGGGGGATAGTTGCCCAACATGTTTACGCAGTAGCTGTAGAAATGCGGCTCGTTAACGGTAGCCCAGATTTTGACGTGGTCTCCAAAGCGCTCAAAGCAAATCTTGGCGTATTTGCAGAACCACTCTGCCATATCGTTGTTCAGCCATCCGCCTTTGCAAGCAAGCGTGAATGGCAGATCGTAATGGAACAGCGTAACGTTGGGCTCTATGCCATTTTCGAGGCAGCAATCAATGACCCGATTATAAAAATCGATACCCTTTTCATTCACTTCGCCGATACCCGTGGGGATGATTCGACTCCATGAAAGAGAGAAGCGATAGGTGTTTTGTCCGCCTTCTTTCATCATGCGGATATCTTCTTCATAGCGATGGTAGAAGTCGCAAGATACATCACCGTCAACATGGTTGATGTTCTTATTGCTTGTGTGGTTAAAGAAATCCCACTCGCCAAGGCCTTTGCCGTCTTCGTTCCAGGCACCCTCGCACTGATAAGACGCCGTGGCGGAACCCCAGAGAAACGGGATGTTGTTCACGTTGCCCATGAATCCCCTTTCCATCATTCAACACGGTGGATACGTGTGGCGGAATTACGATTAAGATGACGTCAACTGATTTGAATCATAGGAGAACGACCAAAGCTGTTTGATTCAATAAATGAACTATGATTTCGAGGAGAGCGGAAAGAGGGATCACGTGAATATCAATGACTTCGATGTGCTCAATCGCATTAGCTCCATCATCAACAGCGAGTTTGGGTCAAACGATGCCGCCATCGCTCGATATCTCATCGCTCACATTAGGCGTTCGAGCGAAATCAATGTTGCCGCAATAACCCGCGATGCATTCGTGACCCGTTCCGCTGTTCGTCGTTTCTGCAATCGATTGGGCTACCAGTCTCTTAGCGATTTGAAAGAATCATTTACTCAGTCAGTCTTTCCAAGCGACTTAAGCCATCGAGAGGAGGAATTTGGCTACGAGGAATACAGGGCAGAGCTCGACGTTCGCATGATCGAGATGTTCGCTGAGGTTGAAAGCGGCGTGTCCGATATCGCTATTAAGCATCTTGTCGACGAAATTGATGGCCATAAAAACGTTGAAATCTGGTGCACCAATAATGTGAGCGCCAATCTCGTACGATTTCAGCAGGAAATGTTTTATGCGGGCAAGATAGTTCGCATAGTTGCTGGGGCTAACGTCGCGGAATTGAAAAACATGGGAGACGCTTCGCAGTCATTGATAATTCTCGTATCGGTCTCCGGGCTATTTGCGTCACAGGCGCGTGAGTATCTTGATTGCCGTTCGGGCAGGAAGATTCTAATTACTGCGTTTAGCAACGATGACAAATCGAGGTCTTTTGACCGTGTATATCGTCTTGGTAATGCGGGAAACGGAATTGACCGACTCGGCGTTTATTCGAAATACGCCATGACTTATTTTTTCGACTTGCTATCGTCGTGTTACTTGAGTCGCTACCCCTGCACCAAGGGGGAGCCGCTCTATGGGTCTACTTTGGCCTGGCCCGAGTAGTTGCGGCTTTACAGTTCTCTCGCCTGGAGAATGAACGTGGATAATCTGCCACTTTGGCCTTAGAGCCGCGCTAAAAGTGGGAGATAATCCACGCTCGATCGTGGCGTGGAAGCCCGATCTCGACCTATATATAGGTGCAAATGAGTCGTTATCGAAGTAATATTCTACAGGCTCACTCCACTACGCCAAAGTGTTCCCTCGGGAAATGTCACCGCAATATGCAAATTCACCGTCCTTCATATCCAAACTCAGCAAAACGGCAGGTCAAAGCTATATGGATACGCCCGGAGCCGTGTATCTAGAGGTTTTCGTTGACAGCCCCCAAGGTGGCATCGTATTATCTTCTTCGTTCGCGGGGGCGGCGGTCCAAAAGACCAAAGGACCTGCGGATACTTGAACGATTGGGAGTTTGCCCGAGTGGTTAATGGGGACGGGCTGTAAACCCGTTGGCTCTGCCTACATAGGTTCGAATCCTATAGCTCCCACCCGTCAAGTGCCTGTATAGCTCAGTCGGTAGAGCACTTCGTTGGTAACGAAGAGGTCACCAGTTCAAGTCTGGTTGCAGGCTCCATCCGGCGGTGTAGCTCAGTTGGTTAGAGCACACGGTTCATACCCGTGGCGTCACTGGTTCGAATCCAGTCACCGCTACCATAGGTAACACGGTGGCTTCTCAATAATATGTTGAGAGGCCACTATGGTATAAAGGCAAAGTCCCGTCCGGGGACGACCTGTTTAGAGGAGGGCTTTATGGCCAAAGAGAAGTTTGAGCGCACTAAGCCGCATGTTAACATCGGCACCATTGGTCACGTCGACCACGGCAAGACCACGCTGACCGCTGCCATCACCAAGGTTCTCTCCGAGACCGAGGGCTGCAAGGCTGACTTCACTGCGTTCGAGAACATCGACAAGGCTCCCGAGGAGCGCGAGCGCGGCATTACGATTTCCGTCTCCCACGTTGAGTACGAGACCGCTGCCCGTCACTACGCTCACGTTGACTGCCCGGGCCACGCTGACTACGTCAAGAACATGATCTCCGGTGCTGCTCAGATGGACGGCGCTATCCTGGTCATCGCCGCTACCGACGGCCCCATGGCTCAGACTCGCGAGCACATCCTGCTCGCCCGTCAGGTCGGCGTTCCCTACATCGTCGTCTTCTTGAACAAGTGCGACATGGTCGACGATGACGAGCTCATCGACCTCGTCGAGATGGAGACCCGTGAGCTCCTCTCCGAGTACGATTTCCCCGGCGACGACATCCCCGTCATCCGTGGTTCCGCTCTGGGCGCTCTCGAGGGCGACGCCAAGTGGATGGACGCTATCCGCGAGCTCATGAAGGCCGTCGACGAGTACATCCCGACGCCTGCTCGTAACAACGACCTCCCCTTCCTGATGGCCGTTGAGGACGTTATGACCATCTCTGGCCGTGGTACCGTTGCTACCGGCCGTGTCGAGCGCGGTGAGCTCAAGCTCAACGAGCCCGTCGAGATCGTCGGCATCAAGGATACCCAGAACACCGTCGTTACCGGTATCGAGATGTTCCGTAAGTCCATGGACTTCTGCGAGGCTGGCGACAACGTCGGTCTGCTGCTCCGCGGCATCAAGCGCGAGGACATCGAGCGCGGCCAGGTTCTCTGCAAGCCCGGTTCGGTTACCCCGCACACCAAGTTCACCGGTGAGATCTACGTTCTGACCAAGGAGGAGGGCGGCCGTCACACCCCGTTCTTCGATGGTTATCGTCCTCAGTTCTACTTCCGTACCACCGACGTTACCGGTACGGTCAAGCTCCCCGAGGGCACCGAGATGGCTATGCCTGGTGACCACATCACCATCGAGGGCGACCTCATCCACCCGATCGCCATGGAGGAGGGCCTGCGCTTCGCTATCCGCGAGGGTGGCCACACCGTCGGTTCGGGCATCGTCTCCACGATCATTGAGTAAATTAGCTCTTTGATATAGCTGACTTAGAGAACCCGGCACTTATATGGGTGCCGGGTTCTTTTCTGCAATGGATATTGAGCCGTTGCTGGTGTCGAGAGGATCGATAATGGTCCTGGATGCACCGTCGATTAGCTCTCGATGGCTTCATTGATGTGTTCCAAATATGAATGGATCCACCGAGAACCAATTGACTCGAGGTTTTCATTGACAGCACTTACGTGGAGCTGATAAAGTAACAACTCGTGCCCGTACGGGGCGGAAATGAAAGGTTCAGGATACATGCGTACTCTAGTTACTCTTGCGTGCACTGAGTGCAAGCGCCGCAACTATACGACCACCAAGAACAAGTCGACCATGCCTGATCGTATGGAGATCAAGAAGTATTGCCCCTGGTGCCGTCACCACACGCTGCACAAAGAGACTCGCTAGTCTCTAGTCACATACGCCAGTAGTTCAATTGGTAGAGCATCGGTCTCCAAAACCGAGTGTTGAGGGTTCGAGTCCTTCCTGGCGTGCCAGTCATTATTCCGTAAGCTCCCACTTGGGGGCTTACGGTTTACTCATGTATAAGCGCATTGCGCGGAGGTAACCCAAATGGCCAACAAGAAGAACAAGAAGAAGGCTCAGCAGCCGGCACCTGCCAACAAAGCTGCCGCCAACTCCAAGGTTGAGGCCAAGAAGGCCGTTGCCAAGAAGAACGAGAAGGCTGCGAAGTCCAAGAAGAACGAGAAGCCTGGTTTCTTCGCCCGCACCAAGAAGTATTTCGCTTCGGTCAAGTCCGAGATGAAGCGTGTCACGTGGCCCGATAAGAAGGAGCTCGTGAACTACTCGGTTGTTGTTTGCGCTTCTCTGATCGTCGTCGGCGTCGTCATCGCTCTGCTCGATGCTGGCTTTGGCGAGGCTCTTGCTCTGTTCTCTGGATTGAGGGGCTAAACCATGTCTAAGCGTTGGTACGTCGTTCACACTTACTCTGGATACGAGAACCGCGTTAAGTCCGATCTCGAGCATCGCATCGAGACCATGGGCATGCAGGACCGTATCTTTGATATCGAGATTCCTATGGAGCGCGTCACCGAGATTAAAGAGGGTGGCAAGCGTGAGACCAAGGATTCCAAGATCTTCCCGGGTTATGTCCTGGTCCGCATGGAGATGGATGACGATGCTTGGACGTGTGTTCGTAACACGCCTGGCGTCACCGGTTTCCTAGGCGGCAACGGCAAGCCCGCTCCGCTTTCCCGCGACGAGTACAACAAGATGACTCGTCGTCCCGGTAAGGGCGATTCGCCCAAGCGCACCTCGGTTGATATTGAGGTCGGTACGTCCGTCCGCGTCACCGATGGCCCGCTTACCGACTTTGATGGCAAGGTCTCCGAGGTTAACACCGAGGCTGGCAAGCTCAAGGTCACGCTGATGATCTTTGGCCGCGAGACGCCGGTCGAGCTCGACTTTAACCAGGTCGCTGTCATCGCTTAAGTTTTCGTCCGTTCGCGCGAGCGTGCTTCTTCTGTGACTGCTCATCTCAGGAGTGCTTCTAACACGTGCGTGCTTACGATATAACAAGTACTTCACACTCGTGATTCGAAAGGAATGACCATGGCTGAGAAGAAGGTTGCCAACGTCATTAAGCTCCAGATTCCTGCTGGTGCAGCAAACCCCGCTCCTCCCGTCGGCCCCGCCCTGGGCGCTGCTGGCGTGAACATCATGCAGTTCTGCCAGGCCTTTAACGCCGAGACGCAGGACAAGAAGGGTGACATCATCCCCGTTGAGATCTCTGTCTACGAGGATAAGTCCTTCTCCTTCATCACCAAGACCCCGCCGGCGGCTCACCTCATCAAGAAGGAGCTGAACCTCAAGTCTGGTTCCGCTAAGCCCCAGGCCGACAAGGTTGGTCAGCTCTCCCAGGAGCAGCTCACCAAGATCGCCGAGATCAAGATGCCGGACCTCAATGCCAACGACATTGACGCCGCCAAGAAGATCATCGCCGGTACCGCCCGTTCCATGGGCGTCACCATCGCTGAGTAGCGATTTCTTATGGTAACGACGGGTGCTCCGACCGGGGCGCCCGTTAAATGTGTGCAATAGGGCACACGATACGATGTGGGAGGGCTCACGCCCGTTTAACCACAGGAGGTAATGCACATGGCTAAGCATGGTAAGAGCTATAACGCCGCTGCCGAGAAGATCGACCGCGCCACGCTCTACACCCCCCTTCAGGCTGCCAAGCTCATCAAGGAGCTCGACACCGCCAAGTTCGACGAGACCGTCGAGGCCCACTTCCGTCTGGGCATCGATACTCGTAAGGCTGACCAGAACATCCGTGGTTCCATCTCCCTGCCTCACGGCACCGGCAAGACCGTTCGTGTTGCCGTCTTCGCCGAGGGTGAGAAGGCCCGCGAGGCCGAGGCTGCCGGCGCCGACATCATCGGTTCCGACGAGCTCGTCGCCCAGATCCAGAAGGGCGAGATCAACTTCGACGCCGCTATCGCTACGCCGAACATGATGGCCAAGGTTGGCCGCATCGGTAAGATCCTTGGTCCCCGTGGCCTCATGCCGAACCCCAAGCTCGGCACCGTGACCATGGACGTCGCCAAGATGGTCTCCGAGCTCAAGGCTGGCCGCGTTGAGTACCGCGCCGACCGCTACGGCATCTGCCACGTGCCCCTGGGCAAGAAGTCCTTCTCTGAGCAGCAGCTCGTCGAGAACTACGCTGCCCTGTACACCGAGATCCTGCGCGTCAAGCCCTCTTCTGCTAAGGGCAAGTACGTCAAGTCCATCTCCGTGTCTTCCACCATGGGCCCTGGCGTCAAGGTCGATCCCGCTGTCCAGCGTGACTTCCTGGCTGAGTAACTGCTAGTTACTGCCTGAGCAAAGCAAGCATTGCTAAAGAAACCCGGTTCTGTCTTGTGCAGGACCGGGTTTCTTGCTATCGCGTCAAAAGCACCACAAAGGGGACGGTGTCCCCTTTGTGGTGGTTACCAGGGTGTTCTGGCTGTTGAGGACTCGATGGCATCGTGGCGTTTGAGCTCGCGGCGCATGGTTTGCGAATTGAGCCAGGCTGCCTGCCAGCCACGGATGGGGTATCGCGTCTGGTCGAGCTCAAACTGCGTATAGCCGCAGGCGTTGATGATCGTCGTTCCACACACATGCTGCCGCTTGCGCTGAAAATCGTAACCGTAGCTTTGGTGTACATGCCCATGCACCATGTAGTCGGGATTCCAGGATTCGAGTGCTGTGTTAAAGCATTCGAATCCTCGATGCGGCAGATCGTCCAGATCACCCATACCGGCGGCGGGTGCATGGGTAAGCAGAATGTCGCACCCGCCGACCATCCTAACCTTACGCGACAGCTTACGCATGCGCTTGGACATCTCGCGTTCGGTGTACATGTTGGCGCCGTCGCGATAACGCATGGACCCGCCAAGGCCCGCAATGCGAATCCCTCGGTACGTGTACACGCTGTCTTCCACGCAGATACATCCGCCCGGTGCATGACGTGCGTAGCGGTCATCGTGATTGCCGCGCACGTAGATGAGCGGTTTGTTGATGACCGTAACCAAAAACTCAAGATAGTCCGGGTCCAGATCGCCGGCGGACAAAATCAGGTCGACTCCCTCAAAGCGTTCCTTGCGAAAGCACTCCCAAAGGCATCGTTCTTCGGTATCGGCTATTGCAAGGATTTTCATAGGGCAGGGACTTTCGGCTCATCGTCGAGCTGCGGAATGGTGCCTACCACGTTGTCCGCCAGCCAATTCATCTCGACAATCTGCGTGCTCGGCAGCGGAGGGAAGCCTTCGATCTGTACCACGCCGTTCTGGCTGTGGAGCTCGCCGCCAAAGGGGTTGATGGATCCCTCAACAATGCCGTTGCGGAGCAACTGCACGAGTTTGCGCGTTTGGTAGGGTAGGCCCGGAGCGTAACGGATGTCGATAACTCCGGAGCTCATGCCATACCAGTAGTTGACAGCGCGCACTTGGTTGTCGTCGCTGGTCTCGTCCCACGTGCCGTGAAGAAGGCTGCGAACGATGAGCTCGTAGTAACGGCCCCAGTTCCATACGGGCATGGCGATGCCGGTGACTTTGCCGTCGACCAAGCGGTGAAGCCCGTAGGCCGTTGGGTCTTCGAGCGACTTTGACATGTCAGCGCCGGTCATGACGCTTACGCCTTCGCGGCACATGGCTTCGGCAAGACCACCGGCGGGAACATCGCCCCAGGTGAGGATGACCTGCGCGCGCGGGTCGAGCAGCGAGGCGCCAATCGCAAAGGCGTTGATCTCGCTGAGTGCGCCCGAGGCGAAGACCGACGCGTGGTAACCGATGCGGTGGTTGTCCGCCATGCTGGCCGCAAGGGCGCCCAGCAGAAACTTGGCCTCGTACATCTTGCCAAAGTACGAACGGACGCTTTGATGGGGAAGGCCGATAGAGCAGTTGAGGAACCGAACCCGGGGATACTCAACGGCAGCCCTGAGCGTGTATTCCATCAGGCGGTGCGAGGTCGAGAAGATGACGTTTGCTCCATGTTTGACAGCCGTTTCCACGGCGGCGTAGAACACATCCGGATCGTGACAGTCCTCGAACGCCTCGGTGCGCACGATACCGCCAAAGTGCTCATCGAGATACTGACGCCCTTGGTCGTGCAGGCTGTCCCAGCTCGACGTCGCACAGGAGAACTCATGGATAAAGGCGATGCGCAGGGGGTTGGCCGTCGAGTAGACGGTCTTGCCCATAAAGAAGTTGAGCACGCCAGAGGTGGACTTGGCGGGCGTCTCCTCCTCGTCGACGCTCGGTGCTTCGACAAGATCGACCTTGTCCTCGTCATTTTTGCCGGCAATGACCAGCTCGCGCCAGATCTTGCACAGGCGGTTTACGACGATATCCGTCGGCGTATCCAGCAGGCGGTCCTGGTTGTACACATTGAGGTAGACGAGCATGGCGTCGGCGGGCGTAATGTCCAGGTGATCGCCGCCTGCGCGAAGGTAGGCACGCTTAAAGAGCAGGAAAGTGTGGCGCAGGTAGTCGACCTTTTTCTGCGGCCATTTTTCGATAAGGTTCTGACCGAGCATCTTCGCGAGCGTTTCGTAGCTTCCCTCACGCGAGAACTCGATCTCGTATAGGGGGCAGACGCGCCAAAACGCGCAGAACTCGCCGTACAGGCGGCTTTCGACGGAATCCCATGTGCCGGGGTAGAGACGGGTGACCTTGGCCGAAACCGTCGGGGCGTCTAGGAATTTGAGGACACTGACGCGTTTGTTGCCTTCTTGGACATAGAATCGATGCATGAACTCGGTGACGATGACGGGGTCGCGATAGCCCTCGGTCACCTGGATGTCGTAGAGGTTGGACCACTTGCGGGCGAACTCGGTGCTAAACGGAAGCAGGGGCATAAAGTTACACGAAAAGGCGGACTGACGGCCCTTGGTGACCGTGCCGACGACCATTTCGAGCGGAATATCCCGCAGGCCGACATTCTCTCGCTGACCTAAGGGGAGCTGAGCAACCAAGCTATCGAGGTCCGTAAGGTATGGATGCTCGCTTTGGCTAATGGCGCGTCGACGTCCTTGCTCGCCGCGCTTGCGTGCTTGACGATAGGCCTCTTCCATAATGTTGCTCCCTTAGTCGTTTAAACAACGATATGAACCATGGTACCACGATGCGAAACCACCACAAAGGTGCCTGTCCCCTTTGTGGTGGTTTAGGCGATGATGGGGGCGATGGCACGAATGCAGGCGTCGGCTGCCGTAAAAGTGGTGCTATCGTCGCTGACGATAAAGATGATTTTGCCCTTAACGCCAAAGTCGCCGATCTCGCTAAAGAGCACGTACGGCTCCTTGTCAAAGCCAGAGATGGGCGAGACGGCCGTTTTGGTTGCGCTCGTGAGCTCGTCTGCCAGCGCGTCAAGGGAAGCCCACTTAGACGTGTCCTTTACGGCAACGGGCACGGCCACGCGCCCAAAGGGCATCAGATGCACGAGCGTGTTCTTGGAGATGTTGGAGTTGGGCACAATGATGGTCTGCCCGCAGGCGTCCTCGATGGTTGTGTGACGCCAGGTGATATCTTGGACCACGCCCGACACGCCGCCGACCTCGATATTGTCGCCGGGTTTGATAATGCCCATAAAGGTCACCTGCATACCGCCGATAAGGTTCGACAGCGTGTCCTGAAAGCCGAGCGAGATGGCGATGCCGCCGACGCCAAGAGCGGCGACGAGGGCGTTTGCATTAATGCCAAAACAGTTGTCGAGGATAAAGCTGCCGCCGATCATCCAGATGACGGCGCGTGTGATGTTGATGAAGATGCTCGATGCTGGGAGCGGGTTATCATCGCGGTTAAGCAGATGGTTCAGGGTCTTGGATACGACCTTGGCGGCGACGGCGGTGCCTATCGCCAAGATGACGGCCCAGATGATGTTGTGGACCCACCGTTGCTCAAAGAAATGAAGAATCGGCTCAAACAATTCCATGTAGGGAAAACCTCCTAATGATCGTTCAACCATGATACCCACCAAGAAGCCCGTCCGATCAAATTCGGACGGGCTTCTGTGCTCGATATAAGGTTTACGCGGCGGGGCTGCAAGGCCCGGCGGTGTAGCTTAGCGTCGACGCTTCCAGATAATGCCGAGAATGATGACGATGATGCCGCCGATAAGGCACGTGCCAACTACTGCCAGCGTGCGGTCTCCCGTTGCGGCGAGCTTGCCGGTCGTCTTCTTGGTGATGACCTTCGTGGTCGTCGTGTCCGTCTTAGGCGAGGGCTTAGGCGTCGGGGCCGGTGTGGGCGTGGGGTCCACGGCTGCGGAGCCGAAGCTGATGGTGCCGGCGAGTCCGGCCATCTTGCTCTCCCAGCCGTTTTGCCCAATCAGCGCCCTCAGCGCCGCCTCACACGTGCCCCACTCGGTGTGCTTGGTGGCGTGTGCGAAGGTGGGGAAGTCGGTCGTGTTGGTAATGATGTAGTTGTTGGTGGCGACGGTATAGGTCTTGGTGGGATCGAGCGTGCTGCCGTCCTTGGCAAGTGCGGCACTCACAATGCGCTTGCCTTCGGGCTGCGTCCAATCAATCGTCACGTTGATGCCGCCAAAGGAGAGAACGCTGCCAGAGTCATCGCGCCACTTGTACATGTCTTGCGCCTCCTGCTCGGTGTGGCCGGCCGCCACGTAGGCTTGCTGAAGCTCGTAGCTGTGATTGCACTCGTCGCTGATCTGCAGCGAGTGCTCGAGCGCTGCCAGGAAGTCCGCACCGGTCATGGTCCAGGTCTCCACGGTGTTGCCGTAGGGCGAGATAGCGATGACGTTGCCGGCGGTCACATCGCCCGCAGCGATGCCGCCGCGGATGCCGCCCGCGTTCTCGATGGCAAGGTCTGCGCCCGTCAGGGCAAGATAGGAGCCGCAAATCACGTGGCCGATGGTCTGGGCCTTGGTGGTATCGCCCTCCTTGCTGGGGCGGAAATCGGTGGTGCGCACCATTTCCCAACCATGCGTGCCTGCGGCGTCCTCGCCGTAGAAATAGTTGGTGGTGGATGCGCCGAGCACCTTGTTCGATTCGTTTTCAAAGGCCTCGTCGAGCGGCTTGATCTTGTTGCGGACGGCTTCAAGGCAGCTTTGGTAGTCGGAGCCCTTGTCGGGGTCTGCCAAAAGGTCGTTGACGTTCTTGGCGGTGTAGAGCTTCTCGTCGCTGCCGTCTGCAGGGACCGTGACCGTGTCATCGTCGGTCGTCTCGGTGCCATTGGTGTCGTACTTGTACGGAATGGAAAGCAGCCCCACCTCGGCAAAGGCGCTGCCTGCCTCGACAACGTGGATCGTCTTGCCGTCGGCTCCCGTCACCTTCTCGTTAAGGTTGATGTGCTCGTGGCCTGCGATAAGGGCATCGACGCCACGGAGCCGTGTGGCAAAGGTCTTGGCGTTGAGCGTATGCGCGATACACACAACAACATCGCAGCCCTCCCTGCGCAGCTGTTCTGCCTCGGTATTGATGGCGTTCGCGGCACTCGAGAACGACGTGCCCGCGACCAGGTCCGCGCGCAGCGAGGATCCCAGCGACTCATCCATGGCACCCACGACGCCGACCTTGATTTTGTAGTCGAATGTGGAGTGATTTTCGCTATTCTCCCAGGTGCGATCGAGTGTCTTGGTGATGCTCGAACTCCATACGCCGCTCGTAGACTTCGCGTTCGCGCAGAGCATGGCGAAGGGCGTGCCAGTGGTGCTGTAGCCGGTCATGGTGCGGAGTTTGTCCGCACCGTAGCTCCAGTCGTGGTTGCCTGGCGTGGTCGCATCGTAGCCGTCGGCGTAGAAGGTGTCCATGAGCTCGGCGATGCTCTTGCCCTCGCTCATGGTGGCGAAGGACTGTCCGTGGAAGGTGTCGCCCGCATCGAGCAAAAGATCGGGGGCGCTGCTTTGGGCGCTATAGAGAACCGCCAGTCCATCAAAGCCCACCGTGCCGGTGCCCTTGCTTTCGTTGTAGCTGTACTTGTAGCTGCCGTGGATGTCGTTGGTGTGCATGACGGCCACGGAGCCGTCAATAGCGGCGGGCAGGTTCCCCGCGAAAGCGAGGCTTGGGATGCCTGCGAGCGAGCCGGCAAACAACGCGGCGGCTAACGCAAGGCGGGGGAGTCTTTTCAAGGCAGTTTCCTTAGTCCTTAGCCAGAATGTCTGGTTGAATATCGGATTATCGACATAATATGCGAAAACCGCCGCAAGGGCGTCTGTCCCTTTGCGGCGGTTTTGACGTTTGCGCAGGTAAAACCTGTCAAAATAAACCTGTCCCTTTTTGGTAGGTTTAGCTCAGCAGCATGCGGTCGTTGGCGAGCTCGCCGCCCGAGACCTCCTCGAACTTCTGCAGCAGGTCGGCGACGGTGAGCGACTTCTTCTCATCGCCCGCCACGTCGTAGATTACGTGGCCCTCGTGCATCATGATCAGGCGATTGCCCAGACGGATGGCGTCATTCATGTTATGCGTGACCATGAGCGTGGTCAGGTGGTGCTCGTCGACGATCTCTTCGGTCAGATTGAGCACCTTCGATGCCGTCTTGGGGTCGAGGGCCGCAGTGTGCTCGTCGAGCAGCAGCAGGCGCGGCCTGGTGAGCGTGGCCATCAGCAGGGTGAGTGCCTGGCGCTGGCCGCCCGAGAGCAGGCCGACCTTGGCGTTGAGACGCGTGTCCAGACCAAGGTCCAGGCGCTTGAGCAGCTCAACGTACTCATCTTTCTCGGCCTTGGTGACGCCCCACGAAAGGCCGCGACGCTGGCCGCGACGCTTGGCGAGGGCCAGGTTCTCGGCGATCTGCATGTCGGCAGCGGTACCGCGCATGGGGTCCTGAAACACGCGGCCCAGGTACTTGGCGCGCTGCGACTCGCTCAGGCGCGAGATGTCGGTGCCGTCGAGCTCAATAACGCCCGAATCGAGCGGGTACACGCCGGCGATCATGTTGAGCAGAGTGGACTTGCCGGCGCCGTTGCCGCCGATCACGGTTACAAAGTCGCCGTCATTCAGGGTGAGGTTGACGCCGGTGAGCGCGCGCTTCTCGGTGACGGTGCCCTTGTTAAAGGTCTTCTTGACGTGCGAGAGCTTAAGCATCTGCCTCATCCCCCTTCGTGTAGGAACTGCGGAGCTTATAGCGCTCCCAAACCACGGGCACGCACAGGGCCACGGCGACGATCACGGCGGAGAGCAACTTCATGTCGTTGGCGTCCATGCCCAACTGCAGCACGATGGCGCGGATAAGGAAGTACACCACGGAGCCAAAGACGGCGGAGGCAAGACGGACGCTAAACTGCGTGAGGCCGCCGGGCAGCAGACGGCCGAGCACCTCACCGATAACAATGGCGGCAAGACCGATAACGATGGCACCGGTGCCCATACCAATGTCGGCATACTTCTGGCTCTGGCAGATGAGCGCGCCCGAAAGGCCGATGAGGGCGTTGGAGAGCACGAGGGCGATCATCTTGGTGGAGTTGGTGTTGACGCCCAGAGCGCGGATCATGTACTCGTTGTTGCCGGTGGCGCGCAGCGCCGAGCCGATCTCGGTGCCAAAGAACCAATACAGGATGGCAACGATAGCCACGGCGAGCAGGATGCCCAAGATGATGGCAACGGTGGACTGCGGCAGACCCGTCATGTTGCTGACGGCCGAGAACACGGTGCCCTTGGCAAGAATGGGCGTATTGGACTTGCCCATGATGCGCAGGTTGATGGACCACAGGCTGATCTGGGTGAGGATTCCGGCGAGGATCGCGGGAATCTCGAAGACGGTGGTCAAAATGCCCGTGACGGCGCCCGCGATGGCGCCGGCGCACATGCCGGCCAGCACGGCGAGCAGCGGGTCGACGTTGTTATTGACGATGAGCACAGCGCAGACGCAGCCGCCGAGGGCAAAGCTGCCGTCGCAGGTCATATCGGGAATGTCGAGCAGGCGGAACGTGATAAACACGCCAAGCACCATAATGCCCCAGAGGACGCCCTGCGAAACGGCGCCCTGCAATGCAATGAGCATGCTTCATACCTCCTAGGATGGGGTGGACACGTGATTCACCATAATAGCGGTAACAATGCATAGAAGAGCTGCGGACAGACGTTTTGTTTTACCTGAAACAAGCAGGGCGGACGCCGGTCTACAGCGCCCGCCCCTGTGGCTCAGATATTGAATAGCGCGGCTAAAGCGCGAGCACGGGCTCTAGACGCATGCCGCGTATGGCATTACGCGTCCAGAGCGGAAAGGTCGATGCCCAGGGCCTCGGCCATCTCGTCATTCTTGACGACGACCAGGTCCTTGCTCGAGAGGTGCTTGATTGGCATGTCTTCGGGCTTGGCCTCGCCCTTCAGGATCTTAACGGCCATCTCGCCCGCGGCGTAGCCCAGGTCCTCATAGTTGATGGAGAGGGTGAACAGACCGCCGGCCTTGCACATGCCCTCCTCGCCGGTAACGAAGGGGAGCTTGTTCTCCTTGCAGATCTGACCGACCTGCGAGGCACCCGCGGCGATGGTGTTGTCGGTGGGGGAGTAGAGCGCGTCGACCTTGCCCACGCCAGACTCGACGACGGACTGAATCTCGTTGGAGCTCGAGACGGTGAAGTCAGTGTACTGGAGGCCAAGCTTGTCGAGTTCCTTCTTGGCGGCCTTGATTTGGACGTCGGAGTTGGACTCGGCGGTGCAGTAGAGCAGGCCGACCTTCTTTACGTCGGGCAGGACCTTCTGCATCATCTCGAGTTGCTCGGCGACCGGGGTAAGGTCGGAGGCGCCGGTGACGTTGGTGCCGGGCTTGTCGTTGTCCTGGACCAGGCCGGAGGCGGCGTAGTCGGTGATGGCGCAGCCCACGATGGGGATATCCGCCGTGGCACCGGCAGCAGCCCTGTCTCTTATACACATCTCCGAGCCCACGAGACACTCGCTAATCTCGT
>UQID01000025.1 GCA_900541045.1 uncultured Collinsella sp.
CGCGATTGGCGAAAATGCGTTGGTGGAAATGGTGAAAATTATATTGACGCTAACACCTGTTCTTCGACGCGTTCCTCCAGATCCTGGTTCAGGACAAGAAGCGCGGCGTCACGACCGAGGACAAGCTCTTCTATTCGCGCACGTCCAATCTCTTCCAGTCCTACAAGGACTTCATCGGCAGGTACTGCAACGGAGACAAGGACGAGATCCTCGACAGCATGAAGGCGTATGCCGAGGTGTTCGAGTCCGCGTTCGACCCCGGCTACTGCGACGCGGACATCCCCTCCGCTCCCGGCGTCGAGCGCCTGAACGTGCTGATATTCGGCCTCAAGAACTCGACGCTCATCCCGTACGTGCTCTACGTTCGCAAGAACGCGGAGTCTTCGGGCGAGGAATCCGAGGTCTTCGCCCTGCTTGAGAGCTACATCGTCCGCCGAACGCTGGTTCAGGCGACCACGAAGAACTACAACAGGCTGTTCACCTCGCTGATCCTGAACGAGGTGAAGGACGCGGAGACGCTGAGGAAGGCTCTTGAAGCAAACGAAGAGGCGACGACGTACATGCCCGGCGATGACGAGGTTCGAAGGGCGTTCGAGGAATCGTGTCTGTACAACCTTCAGTCCAAGGGCGTTCTCTATCTGCTGGAAAGCGCCATTCGCCCAGGCATGAGCAGCACGGCCCTGCTCGGGTTCAACCAGTACACCCTCGAGCACATGATGCCCAAGAAGTGGCGCAACAAATGGGGAGCCCTCGACGATGAGGCTGCCACGCGAAGGGACAGGAAGCTCCTCACGCTCGGCAACCTCGCCATCATCACGCATTCGCTCAACGCCTCCATCCGCGATGCCGATTGGCCCACCAAGAAGCAGGGAAAGGGATACAAGGACGGTCTTGCCCTCTGCGCCGCCGGCCTTGCGACCATGGCCGGCGCCCTGGAGAAGGAGTCTTGGGACGAGGGCGATATCGCCGATCGCGCCGAATGGCTTGCGGACAAGGCGTTGGAGGTCTGGCGTTAAACCTTACATGCGCCCCATCTCGAAGATGCTTGCGGTGTCGGAGCCCGCATCCATGACGGATGTTGTCGGCTCTTCCAAATGCGAGGTTTGCGGTGGCGCTTCCGTCACTGGTGCCTCAACCCCCTCGCCGAGCGCCAGGAAGAACCTCATCACGAGCTCGATCCTCTGCTGCAGGGACTCGCTCAGCTCGCCGTAGGAGGCCGCCAGCCGTACTTCCTTGGACAACTCCGCCATCGAGTCCTTCAACGCCTTCTGCACGCTTACAGAGGGCCTCACCTCGACCTGGGTATCGGTGAGCTTGGCGATGATGTAGTCCTGCCTGCTCATGCCGCTCCAGGCTGCCATCTCGCATATGAGCTTGTGCTCCTCGGGCGTGCAGCGAAACGCCATCGTCTTGCTGCGCTTGCGGGCGCTGTTCTCGCACGGCATCTTGCTTACCCCCTCGCTCCATCGAGCGCGGCGGCCATCTCGTCCTGCTTCGTGGGGAACAGGTGCGCGTAGCGGTAGGTGATGTCCACCGCCTCGTGGCCCATGCGCTCGGCGATGGCCAGCGCGGAGAAGCCCATCTCGATCAGCAGGCTCACGTGGCTGTGGCGTATGTCGTGTATGCGGATGCGCTTCACGCCCGACGCCTTGCACCCGCGCTCCATCTCGTGGGCCAGGAAGTGCTTGGTCACGGCGAACAGGCGCTCGTCGGGGGCGACGTCGTCGCGCATCTCGATGAAGTCCGCCATCTCGTCGCGAAGGAAGGCGGGCATGACGATCGTGCGCACGGACTTGGGCGTCTTGGGGTCGGTCACGGTGTCCACGCCGTGGAGGCTCTGGTACGACTTGTTGATGCGCAGCCGCGAGCTATCCAGCATGAAGTCGGACGGCGTGAGCGCCAGGAGCTCGCCGCAGCGTATGCCCGTCCAGTACAGCAGCTCGAAGGCGTGGAACGACAGCGGCTTGTCCATGACCGCCTCGCTGAACCTCAGGTACTCGTCCTTGGTCCAGAACTGCATCTCGCCGCCCTTCTTCGAGCCTATCTTGTCGACCCTGCGCACCGGGTTGTCGGTGAGGCCGTAGTAGCGCTCGGCGTGGTTGAAGATGGCGTTCAGTTGGTTGTTCACCGTGCGCAGGTACGTCGGCGCCCAGGGCTTCCCGTCGGCGTCCCGGTGCTCGGTGAGCTCGTTTTGCCACCTGATGAGGTCGATCGGCCTCACGTCGCACATGCGCATGTCTCCGAAGAACGGCACGAGCTTGTCGTTGATGATGTACTCCTTGGTGATCCACGTGTGCTCGCGTACGCGCGGCTTCACCTCGGAGGCGTACACCTCGACGAACTCGGAGAACGTCATGTCCATGGCCCCGCCGTTAAGGCTCTTGAACTGGCTCTCCCACACTGCGGCCTCCACCTCGGAGGAGAAGCCGCGCTTCGTCTTGTGGCGCTTCGAGCCGCGGGCGTCGCGGTAGTAGCACTGCACGTAGAACGTGCCGTTGTTGCCATCCTTGTACACGGGCATGTCAGTCCACCTCCGGGAAGTACAGGGCGTCGAAGACGTCGCTCCGGACGCGTCCGCGGATAACCACGCGCCCGCGCGCCTCCTGCTCGGCGTTTATCTTCCTGATCACCTCGTAGGCGCTGCCTTTCTTGATCCTCAGCAGCTCCGCGACCTCGTCGGCGTCCAGCATGTGCGGCCTCGGCGTCTTCGCCACCTTCTCGTCCATGGCTCCTCCAATCAATGGCGTACGAATACGTACGGTTTACAGATTCAGAGTAAACGTACGTATCTGTACTGTCAATAGAATTGCGTACATTTACGTACGCTGATAAGATGTGCTGATACGTAATTCCAGGAGGAGGGCGCATGTCCGTAGGCAAAAACATAAGGCGGTACCGCAAGTCGCGCGGCATGACGCAGGCTCAACTCGCCGAGGCCGTCGGCCTGACCGAGGGGGCCGTGCGCCACTACGAGAGCGGCATCCGCGCCGTCAAGCCCGAGCTGCTCGAGTCCATCTCCGCGGCGCTCGGCGTGTCCGTCAACGCCCTCAAGGACTATGGCGTCGAGACCGCGGGCGACCTCATGTCGCTGCTCGTGCGGCTCGAGGACTCGTTCGGCATCGTTCCCTCCGCCGACGGCACGGGCCTCTCCCTGAACCCCAAGGCTCCGCACGCGCCCAAAGCCGCGACGGCGATCGAGCTGTGGGCAGAGAAGCGCGCGCAGCTCGAGAACGGCGAGATCGACGCCGACGAATACGAGGACTGGAAAGCCTCGCTGTAGCGGCTCCCCGCATTTCGCAACCAGCGCAACCGAATCAGGACGCCAAGCTAGGCGGTGAGCGCCGCTCACGCCTGCGTATGTTGAGTTTTTACTCCCCATTGCATGCAAAGGCATTTTCGGCGCACCTGGGGAGTAAATGACGCGGTGGCTTACATGGCGGCACACGGCGGTACCCCGCGGCATTTCCCCTGATTACTCCCGCTTTCCTTGACGCGGTGAGATTCTTTACTCCCCATTAACGACCTGGGAAAACGCCGCACAGAGACCGTCAAAAGGCCTATTGAGTTCGATTTGAGTTTCAAAGGACCTAAAACGGCCCCTTTTCGTTCTCGGGGACAAAAATCGCGCGTCTACTCACTCGGGATAAATCCTTACTCCCATTCCTCCGAATACCGCCCCGTGCCTTGCCGTCTCGAAACACGGGGAGTAAATCGCGAAATTGCAGGTGAAAGGGAGTAAATAGCCAAAGAAAAAGCCTCCGTTCCGACGCGGGAACAGAGGCTCGATAATCGGATTTACTCACCAATGTCGCTGGCGGCTTTGCCGTGACTCTCGTACAAAACGAAACTCAGCAGCACAGTGCGGCACTCAAAAATACAGGTCAGAACCCTGTCAGACTACTCCCACTCGATGGTCGCGGGCGGCTTGGACGTGATGTCGTAGCACACGCGGTTGGCGCCGGGAACCTCGGCCACGATGCGGCCGGAGATGCGGGCCAGCACGTCGTAGGGCAGCTTGGCCCAGTCGGCGGTCATGGCATCGCTGGACTCGACGGCACGCAGGATGATCGGGCGCTGATAGGTGCGCTCGTCGCCCATAACGCCGACAGACTTAATGTCGGGCAGGACCGCGAAATACTGCCAGCAGCTGTGCTCGGAGTTGCGCTCGCCGGTCTGCTCAAACAGACGCTGGTTGTAGGCGTCGAGCTCCTCGCGCACGATGGCGTCGGCGTTCTTGAGGATTTCGAGCTTCTCCTTGTCGACCGCACCGATAATGCGGATGGCCAGACCCGGGCCCGGGAAGGGCTGACGGAACACGATATGACCCGGCAGGCCGAGCGCCAGACCAAGTGCGCGGACCTCGTCCTTAAAGAAGTGATCGAGCGGCTCGATGAGGTCGAAGTGCACGCCCTCGGGGAACGGGATTAGGTTGTGATGGCTCTTGATGGTGGCCGTCTTGCCGCCCGTCTTGCGAGCGCCGGACTCGATGATGTCGGGGTAGATGGTGCCCTGGGCCAGGTACTTGACCGGCTTGCCGTCGGTCTCGAGCTGCTGCGCCACGGCGAAGAACTCTTTCCAGAACTGCGTACCGATGATGCGGCGCTTCTCCTCGGGCTCGGTCACGCCGGCCAGAAGCTCGGCATAACGGTCCTCGGCGTGGACGTGGATAAAGTCGACGTCAAACTGCTTGGTGAAGACCTCCTCCACCTGCTCGGGCTCGCCCTTGCGCAGCAGGCCGTGGTTGATGAACACGCAGGTCATCTGCTTGCCCACGGCGCGAGCGCCCAGCGCAGCCACGACGGAGGAGTCGACGCCACCGGACAGGGCCAGAATCACGCGGTCGTCGCCGACCTTCTCGCGGAACTCGGCCGTCATGGTCTCGACCAGGTTGTCCATGCTCCAGTTGGGCTCCAGGCCGCAGATCTCAAACAGGAAATTGCTCAGCAGCTGCTGACCGTACTCGGAGTGCTTGACCTCGGGGTGGAACTGAGTGGTGAAAATCTTGCGCTCGACGCACTCCATGGCGGCAACCGGGCACACGTCGGTGCTGGCGGTAACGGTAAAGCCCTCGGGCACCTCGGAAACGGCGTCGCGGTGGCTCATCCACACGGTCTGCTCCATAGGCGTGGAGTTAAAGAGCTTGGCGCCGGCCGTGCGCGTGATGGTGGCGCGGCCGTACTCGCCCACCTCGGAGTGGCCGACCTTGCCGCCGAGCGTCACGGCCGTGATCTGATGGCCGTAGCAAAAGCCCAGGACGGGAAGGCCCAGGTCAAAGATGGCGGGATCGATAGACGGAGCGTCCTCGGCATACACGGAAGCCGGGCCGCCGGAAAGGATGAGCGCAGAGGCGTTCATCTCGCGAATCTCGTCGGCCGAGATGTCGCAGGGGACGATCTCGGAATACACGTTGAGGTCGCGGACGCGACGGGCAATGAGCTGACCGTACTGCGCACCAAAGTCGAGTACGAGGACCTTTGCGGAAGCCTTTTGATCCATGGTTCCCCCTCTTGTTGGCGGGGAGCCGGTGCCCACCCGCGTTAATGAACGAAAATAACCTCCATAGTGTACACGTTATATGGGGCTTCTCGCCCCTCGCAGCCATCAGCGCACGGCAAACGCACGACCTAGGCCCCTATTTGACGGCAATTGAAGTGTTACCGAACGTTACAGATGATGTAATACGTTTGAACATTGGACGCCCTGTGCCACAATACTGCCGAACGACTCCGCCCTTGCGGCGGCAAATACGATAGGAATACCAGCATGAAGCGCATCCTTCTCATCGCCACGGGCGGCACCATCGCATCGACCGAGGACGGCAACGGCCTCTCCCCCGCCCTGACCGGTGAGGAGCTCGCCCAGAGCGTCCCCGAGATCTCGGACCTCTGCGAGCTCGACGTCGTGCAGCCCATGAACATCGACAGCACCAATATGCGCCCGAGCGACTGGATGCGCATCCGCGATGTCATCGTCGAAGGCTATGCCGATCACGACGGCTTCGTAGTCCTTCACGGCACCGACACCATGAGCTACACCGCGGCAGCGCTTTCCTATCTGATTCAGGACAGTCCCAAGCCCATCGTACTCACCGGCTCGCAAAAGCCCATGGGCAACCCCTTTACCGATGCCAAGCTCAACCTGTACCAGAGCCTGCTCTATGCGCTCGACGAGCATTCACACGACGTCTCGATCGTGTTTGGCGGCGTCGCCATTGCCGGCACGCGCGCCCGCAAGCAGCGCACCATGAGCTTTAACGCGTTCATTAGTGTCAACTATCCGCCCATTGCCTACATCCGCAACGACCGCATTGTGCGCAACGGGCTTCACGGCACGCATCAGGGCGAAAACCCGGTGCGTTTCTACGACAGCATCGACCCGCGCGTGTTTGTCCTTAAGCTCACGCCCGGCGTGAACCCGGGTATCCTGGACGCCCTGGCCGATAGCTACGACGCCGTGATTCTGGAGACCTTTGGCATTGGCGGTATCCCCGAGTTCGGCGAGTCCGGCGAATCATTCCAGGAGGCGATTTTCCGCTGGGTCGATTCGGGCCGCACCGTCGTTATGACCACGCAGGTCCCCGAGGAGGGCCTTGACCTGGGTGTTTATGAGGTCGGCCGTGCCTACGCCGATCATCCGGGCATTCTGCGCGGCGACGACATGACCACCGAAACGCTCGTGGCCAAGACCATGTGGGCGCTCGGCCAGTCACGCGATGCGGCCGAGATTCAGCGCCTGTTTTACAGCCAAGTCAACCACGACCGTATCCCGATGGCGTAGCTAAAACAAAATCCGCCTCTTTGGGCCTTGTAGGGCACGTGGTAGCCCTCGGAACGTGCAAAAAGCGGAGTTTTCAGCATCCGCCCCTTCCGGGAACGTTAAAACCGCTGGCTGTAAATTGCCTTTCGACTCGAAAGACTCGTTCCGCGCGCTTGTTATTCCTCATATTATTGAATTTTGTGGATAATCCAAAACATTACGCGTCGTATTTGTGGCCCCGGCTGCCGTCAAATTATTGAGGGATGCTGAATACTCGCGTTTTTGCACGCCGCCGTCGGGGGGGACCCGTTCAACAAGCGGCAAATCTAGCAAAAAAGGCTACTCGATACCCTCGAGAAGCTCTGACACCGTCATGCCGAGTGCGGGCGCGATCTTAAATAGAACCTTGAGCGTGAAATTTGCCGTTCCATCTTCGATTCTGTCGAGATAGGGGCGGCTGATTCCTGCTGCCACACAAAAATCGACCTTGGAGATACCAAGGTCCCTGCGCGTCTGCTCGACTCGCTTGCCAAGAATCTGTTTCGCACGTTCGTCCATGCAGCCGAGTTTGAAATGGAGCCGAACATAAACGTAAACTATAGTTTACGTTTTGCCGAATACACAGGAGTTTTCTATGTCGGGTTCTTCGGTCCGCATGTACCGAGCCACGCTTCGCACAAACAGCGCACCGCCCAAGCTCGTCGTCGTTGAAGCAGAATGCCTTTCGCCCGATGAGCGCACAGCATTTGCATTGCTATCAAGTCGCGTCGTCGCCGTTCTGGTCCCTTGCCCGGCGCAAGGTGAACTTGCCATTCAATGCCAAGCGCACAGCTGCTCGCTCAATCAGGCTGCCGTAATCGCAACCAGTCAGCGCGGCCTGCCGCTCCTTTTAGAAGCCGGTATCGCACTCGCCCTTCGCGGCACCGGATACGAAAACGAAGCCGCCGCCGACATGGTCTTTAAACCACGATCGAGCGGCGGCCTCGCAGCAGCCATTGAATATGTGTGCAGGCTCGTTGCCTAAAAGAACAAGCTAGAAACCAAGGCCAAAGCCCGTTCCGGTAATCGCCGAGTACATAAAGTAAACGTTGATCACGTTGAGGAACACACCCGTGATGCAACCGTTGCGCAGGTAGCGCTCGCACACGATGCGCGCCATGGCGGCGGAGTCATCATTGTTTTTAGCCTGGCGTCCTGCCGTAAAGTACGTCGCCACGCTCAGCAGCAGGTTGAGCACCGGCAGTGCCAGCAACTCGTAGCTCTTGCCCCAGCGCGTCGCCTCGCCGGCGGCATTAAACTTTGTTGCCACCTCGGGACCAATGTTGGGGATAACGCACGCTGCGACCACCAGCGGAATCACCGCAAGTACGAGCAGCGCAATACCCATGTAGCCAGCTTTTTTGCCATATTTAAACATGCGCGTCGTCCTTACACGTTAAAGCGGAAGTGCACGACGTCGCCATCGGCCATAACATAGTCCTTGCCCTCAATACGCAGTTTGCCGGCGGCCTTGGCGCCCTGCTCACCGCCGAGCTCGACGTAGTCGTCATAGCCAATGACCTCGGCCTTAATAAAGCCGCGCTCAAAATCGGTGTGGATGACGCCGGCGGCCTGCGGGGCGGTCGCGCCCTGACGAACCGTCCAGGCCTTGACCTCCATCTCGCCGGCCGTAAAGAACGACTGCAGACCGAGCAGCTTATAGGCCGCCTGCGCGAGCACGTCCAGACCGGGCTGTTCCAGGCCCAGGCTCTCCAGGTAGTCGGCGGCGTCCTCGGGATCGAGCTCGGAAAGCTCGGCCTCAATCTTGGCGCAGATGGGCAACGGCTTGACGCCATCGATGGGCGCCAGGTCGTCGTTGAGCATATCCTCGTCCACGTTGGCCACATACAGGATGGGCTTCATGGTGAGCAGGAACAGCCCCTTGGCGGCGGCACGCTCCTCGTCGGTCATCTCCATGGATGCGGCGCGCTTGCCCTCGTTGAGCCAGGCAAGCAGGCGCTTGGCGACCTCGAACTTGGGCATGAGCTCCTTGTCGCGCTTGGCCTCCTTCTCGAGCTTAGGCAGCTGCTTCTCGAGCGTGCCCATGTCGGCCAGGATGAGCTCGGTCATGATGGTGTCGGCATCGCCGGCGGGATCGACGAACTCGCCCGTGCGGCCCACCTCACGCATGACGTTGGGGTCCTTAAAGTAGCGCACGACCTCGCAGATGGCGTCGGTCTCACGAATGTTGGCCAGGAACTGGTTGCCCAGGCCCTCGCCCTCGTTAGCGCCCTTCACCAGACCTGCGATGTCGACGAACTCGACCGTCGCCGGCACAATACGACCCGGGTTAACGATGTCGGCAAGCTTTTGCAAGCGGCTATCGGGCACGTCGACGATACCCACGTTGGGGTCGATCGTGGCAAACGGGTAGTTGGCGGCAAGGCCGGTCTTTTTGGTAAGCGCGGTGAACAGCGTCGACTTGCCCACGTTGGGCAGGCCCACGATACCGATGGAAAGGGACACGACAGCTCCTTTTGATACAGGTACTTCAAACTGCATAAGTATAGCGCCGCCGCAGCATCCGGGCGAATCCGGACACCGCGGCGGCGCAAATGAAGCAGAGATTGGAGGTCGCTGGCTAGTCCGCGAGCTTCTCCACTTGGTCGAGCATCTTATCGAGCTTGGCCTTTGCCTCGGCCTTGACCTTCTCGGCCTCCTCGTGGGCCTTGGCCTTCTGAGCGGCCTTCTCCTCGGCCTCGGGGTCGACAACGACCAGATTGGACGCATCGTGCTCGACCAGCTTGAGCGCATGCTCGGGGCACACCTTGACGCAGGCCCCGCAACCTAGGCAATAGGTAGACTCCAGTGCAAAGCGACCGCTTCCCACCAAATCGCAGGCAAACGTAGGGCACACGTTGACGCACTCGCCGCACGACGTGCACTTGTCAAAATCGCATTCCGGCGTGCCCACCTGCATGTTCTGGGCAAGCTCGGGGTGGTTCTGCAGCGTCGAGAGCACCAGCTGCCGCCCGTGCGTGAGCGAACGGCGACGCTTGGTCGTCGTGGTGCCGCACATGGTGTTGAGCGTGCGCTCGAGCTGGGTAATCTGATGGCGATGGGCCTTGAGCTTTTGCGTCACCGAGGCCAGTGCCGCCGTTGCCGGATTGAGCTTTGTCACGGTAAGGCCCGTGGTGCGGGCGATCTTTTCCATGTACTCCTTGCGCTCGTACTCGCGGCGCTTATGGCACTTGAGGCTCTTGGGATCGACCTCCAGACCCATGCCCGTGCCCGCCCACTCCTCGGCGGTGGCAATGGCCTCGCCCAGGATGTCCTCGCCACCGGTGTTACGGCACTTATCGCACACGCCCAGCGGCAGGTACACGCTCACGTTGGGATAATCGGCCAGCACCGAGAACCAGGTCTCGGCCGTAATATCGCCCACACAGGCGACAACAACCTCGTTCTCGCGCGGCATGCGCTTAAGGGCACGCGTGCAGGTAACGTAGGCGGTCTCGTGGCTCGTAGCCGCCGAGACAATGTCGTCATACAGGTTTTTGGGCGCCAATCGCGGCGAGATGATCGCCTCGGTCGGACAGGCAGCGGCGCACAGGCCGCACTTGCGACAGGTATCGAGGATCTCGATGGCGTCTTCCTCGACCTCAATGGCGTTCACCGGGCACACGTCCATGCACGCGGTACAGCCGCTCTTCTCGTTCTTGCAAGCCAGACACGGTATGGTGTTACCGCGCGGGCGCTCCTTGTAGTCAGCAGGATTCCACTGCGGAGCCGACGGATCGAGCGCGTCGGTCACACCGCCAAGCGGGTCTTTAAAAAAATCCAAGCCCTTACTGATTTCGATGATGTCATCAAACAGATCGTGTTCCTGCGCCATGCGCGGCCCCTCCCTGAGCAGTGCAAACAAGCAAGAGATAATGATACGCTATCGGCCCACGCCTCGGGCAAATTACATGCGGCGCATCTTTACGGCAAATAGCCTACGGGCTACCGCCGCCTCGATTGCACAAGGTCAATCAAGCGCCAAGCTATGCCTCGCGCATGAGCTGCACGAGCTTTTGTTTGGTCACCCTGGCCTGCTCGTTGGCCATGTTACGCTCGTTCTTAAAAGTTGCGTCTGCAACACTCTGCAGGTCGGCATCGGAAATCTCGCCAAGGCCCAGCTCCTCGAGCGTCGTCGGCAGACCAACGCGCCGGCAAAACTCGAGCACCTGATCAAGCTCGGGCGCACGCTCCAGGCGCAGCTGCACCACCAGGCCAAATGCCACGGCCTCGCCATGCATGGCCTTGCACTCGGGCAGAATCGTCATACCGTTGGCGATGGCATGCGCCAACGCCAAGCCACCGCTCTCAAAGCCGACGCCCGAGAGCAGAATATTGCACTCGATCAGGCGCTCAACCGCCGGCGATATACGGCCCTTTTTGAGATCGCGCTTGGCAGCGACGCCGCACTCCATGAGCGTGTCATAGCAGGCACGAGCCGTAACCAAGGCCAAGTGTCCCGGCGCGCCACCATGCTCGTTGGCGCCGTGCGCCGCGGCACACGAACGCGCCTCGAAGTACGTTGCCAGTGCGTCGCCCATACCAGCGACCGTCATCCGCAGTGGTGCTGCCGCAACCACGTTGGTATCGACCACGACCAGATCTGGATTCTTCTCGAGCATCAGGTAGCGGTCGAACGACCCATCCTCGTGATACAGCACCGAAATCGCACTGCACGGGCCGTCCATCGAAGCCGCCGTGGGGCATACACACAACGGCAGCTCAGCATAAAACGCTACTGCCTTGGCGATATCGAGCATCTTGCCGCCGCCAATGCCCACCACCATGTCGCAATACTCGGCCTGGGCTTCCTGAGCCATTCCGACAACGGCCTCTTCCGTACACGGACCGTTATAAATCTTAAAGAACGGCTCGCTTAGATCTTCGTCCAGAAATCCATCGACGATCTGCCTGCACAGCCGATCCTCGGTGCCCTGGTCAAACAAGACATAGGCAGCGCAGCCCAACCATGACAAATACCTGCCCTGACGCGACAGTTCGCCCGGCCCCTGAACATACCGGCCGGGACCGCCGTAAACCATAGGAAGCGCCATACGAGAATCCGCCCTTCATCAAACAACGATTGGTGCAAAGTAACCTTGCCCCTTTGCACCATAGCAAAAAGGGGCAAAGCCATCTGTTGGCTTTGCCCCTTCCTTAGCTTGATTTACTCATCCATGAGATAGTAGTGGCCCAGCGCGTCGGCGCCCAGGATGGCGTTGGCGACCATCTCGGGCGTCACCTCAAACGGCATGTTGCACATGGTGTCATCGGGCGCGCAGGCGGCCTCGGCAACAATCATGGCCTGCTCGCGCGTAAGCTCGGCAACGCCAAGTTCCTTCATCGTGACCGGCAGGCCAAGCTCAATGCAGAAGCCCAAGACTTCCTCGAGTTTCTCAGTCGGGGCATCCTCGAGTACCAGCTGGACGATAGTGCCAAAGGCGACCTTCTCGCCGTGATACATGCCGTGGCACTCGGGCAGCATCGTCAGGCCATTGTGGATGGCATGAGCAGCAGCAAGGCCCGAGCTCTCAAAGCCAATGCCCGAAAGCAGCGTATTGGCCTCGATGATATGCTCGACGGCAGGCGTGAGCGCACCCTTCTCCAGCGCGACCTTGGCCTTGACGCCATCGGCCATAAGCGTCTCGTAGCAGAGCTTGGCGAGCGCCAGGCCGGCCATGCCGCCCTTGCCGCCAGCGCAGGTGCCGCCGTCGGCATCGTGCGTCGCCTGGGCCTCGAAATAGGTTGCGAGCGCATCGCCCATACCGGAAACCGTCAGGCGCACCGGGCTCGCCGTGATAACCGTCGTATCCATAAGGACGATATTGGGGTTTGCCTTAAGGAAGAGATACTTGTCGAACTGGCCGTCATCGGTATAAAGCACCGAAAGCGCCGAGCACGGGGCATCGGTCGAAGCAATGGTGGGGCAAATGATGACCGGGGACTCCAGGTAGTAGGCGACGGTCTTCGCGGTGTCGAGGATCTTGCCGCCACCGACGCCGACGATGATGTCGCAACCGTTGTCGCGAGCGAGCGCAACCAGGCGATCGACCTCGCCCTTGGAGCACTCGCCGTTAAAGTCCTCAAACAGCAGCTCGGCCTTAGCCTCGGCAAAGCCGCCCTCGATCTTGGCACCGACGCGCTTCTTGCCCGAAGGCGTCACGATGACGAGGGCCTTAGCGCCGAGCGGCTCGACATAGGAGCCGAGCTTGGCGAGCTCGTCCGGACCCTGGATGTACTTGCTGGGGCTATTGAAAATTGCAGCCATAACTATCCCATTCTCTAAAAAAGAAAGGGGCTCCGTACAGATACGTGCGGAGCCCCTCGTTACGATAACAAGAGTCGATTAGAAATCGATATCGGTGTCGTAGTAGCAGGCCTTGAGGATCTTCTCGAAGTCGGCAGCCTTGGTCTCACGCGGGTTCTCGGGCGTGCAGGCGTCCTGCTCGGCGTTCGCGGCGATCTCGGGCAGCTTGGCGAGGAACTCCTCCTCGGAAACCATCTGCGGGTTCTCGGCGTCGACCTTCACGCCACCATTCGCGTAATCCTTGATGGACTGCGGAATGTTGAGCTGGTCGTTGAGGTCGCGAATCTTCTGGACGAGTGCAGCGATGAGCTCCTCGTTGGTCTCGCCGGGAAGGTGCAGGATCTCCTTGGCCACGTAAGCGTAACGCTCGGCAGCACGGGGATCCTTGGAGTTCCACTGGATGACCTTGCCCAGGTACATGGCGTTAGCGGCACCGTGGATGATGTGGCCGTTCTCGAAGGCAGCACCGGTCTTGTGAGCCATGGAGTGAACGATACCGAGCAGGCCCGAGGAGAAGGCGATACCGGCGATGCACTGAGCCTCGTGCATGTGCTGACGGGCCTCATGGTCGCCAGCATAGGACTTGGGCAGCCACTCGACGATCTCGCGGATGCCGTGCAGAGCATTGGCGTCGGTGAACATAGAGGCGCAGGTGGAAACGTAGGCCTCCATGCAGTGGGTCAGAGCATCCATGCCGGTGTGAGCGCACAGCTTGGCGGGCATGGTGTAGGTGAGCTCGGGGTCGACGATGGCGACATCAGGGGTGATGTTGAAGTCGGCCAGCGGGTACTTGATGCCCTTGGCGTAGTCGGTAATGACGGAGAACGCGGTGACCTCGGTAGCGGTGCCGGAGGTAGAGGAGATGGCGCAGAAATGAGCCTTCTGACGCAGCTCGGGGAAGCTGAACGGCTGGATGATGTTATCGAAGGACTCCTCGGGATACTCGTAGAAGACCCACATGGCCTTAGCGGCATCGATGGGCGAGCCGCCACCGATGGCGATAATCCAGTCGGGCTCGAACTCGCGCATGGCCTCGGCGCCCTTCATGACCGTCTCGATGGACGGGTCGGACTCGACGCCCTCGAACAGCTTGACCTCGAAACCGCCTTCCTTAAGGTCGTTCTCGACGTCCTGCAGGAACCCGCCGCGGCGCATAGAGCTGCCGCCAGAAACGATGATGGCCTTCTTGCCCTTGAGGTTCTTCACCTCGTGGCGAGCGCCCTCACCAAAGTACAGATCGCGAGGATTGGTAAAACGTCCCATACTGTGCCTCCTAAACAAGCCCCTCTTAGACTTGCGTATATAACGGAGCACCCAATTGGCTCCGTTAGGACCGGTTTGCGCGTTGCCGGCGATGACAATGCGCGATGTCTAAACGTCTCAACGCTCAGACAAACACTATTTTACCGTTCTGGTTGGTCAGTTATTCACCTAAAGCCGCCAATGATGAAACGTTTTTTCTATCCCTGAAGACCCTTGTGCGGCATTCATACTCCCAAGCTGGGCAAACGTTTTATCAAGGTTGACTACATATCCCGGGCAGGACGGTGCCCCTCCAAAATATGCACCGTTCGCCGCCAAAAATCGACCGTTTGCGGCACCGTGATACCACTCGGCCGTCCATGGTGCCGACATTTGTGCGACATCCGACTTCGTGGTGCAAAGGTGCAAGTCCAAGTGCGGCACCCCCGGTGTGCCACATGCGGGTAAACTAAAACCTTATATAGAAACATCTGAACCCTAACCGCAGCAAAGGAGGCCCCATGGCATTCGATCCCATTCAAGAGGATTGCCATCGCCTCGTTCTTGAGGCCTTGCGCCGCGACAATATCCCGCTCACCGACGGTGCCGCCGTAGAGCGTCTGATGGAACAATTCACCCGCAACCCCGCACCGCTCATCGTGCACGACCGCGACCGCGCCGGGCATCTGATTGCCAAGGTGGTCGAGGCTGTCGACTACCGCATTCCCTTTATCCCCGACGATACCCAGGCAGAGCAAGAAGAAGCCGCAGCCGAGAACATGCTCCGCGAGGCGGCCGCACTCGATCCGGCCAACTGGGATGCCCAGCGCATGCTGACGGCACTCACCGCCGAATCCAACGAGGAATACGTGCAGTATCTGGTGTCCAAGTGCGACGAGGTGGAGCACGATCTGGCGCTCAAGATCGCCTCGGCGCAGGACCCCTACGAGCGCGAGGCCGCAGGCGACCTTATGCGCCGCCCCTACCTGCGCTGGCTTGCCGCCTTGGCATCGCGCGCGCTCATTAGCGGACGCTACCGCATGTCGCTCGAAGCCGCGAATCGCAGCTTGGACTTTGCGCCCAACGACCCCGCTGGTGTCCGCCACACCGCGATGCTCGCCATGGCAAAGCTCGAATACCCCGCCGAGGAGCTCAAGCGCTTTCGCTCCGCTCACTCCGTGCCGTACCTCGCGAATACCCCGCTGCGCCGCCGCCCCAAAGATGCGGAGCGTGACTTGGACCCGTGGACGCTCATCGCGCTGATGAGCGCTGCCTGGCGCGAGCTGGACTACGAGGGTGCCGAACACTACCTGCGTATCCTTGTGCGTTCGTGCCCGCACGCAGCCGAGGCGCTCTACTTCCAAACCGAGTTTCCCGATGGCGTCTATGCCCGCGTCAACGTAGGCGTGGGCTCCACCGACGAGCTTGTCCTTGCGCTGTCCGAGGCGACGCCGGTGCTGCAGGAGGGCCTGGGCGCCCCCGACAACGCCAGCTTTGCCGCCTGGGTCGCCACCAACGACATCGTGCGTTCCCAGATCGACGAGCGCATCCTGCGCGCGGCCGAGCAGGGTTTGCCGTTTAAGGGAGGAGACCTCTAATGGATCCGAGCGTCTACATCCCCGCCTACCTTGAGCGCGCCTACCTTGCGTCGCACCCCGAACTCACCGATGCAGCACGCGAGCTTGTCCATAACGACGTGAGCGTCAACCCTCATAAGTATGCGCAGTCCGAGCATGCCCAGGCGCTGCTGTCCTATGCCGGCGTTCATCGCCACCTGCTCGACGAGCTCCATCGCATCGAGGATATGGGCAGCGACGAGGAGTTTGAGCAGACGCGCAACCGCCTGTTCGACGATATGCGCGATGAGCTACTCAAAATCGTCCGCATCGATGCGTATGTCCTCGATGCCCAGCTGCTCGCCATCATTTTGGCGGACACGCCCGTCGACGCCTGTCTAGGCGACTTGATGAAGCTCGAGGCGACCACGGCCGATTACTTGCAGCAAAGCGTGCTCGGGTTCGACATGGAGGCCCCGCACTACTGGGCCAACAAGGTTTTGACGGACGGCGTGACGGCGGCCGATCTCACCGTAAGCGAGCCGGCTCTTATCGGGTGGCTCCACACGCTCGAGGCCATCTCGCAGCTGTGCATGGCGAGCGCTCGCTACCGTGCTGCCGCCAACTATTCTCGCCGCGTTCTTAAGGCGGAAGGCTATCCCACCCGAGCTGCAGGCACCGTGCTACTCGCCCTCGCTCGCCTGGAAGACGAGGACGGCTTTTTTGCCCTGGCCCACCAGCTCGAGGAGCAGATGGGGGCCGATGCCCTCGAGAGCTCCCCCTGGTACCTACTCGCCCGCACGATCCTGTTGTTCAAAACGAACAAGATGCGCCCGGCGACACGCGCGCTGCGCGAGTTTGCCAACCGCTGCGAGGGCGGCGCGTTCTTTTTGCTGAACCCCATGTATCAGACACCGTACCTTCCCTGCCGGCCCGAACCGCACGACCCCTGGGACCTTTCGCATCAGGCAGTTTGGGAGGCCGACGGCATCATCTCGGATACTCCCGACTTTGCCCCCTGGGCCAACGCTTGCGAAGACGTATCGCAGCTTGCCCAGGAATTTGCGCGCCGTTACGGCTTTTAACGGCACAAACGTCACGACCATGTCATTCACGTTAGGAACGGCTTCATGAACTTCCGCTCATCTCTCGCCTGCACCTCGAGCGATATCGCCCGCTGGGGACTGCGCTCCGTCCTTAAGCGCCAGGGCGGCGTACTCCCCGGCCGCATCGCCATGAAGATTGACCCCGAGCTGCTAAGCGACCTCGCGGGCCTTGTCGACCGCAGCGTGGTGATCACCGGCACCAACGGCAAGACCACCACCTCCAACCTCATCGCCGATGCCGTTGCCGCCAGCGGCGCCACCGTGGTATGCAACCGTGCCGGAAACAACATGGAGCCGGGCGTGGTTGGTGCCCTGCTCGAGGCGCGCGGCAACCTTAAGCGAACCGCCAGCAGCAAGCGCGTAGGCGTCTTTGAGTGCGACGAGCTCTACACGGTGCGCGTCCTGCCCAAGCTCAAGCCGACGTACTTTGTGCTGCTCAACCTGTTCCGCGACCAGCTGGACCGCTACGGCGAGATCGACCACACCCAGGACGTCATCGCCCACGCGCTGGAGCTTTCGCCGACAACGACGCTCATCTATAACGCCGACGACCCGCTGTGTGCCGCGATCGCCGCGCGCGTTCCCAATGCAAGCATCGCCTTTGGCATCGACGGCGCCACCGACACCGAGTCTGACCGCATTAGCGACTCGCGCTTTTGCTCGCAGTGCAACACCCCGTTGGAGTACGACTACGTGCAATACGGCCAGCTCGGCGCCTACCATTGCCCCTCGTGCGGTTGGGCACGCCCTGCGCTTGTCCGTCGCGTGACGGGCGTGGAGCTCGGCTGCGACGGCTACGATTTTGACCTGGTCTTTGGATCTGCGTCCAACGCGGCTGCCGTACACATCGCCACGCGCTACAACGGTCTGTACATGGTCTACAACGTTGCCGCCGCATTCTTTGCCGCACATGAGTTGGGCGTGGATACGGCGCACCTGCAGCCCACGCTCGATGCCTACGTCCCCGCCGGCGGACGCATGGGCCGCTGGAACATTACCGGCCGCACCGTCGAGGCAAACCTGGCCAAAAATCCCGTGGGCTTCGATCGCCAGATCCAGTCCATCAAGACTGCAGGCGGCAGACTCTGCGCTTTCTTCCTCAACGACAACGACGCCGACGGCCACGATGTCTCGTGGATCTACGACGTCGACTTCGAGCGCATCGCCGATACCCCAGGGCTTGTCGCCTTTGCCGGCGGCACGCGTGCACACGATATGCAGGTACGCCTGAAGTACGCCGGCATCGACGCCGCCATCATCTCGAATATCGAGCAAGCGATCGGCGCCGTGGCGGACGAGGAGGCTGGCGATACTTTCTACGCCGTCGCCAACTACACGGCCTTCCCGCCGCTGGTCAAGGAGCTCGACGAGCTTAAGAGCACCGATGCGAGCTCGGTCGCCTTCCACGCCGTAACGCGCGCCGATGGCAGCGCTGTCCCCACCGACATTGCGCCGGTCGAGCTTTCGCGCCCCCTGCGCATCGTCTACCTGTATCCCGATGCCCTCAACCTCTATGGCGACGGCGGCAACGTCATTGCCCTCGAGCGCCGCTGCGCCTGGCGTGGCATCCCCGTGCGCGTGGACGAGGTCCGTATGGGCGAGTCGCTCGATCTCACCGACGCCGACATCGTCATGATGGGCGGTGGCTCCGACCGCGATCAGCTGGCCGTGGCACACGAGCTGTTCGCTCAAAAAGACAAGGTCGCGGCCTATGTTGAGGATGGCGGCTCGCTGCTCGCTATCTGTGGCAGCTATCAGCTGCTCGGCCGTTCGTACTATATGGGCGAGAATCGCATCGAGGGCCTGGGCGTCATTGCCGCCGAAACCGTGCGCGGCTCCGACCGTCTGATCGGCAACGTCGCCGTCAAGACCGACCTGTCATCCGAGCCCTTTGTGGGATTCGAGAACCACGGCGGCCGCACCCTGCTCGATGCAGAGGCCACGCCGCTCGGAACGTCCGTCGTCACGGGCACCGGTAACAACGGCGACGATGGCTTTGAGGGCATCATCTACAAGGGCGTCATCGGCACGTACCTACACGGACCGGCACTGCCCAAGAACCCCGAGCTCGCCGACTGGCTCATCGCCCACGCTCTCGAGCGCCGTGGCGATGCACAGGCCACCGCTCTGCTGCCGCTCAAGCCCCTCGACGACGCTTACGAGCACGCCGCCCACGACGCCGCGATGAAGCTCCTCCCCTAACGCCCCGCCACCACAAAGGGGACAGGCACCTTTGTGGTGGTTTTGATCTGCCACGTTTGTTTGTCTCGATCTGTAACAGATAGAGCCGATTTGCCCGCCCAGATGTTACAGATTGAGATATTTGAATATCGGAATAGAAACCCACTCCTGTGTGGTGGTTTTTCAATCTGCCAACGATATGTGAACGGATAGAAAAGTCTGCTATACTCTTTCCCGCTGTCCCCATCGTCTAGCGGCCAAGGACGCCACCCTTTCAAGGTGGATATCGCGGGTTCGAATCCCGCTGGGGGCACCATTTAAATCGAGAAGCCCGTTACCCACGCGGTGGCGGGCTTTTTGCTACCGATATGCCGGGATTCGAACCCGACAGGGTGCGGAGCTGAGGAAACGCGCAAGCGTTTTCCAGCGCAGCACGCAAGGAGCGGAGCGACGCAGCGGAAGCGGGCGGCGCCAGCCGCACGCGGACATCCCGCTGGGGGCACCAACTTTAAAATGTTCGAACCCGCCGGATGTAAGGTCCGACGGGTTCGTTCTTTTTGCCGTTATAAGACGAAAAGTACTCAAAGCCCCTGCGCTAGATAAACAGCTCGCACTCCTTCCGTTCGGCGCAGACTTTGCTCAACATCTTGGTAGCCGCAGAGAGCATGACGGGATTTACCGCGCGAACGCCCCACGGACACACGGCAACGCAACGCATACAGGAAATGCAGGTCTTTTTGTCCACCCGCTTGGGATCGTCTTTATCGATAGCGCCAACGGGACACGCTGCGACGCAAGCCCCGCAGGCGGTGCACTCCTTTGTGGCCCTAGGCACCATGCCGGTACCCCCGGCCTTCTTATAGGGACGATTACCCGGAATAGCCGGCTCAGAAGCATCTCCTGCAGACATCTTTTGCTGAATCTGATCCGCAAACCCAGCGAGCTGCGCCGCGTCCTGTGCATCAGGCCGACCGGCAGCAAACTGGCGAACAATAGAATGCTCGGCGATGGCAGAAACCGCCGCAATCACCCGAAAGCCCGCATCTTTCGCCGCATCCTCAAGCTCGACCAGCGTGTCCTCATACGCGCGATTTCCGTAAACGCAAACCAGAACCGCCTGCGCACCGTTTCCCCGCATCATACCCAAGCGCTCCGCGGCCACAGCCGGGACTCGCCCGCCATACGAGGGCACCGCGATCACGGCTACGTCCTCTTTTGTCATCGCAACCGTGCGAAAGCCAAACCCGCTATCGGTCAGATCTACAGCAACGGTTTCCCCTTCCAACGCATTTGCAATGTAGCCAGACGCCCTTTCCGTTCCGCCGGTCGGGCTAAACACGATATCGAATACCTTCATCGGATCATCCTCCCCTTTATGAACAAACGCCCGGAACGTCCGCATGCCAAAACAGGTTACAACTTTTAAGATGCCCCGCGCGAAACGCTCGCTCGGCTGCAAGTTCAAAGCAGGTCAAAGCGGCAAAAAAGAAGGGGCCTCACACAGGCGAGACCCCTTCACACGCAAAATCAAACGTGTCTGTTACACATAGAACAGAATGTCGTCGTAGGTCGGGACCGGCCAGTAGTCAGCGGCCACAATCTCCTCCATGGCATCCACGGCGGCGCGCAGCGTATCCATAGCGGGAACGACCTCGTGCGCGTACACGTTGGCCTGCTCCTGACCATCGAGGGCTTCGGCCTTCTGATGCACGGCATCGAGCGCCTTGATGGAGTCGTTGATGGCGGTAATACCGTTGCAGAGCTTGTTGAGCGTGTTCTGCTCGCACTGCATGGCGGCCTCCGCACCAGCGGCACGAATAGTCTCAAGGCCCTTAGCGACCTTGGTGGCATAGGCGGTAATGACCGGGCGATAGGTACGACGCGCCTCGCGAACCATCGTGGTGGCCTCGATGTTCATGAGCTTGTTGTACTTCTCGAGCTTGCAGTCGTAGCGGCACTGGGCCTCGGCCTTGGTCAGGACACCCGTCTCCTCAAAGAGCGCAATGGCCTTATCGGAAACAAAGGCGGGCAGGGCGTCGGCCGTGGTCTTGTTGTTGGCAAGACCGCGCTTCTCGGCCTCAACGGGCCACTCATCGGAGTAGCCGTCACCGGAGAACAGGATGCGCTGGTGGTCGGTCAGGACCTTCTTGCAGTACTCGAGTGCAGCGTCCTGGAACTCATCCTCGGGCGTACCCTCAAGCGCGTCGGCGAAGGACTTGAGCGACTTGGCCACGGCGGCATCGAGCACCAGGTTGGAGTCGGAGACGTTCTGCTCGGAGCCGCAGGCACGGAACTCAAACTTATTGCCGGTAAAGGCAAACGGGGAGGTGCGGTTGCGGTCGGTGTTGTCCTGCATCAGCTTGGGCAGGGTATCGGCGCCCAGGTCGAGCACGCCGCGCGTGGCATGGACGGAAGCCTTGCCATCGATGATCTTCTCGACGACCTCGGTAAGCTGGTCGCCCAGGAAGATGGACATAATCGCCGGAGGAGCCTCGTTGGCGCCCAGACGATGGTCGTTGCCGGCCGAGGCAACGGAGGCACGCAGGAGCTCCTGATAGTTATCGACGGCCTCGATCACCGCGGTGAGGAAGACGATGAACTGCAAGTTGTCGAGCGGGGTGTCGCCCGGATCGAGCAGATTCTCGGACTCGGTGCCAAGCGACCAGTTGTTGTGCTTGCCCGAACCATTGATGCCCTCAAAGGGCTTCTCGTGCAGCAGGCAGACCAAGTCGTGGCGGGAGGCAATGAGCTTCATCTTCTCCATCATGACCAGATTCTGGTCGATAGCCTCGTTGACCTCGCCATAGACCGGGGCGAGCTCATGCTGGCAGGGAGCAACCTCGTTGTGCTTGGTCTTGGCGGGAATGCCAAGCGCCCACAGTTCATCGTCCAGATCCTTCATATAGGCCGAGACGGTGGGGCGGATAGCGCCAAAGTAGTGCTCCTCGAGCTCCTGGCCCTTGCAGGGAGCAGCACCAAAGAGGGTGCGGCCGGTGATGACCAGGTCCTTGCGCTTGCGATAGGCGTCCTTCTTGATCAGGAAGTACTCCTGCTCGTCGCCCACGGAAGGAACGACCTTCTTGGGGGTCTTGCCAAACAGCGCCAAAACGCGCTTAGACTCACGCGAGAGCGCGGTCATGGAACGCAGCAGCGGGGTCTTCTTGTCCAGGGCCTCGCCCGTGTAGGAGCAGAAAGCCGTGGGGATGCACAGGACATCGTCCTTGATAAAGGCGGGGCTAGTGGGATCCCAAGCGGTGTAGCCACGGGCCTCGAAGGTAGCGCGCAGGCCGCCGTTGGGGAAGCTGGAGGCGTCCGGCTCGCCCTGGATGAGGTTCTTGCCCGTAAACTTGGTAATGGCGGTGCCGTCATGGTTGGGCTCCAGGAAGCTATCGTGCTTCTCGGAAGTAATGCCCGAAAGCGGCTGGAACCAGTGCGCGTAGTGCGTCGCGCCCTTGGAGATGGCCCAGACCTTCATGGCATGGGCAACGGCGTTGGCCACGTCCAGGTCGAGCGGCTCACCGCCCTCGAGGGTTGCAGCAAGGCGCTTCCAAATGTCCTTGGGGAGGTAATCCTTCATGACTTCCTCAGAGAACACCATGGTCCCGAAGCGGTCAGTAAGTTCGGCCATACGGAACTCCCTTCGTATCGGCACCGCGTGAGAAGCGGTGTTGATTACTAACGAACGAGTCATAGCTTAGACTCGCCGTGTTTCCGCGACATTACCGTTATGTTGCCGTCGCGAAACCAATCAATGAGGTTACCCTATCGAGGCGGCGTTGCCACCCTCAACAGTCAATCAACTGCATAAATTGCAAACCTCTCCCCATGGTTTAAGGGTAGTCAATTTGGGACGGGGCTTTATTAACTGGTATTTCGCATCAGATACCATTCAATATAGCCCCATCCTACATCGACCGCTCTGTTATAGAAAATGCCGATAGCAAGGCATCTTTGATTGGTATCCCCAAATAGCGAGTGAAACTCCATCGTGGCACAGTGGTGCTGTAGAATCCTTACAACACATCGCACTATTACGTATCTAAAGGAGCACGATATGCGCGTCGACGAGGTTTTTAAGCAGGCGGCATCCCAGGGCACCGCGCCCGTTTCGTTTGAGATGTTCCCGCCCAAGGGCGAGCTGACCCTCGACACGGCTCGCGAGGTGGCAGGCAATCTGTGCAAGCTTTCGCCGAGCTTTGTCTCGGTCACCTGCTCGGCCGGCGGCTCGGGCAACGGTGCCACCACCGCCCCCATCGCGCATATGATTACGAGCGAATTCGATACGCCCTCGGTGGCGCACCTCACCTGCGTTGGCCGCACGCATGCCGATATCGCCGCCAAGATTGATGAATACCGCTCCGCCGGCGTAGAAAATGTACTGGCCCTGCGCGGCGATCTTCCCGCCGGCGCGACCGAGGACGACAAGCCCGCCTCGGACTACGCCTACGCCTGCGACCTCATCCCTGAGCTCGTCGACGCCGGCTTTTGCGTGGGCGCCGCAGCTTACCCCGAGGGCCACATTGCCTGTGAAGATCTCAACGCTTCGGTCGAATACCTCAAGCAAAAACAGGACGCCGGCGCGAGCTTCTTTGTGACGCAGCTCTTTTTTGATAACGAGTGCTTCTACCGTTTTCGCGAGCTTGCCGACAAGGCCGGCATCACCGTGCCCATTACCGCGGGCATCATGCCGTTTATGGGCAAGTCGCAGATCAGCCGCATGGTCTTTATGTGCGGTGCGTCGCTGCCCTCCCCCGTCATCAAGATTCTCGCCAAGTACGAGAACGACCCCGAGAGCCTGCAGGCGGCCGGTGTAGATTATGCTGCTCGTCAGCTTTGCGACCTTAAGGAGCACGGTGCCGACGGTCTGCACCTGTACACTATGAACCGTCCTGCGATCGCCGCAACCATTATGGAGCGCCTGGGGTAATGGAAAAACCGCACATCGATACAGCTTTTGGTGAAGTGCCGGCCGACCTTGCGTCGCCGGCGCTTTACCGTATCGACGCTGCCCACCATCCCCGAGTCGATCGTGCCGAGATGTTGCGTTACCTGGGCTACGGCGGCCAGCAGATTGAGCCCGAGCTAGCGCAGCGTATTGAGTTTGTCGTTGAACGTCTGGAACTGGACATTGAGCCCCGTGGCGTGCGCCGCGTGTTTGCCGTCGATGCCACGGGCGTCGACGAGCAGGGCGAGCCTTGCATTCGCTTGGTTGGCACCAACGTTGAGCTGCGGGGTCGTGATATCTATCGCCACCTTAAGGACGCCTGCTTTGCCGCACTCATGGCATGCACCCTCGGCATGGACGCCGAGCGTCGCCTGCGAACCACGGGAGCCCAGCAGCCCCTTGAGGGAGCCGTGCTCGATGCCGCATGCTCTGCCTATGTAGAAGCTGCCGTCGAGCAGATGGACCAGCAGGTCAAGGCCGCGGCCGCTGCACACGAGCTCGCCGGCAACTGGCGCTTTAGCCCCGGCTACGGCGACTGTCCGCTTACGGCCCAGCGCTCGATCGTCGATGCGCTCAACGCCACGCGCCTCATCGGCCTTACCGTCACGCCCACCTGCCTGCTCATGCCCACCAAGAGCGTGACCGCAGTGATTGGCCTGTTCGACGGCGAGGTCCACGACGCCCAGAGCCGCCCCACCTGCAATATCTGCCGCATGCGCGAGCACTGCCGCTTCCGCGCCGCCCACACCACCTGCTATTCCAGCCACTAGGAGCCCCCGATGTTCACCCCGCTTATTACTCATAATTCGGATGGTGCCGCGCTGGCGGCGCCCGTCAATGCCGCACGCTGCAACGGCGCTGTGTACAAGCCACGCACGATCGACGACCTGCGCATTAAGGACGATCGCCTGCGCGCCGCCATCGAGGGCACGGGGCACCTGCTGTTTGACGGCGGCATGGGCACCATGCTGCAGGCTGCCGGCATGAAGGCCGGCGCCCTGCCCGAGCTGCTCAACTTTGAGGAGCCCGAGGTTATCACCGATATCCAGCGTCAGTATGTCGAGGCCGGCTGCGACGTGATCACCGCCAACACCTTTGGCGCCAACGCCCACAAGCTCGACGGCGCCGCCACCGTGGCAGATGTCTTTGCCGCCGCTGTCGCCTGCGCCCGCGAGGCCGGCGCCCGCTACGTCGCCGGCGATATCGGCCCCATCGGCGCGCTGCTTCGCCCCTTGGGCACCCTGAGCTTCGACGAGGCCTATGACCTCTTTGCCGAGGAGGTGCGCGCCGGCGTCGACGCGGGCGTGGACCTCTTTATTATCGAGACCATGACCGACCTTGCCGAGATCAAGGCGGCCGTCCTCGCCTGCCGCGAGAACTCCGACCTGCCCGTCTTTGCCACCATGACCTTTGAGGAAGACGGTCGCACCTTCTTGGGAACGAGCCCCGAGGTCGCCGCCATCACGCTCGACGCCATCGGCGCCGACGTTTTGGGTATCAACTGCAGCCAGGGCCCGGCCGAGCTCCGAGGGCTCGCCGCACGTATGCTCACCGTTACGGACAAGCCCGTTATGGTGCAGGCTAACGCGGGACTGCCCCGCGTGGACGACGACGGCAATACCGTCTTTGATATCCAGGCCCCCGAATACGCCGAGGCCGTCGCCGGCATGATTGAGGACGGCGTGAGCGTCGTGGGTGGCTGCTGTGGCACCACGCCCACGCACATGGCGGCACTTCGCACCCTCATCGACAACCACACGCCCAGCCCACGTCACCGCAAGCCCAGTATGTCGGTCACGAGCGCCCAGACGGTCGTGGACCTTCCCTGTGACGGCCACAAGATCGCCGTCATCGGCGAGCGCATCAATCCCACCGGCAAAAAGCGCCTGCAACAGGCCCTGCGCGACGGCGACCTGGACTACGTCGTGAGCCAGGGCATCAGCCAGCAGGAACAGGGCGCCGACATCCTGGACGTCAACGTAGGCCTGCCCGAGATCGACGAGGTCAAGATCATCCAGCAGGCGACCGAGCAGCTCCAGGGCTCCACGCTGCTGCCGCTGCAGATCGACTCCACCGACCCCGCAGCCGTCGAGGCAGCCGTGCGCCGCTACGCCGGCAAGCCCATCATCAACTCGGTCAATGGCAAACAGCAAATCATGGATGAGATCTTTCCGCTGGTCGCCCATTACGGCACCAACGTCGTCGGCCTCACGCTCGATGAAGGCGGCATCCCCGATACCGCCGAAGCTCGCTTCGCCATCGCCGAGCGCATCGTGGCCGAGGCCGCCCGCTACGGTATTGGCCCGGACCGCATCCTCATCGACTGTCTGGTCATGACCGCCTCGACCAATCAACGCCAGGCCGAACAGATCCTGCGCGCCATGTCCCTGTGCAAGGAGCGTCTGGGCGTCAAATGCGCGCTCGGCGTGTCGAACATCAGCTTTGGTCTGCCTGCCCGCCCGCTGCTGGGCTCGGTCTTTTTGGCTGCCGCTTTTGGCGCGGGCCTGGACGCCCCCATCATGAACCCGGGCTCCAAGCGCTTTATGGATACCGTCTACAGCTATCGCGTGCTGAGCGTTGAGGACGAGGGCTCGACCGGATACATCGAGCGCTACGCCGGCTGGACCGATCCGTACAAGATCGCCGCGAATCCGGCGGCGGCTCAGGCGGTATCGACCGACGCCGCGCCCGCTGCTGGCACCACCGGCACCGACGGCAACGACGACCCGATTCGTCGCATGGTCGTCTCGGGCCGCAAGGGCGAAATCGCGGCCGAGACCGAGCGTCTGCTGGCAGACCATGACGCCATGGACCTCATCAACAATCACTTTATCCCCGCCCTCGACGAGGTTGGCGTCCTCTTTGACCAGGGCAAGTTCTTCTTGCCGCAGCTTATGGCCTCGGCCGAGGCCGCGCGTGTGGGCTTTGACACCATCAAGCGCCTGATGCCCGCCGGCGAGATTGCCGACAAGGGCAAGATCTGCGTGGCCACCGTTAAAGGCGATATCCACGACATCGGTAAGAACATCGTCAAGATGCTGCTCGATAACTACGGCTACACCGTCTTTGATCTGGGTCGCGACGTCGACCCGCAGGAGGTGCTCAAGACCGTCAAGGAACGCGACATTAAGCTCGTCGGCCTCTCGGCGCTTATGACTACCACGGTCGTCGCCATGGAGGAGACCATCAAGCTGCTTCATGCCGAGGTGCCAGGCGTCAAGATCATCGTAGGCGGTGCCGTGCTCACCCCCGAATACGCCAAGCAGATCGGCGCTGACTACTACGCCAAGGACGCCGCCGAAAGCGCGCGCATCGCCGAAGAGGTCTTTGGGCAGTAACACAACGGAAACAACCGAGCACCAAAACGTGCCGCACGCGCCACTTGGCACGTGCGGCACGTTAGAATAGACAAGACTATGCTCGTTTTGGCAGATAGGAGTGCAAGGATGGCGATCACGCCCGCAGAAATCGCGGAAACCCGCGGCATGGTTGAGGAGCAGAACCTCGACATCAGGACCATCACCATGGGTGTTTCGCTCATGGGTTGCGGTGACGAGAACCTCGACCGCATGTGCACGAAGATCTACGACCACGTGACGCACACGGCTGAGCACCTGGTCGAGACCGCCGAGAACCTCGAGCGCGAGTACGGTATCCCCATCGTCAACAAGCGCGTTTCCGTCACCCCGGTGGCACAGATCGCCGCGTGCTGCAAGGATGAGGACCTCACCCCCATCGCGCATGCCCTCGACCGCGCGGCCGAGACGCTCGGCATCGATTACCTGGGCGGTTTCTCCGCACTCGTCCAGAAGGGCATCGGCGACGCCGACCGCCGCGTCATCCAGTCCATCCCCCAGGCGCTTGCCACCACCAGCCGCGTCTGCTCCAGCGTCAACGTCGCCAGCCTGCGTGCCGGCATCAACATGGACGCCGTGCTCATGGCGGCTCAGACCATCATCGATGCCGCCAAGCTTACGGCAGACGAGGATTCCGTTGGCGCCTCCAAGTTTGTCTGCTTTGCCAACATGGTCGAGGACTCCCCGTTTATGGCGGGCGCCGTCCACGGCGGTGGCGAGGCCGACGCCGTCATCAACGTAGGCGTCTCGGGCCCCGGCGTTATGGCGGCAGCCCTGGAGACGCTGCCCGATTCCGCATCGATGATGGAAGTCGCCGAGAAGATTAAGCAGACCGCCTTTAAGATCACCCGTGCCGGCGAGCTCATGAGCCGCGAGGCCGCCCATCGCCTGGGTGTCGAGAAGGGCATTGTCGACCTGTCGCTGGCTCCCACGCCCGCCATCGGCGACTCCGTCGCGCGTATCCTCGAGATCATCGGCGTGGGCACCTGCGGTGGCCCCGGCACGACCTGCGCGCTCGCCATGCTCAACGATGCCGTCAAGAAGGGCGGCGTCATGGCCAGCTCCAGCGTGGGCGGTCTCTCGGGCGCCTTTATCCCCGTGTCCGAGGACGCCGGCATGATTGCTGCCGTCGAGGCCGGCGCACTTTCGCTCGAGAAGCTCGAGGCCATGACCTGCGTGTGCTCCGTTGGCCTGGACATGATCGCCATCCCCGGCGACACCCCAGTCGAGACCATCGCCGGCATCATCGCCGACGAGATGGCCATCGGCGTCATCAACAACAAGACCACGGCCGTGCGCGTGATTCCCGCTATCGGCAAGGGCGTGGGCGACTGCGTTGAGTACGGCGGTCTGTTCGGCCGTGCGCCCATCATGCCGGTGAACCCCAACGCCGGCACCGTGCTCGCCCACCGTGGCGGACGCTTCCCGGCGCCGCTGAACTCGCTCAAGAACTAGCTGAGGGGGACTGGCGAGGAGCCCCGGGGAGGGCAAATATATAAGGTCGCCTGCTCGGACAGTCCTGACTCGCACGGAGAGCACATTAAGTGCTCTCCGGCTCGTGCGGAACTCGCGATCGACCTTATATATTTGCCCTCCCCGGGGCTCCCGCACAACGGGACCTCAGTTGGGTTCTATCCCGTATGGCAGTCGCTTCGCTCCTGCCCGCCTTGGTTGTGAGGGCGGTTTGGCGTTGGATCGGTTCTTTCTGATATATGCTGGTTGCGGCTCTTCTTTTGGGAGGAGTCGCTTTTTTGTTGTGAGGGAGATGGCCCGTGGCTGATGATTTGATTCGTTCTGAGCTGCTTTCTGCTGATTGGAATGGCGAATGGATGCGCCTGCAGGCTGGTCGGCGGCGGGCTGATGATTCTTTTGAGTGGGATAAAAGGGCTCGGCATTTTCGGCCGTTGGAGACTGCTCCGTATGCCCGGGATTTTATAAAGCTGTTGGCGTTAAAGCCTGGTGAATCCGTGCTGGATATGGGGTGTGGGGCTGGGTCGATTGCTATTCCGCTTGCTCAGGCTGGGCATCCTGTGATTGCTGCTGACTTTTCCCCTGCTATGTTGGGCACGCTTGATGCTGGCATTGAGTACTATGGGCTCGAGGATCGCATTACGCCGCTTGAGCTTGCTTGGGATGATGATTGGGATTTGGTTGGACCGGTCGCAAAAGCGGTGGATGTTGCCTTTGCCAGTCGCTCTGTCACCACGACCAACCTAAAAGGCGCACTTGCCAAGCTTGATCGAACGGCTCGTCGGCGTTGTGCCGTTACGATGGTCGCCAACTCGAGCCCGCGTTATGACCTGCACTTGATGAATGCCATCGGCGCCTCGGTTACCTGCAGCAATGGTTTTGTGTACGCCTTTAACATCCTTATTCAGATGGGTGCACTGCCACAGGTCACGTATTTTGAATCACCCCGCCGCGACACCTTCGATAGTCTCGAGGCAGGCGTGGCAGACTTTTCTCGCATGCTCGAGCACGGCAACGAGGACAAGATCGACCGCCTGCGCAACTATATCGCCCACCACATGATCGAGAACCCGCATGCCGGTGAGCCGGGATCCAAGGGCGTACCGCAGGGACGCTACATGCTCGACCACATCCGCAAAGTCCGATGGGCGTTTATCGCCTGGGAGCCGGTCTCCGTACCCCGCCCGTAGCCCATCTAAAGCTTGCATCGTCTTCCCGCCCGGCATCCGCATTCTTTGCGAACTGGGCAAACATGCCCCACACCGTGCCGTTCCTGCGCTATCGTGGGACAGCTCACGTAGATTAAGGCCCCATTGCGGGGCGCCCCATACATAGAAAGCGAGAACCCATGGCACTGACAGGAGCCCAGGTCAAGCAGCTTCGCAGCATGGCCCATCACCTCAACCCCGCCATCATCATCGGTAAGTCCGATGTCAACGAGGGCACCGTCGAGCAGACGGTCGCCTACCTGGAGAAGCACGAGCTCGTTAAGTGCTCCGTGCTGGACGGCTCCAGCCTTTCTGCCCGCGAGGCCGCCGAGGAGCTCGCCGAGCGCTGCCACGCCGACGTCGTTCAGGTTATCGGCCGCAAGTTCTCGCTGTATCGCGAGTCCTCGCGCAAGGATATCGAGAAGATCAAGCTCGTCTAAAACCGACTGGCCATACCGAGTAGCCTGCGGGCGTCCGAGTGATTCGGGCGCCCGTTTTTTATCGCTCGACAAGCACGCGCTTGAGCCTGCCTTCGACCAGGCGCTCATACAGGCGCCTTGTCTCGGGCTCGGGCACGCCTTGAACCTGCTCTCGCAGGTGGTGCATGTGACCGCTGTATAGCTCGACAACATCGCGGCGTCGTCCCGCCGCACCGTAAACGCGCATGGCACAGCGAACCATGTCCTCGCGCGCAGTCTCTTGGCGAAGCCCCGATTCAACGAGCCAAATTGCCGATTGCAGGTCATTTTCCTCGAGAGCGGCATTCGCTCCCCTAATCATGCAGTCGATGTACTTGGATTGCATAATGTGGCGCATGCGCGTAAAAAACGTGGGATTGCAACCGGTGGGAACATACAGCGGCCCCGCGTAGAGCTGCTCAACCTTAAGACAAAGCTCAACCAGGTGAGGGCCTCTCGCGCCCATACGGTTTCCCAGGATCTCGCGGCTCAGCTGGTCAAAGAGCCTTACATCGGTCTTAACGTAGTCGCCGTTGAGCCCTATGCACTCGTTTTGGATGAGCACGCACGACTTGCCATCCGGCGTTGGACCCAAAGCCGAGCGCAAGCGCGATACCGTCGAATACAGATTGTTGCGCGCCGCGCTAAACTCGGCATGGGGCCACAACTCCATGGCGATTGTCTCGCGGTCGACCATGGCATCCATGCCCAACGCGAGCCGCTCGGCAAGTGTTGCCGCCTTTTTGCGACGCCACATCTTATCCGTGATGGGAAAGCCGTCGCGCTCGGCGCGAAATGTGCCAAACATGCGCATCTCAATATGGCCGATCGTATCGACAGCCTCAACCTCGCCCGCCTGGAACAGGTGCTCGCTTTCGCCCTCAAAATCATCGCGTAGTGAATACCGCGACAGTTCACGCACCGGAAGCTTCTTGCGAATCCTGACGGCAGGCTCGCCCAGACAATGCATCGCAAGACGTGCGAACAGCCGATACGATGGGTCTAAAATCCCCGAGCGATTCATAGACATCCAAGCGGCAAGATCGCTATCGCGGCCCGCAGCGGCCAAATGCAGTGCCACGATCCAGGCTTCTGAGCCGCCGACCTGTGTCTTGCTAATATCGAGCAGTTCTGCCTCTTCGCGAACCGATACCAGCGACGTATTGCGCAGGTACGCCACGCGCTCAAGCAGCAACGCGTTTTCGCGCATGTACGCAATCGATTCGTCGGCGAGCTTGAGCACCTGAACCGCACGGAACTTCGCGTTGACCGGCCGCCCCTCCGCCAGCGATTGCCAACCCTCCAGCAATAACCCAAACAGCTGAATTTGATTGTCACGAACACGCACCGCAAAGCGGTCGAGCTCGCCAAACGCCACATCGTCGGTCACGGGCAAGCCCGCGAGCAGGCGCCGCGCCGCGAGCACCATACGCAGCCAAATGGATGGTGCCTTAAGCCCGCGGATATCGAGCGCCTCGAGTATCTGCGCCATCTTGTCATCGCGCTCGTCGGGTTTAGCAAACGAGCCGTCGAACAGCTCCACCAGCATATGGTCGGCCTGTATGAGAATCCCCGCGATGTCGAGCTCGCAATCATAAGCTTTGCACGCCTTGAGCTTCGCGAGAACATTGCCGTCTTCCGCTCGCTCGGTTAGGTGGCGCTTGACCTCGATATGCGCGGACAGCATGTCGAGCACCTCGCAGGATGTCTGTTCTTGCACAACAGGGTTGGCGGGAAGCCCCAGGTCATTGTCGCCGTAAAAGGCGATAGTAAGCGCCTGGGCTATTTTCCAGGTAGCGGGGTCGACCTCGCGGGCCGCCTGGTCACCCGCACGTTCGATAACGGACGCCATATACCTTGCCAGCTTTGTATTGCACACGCTGACAGCCGCCAGATACACGCCGAGCGCCTCGGCGGCTGTCGGCTCTTGCTCCTGCTTTTCCGCATTGATCATCGCCGATGCTGCACGGCAAATGTCCCCTCCATGCCCGGTCAGGGCAAGATCGGCCCCATACTGCCCGGCAAGCTCCAACACCACACGGCGGTCCAAGAACGCATCGGCCAGGTCCATGGCCAAATCGCATCGGGCCGCCTTTATCAAAATGCGAGCAGCCCGCGATACTAGTTCGGGACGGATCTCGGCAACAAGCTTTCGCAGCCTCAGGCGCGCGTTGTCCTTAGCGCCCAAACACCTAAAGGTGCGATCAGACGGATCCACGCCAAAAATCGGATAATCGCGCACAAAGATAGACTGGTCGACCATCGAAAGCCTCACACCGCACGCCTCTAGCTCCGCAATGCGGCCCTCGCCCATCAATACCATCAAGCAGGCAACGGTAAACAACAGGTTGTTCTCGAGCGATGCGAGATCGGCCAGCGCCGCACCGTACACGTTGACGATTTCGTTTTCGAGCAACCCGGCAACATCGCCCTGTCCATACATTCCCGTCTGCAGGGCAGATACCAGCTCGGGTACACCCTGTGTGAGCCGATAGAAATCAAGCGATGTGCTGATAGAGAACGCCGTGGCCCATGACGAATACTCATAGGCGTGCACCTTGAGCATCTGCGCATTGACTTTTACAGAATCGCCCAGCCCGTGGATAAGCAATCGGTTGGAGGGGCGGCAGGCAATAAAGACCCCCGTCCCCGTAGCACGTAAGCTGCGGATTCGATCGATGAGATCCTCGGTTTCGTGCTGCTCGAGATTGGGCACGTTGTCGATCGCAACGAGCGAATGAGGTTTGTCCTTAAGCTCATCGGCGACAACCTCGAGCTGCATAAAGAGCTCGCGTCCAATCGCGCGGTCGGCCTCGATAATCCGAACCGGCCCTCGCGTGGGGTCCGATTTAACCTCCTGCACGTATTGCAGCAACACCGACGTCTTACCAAACCCATCGGGCGCGTAGAGCAAAACAATTCCCGCCTTGCGCCCTTTAACGATGAGCTCGTTCATCAAGCGATCGCGCCGCACCATATAGCCGCCGCCCGTCGGCATCAACTCGAGGTCGTCCGTATTGCCCAGATCGTTTACCATGCTTGCTCCTCAACTCGACCATATGGACACCGTAGCTGCAGGACCATATGAGCCGCCCCGTGAATAGCGCGACTTAGAGTTTTTAATTGTCTGCCGGTACGTGTTTGGCAAGTTTTTGTACAGCGAGGCCCGATGGTAACTTATCCCCCGACCAATAGGTCTTTGCGCAGGTCAATGCGCTTGCCAGCATGTCCCATCCCATTTGCAGTGTAGCGCAGTCGGCTATTTTTATTTGAGTTGCGCAACTCGCCTACTCCTCGCTACCGCCTGCGACTCTATGGTGGCAAATGTGCATAGAATCTGCTATAGAATGAATCACAAAAATTTAAAACCCTCCAGTCAAGCACGCGGCAAGGTTTCCGTCATGTATACGCCACGGCGTATGTCCACTAAAAAGGCCCCCGCAAAGCGAGGGCCTTTTGAGAAACTATGTAAGATCGCTTGATCGCGTTACTCGCAGAGCGAAAGAGCGGCCTCGTCAGCAACGACAACGCAGTTGGTGTGCAGCTGCAGGATCGAAGCCGGGCATTTGGGCGTAACCGGACCATAGCACATATCGTGCACGGCCTGAGCCTTGGCCTCGCCGTTGGCGACAACCAGGATCATGCGGGCATACATGATGGTCTGGGTGCCCATGGTGTAAGCCTGACGGGGCACGTCATCGATGCTGTCGAACAGGCGGCTGTTGGCCTGAATGGTGCTCTCGGTGAGGTCGACGCAGTGCGTGCCCTTGGAGAAGTGGTCATCGGGCTCGTTAAAGCCGATGTGACCGTTGTTGCCAATGCCGAGCAGCTGCAGATCCGGGTAACCGGCGGCAGCGACGATCTTGTCGTACTCGGAGCAGGCAGCGGCGGCATCGGGGTTGGAGCCATCGGGCACGTGCGTGTTGTTCAGATCGATATTGATGTGATCGAAGAAGTTCTCGCGCATAAAGTAGTGATAGCTCTGGGGATCGTCGTGCGAAAGACCACGATACTCGTCCAGGTTATAGGTGCTGACCTCGGCAAAGTCAATGTCACCCTTCTCGTACCAAGCAGCGAGCTGTTTGTAAGCGCCAATCGGGGTGGAGCCAGTGGCAAGACCCAACACGCAATCGGGCTTGAGGATAACCTGAGCCGAGATGATATTAGCGGCCTTGCGGCTCATATCCTCGTAGTCTTTAGCTTTAATGATTTTCATTACGCGTCCTTTCTCGTACAAGAGAGGCAAGGCTCCCCTTACAAGCACTTGCCCGCGGCCCGCGTCGGCCGCAACCAACGTGTGCGGCCACCAGGGCGAGGTCGCGTAATATATGTGTCTCGTGTCTAACCGCGTCGAGGCCTGTCTCTTATACACATCTCCGAGCCCACGAGACACTCGCTAATCTCGT
>UQID01000026.1 GCA_900541045.1 uncultured Collinsella sp.
ACTTCTAGCTTCGTCGGCAGCGTCAGATGTGTATAAGAGACAGCTTCTCGGCGATCTCGGCAAAGCCCTCCTCCTCGGCGGTCTTGGCAAACTCGTCATACATCGTGGTCCACTCGTAGTTCTCGCCCGCGGCGGCGTCGCGCAGGTTGTCCAGAGTGCCCGGAACGGCGCCGTCGTGCAGGTACTTAAACCACAGCTTGGCATGCTCGGACTCGTTGCCCGCCGTCTCGGCAAAGATATTCGAGATCTGAACGTAGCCGTCCTTTTTGGCCTTGGATGCATAGTAGCGATACTTGGTGTGTGCCTGGGACTCACCGGCAAAAGCAGTCTCGAGGTTCTTCTTGGTCTGAGAGTTCTCAAAATCCATAGGTGTACTTCCCTTCAACACGTGCCGCCCATAGGCTTTGAGCGGCCCTGTCTTTAGGATGCCCTCAAGCCGAGAATTTAAACCTTACAATCCCGTTCTTCAGATTTGAGCGGGCTACACGCTCAACCAACGATCGCCCTCGGAGCGGCAAAAGCCCTCGCGCTCCAGATCGGCAAGAATACTTGCGACCAGCTCGCGCTCGACCGGCTCACGGCCGGCTGCCGTCTCCATCTCGTTAACGCCTGCAACAGCTTCATCAAGCGTAATACCTGCCGGCTGCCCATCGCGCGCTGCCAGCAGCATGCGCACAATGTGGGCGCGCTTTTGGCGGCGCGAGCCCTCAAACTTGGACTGACGACTATAGCCCGCCGACCGCCTGGACGGATTGGGCAGCGTCTTTTTAAGATACGCGCCGTAATCCAGCAACGCGTAATACCACGCGCGCGGCGTGTCGGCATCGTCTTGAGGCGCGGCAAAGGGCGCAATCTCATCCGCCGCCGCACCGGGGGCCGCCGGACAGGCAGCTTGAATCAGCGGCACCAGCTCGCGATCGGGAACGGCCGGCACATCGGGAAAGAAATGATGCAAAAAGACCGTGCGCACGTTGGTCTCCAGATACACGCCCGGAAGATCGAATGCAAACGAACGGATGCCCTGCGCCGTCGCCGGGCCAATGCCGGGCAGCGCGACCAGATCGTGCGTCTCACGCGGAAACTCCCCATCCCAGTCCTCCACAACGCACTGTGCAGCCCTGTGAAGCGCCAGGGCGCGGCGATTGTAGCCCATCCCCTGCCACGCATCCAAGACATCGGAAGGGGCGGCCTGAGCAAGCGCCCGGACAGTCGGAAAGCGATCGAGCCACGCCGGCATGCGCGTCTCCACGCGCGGCACCTGCGTCTGCTGAAGCATGACCTCGGAAAGCCAGATGATATACGGGTCGCGCGTGCGGCGCCACGGAAGGTCGCGATAACGCAGGACCCCTTCCGAACGAATCATCGAACGAAAGGGGTCCTGAATCATGACAATGCTCCTTATGCGGCGCTATTCCTCCCGGCAAGCATACGCGCAAGCGGCGTACTCGGGAAACGCATCGCGGTCGGCGAACTTGGGATCGACAGCCGGAAACTGGCGATGGGCGACGATATCGCCGAGCGAAACGGAATCGAGATAGTCGCGCATCAGCGCCTGGGCTCCGGCCCACAGGGGATGATAGCAGCACGTGCCCATGCGCGCACAGTCGCCATCGGGCGCGGTGCAATCGTTCATAACCATGGGGCCCTGAACGGCCTCTACGACCTGACGGATCGTGACATCGTCGGGGCTCACCTTAAGGCGCATGCCGCCATGAACACCACGCAGGCTCTCCACAATGCCGGCCTGAACCAAGCCGTGCTGAATCGAACGGGCAAACGAATACGGAACATTGACCTCTTCGGCAGCAGTGCGAACAGAAAGCAACCGCTCCGGCTCCTCGGCAAGCATCGCAAGCATGCGAAGGGCATAATCAGTCTTCCTCGATATGTCCATGTTTCCCCTTTCAAGGAATACGAACAGCTCGAACGAGCTCCGGGGCCGAGCTTGTGTCGAGACGCCAAATGACCGCCTGAACAACCAAATTATAAAATGGGTGTTCACTGAATGCCGCACTTGAAGACTAGCTGAATCAGGTACGGCCTAAAGTGCAATTTAGTATAACCGAACCCCCTGCTTCATTGAACAGATGTTGCGCAACAAACCCCCTGTTTGAACACATATATCAGTAGAGGCTGGCTCGCTCGTTGCAAATGCGGTGATTTGGATAAAGAGGCATATAAGATCGAGGGCCTAATAAACGCAAAAAGCCACGTCCGAAGACGTGGCTTTAATTGCGTTGGCGGGAAGTACGGGGCTCGAACCCGCGACCTCCGACGTGACAGGCCGGCGCTCTAACCAAACTGAGCTAACTCCCCAGGCAGTCGTTCGCGTTTGTTTCCGCTCGCGTGCGCTGCGGGGATTAGTATACACAGAAGTCTGTCCGTCGCGCAACAACTTTTTTGAAAAAGTTTTCGGTCCCTCCGGGAGGGTCTCCGGGGCCGGCTGGCGCGGGTTGAGTTTGCTGCTCTACAGTCCTGCGCAAGACGGAAAGCACATTAAGTGCTTTCCTTTGCGTGCGGAACTCGCGACAAACTCAACCCGCGCCAGCCGGCCCCGGAGACCCTCCCTGCCGTCACTTGCTTCAAAGACTTTGTTCCTCGCCGCTTCCGCGGCTCGAGGTCCCCGTTCTCCTCGGCAGGGTTGTCTAAGATTGTTGTTGAACTTCGGCCTTTGGCTCAAAGAAAAACGGGAGATGCGATCTGCATCCCCCGTTTTTGTTGCACCTACTCTAGGTCAATAAATTTGGTGCTCAGAATCTTGCCGTCCTTGACGAGCATTCTGGCCATGGTGGGGCCTCGGGTGCCTCTTGGATAGCTGGCACTGCCTGGGTTGAGGACCAGGCAGCGACCCACTTGGGCTTCTTTGGTTACGTGGGTGTGACCGTTGATGGCTACGTCCACGGATCCCACCGGGAGGTCTTCACGGTAGTGGGCTACGGCGAACTTGAGGCCTTCGTAGGTAAAGAGCGCCAAGCGGTCCACATCGGGGCCGTAGTCGCGGTAGTAGTCGTTATTACCCAGCACCGCTCGCACGGGGGCGATGGTGCGCAGGTGTTCGTAGTCCATCTCCGACGTAAGGTCGCCGGCATGGATAATCAGATCCGCACCCTTAAGCTCGTCCAGGAGCGCAGGCGAAAGATAGCCGTGGGTGTCCGAGATAATGTCGATACGCTTGGCGCTTGCACTGTTCATGGGATCCCTTCCGCAAAAAGATTTGGTGCATTCATGCAAAAAGCCCCACGGCTCCGCAGACGATTTTGGTCTACAGGGCTGCGGGGCCGGTGTACTAGAGGCTCAGGGCCTTTTTGAGCGGTACGACGCGACGGCGCGAAACCGGTACGCGTTCGTCGACGCCCGTAATACCCAGCTGGATAGCGCCCGAGGGAACCGTCTCAACGTCGGTGACACACGCCAAGTTAACGATATAGCGGCGGTGGACGCGGAAGAAGCCAAAGTCACAGAGCTTGGCCTCGAACTGCGCCAGCGAGGTCGTCGACAAAAAGCGGTCGTCGACCGTATAAATACAGGAGTAATCATCCTTGGCCATGATAAAGCGAATGTCGTCCACGGGGATGAGGACCTTGCGGCCGCCCTTTTCCACCGGGATGCGCTCGATGGTCACCTTGCTGTCCGTGACAGGCTTGGCGCGTTGCATAACCTTATCGATCGCTCGATCCAGGCGAGCCTCCTCGACCGGCTTCATCAGATAGTCGACGGCATCCACATCAAACGCCTCGACCGCATGATCGCTGTACGCGGTTACGAATACGATCGCCGGCGGATTCTTGAGCTTATGCAGTGCCTCGGCAAGTTGCAGACCCGAAGCGCCAGGCATCGAGATATCGAGGAACACAACATCGACGCGGCTCTCCATAAGCATCTCGATAGCGGAGCGAACGCTCGACGCTTCTGTGATCGTGCCGATCTTGCCCGTCTGCTCGAGCAAGAAGCGAAGTTCCGAACGGGCCGGGGCCTCATCATCCACAATCATCGCACGCAGCATAGGGATAAAACCTTTCGTCAACTAACTACGTCGGGCATCCGCCAACTAGCGTTAAACCCGTAACCTATCATTCTACTCTTGAATGTCGAAGATGCTCTCCGACAAATCGAGATGCAGGAGCACTTTAGCGCCCTTGCCCGGAGCCGATTTGACGCGTGTATAAGAGTGCGGTCCATAAAAGCGATGGATGCGCTCCGAAATATTGTGCATGGCCACACCGGCGCCGCCGCCCTGCGGGGAGCTGGCGTCGGGACGGGCGGAGCGTTCGTCAAACAGTCTGGCAGCGGTGCCTTCGTCCATGCCCACGCCGTTATCGGCGACCACAATCAAAATCGCATCTTCGCCATCCCTGTGGACCGACACGTCGATCCTCAGTGCATCGTCGTCGCCCATACCATGGCGCACGGCATTCTCGACGATTGGCTGGATTACAAATGCCGGCACCAGCGTGTCCTCGACGTCCTCGGACACGTCGAAGGTCGCCAGCACGCGATCCTCGCCAAAGCGCGCCTTCTCAAACGTCAGGTAGCGCTTGGTCTGCGCGACCTCGCGCGACACGGGAATGAGCGAGCCCGAATTGTCGAGCGTGGCGCGATAGAACGAGGAGAACTCGCGCAGCAGCTCGCGGGCGCGCAGCGGATCGGTACGCGTAAACGACGCGATGGTGTTGAGCGTGTTGAACAGAAAATGCGGGTTGATCTGCGCCTGCAGGGCACGCACCTCGGCACGGGCCGTGAGCTCCTTTTGCACCTCGAGCTCGTGGATGGCGAGCTGCGTGGACAGGATCTCGGCAAAACCCGAGGCAAGCGCGTACTGAGTGCGGTCGACGGCACGCGGGGTCTTGTAGTAGAACTTGAGCGTGCCGACGGTGCGGTCGCCCACCTTGATAGGAGCGATGATACCGGCAGGAACATGGTTGTGCGAGCCATCCGAGCCCACCACGTCCACCACACGGTTGAACGACTGGACGATACCGTGCTCGATGACGTAGCGCGTGGCAAGTGTGTGGATGGGCGAATCGGGCAGCAGCTTTTCCTCAAACTCGCCCGCGCAGGCCAGCACGTTGCTCTCATCGGTGATGGCAACCGTCATGGCACGCGTCTCGGGCAAAATGCGCTGGCACACCAGACGCGCCGACTCCTGCGTCAGACCGCCTTTGATGTCCTCGAGCATGGCAGAGGCCACCGAGAGTGTCTCTTCGGTGTACTGCGAACGCACCGAATCGGGATTGAGCGTCAAATAGATAAAAATGCACAGAAAGATGCACAGCAGTGCGCAGGCGACCACGGTCGCGATCGGCTCGATTCCAGTCGCCAGGGCAAAAATAAAGTACACCAGCACGCAAATGGCGCAGACAACGGCGATCACGCGAAAGATTGATATTGAATTATCGCGCTGGGCGCGGCGGTCGATCATTCAGTCCCCTCCAGGATGCTGGTCAGTTGTGCGTCGTGCCAAAGCCCGTCCATGATCTTGGGCCAGAAGCTCTGGAAACGCAGGTAGCTTGCGGCGTTTTGGCGCGCGTAGGTCTTGGCCTCGTCAATACCGTGACGCCAAATGCGCAGGTATCCCTCGTGCTCCCGGGTAAACATGCTGCGGACCATGGCGGTTTTGCGCACGCGGTCATCGAGCTCGCGCGAAATCCACGGGCCCGGATAGGGCATGAGCGACGCGGCCGTGACGGGAACGAGCTCCTGCTGGTGCGCGGCAAATGTCAGCTTGGCACGCTCGTAGTACCAACGGTACACATCCTGCATAAAGCGCGGCGAGCGCTTCTCGGACTCGGGCGGCAGGTGACGAACGACCCACTCGTTGTCAAACCACACGTCGTAGCCAAACATGCGCATGTTAAAAAGGTAATCTAGGTCCTCGCCTCGGGTGATAAACGGGTCAAACGCCACACGGGTAAAGGCGCGGGCATGAAGCGCCACAAGGCCGCCGCACACGTAGTTTGAACGCGAAATACGGGTGCCCGAGAGCGCCTTTTTCATCCAGCGATTAAACTCGATGCGTTTAGTCCACCAACGATGGCAAATGCCCACCTTGTCTGTGGGCGCCAACGGCGATCCGTCTCGATCGTAAAAGTAACCGCTCTTAACCAAAATCGGCAGGCCTTGACGCGTCTGCTGGCCCAGTGCATAGGTCGCGCGCTTCATAAAGTCGGCATCGATAACGGTCTCGTCGTCATCCAAAAAGACAACGGCATCGTGGCCGAGCACCGCAGCGCAGGCAAGCCCCATATTGCGAATGGCGCCGTATCCGCGCAGACTCACGCACTCGCCCGAGCCCTTGGGAGCAATCTGCGCCACACGGTCGGCGATACGCGATGCCTGGGTGTTGGTAACCACGGTGACCTTGAGCGAAGGGTGCGCGTCGACGATTTCGTGGACGCGCTTCGACACATCAGCCGTGACCGAGATGGGGCAGACCACCAAAAGGATAATCCTCGGAATGTCGTGCACCTGCTCGAGCGAGGCCAGGCAGCGGTCGAGCTCGGGATTGGTGGCGTTGAGCTTCGTCGAGTGGTCATAGACGCCGGGAGCGTTTGCATGGGCCTCGTCGTCTGCCCAATATGTTGGAATCACAACCGTGGCGTTCATGCCTTCCCTCCCTGCAACACAAAAACGGGGCGCCGCCAAACACAGGCGACGCCCCGCGACCTAGCTGATTCCATCATACCCACTTGGGCAAATCATTGCTCGCAAGTCGCAATGTTTATTGCGGATAACCCCAAAAGAGTACCGAGGACAGGCCCAATAGCCGCTCGCTCCTATGCGGTCTGCTCTGCCGCCTGAGTCATGCGGGACAGGCGAACCAGCAGCATAAAGCCAACGATCAGCAGCACGCCAATGGAAAGGACGCCCAGCGACGGGTTGCCGGTCAGCGAGGTGACGACCGACACCAGGAAGGTGCCCATGACGCTTGCATAACGACCAAAGATGTCAAAGAAGCCGTAGTACTCGTTGGACTTTTCCTTGGGGATAATGCGGCCAAAGTAGCTACGGCTGAGCGCTTGCACGCCGCCCTGGAACAGGCCGACCATAATGGCAAGCACCCAAAATTCGAAGGCGGTCTTTAGGAAGAATGCGGCGAACAGCACAATGCCCATGTAGGCAGCGACGGCCACCAGGATCATGTTGAGCGTGCCCACGCGTCCGGCGAGCTTGCCGTAGATGATGGCAGACGGAAAGGCCACAAACTGCGTAACGAGCAGCGCCAGCACCAGCTGGGTCGAGTCGATGCCTAAAGCCGAGCCGTAGCTGGTAGCCATGGAAATGACCGTGTGGACGCCATCGATATAGAAGAAGAACGCGATCATGTAGACCAGCACGGTCTTGTTGTGGGCGATCTCGCGCATGGTGTGTCCGACCTCGGAGAACACACCGCCCACGATGTGGCCGATGGTGTCCTCGGGACCGCGCTCGCGACCGTACTTTTGCTTATAGGTGCGAATGAGCGGCAGGGTAAAGATGAGCCACCAGGCACCAGTGATGATAAACGACAGACGCGTTGCCAGCATGGTGGGGACGCCAAGAGCGGGGCCACCCATGATGAGCGCCAGGCAGATGATGAACGGCACGGTGGAACCGATGTAGCCCCAGGCATAGCCCGAGCTGGACACGGCGTCCATGCGCTCGTCGGTGGTAATGTCGGGCAGCATGGCGTCGTAGAACGTCATAGAAGAGTTAAGGCCGATGGTGCACAGCACGTACACGGTCAAAAATGCCATGGCAGACATTGGGATAGCCTGCGCCAGGCAAAGAACCAGGCCCGTGAGGAAGAAGCCCAAGAAGAACTTAATCTTGTTGCCGGCGTAATCGGCAAGCGCGCCCAGAATGGGCATGAGCATGGCAATGACCAGCGAGGCGATCGTCTGAGCGTTGCCCCAAGCGACCACCAGGTCTGCCGAGGAAGCACCGGTATTGATGGCGTTAAAGTAGATGGGCACCACCGAGGTATTGAGCAACACGAGGGCCGAATTGCCCACATCGTACATAACCCAGTTACGCTCGAGCTTGGTGTATTTCATGGACAGGGCCCCTTCGTATTCGCCCGATATGCAGTTAGTTCATCGTACCCCAATTGCACAGAAGCGCTGGTAAGGATTCGGCAAAGGGGCAGGAGCGGTCATACGGACACGCAGGGCGAAACACCATCCCATCAAGGCAGTTGCGGTGAAATAGTTCCTGTTTAGCCCTCCGGGGCTTCATTCAGGAACTATTCCACCGCAACTTATTGAAACGGTTTGTTATTCCTCGCGGTCGAACTCCTCGTCGGCGTCGAGTACGCGACCGCTATAGTTGATATGGCCGGTCACGGCATCCATGTCACCGGTCTCGATAAAGCGGGCAACGGTGAGCTCGTAATCGGTCAGCGCGCGCTCAAAGACCTCGGGGAAGCTCTCGGTCGAGACCTCATCGGTAAAGGGGTTCATCCATGTCAGGTGGCCCAGGTTACCGGTGCGCTCGGGCAGCTCCGTCGTCACGCGATGGGCAAGGCCGTCGAGCAGCGAGTAGTCATGCACCAAGCCCTCAACCAGGGCAATCGCGCGCGTCTTTACCGAGCCGGCCGGCTCAATGGTGCGATAGAGCATCTGCATGTCCGAGACGGCGCCGGCGTACTCCCCCGCCGGGATGTCGATACCGTACACGCGCCCGGCGACGTAGCTCATCAGCACGCCGGCAACGCGATTGATGCGGTCGGTAGTGACGATCTCGCCCGCCGGCGGATAATCCTCGACCGTTGCCCCATCGCGCTTGAGCTGCAGCATCAGCACGTCCAAGTCGCTTTCGAGCACGGCATGAACTTGACTGCCCGAAGCCTCGAGCTCGGGATCGGAATCTACAATGCCAAACTGCTGCTCGTAGACAAAGGGGTGGGCATTGCGGTCGAGTACATAGTGAGACAGCAGGCCCAGCGCAAAGGCGCGGCCCAGATTGGCGTCGCGCGGCTGCAGGTGCGACACGCCGTCGCGCAGGCACGAGAACTGGCGCGACATGCGCGAGCGGTGCATGACCTGAGCAAGCGACGTGCAGTCGGAAACGCGCGGCGTGAGCATGTGGAAGAAAAACGGGTCGGGACCTTGGTTTCCCAGGATAAAGGCGATGCGCTCCTCGTCGGACGTAATAACGCCCTGCGGAAGACGGTCGATGCTTTCCTCGCCAAACAGATGATGCGTAATGAGCGCGGGCATAATGATCCTTTCGATTTCATTCGATGTCACCCATTATGCCCACCGCACGGTCATGCCAAACCTGCGGCGGTAAACGATGATATGCAGACTGCCTACGCAAGTCCCAAGTGCGCCTTGACCTCGGCAGCGCGACGACGGGACACAGGCACCGTCGAGGTTACGCGATCGAGCCTGAGCTCCATAAGACCCGTGGAACCGATCTCGACATTATGCACGTCTTCCAAATTGACCAGATAACTGCGGTGGACACGGATAAAGCCCTCGGAGGCCAGGCGCCGCTCGAGCGAGGAAATCGACTCATTGATCAGGTATGTTCCCTCAGCGCAGACGGCGTTGCAAAAATCGGCGCGCGCCTCAAAGTAGCAGACATCCGCCACGGGAATGAACACCCTTTTGCCCCCACGATCCACCGTCAGGCGCAAAGGCTGGCGCGGAGCATGGACGACACGGCGAGCGCCCAGGGCGGTCTCGATCTTGTCGAGTGCCTTTGACAAGCGGGCATCCTCGACCGGTTTGACGATGTAATCGACAGCATCGAGGTTATAGGCATCGGCCGCATACTCGGCGAATGCCGTCACAAACACCACGACCGGCGGCGTCTTTAGGTTCTGCAGCGTCTCGGCAAGCTCAATTCCCGAGCGACCGGGCATGGTAATGTCTAAAAACAGCACGTCGGGCTTGTTCGACAGAATCGACTCCACGGCTTCGGTGACATTGCCCGCCTCGGCAATCTGACCCACACGCGTATCCTTTTCCAACAGATAGCGTAGTTCAGCCCTAATGGGAGGCTCGTCATCAACCACCAAGATGTTCCAGCCTTCGGACATATGCGCTTCCCCTCTTTTCTCTCAATCCAACCGCGTACTACACCGTTAGCGGCGCCGGCTCATGCGGCTCGCCGTTCAACTCAACGATGACCTGCGTTCCCACGCCCTCCTGGGACTTCACGCGCATGCCAGAATCTTCTCCGTAAAAGAAATGGATGCGCTGAAGCACGTTGAAGAGCGCCAAGCCGCAACCTCGCTTGATGGAGCCGTCGGCGGTAATGCTCTCGGGCTCCTCTCGGCGATGCCGCTCAAACAGATGCGCGCAGACTTCTTCGCTCATACCGATGCCGTCATCTTCGACGATGATCTCCAAGCCGTCATCGGTCTCAAAAGCCCTAACACGAATAGAAAGCGGCTCGGTCTCGCGCTGCGCATGCTTGATGCAGTTTTCGAGCAGCGGCTGCAAGATAAACGGCGGCACCAGGCTGTCGCGCACCTCAAAGTCGATGTCGACCGAAACGCGCAGACGGCCGTCGCCATACCGGGCCTGCATAAGATTGATATAACGGGTGCCCTGTTCCACCTCGTGCTCGAGCGTGGTGAGCGTATCGGAATCAGAAAGCGTCTGACGATAGTAGCTGGAAAAGTCGATCAGCAGCGATCGCGCCTTGTCGGGCTCGGTTCGAACGAGCGACACAATCGTGCTAATGGTATTGAATAGAAAATGCGGGTCGACCTGCGACTGCAGGGCGCGTAGCTCAACGCGAGCTGTGAGCTCGTCCTGGCGCTCGAGCTCAAAGCTGGCGAGCTGCGTGGAAATGAGATCGGCAAAACCCGAAGCAAGGGCCGTCTGGCGCATATCGATGCTGCTCAGGCGGGGGTAATACAGCTCGAGTGTGCCCACACAATGCCCGCGCACGGTAAGCGGCGCGACAATGCCGGCGCGCAGGCGGGGAAAATAGCCACCCGTCTCATTGGAGGTGTCACGCGAAAACACGCTCTGCTCACCCGTCTCAATCACGTTGAGCGTGGTCTTGAGCACTACCGGGGTGCCGGCAGGGCACTTTGCCGAGTCCTCGCCCCAACTTGCCAACACCTGTTTGCCATCGGTAAAGCAGATGGCGGAGGCGATGGTCTCGGATAGGATAATTTTAGAGGCACCCAGGGCCGCTTCGGGCGTAAGGCCGCGCGACGTGTAGGCGAATATTTTTGATGCGATGGCGAGCGTACGGTCGGTTGCGCTCGATGTGAGGTCGTCGGGGACCACAAAGACATATGAGAAAAAGAAGCACAGCATGACCAAGCCGGCAATAACGACAACGCCCGGAACGGGATTGGGATTATCGGTTAAATCCCAGATAAGCAGCAGGATAAGCGCCGGAACGACAACACCGAGCAGGATGGCCTGGACCACATGCTGGGCCGTGCGAAAGACCTTGGTAGAGTTGTAGCTCTTGCCCAGAATCAACCTGTTTAAATCCACCGTCATCCCCTTTTGTCTACCGCACCCATAGCAATAAAGAGGGCCGCAAGCGACCCTCTCCATTGCATTATGCAATCAAAAACTGTGTTTTACACCCAGTCATCGACAAACGGTATCTTAGGCGCTGTATTTGTTGGCCTCGCCAAAGGTGCCAGCCTCGACGATCCAACCGTCCTTCATGATGACGTCCATGTTGTCGGTGTTGAGCACATGGATGTCGGCGGCGACGTCACCGTTGACGACCAGCAGGTCGGCGCACTTGCCGGCCTCGATGGAACCGGTCTCGTCCTCGATGTGGCACATCTTGGCGCCGTTGAGGGTGGCGCAGGTGATGGTCTCGACCGGGGTGAAGCCGATCTTGTCGACGAACTCGTACATCTCCTCGATGGAGCAGGTGCCGTACGGGGTAACGAAGGAGAAGGAGTCGGAGCCGATCGTCATGACGACGCCACGCTTCTTGGCCTCGCGCAGGCAGTCGTAGTTGCGCTGCAGCTCCTTCTCGACCAGGGTGCCCTCGTACTTGTCGTGCAGCTCGGGGACGTAGACGGGCGGATAGGTGGCGTACCAGGTGGGCAGGAAGGCGATCGTCGGGGTGAAGAAGGTGCCCTGCTCGGCCATGAGGTCCATGGTGCGCTCATCGATATCGAAGCCGTGGATCAGCTGCTCGCAGCCAAAGCGGACGGAATCGTAGGCAGCGGCGTGGTTGTTGTAGCAGTGGCTCCACACGGGGATGCCGACCATCTTTGCCTCTTCGACCACGGCCTGGATCTCCTCGGAGCAATAGTGCTGGTCACGACCGGAGTCCCAGCGCCAGATGCCGCCACCGGTAGCCCAGATCTTGATGGCATCGGGGTTCTCGCGCAGGCGACGACGGACGGCCTTGCGCAGATCCCAAGGACCGTCGACCTGGTCGCCCCAGGGATGGGATTCCTTGTTGAGCTCCTGGGTGCAGTGGTGGGAGTCACCGTGACCGGCAACGCGGCAGAAGCCCAGGCCGGTGGCCAGAACGCGCGGGCCCTTAAAGACGCCCTTGTCGATGCAGTCGCGAATCTGGATACCAAAGCGGCCGATCTCGCAGACGGTGGTGAGGCCGTGGGTGAGGCAGTCGTAGGCCTGCTTGACGGCAACTGCCTGCTTCTCGAGGAGCGGCTGCATGACCCAATCGGTGTCATCGTCGGTTAGGTTGCCCGAGAAGTGCAGGTGGGTGTCGATCAGGCCGGGAAGGACGGTCTTGCCGGCGGCGTCGATAACCTCAACGCCCTCGGGAAGGTCCTGCATAGCGCCGGCGTACTCGATCTTGCCGTTGTCGTCGACGAGAACGAGGGAGTTCTCGACCGGCTCGGCGCCGGTACCGTCGATGAGCTTACCGCCAACGATTGCATACTTAGTGGACATGGTTCCTCCTTATGGATCCATATAGTGGGCGAGGCCGTGTTGGGTTTGGTCTCACAAAGCTACCCAAGTGGTACCGGGTTCGGTGCGCGGGAGAGAGGGTCCCGCGCACCCGATCCGCCCCGGCTCGGCGTTACTTTTTGCGGGAATTGGTGAAAGCCATGAGGGCCAGGCCAATAGCCAACCAGCCGATCACGATGCTCCACTCCACCATGTTGAGGGAGGCGGGAGAGAACGGAATCACGAGCAGGCCGATGATGATGGCGCAGGCGGCGATAGCGAGGCCGATGCCAAACTTGCCGCCGGGCACCTCGTAGGGACGAGGCAGGTCGGGCTCGGTGAAGCGCATGCGCAGGCAGGCGAGGGCGACCATGCCGCAGGAGAAGATGAAGGCGAGAGCCGACACGTTGGTCAGGGGGATGAGCATGTTCTTGCCCAGGAACGGACCGATGACGGTGATAACGCCCAGAACGACGCAGGCAAGCTTGGGAGCGCCGGACTTGGGGTCGACCTCGGCGAATTTCTCGGGCAGTTGGCCCTTGCGGCCCATGGCGAGCATGATGCGGCTCGTGGCGCCGTAGAAGGAGTTCATCGGGCCCATGGGTCCAAGCGTGGCGATGACGAGCATGGCCAGGTACAGGAGCATGTTGATGCCCTTGAGACAGGCAAGCGCGGGAACCGGGCTCTTAACAAACTCATGCCAGTCGAGGATGGTGCCGAACGAGTAGATGCAAACCATGTAGAAACCGCCGGCGGCCAGCAGGGCCAGGGAGATGATCTTGCCGAACTTGTTCCAGTTGAGGCCCTCGGCTGCTTCCTCAGCCTGCTGAGGAATGGTGTCGAAACCGGCGTAGAAGAACGGAGTCAGAACCAAGACCGACACGATGCCGGCGAACAGGCTGGTGCTCTCGGTAGCGGCCTTGCCGCCGCCAGCGCCGGCGACCTGGGAGAACACAGGCATGGCATTGTCCGGCGAGCCGGTGAACAGCGAGACGCCCATGGCGAGCAGCATGCCGCAGAGCAGGGCCTTGGTCAGGAAGGCCTGGAGCTTGGCGGCCGAACTGGCACCGCGGAAGTTGAGGAAGATGACGTAGACTGCAAAGCCGAGCGCGATCAGCGTCGGGAACAGGTAAACGTCGGCGCCCAGGATGGTGTAGAGCTTGACGGCGCGCAGCCACTCAAGACCGGGCAGGCTACCGAACATCTCGGACACGAGGGTCGAGATGGCGATGGCCTCCCACGGGCACAGGATGCCGTTGCCCAGGGCCAGGAGCCAACCGGTGATGTAGCTCAGCGTACGGCCAAAGCTACGATCGACATACTCGACAATGCCACCCGAGATGGGGATAGCAGCCGTGAGCTCACCGAAAACAGCTCCGACGGGCACGAGGAAGATTGCACCCAAGAGGAATGCGATCATAGCGGGAACGGGACCGCCGCCCACGACCATCCAGTCGCCGACCTGCAGAACCCAACCGGTACCGATGATGGCACCGAAACCGATGGTGAAGAAGTTCCAGAGCGAAAGCGTTTTCTTCATGCCGCCGTTATCCTCGACTGCAACTTCTGCGTTCTTGTCCGCCATTGTTCCCCTCCTTTCCTTTTTGACGCCCTTGGCGTCACCCCTTGCGCGGTCCGTTTTGCCGCGCGCTTTTATTCCGTGGCTTTAAGATACGGCCTTGGCACAGCAGCTCCGCTTGTAGCTCGACCGATGGCAGAACTGCAAAACGAGCGGCGCCATTTTTGGGACGAACGGCACAGTTTGCAGCCCATTGTTGCCGCCCGCCCGACGGGCGTACGCTCATCGGACGCATATAGAGATGTTTTTGAGGCCGTGTGTTTTGCGCCTTTCGTACCGTTTACCGAGCTTTTGACGCGCAGACCCCTTTGTTGCACATCTTTTTTGTAGGATAGACAGGTTATACATGAGACAAGGCGGTACGAATGGCATACGGATACAACGACGGTGATCAACGGCGACAAAGTGTTCGCCTTGCTGGCCGTACCACGCCGACGCCCAGAAGGGCCACGAGCAGCAATCCGCAACGCCCTCAAGAGCAACCCAGACCTTCGTCTCGGCAGCAGACAAGCAGAACACGGCAGAGTGGCCGTCCGAGCACGGCCACAAACGCGCAGCAAGATAGCCGCTTGGGCGCGCGCACTCGACAGCGTCAGGCCGAGGTTCCGCAACTGCGCCGCAACGGCGCACGTCAGCCCGGCATCCATATCAACTGCTTCTTTTCGCATCACCAAGGCGGACGCGACGGCAAGCCTTACCGCTCGGCATCGTACGTGAATGCCCCCGCCCTGTCAGCTCGTCGACTTCACCTCGCACTGTGCTCTATCCTCACCTGTCTGGTCTTTGTGCTTATGAGCTCCTGTATGTCCCACGGCTCGGCCGGCCTCGATCCAACCGCCGAGGATAAGCTGCTCAAGGCTCCGGTCGCGCCCGGCTATTCGTTTGCGTTTTCGACCCCGCGTTCGCAGTGGCAAGCCGGCACCATGCCCCATATCTATCAGATCGACCCGGCATGGTCGGAGCTGCCCTACGCCGGTGGCACCATCCGCCAAAATGCCTGCGGCCCTACCTGCCTTACCATGATCTACATCTATAAGACCGGCCATACCGATATGACACCGGTCGATATGAGCGCTCTTTCCGAGGCGGGCAACTATGCGCCCACCGGTGCCACCGAGTGGTCGTTTATGACAAGCGGCGCATGGCAGCTGGGCCTTAACGGAACTGAGCTCCATATCGATCGCAGCTCTATCACCCAGGCGCTGCGCTCGGGCGCACCCATCATCGCATCGGTTCGTCCCGGCACCTTTACCAGCGTTGGACACTATATCGTGCTCTGGGGCATCGACGATGCCGATCAAGTGGGAGTCTACGACCCCAACTCGCAAAGCCGCAGCGCCCGCCGCTGGGGCGTCGTAGAAGTCCTCAATGAAATCGAAGCCATGTGGGCCTACTACTAGTCATTTGAGAACGTCCCCAATTACTAGGTGAATAGCAAAAGCCCCGCAGTCGGAGCGGACTGCGGGGCTCATGAAGAGAGGCTAGTTTGTGGGCGCTTTGCCTGGCGCCCACGAGAGAGGCAACAGAGTAGAGACTACTCGTGGATGCGGGTACCGGAGAGGCCGGCCATGGTCTCGGCAGCCTTGTCCAGGGCGCCGATGATGCAGGTGCGGCCCTTGCGGGAACGGGCGAACTTGATGGCAGCGCGAACCTTGGGCTCCATGGAACCCTTGCCGAACTGGCCCTCGTCGGCCAGGCGCTCGGCCTCGTCGGCGGTGAGGTCCTCGAGCTCCTCCTGGTTGGGCTTGCCAAAGTTGATGGCGACATGCTCAACGGCGGTCAGCAGGAACAGAACGTCGGCGTCGCAGTCCTCGGCCAGCAGCTCGCCGCCCAGGTCCTTGTCGATGACGGCGGGAACGCCCTTGTAGCAGCCCTTGTTCTCGTAGTCGCGGACGACGGGGATGCCGCCGCCACCGCAGGCGATGACGATGAACTCGTTGTCGAGCAGGTTGAGGATGGAGTCAGCCTCGACGATCTTCTTGGGATCGGGGGAAGCGACGACGCGACGCCAGCCGCGGCCAGAATCCTCGACGAAGACCTTGGAGGGATCCTCGGCCATGAACTCCTTGGCCTGCTCCTCGGTGTAGAAGGGGCCGATCGGCTTGGTCGGGTTCTTGAACGCGGGATCGTCGGGATCGCACTCAATCTGGGTGACGACGGTGGCGGCGTGCCAACGCTTATAGCGCTTGTGCATCTCGCGGCCGATGCCCTGCTGCAGGTGATAACCAATGTAGCCCTGGGACATGGCGCCGCACTCGGGCAGCGGCATCTCGGGGGTGCCGATGGCGTCGTGGGCAGCGGCGAAGGCGTTCTGGATCATGCCGACCTGCGGGCCGTTGCCGTGGGTGATGATGATCTCGTTACCCTGCTCGATCAGGCCGAGAAGAGCATGAGCGGTGTTGCTCACGGCCTCGATCTGCTCAACGGGGTTGTTGCCGAGGGCGTTGCCGCCAAGGGCGACGACAATACGATCGGGCTTGCCAAGAGGCTTAGACATTGCTGGAATCCTTTCTGTAAAAGGCCTACAACCCATTAATAACCCGTGTCCGTGCGATACACGAGTTTATTAAGGTTTATATTCCTGTTATCCCTTATTTTATTCATTTTGAAAACAGTTGAACGGTGAACGGTCATTTTTACCCGCTCAGCGTAAAGAAGCCCAGCTTAGGCATATCTACGCCATTTACGTGCGACTTTATTTTAATAGAGCAGGGATTCGACCAGATTATGCAAACTATATCTCTGCTAAACACAAAACAGACAGCGTAATATCTTACTCGCACTATACGAGATTCTATGCATTAATAAGACGAGTATGCACCCCTGCAAAAACATGGGGCTTTTCATTCAGCATAAGGAATAAAGATGAGCTCCAAAAAGGCAACCAGCCCCAAAGCACGGGGACAAAAGACGGCAGCAACCCTGTCCTCCCCCGTATCCCAAAGCAGCGCGTGGTTTCGCGCCAAAGGCGCGAAACAGCGAAAGGGACAAAAGGCCCCCACAACCACGTCCTTCATCAGCCCACACAATCCGAGGACGTAGTCGTAGCAGGATCTGAGGGCTGACCTTCGCGGACACTCCGCAGGACGAAAGAACCCCCGCCGCACGTAGTGCGCAGCGGGGGTTCTTTCATGTCCGAGGACGTCCGCGAAGGTCAGCCCTCAGATCCTGCGGTGGGAGACCTAGGCCTCGTTGTACACCGTCTTGAGCTTCAGCAGGTGAGCGTAGCGGTCCATAGCGGCCTGCTCGTTCTCCTTGAAGAGCTCCTCGGCGCGCTCGGGGAAGGAACGCGTCAGCGAAGCGTAACGGGCCTCGTTCATCAGGAACTCCTGATAACCGCCCGCGGGCTCCTTGGAATCGAGCGAGAACTTCTTGCCGGCAGCAGCCTCGGGGTTGAAGCGGAAGAGGTTCCAGTAACCGCACTCGACAGCCTTCTTCATCTCGGCCTGGCAGTTCTGCATGCCACCCTTCTTGATGGAGTGCATCTCGCAGGGGCTGTAGCCGATGATGAGGGACGGGCCGTCATAGGCCTCGGCCTCGTGGATGGCCTTGAGGGTCTGAGCCGGGTTGGCGCCCATGGCGACCTGCGCCACGTAGACGTAGCCGTAGCTCATGGCGATCTCGGCCAGGGACTTCTTCTTGGTCACCTTACCGGCAGCGGCGAACTGAGCGACCTGGCCCAGGTTCGAGGCCTTGGAGGCCTGACCGCCGGTGTTGGAGTAGACCTCGGTGTCGAAGACGAAGACGTTGACGTTGTGGCCGGAAGCCAGGACGTGGTCCAGGCCACCGAAGCCGATGTCGTAGGCCCAGCCGTCGCCGCCGAAGATCCAGAAGGACTTCTTGGTGAGGTAAGCCTTGTCGGCGAGGATCGCCTTGGAAGCGTCGCAGCCGCACTTCTCGAGCTCGGCAACGTAGGCAGCAGCAGCGGTCTTGGAGGCCTCGGCGTCGTTGACGGAGTCGATCCAAGCCTGGCCGGCGGCCTTGAGCTCATCGGACGGACCATCGGCAGCGATGATGTCCTGGGTAGCGGCGATCAGCTTCTTCTGGACGGCCTCGTAACCGACGGCCATGCCCAGACCGTGCTCGGCATTGTCCTCGAACAGGGAGTTGTTCCACGCCGGGCCGTGACCGTCCTTGTCCTTGCAGTAAGGAGCGGTGGCAGCGGGGTTGCCCCAAATGGAGGAGCAGCCGGTGGCGTTGGAGATGAACATGCGGTCGCCGGCGACCTGGGTCACCAGACGTGCATAGGCGGTCTCGGCACAGCCGGCGCAGGAGCCCGAGAACTCCAGGTAGGGCTGCTTAAACTGGCTGCCCTTGACGTTGGCCGCGATGAGCTCCTTCTTCTCGGAGACGTTCTCGACCATGTAGTCCCAAACGGGCTGCTGGTCCATCTCCTGCTCGGTGGGAACCATCTCGAGGGCGCCCTTGGGGCAGACCTTGACGCAGTTGGTGCAACCCATGCAGTCGAGCGGGGACACAGCCATGGTGAACTTCATGCCCTTGGCCTTGGGGCCCATGGCGTCGAGCGTGCGGGTAGCCTCGGGCGCGGCGGCAGCCTCGTCCTCGGTCATCGCGAACGGACGGATGGTGGCATGCGGGCACACGTAGGCGCACTGGTTGCACTGGATGCACTTGGTCTCGTCCCAGTGGGGAACGACCACGGCGACGCCGCGCTTCTCGTATGCGGAGGCGCCCAGCTCAAACTGGCCGTCGGCGCAATCGACGAAGGCGGAAACGGGCAGGCTGTCGCCGTCCATGCGATCGATGGGCTCGAGCAGGTTCTTGACCTGCTGGGCGATGGCGGACTTGGTCTCCTCGGAGAGCTCGACGGGGGCGGCATCCTCGGCGGTAGCCCAGTCGGCCGGAACCTCGAACTTACGGAAGGCGGTAGCGCCGGCATCGATGGCCTTGTGGTTGGCGTCGACGATAGCCTGGCCCTTCTTCATGTAGGACTTGGTAGCCGCGTCCTTCATGTACTGCAGGGCGTCCTCGGCGGGCAGGACCTTGGCCAGCGCGAAGAAGGCGGACTGGAGCACCGTGTTGGTGCGCTTGCCCATGCCGACCTTAGCGGCCAGGTCGATAGCGTCGATCAGGTAGACGTTGACGTTGTTGTTCGCGATGTAGCGCTTGGCCACGGCGGGCATGTGCTCGGCGAACTCCTCGTCGCTCCACTGGCAGTTGACCAGGAAGGTGCCGCCCGGCTTGACGTCGCGGACCATCTTGAAGCCCTTGACGATGTAGCTGGGGTTGTGGCAGGCGACAAAGTCGGCCTTGGTCACGTAGTACGGCGAGCGGATCGGAGAATCACCAAAGCGCAGGTGCGAGACGGTGACGCCGCCGGTCTTCTTGGAGTCGTACTGGAAGTAGGCCTGAACGTACTTGTCGGTGTGGTCGCCGATGATCTTGATCGAGTTCTTGTTGGCGCCGACGGTACCGTCGCCACCCAGACCCCAGAACTTGCACTCGATGGTGCCGGGGGCTGCGGTGTTGGGCGCATCCTCGGCCTCGGGCAGGCTCAGGTTGGTCACGTCATCGACAATGCCGATGGTGAACTCGCGCTTGGGCTCGTCCTTCTTAAGCTCCTCGAAGACAGCGAACGCGGACGCGGGAGGCGTGTCCTTGCTGCCCAGACCGTAACGGCCGCCGACGACCTTGATGCCCGTCTTGCCGGCCTCGTAGAGAGCGGAGACGACGTCCTGGTAGAGCGGCTCGCCGATGGAACCCGGCTCCTTGGTGCGGTCCATGACGGCGATCTTCTGGACGGTCTCGGGGAGAACGTCGACGAAGTGCTTGATGGAGAACGGACGGAACAGGCGAACCTTGACCAGGCCGACCTTCTCGCCGTGAGCGTTGAGGTAGTCGATGACTTCCTCGAGCACGTCGCAGAAGGAGCCCATGCACACGACGACGCGATCGGCATCGGGAGCGCCGTAGTAGTTGAACAGGCCGTAATCGGTGCCGAGCTTCTCGTTGATCTTCTTCATGTAGCCCTCGACGACGGCGGGAAGCTCGTCGTAGACCTTGTTGCAGGCCTCGCGGTTCTGGAAGAAGATGTCGCCGTTCTCGTGGCTGCCGCGGGTGTGCGGGTGCTCAGGGTTGAGCGCATGATCGCGGAAAGCCTGGACGGCGTCCATGTCGCACATCTCGGCAAGATCCTTGTAGTCCCACATGGCGACCTTCTGGATCTCGTGGCTGGTGCGGAAGCCGTCGAAGAAGTTAAGGAACGGGGTCTTACCCTCGATGGCGGCAAGGTGAGCCACCGGCGAGAGGTCCATGACCTCCTGGACGTTGCCCTCGGCGAGCATGGCGAAACCGGTCTGGCGGCAGGCCATGACGTCGGAGTGATCACCGAAGATGTTCAGGGCATGGGAAGCGACGCAACGCGCGGAGACGTGGAAGACGCCCGGGAGCTGCTCGCCCGCGATCTTGTACATGTTCGGGATCATCAGGAGCAGGCCCTGAGAAGCCGTGTAGGTGGTGGTCAGAGCACCGGCGCCCAGCGAACCGTGAACGGTACCGGCTGCACCTGCCTCGGACTCCATCTCGACGACCTTGACCGGGGTGCCAAAGATGTTCTTGCGACCCTGGGCCGCCCACTGGTCGACATGGTCGGCCATCGGGCTGGACGGCGTAATGGGATAAATTCCCGCTACCTCGGTGTACGCATACGAAACATATGCGGCCGCCTCGTTGCCGTCCATAGACTTAAACTTACGCGCCATATACCCCTCTCCTCTCATATAGGTATACAGGCCCCGGCGATTGCCGGGATGTTGGCGTGATGGGATTTTCGCTGTTGCTTCCAATCATCTGGCAGGCAGACTGAGCAGCAGGTACATGGCATGGAGAGAAGGTGTGCCAAGGCGAGGGGCGGTTAATGCGCTCCACAGGCCCAGCTACCCGTCTTGCACATGGCCGAGCGCCGCAAAGGCCGCATGCCGGATGCTCCCGGGCACGCCCCGGCGATGGGAAGCGCCCGCAACGGAAATCCGCATGCGGGCTTATTGTACCCCGCCGCCAAGCCATATTTCGACAAATATAGGTGGGCGGTAAAGGTTTACCTTAGGTGACTGCCAAGGGGCGAGATGGCCCCTCGGATGGAAAAGTCGCAGCCTGCATCGAGAGTGGATAATCTCCCACTTTTTGCCTGTATCTTGACCAAAAGTGGGAGATTATCCACTCTCATGGGTTGTGCGTCCGAAAATCCTCTCTCGTGCGTCCGGAAATCCACTCTCGTTTCTCTATCGCCGACCACACGGCAGTTGCGGTGAAATGGGGACTGTATTTGCCGGCCGCGGCCTTAAACAGTCTCTATTTCACCGCAACTTATTTAGGAGATGAGCTAGAGGGCGCCGAGGAGAATGGCGTAGGTGGTGGATTCGCCGAGCTTGAGCTCGTCACCGGGGTTGAGCTGAGCGGAGCGGCCAGGCTCGACCTGGGTGCAGACGTTCGTCGCGCCGTTTACCACCACGGTTCCGTTGGTGGACGACAGATCCTCGACGTACCAGGTATTTTGGTCATCGCACCACACGTGGGCATGGCGAGCCGAAACGTCATCGCCCACATCGGTGATATCGCCCTCCCCCGTCGCCAGCGCACCGATCTCCACGCCCTGCTCGCTCGGCTGAATCCAGCGCGGGGCACTTACCACGTAACCGTTTTGCACGCGCAGCAGTCCCAGCGGATGCGCCGGCGCCGCCTCGTGCTCGCCCGTGACCGTCGAGGTGCTCAGCGAGCGCGGCGTCGATGTGGCGCCGCCACAGGTCGCATGAGCGTAGTCGATGGCATAGGTCACCGAGGATCGAACATCTGCCGAGCAACCGACGGCGACAAACAGCACCAGCACGGCCTCGGCACGTTCGGCGGGCATAAGCTCCGCCGCCTGCGACAGGCGCTCGACCGCATTGCGGTAGAGGCTCGTATCCTGATGGCATTCCTCGAGCGCCCGCACCATGGGCTCGCCAGCGGGCCCGCACACCATGTTGATCACCGCCGTGGCATTCATGGGATTGCGGCGGCGCAGGGCCAGATGCGACATGATGCGCGCGGCCGAGGTGCCGTAATCGGCAAAATAGCGCTCCTGCAGCGTGCCGACCGGAGCGCGCACGATAAAACGCGAGACCCAGGAGCGATCGGCGGCGCGGCTCTGTGGACTACGGCCGTCGGCGAGCGGGCGGCTCGAGAGCACCAGGCCGCACAGTTCGATATGGCTCAGGTGCGCTGCGCGCTTAAAGATGTCAAACATTGCCCCGCACGGGGTGAGCTCAGCTTGAGAAGCCATGGCTTAGCCCTCCTTGGTCGCAGAGATAGTGTCGGATACTTCGGCCGGCCCGCCAAAGGCGCGAACAGCCGCGGCTCCGCCGGCAAGCGGCGTCGCCATGGGAATTTTCGCACGTCGTGCTGACACGACGGGAAGCTCAAAGGCAAACCCCATCGCCAGCAAAAACCACGTGAGCGCATAGGTTGCAATTATGGCGGCCACCAGGCCACCCGCCACGGCATGCTGGGAAAACACGGCGCATGCGAGTGCGGCCAGAGCCAGAACCTCACAGGCGGAAAGGGCCAACACGCCCTGCAGGAATCCCGCACGGCGGTCGCGCGCCAAGGCCCCGGCGGCGATGCCCACCATGCCCGGCAGCGCCAACGCCAGCGCGGCGATAATGGCCGGCAGCTTCCCGGACCACATAAGCGGTCCCACGATGAGCGTCACATGGGCGCCCGACGCCAACAGCGCCGCCGATACCACGACCACAGCCCAAAGCACGCCGCATGCCGCCGTCGCACCAACCATCGCCGCACGCCGGGCTGTGTGCCCCGATACCTCCATCGGGCACGGCATGAGCGGCTCGGCGCGAAGCGAGCGCGCGACATTTTGCGCATAGTGGTCGCAAAATGCCGAGAGCGCCGCCTCCACCGCAGCCGGCTCGGGACGATCTTCCTGATGGCAGGACAGGCAAGCCATCACCACATCGAACAGCTGAGCGTCGACAAACGCCAGTGCATCGCGCAGATCCTCGGAATTTGGATCGAGCCCCAGCTGCTGAGCCTGTTCGGCCGCGGCAAGTGCCACATCGGGCTCGCGTCGCAGCAGTTGCGTCAAGTCGCAGCCGGGTGCGTGGGCGCCGACGGGATAATCGGGCAGCGTATCCATCTTGAGGCGATAAGGGCTGGCGATATCGCGCGTCCTTTTGCGCGAGCCCGAAGTACCCGACGCGCCCGGCGCCACCTCGTACGGCGCGACACCGGCAATGAGCTCGTAGACCGTACTCGCCGCTGCATAGACATCGATCGCCGGCGACATGCGAAGCATGCGCAGGTCGGGGATATCGTCGGTGAGCATCTCGGGCGGGGCGTAGGCCACCGTCGCACGGCGCAGCGTGGCATAGCGCTCGGTAAACGACGCCTTGCCGCCGGTGCCGGCCACCGCAGAGGCGGGCTCGAGCGCCAGCGACGAGCCAAAATCGATCAAGCACAGGTCGAAGGTGCCCTCGGCAAGCTGTCGGTCGAGCGGCAGACGCGCCGTGCGCACCATGATATTAGCGGGCGAGATATCGCGGTGGACAAAACCCTCGCCCACCAAGCTCATGCGGCAGAGCAGATCGAACAGGTCGCGACCCAGGCGCGCCGCCACGAGCGGTGACAGGCGGCCGGCGTCGTCCACGGCAAGGCGCGGGCGCAGGCGAGCGAGCGTCTCGCCCTCGACCCACTCCATGACAATCGCGGGCACGCCGTCGACCTCGCCCCACCCGTATAAGCGGGGAAAGCCCTTAAGGCCCGAAAGGGCACGATGGCATTCATATTCCTCGCGAAACGCCGCCTTGAACTTGGTGACCAACGCCTCGTGGGCGACATCGTCATCAAATTCGTCGCGCGTTGGCAAGATGAGCTGCTTGAGCGCCACGGCCTCGCCCTGCGCGTTGACGGCACGCGTCACACGATCGACACCGCCGCGGCGCATGGTGGCGTCATCGGCAAACAGCATCGTAAAACGGCGCAGGTAGGCGGGAAGCTCGTCCGTGCCCAGGGCGACGGCCGGCTCAAACCCGTCAACGCGCGCCAGGCGCAGGCCCACCATGGGATCGCGGTTGAGCGACTGGGGTGCCGCAGAAGCGAGATCGTTCGTCATAGGGCGATCGCCGCCACATTGGTGTTGAAGTTGCTGAGCGCGACGTCGTCGTCGCCATAGTGCCCAACCCATTGACACAGGTTGGTATAGCAGCCCCACAGATTGGCATACTGCCGATACCACTTAGATTTGGTCGAGAACCTTTGTCGACCGAACTCGGCACGGATGACAAACATATCGTTGGCCAGGGTGTCGCACGGTCCGGTATCGCCCGTAGCGTTATAGGTCGAAACCACGCTGTTGGCGCGGGCGACATAGCCATCGAGCATGTTGTATTTGGTCACGAGCCAACTGTGAATACTCTCCTCCTCGGCAGCCGAGAGGCCACCCGAGCCCGCGTCCCCGCCGGTACCGCCGTCCGTCGAGCCACCGCCAGACGCGGAACCCGAACCGGAACCGCCGTCCGAGCCCGCCGAACCGGTGCCAGAACCGGACCCGTCCGAGCCGCCGGGTTTACCCGCCTGCTGCGTATCCTGCTCTTTCTGCTGCTCGGCCTTATTAATGACGGATGCCACACTGTTGTTGGAAAGCTTCGTAATGACCTTGGTGTTGGTGAGCACGATGGTCTTGCCGTTTGCCAGCGTAACCTCGTTGTCCGCTGTTTCGGGACCGTCCGCATCGTCGCCACCAAACACAACGTGCGAGACCACGCTCGCCCACGTATATCCGGTTGTCGTTCCCAGATCGCTCTTGGCCTTGCGCCCTATATGCAATTCACGCGCAGCATGCGCCTGTACCATGGACGGCACCGTCATGCCGTAAGCAGAAACACCCGCCACGACCAGCACCAGCGAGCAGGAAAGCAGCACACATGCCCGTGGCGCCAGGCCCAGCCGGCGTCGCATGCGCACCGCGGCGCCATGCTTTGTCTGAGTGCCCCCGGGCCACATGCGATCTCCTCCAACAAAAACACGCCGCTCGAAAGCGGCGCATTCATTCAAATTCATAGTTGAGTGTATCAGCGAACACAAAAGGTTGCGCGACGAACGCGCAAATACGGGGTGCGAGCGGACCCATCCACGCGATAAGCGGATGAAAAGCAGGTTTGTTGCACAACAAATGCATGAACGCGCGCCCAATTATGAGCGCCCCGTGCGGCAGGCCGACGGGACATGCCGTGGAGCTGACGCCGCCTAGATCGCGCGGCGGGCCTCGATAGCGCGGCCGAGCGTAAGCTCGTCGGCATACTCCAAGTCGCCGCCTACGGGAAGGCCGCTCGCAAGACGCGATACCTCAACGCCCAATGGCTTGATGGTGCGAGCAAGGTAGCTCGCCGTGGTCTCGCCCTCAATGTTGGGGTTGGTGGCGATAATGACCTCGTGGATGTCCTCGTGGCCCAGGCGCGCCAGCAGCTCGCGGATATGCAGCTGCTCGGGACCGATCTTGTCCATGGGGCTGATCACGCCGCCCAGCACATGGTACAGGCCATGGTAGCTGCCCGTGCGCTCGATTGCCTGGACGTCGCGCGGCTCGCCCACCACGCAAATGCGAGTGGTATCGCGCATCGGATCCTGGCAGATGGAGCACTCGTCGGCCGTGGCGTAGTTAAAGCAACGGCTGCAAAAGTGGACCTCCTGCTTGACCTCCAGGATGGCCTCGGCCAGGCGGCGGGCCTCCTCGGCATCGGCCTCGAGCAGGTAATAGGCGATGCGCTGGGCCGACTTGGGACCAATACCCGGCAGACGACCCAGCTCATCGAGCAGTTTTTGCAGACTATGGTTGGCGCTCATATATATGCGTGTCTTAGAACGGCATGCCCGGGATGTTGAGGCCGCCGGTGATGGCGCCCATCTGCTTGTTGGCGAGCTCGTTGACGCCGCGGACGGCCTCGTTGACAGCAGCCATGATCATGTCCTGCAGCATATCGACGTCCTCGGGATCGAGGGCATCGGGATCGATGGTGAGGTTGACGAGCTCCATCTCGCCGTTAACGGTCACCTTGACCATACCGCCGCCGGCAGAGGCGTCGACGGTCTGGGACTTGAGGTTCTCCTGCGCGGCGGCAAGCTGCTCCTGCATCTTGCGAGCCTGCTTCATCATCTGCTGCATGTTCATACCGGCCATAATGGCTCCTTTACGTGCGGCCGCACGCCAAGCTGCAAGGGCAGCCGGAGCGCGGCGGGACTTTCAAACTCAAAAATCGTACCACGGTACGAGGCCAGCGAGCGGGGCGGTCACGCTACCTCAGTCGATATACATGTCCTGAAGTGCAAGCCGCGCCCAAAAATTATGCAAAGTTGAATAATTCGCATCTGCATAATATTGAAAGCTAAATCTTGTAGAGCCGGAATCCGACATGTAATGCGTACCACTAAATGGCTAAATGCCGAGCCACTACTCGAGGCGGCGCTCATAACGGCGGGGTATAATTTGATTGCCATAGACAGCAATTTGGAGGTGCCCCCATGAATGCCCCCGACGTGCTCCAAAACATCCGCTCAAAACACCCCGTTGCATATTATGTTCTCTATCTCTTTGTCGGCTGGGCATTGCTGGTTGTCATCACCCATGCTATAGCCTTTGGAGCAGAACTGCTGATAGCCAGCTCGGGCCAGCCCGTCGTCAAATGGGAGACGACCGATGAGTGCACCGACGGAACCCGAACCATTTACTACAACAGCCCGTCCCTCTACCAAGAGTTCAAGGTCAAGATAAAGGGCTCCAAGATTGTCGATGCCGAACTGGGCTCTTTATTTACAATCGGAGCAACCGTCAACGCCGAGCAAGTCGAGTACACGGACAGCCATGCGACATATCGTATCGACCTCAGCATCCTAGGCCGACCGTCACGCGCCTGTCTGCTCGAATGCGATATACGCGGCACCACACTACACATGTCCGAAATACAGATGCGCCCGGACAAAGAGATCTCTTCTTGAGCAGCGTACCCGCCCGCACAGTTACTCCACCGGTTTGAAGATGGTGGCCTGTCCAAAGACGTTGCGGATGAGGGCTTTGGCCTCATCCTCGGTCTGCGGGATGCTCGGGGCTGCGCCCTGGTGGCCGAAGAGACTGCCGGCGCCGGGGTTGGACTCCCAAGGGGCAGCGGGGGCGTCATCGCTTGTGGGAGCGGACGTCGCAGCTGCGGGAGCCGCGGCTGAAGCGGCAGGGCTGGGCGCAGGCACCGCGGCAGGCACGTCGAACGGAGGAAGATCCTCCCCGCTCGTATCGCCGGCGAAGCCGCCGACCATGGCGTCGTCGTAGGGCACCTGCTCGGATTCCCACGACGCAGCCTGCGCAGACGGCTGAGTCTTGGAAGCGGACGCGCGCTCGGGCGCTCGGGGCGCGGGTTCGGTCGGGAGCTTACCCGTAGCGGGGGCGCCGGCGGGGTTGTCGGAGCGCAGCCAGGGGGCCTTGGCCAGGTCGGATGACTCGGGCGCAGGCGCGGCAGCGGGCTTGGGCGCGGGGACCGGAGCAGCCGGTTTGGGCGCAGCGGGTTCAGGCGCCGACGGGGTCGGTGCCGCTACCGGTGCCGCTTTTGGCTGCATCGCGCTGGCGTTCGAGGATGCAGGGGCCGCCGAGGACACGGGTTGCGGGTCCGCAGATGCCGCAGCCCGTGCAGATGGAGAATGCTCCTCATGTTGAGGAGCCGGCGTGCCACCCCCATCCAAGACATAGTCGACGGTGCGACGACCGAAAACCGCACTGACTGTCGGCAAAAACACCGCCTGTGTATCAGCACGCCCGAGCATCTTGATAGCAAATGCCGTAGGGAACGAGACCGTGAGCTTAGAACCATCGTCTGCCGTAGCGCGGGCGTTAAGCAGAAGAGCCGCGTAGGAGGCTTGCTGAGCTTTGACGCGCTCGACGACCTCGGCCCATTTGCGCTGTAGCTCGCCGGCATCCTCGACCGCGGGGGTCTCGGCGGTGCCGGCGGCAGCAACCTGGGCGGCGCTGTTGGGCTTTGACACCGGCACGGTCGATGCAGCAGGCGCGGGAGCCGGGGAGGTGGGCTGGGACATCGGAGCCGGGGCAGGCTGAGGCGCAGCCGCGGCAGGCTTGGGGGTCGGCGCGGGCGCAGGCTGGGTCGCCGGAGCGGCAGTGCCTCGGTCCCAGGGCATGCCGCCCCGGCGCGCAGACGCAGCGGCGGGCACGGCAGATGCCACAGGAGCGGCAGCTCGGGCACCCGAGATCAGTGTCGGCTGTTGCGTCGTCGCAGGCGCAGCCGCGGCAGCCGCAGGCGCGGCACCAGCAGCAGCCACGCTCGCCGGCACGGCGCCGTTGGCAACCATGACCTCCAAGCGTGCCACGCGCTCGGCCAGGGCCTCAATGGTCAGATCGGCCTCGGGACGTGCCAGGCGCGTGCAGGCGATCTCGAGCACCAGGCGCACGTCGCTCGCGCCCCTCATCTCCAGCGCGGCGTCGTCGAGCACGGTCAGTACGCGAGCCAAACGATCGGCAGGATGCTCGCCAAAGGCAGCGGCCTCGGCAGCAAGCGCCTCGGCCTGCTCGACCCCGCCCTCAAACAGCTCGGCACGGGCACCGGCAACGCAAGCCACATACACGTCGCGCACATGCGCCACCAGGTCGCGCGTCAGCTCAAGCAGGTCATTGCCCTCCTCGACCTGTGCACGAATGAGCCCATAGAGCTCAGCAATATCACGCTCGGCGATGGCGCGGGCAAACTCGCCCAGAATCTGGTCCGAAACTTCGCCCAAAAGCGAGCGGGCATCGTCCGCATGCACGGTGCCGTTGCCGAAGACGCTCAGCTGCTCCAACGTGGAGAGCGCGTCGCGCATGCCGCCCTTGGCATGGCGTGCCACGATGGCAAGCGCCTCGTCGTCGTAGTCGAAACCCTCCTGCTCGCACACGTATGCCAGGCGGCGCTCGATATCCTCGTTACCGATGCGATGGAAATCGAAGCGCTGGCAGCGCGAGAGGATTGTCTCCAGAATCTTTTGCGGGTCGGTGGTGCACAGCACAAAGATCACGTGCGCCGGCGGCTCCTCGAGCGTCTTGAGCAGCGCGTTAAACGCCGCCGTCGTGAGCATGTGGACCTCGTCGATGATATAGATCTTGTACTTGCCGCGCACCGGGGCAAAGTTGACGGAGTTGATGATCTCCTCGCGCACGTTGTCTACGCCGGTACGGCTTGCGGCATCGAGCTCGTAGACGTCTGGGTGGTTGCCCTCGGCGATGAGCTCGCATTCCTCACAGGTGCCGTCGGGCATGCAGCCGCTCGCACCCTCGGCGCGCGCCGCCTCGGCATTGCGGCAGAGCAGCGCCTTGGCAAGAATGCGCGCCATGGTGGTCTTGCCCGTGCCACGCGGACCGCAAAACAGGTAAGCGTGGGACAGGCGCCCCTCGGTGATGGCGTGCTCGAGCGTCGAGACGATATGCTGCTGGCCCACCACGGAGTCGAAGGTGAGCGGGCGATACTTTCGGTACAACGATTCCATGGGTGCTCCCCCGGGTATACTGAGTCTTGTTGCCGCGGCGGCCATGCGGTCGCACGGCATACTGCATTCCATAATAACCCGTACGGCGAGCCCGCCGCGATAGGAGTCCAAAGAGCATGGCAGACGCAGAGAGCAACCTCGTTCCCTCCGAAGCAGCCGACCAGGTCGAGGTCGCGCTCGAGGAGCAGGCCGCAGCCGACGACGGCATTCTGTACCTCAACGAGTATCAGTACGAAAACGACCTGGTCACCGACTTCGCCCGCCTGGTCGCCTCGCCCAGGCGTCGCGGCTCCCTGTACGTCACCGCCGCGATTGCCGCGCTCATCGGTATCGGCATGCTGGTGGCCGGCGACAACTGGATCAAGTTTGGCGTCGTCCTGATCGTATTCGGCGCCTTTTTGGCCTGGTGGAGCAAGAACCTTCACCACACCCTCGCCCGCGACTTTATCGACGCCGTTGAGGCCGACGAGTCCATGGGTGGCCGCTATCGCCGCGTCGCCGCCAACGAGGACGGTCTGATGGTATGGGGTAAGAGCGGCAAGTCGCAGTTCTTCCCGTTTGAGAAGCTCGACCACGTACTCGACGGCGAGCGCATCTTTGTGGCCATGTTCGCCGACCAGGGCGTGACGATCCCCAAGGACACCTTCGTCCGTGGCGATGCCGAGCAGTTCGGTCCCTTCCTCAAGGCCCGCATCAACAAAAAACTCCGTATCGAGACCAAGCGCAAGAAGATGAAGGCAGAAAAGGCCGCTGCCGAAGCCAAACAGGGCGACAAGCCCCAGGAGACCAAGCGCAAGCAGAAGAAGAACAAGAAAAAGCGCTAAGGCCAAGCCAGGCAGGCAGCCTCGCATCCCGCTATCCTCCCCATGCACCCGAGCGTGCTACACTAGCAGCATCTATGCCACCGCGAACGGCTCGGCTCCGCGCCCGCCACTCGCAAACGAACTTTAAACGCACGAGGGTTGGCCATGCCGCTTTTCTCGCAACATACCGCCCGGTTCTCGCCGGACGTTCCTTTGGAGGGCACCAGCTCTCGCGAGCTGCTCAAGCGGTACCAGCCGCTCGAGACACTTGCGACCGGCGGTTTTGGCTCCATCGAAATCTGCCGCGACACGCACCTGCGCCGCCGCGTCGCCATTAAACGCATCCCCCTCATCAACGGTGCTGGCATGCCCGCCAGCGACATCATGGATGTCCTGCGCGAGGCGCACACTGCCGCCATGCTTCAACATCCCAATATCGTGCAGGTCATCGACTTTACGCACGACACAGCCTATGCCTACCTGGTCATGGAATATGTCGATGGCATGTCGCTGGCCGAGTTTTTGCATCGCGTAGACGGCCACTCCCTTACCTTTGACGAGGCCGCGGCCATTGCCGACGCGCTGGGTCAGGCACTCACCTTTGCCCATGCAAACGGCGTGCTTCATCTGGACATAAAGCCCGCCAATGTGCTTATCGACCATTCGGGCAATGTAAAGCTCACCGACTTTGGCATGGCGCGGCTGTCGTCTGCCGGCGGCTTTGGCGGCTCGCGCGGCGGCACCATCGGCTACATGCCGCCCGAGCAGCTCGATATCGAGACCGGCACGGTCGACGAGCGCGCCGATGTCTTTGCCCTCGCCTGCGTTATCTATGAGGGCTTGTGCGGCAGCGCTCCCTTTATGGCGGCCACGCCCGCCGACTCGCTCGACCGCATCATCGGCGGCGCCACCTATCCCAGCGAGCTGATACCACACTTTCCCCCGGGAGCCGAGGCCGCGCTCATGAGCGCGCTCTCCCCCATGCCGCAGGACCGCCCCAACAGCATCGAGGCATTTTGCGACCAGCTCCTTGCCGGTCTGGGCAGCGTGCGCGAAGGCCGTCGCAGCCTGGAGCAAATGGTTGGCGAGCTTTCGGATGACGAGCAGGAGCTCGACGATATCGAGCCGTCGCACTACGAGGACGATGCCATCGAGGTCGACCCCGCACTCGGCTGGGCGGGCACGCGCTGGAGCCATGCGCGCGACTACACCATGCGCACTATCTCGGCGCTAACGTGCGGCACCTATAGCTTTTTGCTGATGCAAACGGCCGGGGTCGCGGCGCTTCCCGGCCTGGTCATTGCGGCCATCGCGATCGGAGCGGCGGCTGGCCTGGCCCCCCAGATTGGCTCGGCCATCTCGGCTGTGGGCTTTTTGGTGCTCATGGCCAACGCCACCATGCAGGCGCAGGGCATCCTGTCGATGTTGCCCGTCGCGGTGATCTTTGCCGCCGCCATGTCCGGTTGGTGGATTGCCTGGGGTCGCACCGAGGCTGCCGCGAGCGCCGCGCTCACCTGTGCACTCGCGCTTGGCTGTCTGACCGGCAATACCTTCCTGGCAGCTGGGGTCGCCGCCGGCGTCGCGTCATTTTGGCTCGGCCCGGCAAGCGCCGCCGCGGCAACGGGCATGGGCGCGCTTTTTGCCCGTCTGGCCACGGTCGCGCTTTCAGCCGGAGGCGTGCTGGGGCTCGGTAACGTTGCTGCAGCGCTGGGAGACCCGCTCCTTTGGGCTGCCTTTGTGCTGGTCGCGGCAACTGCCGCAGCGTCATCTGCGCTGCTCAATGCCCATGCCAAGCGTGCCGATCAGGGCTCAAACCTTGTCGCAATCGCCGCCATCGCTGTCACCGGCATCGGCTGCGCAGCGGCGTCCTGTCTTGCACACCATATGGAAATTGCCAGCCTTGCAGCCGCGGTCATCGCCAAGGCGGCGGTTGCGGGAACCCTATCCTCTATAATCGTTGGGATATGCCTATATTTGCTCGGATACCAAAGAACCTATACGGAGAGTGATCTTTCGTGAACTTCCTGAACATCTTCGAGGACCACGTGGCCGGCATCTTCGGTGCCACCCGTGCCCCGTTCTCCTTTAAGAAGCTTGCCAAGCAGGCCGCTCGCGACATGGAGGATCAGACTCTGGTGATTAACGGCGTCAACACGGCGCCGGCACTCTATACCATCCTTATCGCCGCCGACGACGATCCCATGCTCGCCCCGTTCTACCCCGAGCTTTCGCGCGAGGTCCGCGAGTTTGTGAAGGCGCAGGCCGAAAAGCGCCGCTATGTCTTTGTCGGCGAGCCCCTCGTGCGCTTTATGATCGATCCGCAGCTGCGCGCCGGCAAGTTCTCGGTCTTTGCCGAGAACGTCGATGCCCCCACGCTCGGCCGCCTGTACGAGGAAGAGCGCGCCTATCAAAACGGCCTGGGCCAGAACAACTCCGCGGCAAGCCGTGCCGCCAGCGCCCCGCGCGCCGGCCAGCAGCAGTTTGCTGCCCCGCAGCAGCAGCGCCCCGCCGCCATGCCCCAGCAGCAGCCGACGCCTCGCGCCGCCGCTCCCGACCCGCTTGCCGTGGCAGACCCCTTCGCGCCTAGCGTCCCCGACCCCGCCGCCGCACCCATCCCGGTGCCGCAGACCGTCTCGCGCGACGCGCTTGCCGGCATGGGCGGAGCCGCCGCGATCGGTGCCGCCGTGGGCCTAGGCGCCGCAGCCGGCATCGCCTCCAACATGGCGAGCACTCGCGCCCCGCAGCGCCCGCTCGCCCAGCTCGTCGACGTCGTGAGCGGCGAGAGCCATAGCATCACCTCCGCACAGGTGACCATCGGTCGCGAGCGCTCAGTTTCCGACATTGCCCTGCGCGACCCCAACGTGTCGCGCCGCCACGCCCAGCTCACCTTTACGGGCTCGGATTGGTCGATCGAGGACCTCAATTCCACCAACGGCACGCTCGTCAACAACCGCCGCATTACGCGCTGCCCGCTGCGCAACGGCGATCTGCTGACGTTTGGCCTGAGTACCTTTGAATTTAGGGGATAGTCGCTTATGAACATCGATATCGTCCTTTTTGCAGGCCGCATCGTCCTGGTCGCCCTGCTCTATATCTTCCTGTTCGCCGTCATGAAGACCGGCGTGGGGCTTGTGCGCGGGCAGCGCCGCGACTCGGCTATCTGGACGATTGATGTGGACAAGGGTCCGCGCGGCATCCGCGGCATCCACGTAGACATGCTCGGCCCCGTCATCGTCGGTCGCTCGCCATCTTCGGACATCTGCATCAACGAACCGTTCGTCTCGGCCTCGCATGCGCGCTTTTCGCTGCAGGGCCCGGCGCTCATCATCGAGGACCTCAACTCGCTTAACGGCACGCTCGTCAACGGCCGCCAGCTCGTGGAGCCCGCAACGCTGCGCGAAGGCGACGAAGTCCAGATTGGCGACGTGGTCATGAAGGTGAACCGTCGATGATCGACGAGGAGAACAAGTCCGCAACTATGACCGAGGCACCGGCCGCCACCACAGCTGCGCCGGCCCACGCCGCTCCGGCAGGCTCCGCACCCGTGGAGCCCGAGGACACCGTGTTCTCCCTGCCTCTTTCGCATGTAACGCATGATATTTCGGATCTCGCCGATAACGAGGACGAAGAGGATGCCGTAGCGGCGCCCATCGGCGCACATGCTGCGGAACAGCCCACAGCGCCCGAAGCAACCCCGGCGCCGGCTCACTTTGCAGAGCCCGTCGCCGCGGCAATCAACGAGAGCGCTGCGGTGTTTGCGGCACCCGAGCCCGCCGCGCCGGCATTTCCCATAGCCCCGGCATCCGAGGTTGCGCCCGCGTCTACGCCGGCGCCCGAGGCGGGGACATCCCCCGAGGACGGCCCTGCACCCAAGACCCCGCAGCCTGCGCCCGCAGGCGAGTCCGATGCCGTGGCCGAGCCCGCCGCGCCGGCATTTCCCATAGCCCCGGCATCCGAGGTTGCGCCC
>UQID01000027.1 GCA_900541045.1 uncultured Collinsella sp.
GGACTTGCAGCGACGGACCTCAGGACACTCTTACACCACGTCTGCGCGCGCGACCCAGAATGCGGCCCATAGCGCCTGCCTTTCGCCCAAAATCCAGTATGCAGGCATCCTCGGCTGCTGAATACTCCCAAAAATGCACGCCACACCCCACCCTAGGCGCCCGCAGCAAGAAGACGAATAGCCTCAGCCTCCCCAGTTGCCGCAGGAGACCCCAGGGCATACCTCCCAAATCGTCCTCGGACATGTCAGGACCCCGCCGTGCGCTTCGCGCGGCGGGGTCCTTCCGTCCTGCGGAAAGATTTGGGAAGTAAGCCCTGGGGCCTCCGATGGGGGCGGTTCCAGCCGAGGCTATTCGTCGCCGAAGCTGATGCCCAGCGCCTTGGCCTCGCGCACCAGATCGCTCTGGGGGTCGACATACTTGAGCTTGCCGGCGACATCCTCGAGCGGCATGTGGCACATCTTGCCGTCACGCAGGGCAATCATGTAGCCAAACTCGCCGCGTAGGCACCCCAGTGCCGCCTCGACGCCGCACTGGGTCGCAAAGATGCGGTCCTGAGCGTCGGGCTGGCCGCCGCGCTGCGTGTGACCGGGGATGGCGACGCGGGTCTCGCGACCGGTCTTGGCCTCAATCTCCTTGGCGATGTCGTAGACGATCGACGGGCTTGTGCGCTCGGCGAGCTTTTTCTTGTACTCCTTCTTGGACAGCGCCGCGTCCTCCTTGGAGATGGCACCCTCGGCGACGGCCACGATGGTAAAGCGACTGCCGGTCTCCATGCGATGCTCGATGGTCTTGATGACGTTATCCATGTCGTAGGGGATCTCGGGGATCAGGATGACGTCCGCGCCGCCCGCGACGCCGGCATACAACGGAATCCAGCCGACCTTGTGGCCCATGATCTCGATAACGAACACGCGGCCGTGACTCGAGGCAGTGGTGTGGATGTCGTCGATGCACTTGGTGGCGACGTCGATGGCGCTCGTAAAGCCAAACGTCAACTCGGTGCCCCAGGTGTCGTTATCGATGGTCTTAGGCAGGGCGATAACGTTGAGGCCCTCTTCGCGCAGACGGTTGGCGGTCTTGGTGGAGCCGTTGCCGCCCAGCATAAACAGGCAGTCGAGCTGCAGCTTATGATAGGTGTGGACCATTGCCGGCACCTTCGCGACGCCGTCGGCCTCGGGAATATCCAGGCGCTTGAACGGCGTACGGCTTGTGCCCAGGATGGTGCCGCCACGGGTAAGGATGCCGCTAAAATCGGCAGGCGTCATGACACGGAACCTGCTGTAGATAAGGCCCTGGTAGCCGTCCTCAAAACCATAGATCTCGATAGGTTCTTCGCTATTGGTCATAAGCGTTTTGACAATCCCGCGCATGGTGGCGTTGAGCGCCTGGCAGTCGCCGCCACTGGTAAGAAGACCGATCCTAAGCATGATGAATCCTTCCGGGCAAGTTATAACATGCGCATAAGTTTACCCCCGCACATTGTTGATACGGGGGTAAAACGTGTTAGCTCAAGCGTATAGAAATGTAAGCAACGTCAGGCGAGCGTAAGGTCGACGGGCCTGGCTCCTTACAGCGCGAAGGCGTCGACGTCGCCCCAGTGACGGCGCAGTGTAATAGCGGCGGCGGGTTCGGTATTGTCAAAGACGACCGACCATTGCGTATTGCTGGTGATGTCTTCCGGATTGGGCTCTTGCGCTGCGGCGCGCAGGGCTTCCCAGGCAATCGTTTCGTCCTGGGCACCGACATGGGCGTCAAGGACATCGGCGATTGCGACGGCGCGCTCTTTACCATGGCCCAGCTCGCCATTCTTTTGGTTGGGCAGCACTTCGTCGCCATAGCAGGCGTAGAAGTTCGTAACCTGGCGTACGGGAGTCGCTTTGAAAGTGCGGTCCGAATCATGCGGATCCCACTCTACTACGCGCGCGTCACCGGCGGCGTCGTTGATAAAGAAGTGGTAATCGCGTCCTGCCATGGCGTGCATGTCGTAGGCGGAAAGCAGGTCGACAGCATCTTGCGTGGTGGCGGCACGGTCGAGCACCAGACGGATGGCGAGCGAGGTATTGATGACGGGGCGTTGCGTGTCCTGGTCACAGGGCTTGGAATCCAGGGTGAGTACGGCAATGGACACGCCGCATTCGTTAACACCGTCGAGCTGGGCAAACGGGCCCATGAGTGCAGCGGTGCGTCCGGCGACGGAGTCAAGCGGAGCGTTGGTGCCCAGGTTGTTGAGGGCCGCAAAGCCGATGGAGGCATAGCCGTCGCGCGGGTGATTGCGCACCAGCAGCGCCGAAGTATCGTCCTTAAAGTCGTAATTGCGACCGGTGCGCACGCGGCCTTCGGCATCTACGGCGACAAAAGCGCTGCAGGCAAACTGGGGCGCCTGGACATGTGCCGGCACACCGGGCAGCACCTGCGCCACCACGGCATCGATGTAGGCCTGGTCGTCGCGCACGCCAGCGGCGATGATGCGATCAAGATCGTAGTCGTAGGCGATGTCGATTGCGTACAGGTCATAGCCGTCTGCGTAGCCGGTCAAGCGTTTGAGCGACGCGGCGGACTTGATTTGCTTGCGGTAAACGATGCCGGCGGCAGCGGCAAGGCCGGCGGCGACTCCTGCGACACCGCAGGCGATGGCAATGTTACGTGGCTTCATGACGGCTCCTCTCGTCCTGTTAGCGCAATTGTCGCAAAGGGAGCGCGGGCATGATGGCTCAACTTGGTGAGCGGCGCGGAATTAAGCACGGAATGAAGAGTGCGGCGCTGGCGTGGCGGGGTATGCTGGAGGGGACCATCAACCCAGCGAAAGGGGAGAGCATGACGGATCAGGAAACGCCCGAGCGCGCGCACGTGACGGCCGACGATATCGAGGCCGCCAACGACCTTATCGACTTTATCGAGGCATGCCCCAGCATGTTCCATACGGCGGCGACCATTATGGCCGAGCTCGACGAGGCGGGCTTTACCTACCTGCCCGAGAACGCGGCATGGGATATCGAGCCGGGCGGTCGTTACTACACGCAGCGCAATACCTCGAGCGTTGTTGCCTTTAAAGTGGGCGAGGACCTGGCCGCGACGTGGGGCGAGGACGGCGTTGCCGGTGACTATCATTTTCAGCTCACGGCGTCACACAGCGATTCGCCGACGTTTAAGGTCAAGGCCGTGCCCGAGCTCGATGGCGCGGGCGAGACGCTGCGCCTGAACACCGAGGCCTACGGCGGCATGATCGACTACACCTGGTTCGACCGTCCGCTGGCACTCGCGGGCCGCGTACTGGTACGCGAGGGCGACCGTATCGAGAGCCGCCTGCTCGCTACAGAGCGCGAGGTCGCCATTATCCCGAGTCTCGCCATCCACATGAACCGCGGCGTTAACGAGGGCTTTGCTCCCAACCGAGCCGTTGACCTGTGTCCGCTCATCAGCGCCGGCGAGCTTAAGCAGGGTGACTTCGATGCCCTGATCGCCGAAGAGCTGGATGTTGAGCCCGAGCAGATTCTGGGTCGCGACCTGTTCCTGGTCAATCGTCAGGATGCACGCATCTGGGGCTGGGCCGACGAGTTTATCTCGACGCCCAAGCTCGACGACCTGGCCTGCGCCTACACCTCGCTGCAGGCATTTTTGGGCGCCGAAAACGCGCACGACGTCTCGGTCTTCTGCTGCTTCGATAACGAGGAGGTTGGCTCCGAGACCAAGCAGGGTGCCATGTCGACGTTCTTGGCCGATGCGCTGCGCCGTATCAACGGATCGCTGGGCTTTGACGACGAGTCGTATCATCGCGCCCTTGCCGCCTCGATGCTTGTAAGCTGCGACAATGCACATGCCGTGCATCCCAACCATGCCGAGAAGTGCGATGCCCGCAACCAGGTCGTGCTCAACGGCGGCATCGTTATCAAGGAAGCTGCCAACCAGCACTACTGCACCGATGCCTTTAGCCGCGCGGTGTTCCAGGCCATCTGCGACGACGCCGACGTGCCCACGCAGGCCTTCGCCAACAAGAGCGATATGGCGGGTGGCTCCACGCTCGGCAATCTGTCCAATATGCAGGCGAGCATGCACGCCGTGGACGTGGGCCTACCGCAGCTGGCCATGCACTCAAGCTACGAGACCGGCGGCGTCCGCGACGTCGTGTGCGCCATCCGCGCCCTTACCGCCTTCTACGAGCGCAACCTAACCATCAACGGAGCCGAAAGCGTGGAGCTCTAAAACCTGCCAAAAAGGGATGTTAATTTTGGCAGGTTTTATCTGGGCGAATGCAAAGGGTGAAACCGAGCTAGATCTGTGATACGTGGCCGCCGAGGTGCAGTGTGCCTCGGCGGCTTTTTGTGTACAGAGTACGGCTAATGCTTATAAATGCTATACATGCTTTACGTATCTACCATAGAGTTTTATGATAGTTTTGAAGTATTAAGGAGGGGTCATGACCACAACAGCCGCTCAGATCAACGTGCGTCTCGATGCCGATCTTAAAAGGAGTGGGGACGCCGCTCTCTCCAGGGCCGGTATGACGCCGAGCCAAGCGGTGCGTGCGCTCTGGCAACTTGCGGCATCTCTGGCTGATCGGCCCGGCGCGCTCGAGGATATCCTGCTGCCCAGTCGTGCCCGGGCGGAACAGCGCGAGCGCGAAAAGGCCGCCAAACGTAAGCTCGAGCTCATGGATCAGGGGTCGAAGCTGTTCGCTGCCGCTTGCCGTGAGTCGGGAATCGATATGGTCAGGGCTCAGCCATCGGACGACGAAGAGCTCAAACGGAATGCCTATGCGGATCGCTATGGCGAGGAGATGAGCTGGCTCTATGAGTGAGGCTCCAAGGCGTATCTTGGTTGACACCAACGTGTGGCTCGATTACTTCATTCCCTCACGACGTGGTCGTTCGGTGGCGATTGAGTTTTTACGCGATGCATGCACGGCGCAGGTGGATTTGCTGTATGCGGCGACATCGTCCAAAGATCTGTTCTATTTGATTTCAAGCGAACATAAGGCATGGTATCGGCGCGAGCATGGCTCACTATCCCAAGATGCCGCCGTGGCGGCGACATCACTTGCATGGGATTGCCTCGACGTGTTGTCGCAACTTGCTACGCCCGTGCCCTGCGACCTGAGCGACATGTGGATGGCGAGTAAGCAGCGTAAGCTCCATAGCGATTACGAAGACGATTTAATCATCGCGGCAGCGATGCGCGCAAAGGCAGATCTCCTGGTCACCAACGATGTCAAGCTCTGTTCGCATGCGCCCGTCGCAGCAATGAACGTAGAAGATGCAAGAAGCTATCTAACAACGCTTAAATAGCGCTAGACCCCTTTGGTCGAATAATGGTCAGCGAGAGCCCACAGGTAGGGCCGCGCCAGCAAAGCGCCGCAGGTTGGCCAAACGGCGGGCTCGCAGCGTCGGCTCATTACGCCGTTTGTAAAACGGCGTAATTCTTAGTGTTCGATCCAACGGCGGAGCGTCTCACCCGCTTGCAGATGACGCAAGTTCTCCGCGGCAATGTCGACCACATTGTTGAGCGTGGCCTCCAAGTGGAACCAGCCCGAGATATGCGGTGTGATGAGCATGTTGGGCGCATCCCACAGCGGGCTTGTCGCGGGCAGGGGCTCGGGGTCGGTGACGTCGACCGCGGCGCCGGCGAGATGTCCCGACTCCAAGGCGGCAACCAAGTCGTCGGCGACCACAAGGTCGCCGCGGCCGCCGTTGGCAAAGAAGGCGCCCGGCTTCATCGCGGCGAAGAACTCGGCGTTCGCCAGGCCGCGGGTCTCGGGCGTGCTCGGCATAAAGGATGCGACGATGTCGGCCTCCGCCAAGCGCTCAGGTAGGGCGTCCATGCCGTCCATGTCCTCAAACACAATGGGGTAGACGAGCGGATGGCGCTTGATGCCGCGGACGTGCGCACCCATGCTGCGGCAGAGCGTGGCAAAGTGGCCGCCAATGTCGCCCGCGCCCAGCACCAGCACGTTGGCATTTTTGAGCGAGGTAACCGGCCCCAAATCCTCCCAGCGATGCTCGCGCTGCAAATCGTGATAGCCGGGCAGGCGCTTCATCATGGAAAGGACCATGGTAAACATGTGCTCGCTCACGGCCTGACCGTAGGCGCCGATCGAGCAAGACAGCTTAGCTTCAGCCGGCACGGTGCCGGCGGCCAAGTAATCGTCATAGCCGGCGGTCTGCAATTGCAACAGCTGGAGATGCTCGCATGCCGTGAGCATGCCAGGGTCGATGTTGCCCAGGATCACGTCGGCATCGGCGACCTGTTCACGTGTGGCGGCGTCGGCGCTCGTGTAGATAAAGTCCTCGCCTGGAGCGCTCGACTCGAGGATCGCACGATGGCGGTCGTTGACAGGCAACAAAACCAGGATGTTCACAAGCAGTCATCTCCGCTCAGCCTGCCAAAAAAGGACAGGTTTATTTTGGCAGGTTTTATCAGGCAAAACGTTCAAATAAAACGCCGGATGCAAAGCGGGTTTGCCCGTCAGCATCCGGCGCATCTGCGGCTACCAGCTCAGCAGCTCGTAGCCGTCCTCGGTCACCACGAGCTGTACCTCGCACTGAGCCGAATCGCTGCCGTCCTTGGTGCGCACGCACCAACCGTCACCCTTGCTAATCTTAATGTCGGGCGCCCCGGCGTTGACCATGGGCTCGATGGTAAAGACCATGCCCGGAGCCATGATGGTGTCCACATCGGGCGCCTCGGTGGTAAAGCCCACAAACGGGTCCTCGTGGAACTCCTTGCCAATGCCGTGTCCGCCGTACTCGCGCACCACGCTAAAGCCGGCGTCCTCGACCGTCTTTTGCACGGCTTCGGCCATAACGGAGAGCGGCAACCATGGCTTGACGGCTGCCAAGCCCGCTTCCACGCTGGCGCGGGTGACCTCGACCAGGCGCTGGCGCTCGGCAGAGACCTCACCGATGCAGAACATGCGGCTCGAATCACTAAAGTAGCCGTCCAGGATCGTGGAGCAGTCGACGTTGATGATGTCGCCCTCGTGCAGCACGTCCGTATCGCAGGGGATACCGTGACAGACCACGTCGTTGATCGAGGTGCATACGCTCTTGGGGTAGCCCTCGTAGTTGAGGTCGGCCGGCGTGCCGCCGTGCTCGACGGTGTAGTCGTAGATCATCTGGTCGATCTGGTTGGTGGTCATGCCCGCGGCGATGTGCTCGCCTACGTAATCGAGCACGCCCACGTTGATGGCGGCCGAGCGCTTGATGCCCTCGATATCGGCGGGCGTCTTGTAGAGCGTGCGGGGCAGAACCTCCCAGCCCTCTTCCCACAAGCGCTCGAGGCGCTCATCAAAGGTGCTATGGCATTTCTTATATTTTTTGCCGCTGCCGCACCAGCAAGCGTCGTTGCGGCCGGGCACGGGTCCTTTGTCAAACATGGCTAACTTCCTTTCATACGCAGCTAGTATAGCCCACCCACGCGTCTATAAAAGTTGCGGTGATATAGTTCCGATTTAAGCGGTTTAACAGCACAAATAGGAACTATATCACCGCAACCGATGGGGCGGGATGGCGGGCACTGGCTGCTGCGTGGTTTTGCTAGTAGCTCACCTGGCAGGGGATGCCGAGGGCGCGCACGCGTGCAGCAATCTTGTCGAGCACCTCGGGCGCCGCTTTAGCAAGGCCGGCGACCGGTGTCTCGCGCGCCACCGTGTAGATAGTCGCCTCCTGCGGGCGAATGCGTTCGAGCGCCGCGAGCCAAGGGCCGACGTACTCCTCGCCGGTGTTATCGAGAGACTTGCCTCGGTACTCGCCGCTCAAAAACATCGTCTGGATAATGACGTGGCCGTCAAAGCTCGCGAACGTTTCGATCTGGTGCTCTACATCGTAGGGGCCAACGGGCTGGTCGAGCAGCTGGATAAAAGCCGGGTCGACCGTATCGAGCTTGAGGATGTTGTCGTCGACCATCATGAGCGCATCGTGTACCTGGGGACGGTCGGCGCGCGTGCCATTGGAAAGCACGGCAATCTTGGTGTTTGGGGCCAGCTCGTCGCGCAGCGCGACGGCGCCGGCGATGGCCTGCGGAAACTCCGGTGCGGCGGTGGGCTCGCCGTTGCCTGCGAAGGTGATTACATCGGGGAGCTCGCCCTCGGCTGCCATCTCGCGCAGCTTTACCTCGAGCGCGTCGAGTGCCACGGCAGCTATGTTGTACGGCTCATGGCAGGGGCGCTCAGCGTTGAGACCGTTTTCGCAGTAAATGCAGTCGAACGTGCAGATTTTGCCGCTGGCCGGCATCATGTTGACGCCGAGCGAAAGGCCCAGGCGACGGCTGCGAACGGGCCCAAAGATGGGGCTGGCATTTAAAAACGTAGACATAGGCATATGCTCCTTGGGACAGTTGAGCTTAAGCATAGCATCGGCCTTCATGTGGGTTGCGGGTTTGGGCGCTGTTGTTTAGGCAGAAACCTTGCAATCGGGCGAGTTTTCGAAACCCTGTCATGAAAGGGTGCGAGCTGGGTACAGTAGACGCATTCATGTACACACAAAATGACGCCATCTGACCAAGCCGCACCCCGGCACGGCCTGGTGGTGTTGACGATGGGAACACAGTATGGATTTTACGGTCGAGAATGCGGGCACTACGATCGCCTGCCGCGAGTATGCCGGCCCGGTTGTATCGTCCGACGCACCCGCCTTGGTTTGCGTGCACGGTGCCTGCGTCGACGGCGTCTTTTTTGACGCCATCGCCCGCGAGCTCGCCTGTGACTATCGCGTCATTACCTACGACCGGCGCGGTTGCGGCGAGAGCGGCGACGCTGCAGACGGACGCTACGACCTCGCCGTCCAGGCCGCGGACCTGCAGGCCGTTATCGAGCATATTGGCACTCCGGCAAACGTGCTCGCGCACAGTGCCGGTACGCTGGTGACGCTGGAGCTTCTCCGTGCAAACCCCACCATAATCTCGCGTGCGATTCTGCATGAACCCGCCGTGACGGATGAGGGTGCCGGTCTGGGCGCGGCCCCGGTTTTGCTCGAGATGATCGCCGCGGGAAAGGTCTCCAGGGCATTACGGGCCTTCCTGGGCGCCATCGGCGATTCGGACCCTGAGGCCCCCAAGTTAACCGAGGCAGAAGCCAAGCATGCCCTGCGCAACGGCCGCAGCTTCATGGCAAACGAATACGGGATTACTATGACCTGCGTTCCCGATTGGGATAGCGTTCGTGCGTCGAAAACGGTGGCCGCCGTGCTCCTGGGCGAGCTCTCGATTGGCACGCCTCGCGAGGCGGGCACAAGGGTGGCGGCTGAGCTTTTGGACTGTCCACTCGTAATGGTTCCCGGCGCGCACAACGGCCTGCGCGATCGCCCGGGAGCGGCTGCCCAGACTGTCCTTGGCATCCTGGGGCTCTAACACCCGCAATAGCCAAAGCAGACTTCACCCGCAAACGTTTCGGCCTTGTTAACAAATATGCTTAAAACCTCACGTCTGCGGCTTCAATCGCGCCGTCTGCCAACTCATAAAAATGTAACAGCATTCACGTGCTTACCTGCATCGGCAAGGTGTTACCCTTGTAACATTTGGAACCCACCGCTACCATGCGAAGCTATCGAAAGGGCCCCATATGCTCAATAATCACGAGGTCAATTTAACCGACGAGGAGGCTGCCACCGAGGTCGCCCGTGTCGCGAAGACCTACCCCGTGGTACGTTTGCTGTCGGCCGATCAGATTAAGAGCGAGCCTAACTGCCTGCTCGCCGGTGATCGCTGCCCTTGTTTGCGCCAGGCAAGTCTTGAGGCCTTGACAGATTCCGATGAGGTGTCGGAGCAACTCCTCAACGATGGCGTTGAGTACCGCGCCCATCTGCGCCCTCTGAAGGTCGAGGGCGAGCCTCATGTCCTGCTGATGGTGCGTCCGATCGATGGGCAAGAGGCTGCAAAAGAGGACCTTGTCTACACCGACGTGCTGACGAGCGTGCACAATCGCCGATATTACGAGGAAAAGCTCCGTAGCGCCCGCATGAATGCCGGCGTTGCGATGATCGACCTTGATGATTTTAAGGTCTTCAACGATACGTGTGGCCGTCATGCCGGCGACCTTGCGCTCAGTGCCGTGGCGACAGCCATGCGCAGCGGAATCCGTTCGACTGACGAGCTTGTGCGCTATGGCTGCGACAAGTTTGTGGTTGTCATGCCCAATATTCCCTCCGATGACTTCACCCGTCGCCTGCATCAGGTGTCCGATGCCGTTCGTTCCACGATTATTCCGGGCCATGAGTACGTGAGCTTGACGGCATGTGTTGGTGGCGTTCGCATTCATGGCGAGACGGTCGATGAGGGCGTTGGCCGCGCTGTCCAGTTACTGAGCCGCGCTAAGGCAAAAGCCGGTACGGTCGTGACCGATGCCGATTCCATCGAGGCCTTCCAAAGCGAAAAGCCTTTGGTACTTATTGTCGATGACTCCGAGATGAACCGAGTCATTCTCAGCGAGATGCTCAAGGACGAGTATTGCATCCTCGAGGCCGACAACGGTCGTACGGCGCTCGACATGGTCGACCGCTATGGTGATGAGTTGTCGCTCGTGCTGCTGGATATTGTCATGCCGGGCATAAGCGGCTTTGAGGTGCTGGCCGGTCTGTCGCGCCGATCGGTTAGTGACAATCTGCCTGTCATCATGATTTCGAGCGAAGATTCCGATGATATGGTTCTGCGCGCGTACGAGCTGGGCGCCTCGGACTATATCAACCGCCCGTTTGACTCCCGTGTCGTGCGCCGCCGTGTAAGCAACACCATCCGCCTATACGCCAAACAGCGCCGTCTGACGAGCCTGCTGTCCCAGCAGTACAACGAGCGTGTCAAGAACAGTCGCATGCTCATCGACATCATGGCTGGCGTCATGGAGCTTCGCAACGGCGAGAGCGGCAGGCACGTTACGAACATCGAAAAGCTGACCGAGCTGCTGCTTGGCTGTCTGGTCCAGCGTAGCGACACCATTTCCCTTGACAATGAGGAGCGCTCCACGATTGCCCTGGCTTCGGCGCTGCACGATATCGGCAAGATGTCGATTGACGATGCGATTCTCAACAAACCCGGGCGCCTTACGTCCGAGGAGTTCGAGATTATGAAGACGCATACCACGATCGGCGCCGACATGCTGCTTGAGCTGGGTAGCCATCACGCCGGCAATGCGCTTATGGAATATGCGTACCAGATTGCGCGTTGGCATCACGAGCGCTGGGACGGCAAGGGTTATCCCGATGGCCTTAAGGGCGACGAAATTCCCATTGCCGCACAGGTGGTTTCGGTGGCCGACGTGTACGATGCTCTGACGAGCGTGCGCGTGTACAAGGACGCTATCCCGCACAAGGAGGCAATTCAGATGATCCTGGACGGTAAGTGCGGCACCTTTAACCCGCTGCTGCTCGATTGTCTGCTTGAGGTGCAAGACCAAATTGCCGAGACGTTGGCACGCCCCGCCGACGTTGTCGCGTTTCCCACGATTTAGTTTGACCAAAGGAGTTTTTAATCCATGATTTCCATGCGTGAGGCGTATGAGAAGATCGGCGCCAATTATGATGACGCGTGCGCTCGGCTGATGGGCGAGGAAATGCTCGCCCGCTTTGCCCTCAAGTTTTTGGATGACGAGAGCATGGACAAGCTGGAGGCCGCCATGGCGGCGGGAGACGCCGAAGGTGCGTTTATGGCAGCGCACACGCTCAAGGGCGTGAGCCAGAACCTGGGATTCGATAATCTGTACGAGCCGGCGGTCGTGGTGACCGAGGCGCTGCGCGGCGCCGATGCCGTTGACGGCGCTCGCGAGGGGATGCATGCGCTGCAGCAGCAATATGCGGCTACGATGTCGGCCCTGCGCGAGACGGCCGAATAAGAGCTTGCGAGCCTTGGGCTGCGCGCCTGTCGCGTATAGGCAAAAGGGCGCCCCGTCGGACCATGTGGCCGGCGGGGCGCCCTTATCTGTTATGCGGTTCGCGAACTAGCGGGTCTGCTTTACCTTGGCCGCCGCCTCGACAAACGACTTCCACAGGTTAAAGTCGGTCTCGAGCGTCTGCCAGGTGTACTCGGGATGCCATTGCACACCCAGACAGAACGGCTGGCCTTCGACTTCGATGCACTCGGGAACGCCGTCGGTTGCCTTGGCGACCAAGCGCGTGCTCTTACCCAGACGATCGACGCAGCAGTGATGTGCGGAGTTGGTCTGGATCAGCCTGTGCCCGCCAACCGCGCGCTCCAGCAGCGAGCCCGGCACGACCTCGACAGGATGCACAGGGTCGTTGAGCACGTGGGTATGGCGCCACTGCGTGCGGCCCTCGCGCGCGCCCAGGCTCGGCACGTCCATGCACAGGGTGCCGCCGGTGGCGACGTTGAGCAGTTGCGTGCCGCGGCAGGTGGTAAAGAGCGGCTTCTTGGCGCGAAGTACCTCGTTAACCAGCTTAAACTCAAAACGGTCGCGAATCTCGCAGCAGAGGGTGGGGTCGTAGGGTCGATCATCGCCCCAACGTTTGGGATTGACATCGGGGCCGCCGGGAATGGCGATGCCGTCGGCGATATCGACGTAATGACGGATGACCTCAATGTCCTCGGTGATGGACATCTGCAGCGGCAGACCGCCGGCGGCAAGAATGGCGTCGACAAATACGCTCGCAATCTCCTCGTTGGGGGAGAGCGTCTCGCTCAAATAGGGCTTCGCTTCTTCCCAGCGTGGTGCTACCAGGATAAGCGGGCGGTCAGCGGGATCGACGTCGACGTGCGGAGTGTAGGACGATGAGGTGCGGGTTCCGATCATGGGTGCGGCTTTCGAATCCGGGTGGACATGGCACAGGGGTGGCGCGGGACAAACGTTACTGATGAATTTGCCCGCGTGGCAATTGGGCTAGTGGCCCTTAATGGAGTTGAGGAAGTCCTGGGCGCGCTTGGTCTGGGGGTGGTCGAAGAACTCGTCGGGCGTGCCGGTTTCCATGATCTGGCCGTCGGCCATAAACACGACGCGATCGGCAACGCGGCGGGCGAAGTTCATCTCGTGCGTGATGACGATCATCGTCATGCCCTGCTGAGCCAGACGGACCATGACCTCGAGCACCTCGTTGATCATTTCGGGGTCAAGGGCGCTCGTGGGCTCGTCAAAAAGCATGGCCTTGGGTTGCATGGCAAGCGAACGTGCGATGGCTACACGCTGTTGCTGGCCGCCCGAGAGCTGTGCGGGCACCTTATCGGCCTGCTCGGCAACGCCCACGCGGCCCAGTAGGTCCATGGCGCGCTCGCGAGCCTCATCCTTGGAGACGCCCAGCACGTCGACCGGCCCCAGCATGACGTTCTGCAGTACGGTCATATGTGCGAACAGGTTGAACTGCTGAAACACCATACCCAACTCGGCGCGCATGCGGGCAAGGTCTTTGCCTTCCTGCGGAAGCGGCTGACCTTCGATGAGGATCTCGCCCGAGTCGATGGTCTCCAAGCGGTTGATGGTTCGGCACATGGTCGACTTGCCTGAGCCCGAGGGACCGATCACAACGACGACCTCGCCGCGATCGACTGACAGATTGATGTCGTTGAGAACGTGCAGGTCGCCATAGTGCTTATCGACGTGCTTGAGCTCAATCAGCGGCTGATTGCCGGTAGAAGAAGTGCTCTGTGCCATGGTGCTTGGCTCCTTATGACTCGAAATGGTAAAGCGTTAGCGGATGATGGTCGCGCCGGTCTTGTGCGAAACGTAGACAGCAGCCTTGTTAATCGCGACGTTGATGAGGATGTAGATGACCGCGATTACCAGGTAGACCGACACGAGAGCGTCGTAGTTGGTAATGAGCACGCGGGCGTTTTGCATGAGGTCGGGGTAGCTCACCACGTAGGCGACGGTGGTGTCTTTGACTACGACCACGAGCTGCGAAATCAACGACGGAATGATAAATCGAATAGCCTGCGGCAATACGATTTTAAAGGTGACTTTAGCCTTGGAGAGGCCGAGCGCCTGGGCCGCCTCGACCTGGCCGCGCGGCACGGCGTTGACACCGGCGCGGAAGATCTCGGCGAGTACGCCGGCGGCAGCGAGCGCGACGGGAAGCGTGAGCATCCAAAACGACGGCAGCGCGATCTTGTACTGGGGCAGCACCAAAAAGAAGAAGTAGATGAACAGCAGGCTTGGCACGCCGCGGAAGAAATCGGTGAGCACGCGGCAGACCAGCTGCAGCGGCTTAATGTCGCTGGTGCGGCCGAGCATAAGGGCTAAGCCCAGCACCAGCGCGATGGCGCCGGCGGTGAGCGCGACTTTGACGGTGCCCTCAAAGCCGGCAAGCAGGAACTTCCAGGTGGTGAGGTGCGTAAAGAAATACCAATAGTGGACCGAAAGCTGGCCGGTCACATAAAAGCGCTGCAGTACCAGAGCGATGAGCGCGGCCACGGCAACGAGCGAAAAGGCGGTGCCGATGCGAATTTTGGCACGCATCTTGGGGCCGGGAGCCTCGTAGAGCGCATCGCGCATGGTAAGTGCAGGGGAGGAATGCTTACTCATCGGAGGATCCTCACCTTCTTATCGATGTAGTTGCCAATGTGGCTCACCACAAAGGCCGTGCCCAGGTAGCCGAGCGCCGAGATAAAGAACGCGGCGACGCCTCCGAGCGAGCGCGTATTGATATAGCTCACCACGCCGGTGAGCTCTTGCGGCTTAAGCGGCACCTGACTGCCCAAGGCGGTAGTGAGCATGACGGCGATAAAGAGGTTCGTCATGGGCAATACGCTTGAGCGCAGTGCCTGCGGAATCACGATCTTGGCGAGGATACGGCTGAAGCTCATGCCCAGCGAGCGGGCGGCTTCGACCTGGCCGACGCCGACGGTGTTGATGCCGCTCATAAAGTTCTCGGAGCCAAAGGCCGAGCCCAAAAGGACTGTGGCGACGATAACGCAGGTGCGGTAGGGCAGGACGACCTTGAGCGGCGGCAGCGCATAGACGACGATGATGAGCAGTGCGATGCCGGGGATGTTACGGAAGACCTGAACATACAGGTCGCCAAAGACGCGCAGCGGCTTGAGCGGCGACACGCGCATCACGGTGGCGGCGACGGCCAGCACCATGGCGATGGCAAACGACTCAAGCGTCATGCCCCAGGTGGCGAGCAGCGCGTCGATATAGTTCTGGCCATAGAGCGACCAGAGCTCGGAGAGACTCATGCAGACCTCCTGCCGATAAGGAAAGGGGCTCCCGTGTGTACGGAAGCCCCGACAACTCAGTGTGGAAACAGTTTATCGCAATAAAGCGCATCGTGCGTTTCCGTATGGTTTCGTTGCGGCCGTTACCAGGCTCGCTGCCTAGGCCCCGATCTCGGGCAGCTCGGGAACATTGGTGTCGCCCGTACGGTCGCCGATGCAGATCTGCCACAGCTCAGTCCAGGTGCCGTCGTCCTCGATCTTCTTAAGGAAGTCGTTGACAAAGGCGACGCCGTCGGAATCGAGCGGCAGGCCGATGCCGTAAGGCTCCTTGCTGCCGAAGGGCTTGCCGGCGATCTTGTACTTGCCGGGCTCGCGAACCAGGGCGCTCTGCTGCATGTTGTTATCGATGACGTAGGCATCAACGCGACCCTGCTGGAGTGCCTGGCGGGCCTCCTCGTCGGTCTTGAACTCCTGCTGGCTGGCCTTGGGAACGAACTCCTCCAGGATGGCGGGGCCGTTGGAGCCGGACTGGACGGCGACGTTCTTGTCGGCCAGGTCGTCGACGCTCTTGATGTCGTCGTTATCGGCGAGCACCAGGATGGCCTGCTGCGTGTAGTAGTAGGGGCCGGCGAAGGAGACGAGCTTCTTGCGCTCGTCAGTGATGGTGTAGGTGGCAAAGACGGCGTCGACCTGGCCGTTCTGCAGGACAGACTCGCGCGTGTCCGAGGTCACCTGGGTGATCTCGACCTTGTTCTCGCCCAGAATGTAGTTGGACAGGAGCTGTGCGATACCGGCATCGAAGCCGCGGGTCTGACCGTCTTTCTCGTTGAGGAGGGAGAAGAGCGTGGAGGTCTGAACGCCACCGATCTTAAAGACGCCGGCGTCCTTAACGGCCGTGGCCCAGGTGCTGGCAGCGATGACGTCGTCATCGGCCTTGGGGCCGTCGTTGACGAGCTTGTCGAATGCCTTGGCATCGAGCGTGGCGGAAACCTCGGTATCCTCGGAGTCCTTGGAGGAGCCGGTGGCGGAACCCTTGTCGGCCTCGGCGCTGGTGTCAGAGCAGCCGGCAAGACCAAGGCCGGCGACGGTTGCGAAGGTGGCGGCAACGAAGCCGCGGCGGTCGAGAACGACCTGCTGGGAGAGGTTCTTGCTCATGGTAGAACACCTTTCTCAATAAAATCCCTAGCGGTTGAGTAGAGTTATACCCTATCCCGCTCAAATGGGTCAACACGAAATAACTCAGAAACATACTTGTCTTATGGGTAATTCTGCCTACCAAAAAGGGACAGGTTTATTTTGGTAGGTTTTATCTGGGCAAACGTTGATTATTACAGCTAAGAAAGCGTTTTGCGGGCGGCCGGTCTCGTTGTTTTGTCTCAATCTGTAACAGGTAGACGAGGAAATGGGTTCTAGCTGTTACAGATCGAGATTATCTCTTCAGGGGGATTCGAATGTCTCGATCTGTAACATCTGGACGGACAAAAGGTCTCTAGCTGTTACAGATTGAGACAAAGGTCTGGGACTAAGATGTCTTATCTAGATCTGTAACATCTGGACGAGGATTTATCCTCTAGATGTTACAGATTGAGATAATCGCGCCGCGAAAACAAAAACCTCCGCAGGGGTGCTTCCCTTGCGGAGGTTTTTTACTCGTTGAGTAGTCTTACGGCTTCGGCGGCCATGTTCTCGACCGTCATGCCGTTCTGAGCGAGCAGTTCGTTGGGGTCGTAGCGGTCGGGGAAGCCCTTGGCGATGCCGAAGGTGCGCGTGCGCACGGGCGTGCAGGCCAGGTAGCACGCCACGCGCTCGCCCCAGCCGCCGTCCAAGATGCCGTCCTCGAGGGTGACGACAACGCGATGCTCGGCGACAAGGCTGTCGAGGAACTTGCGGTCGAGCTCGGCTGCAAAGCGAGGGTTGACGAGCGTGGCCTCGATACCGTACTCGGCGGCCAAGCGGTTTGTCACGCGCTCACCCAGCTCAAAGAAATCGCCAAGCGCGAGCACGGCAACGTCGCGGCCCTGACGCACCACGTTGTAGCGAACGGCGCTGTAGTCGGTGTCTTCGGCGGGCGCAAGGTCGGGGCGGCTTACCAGGCCGATGCCCGGTACGCGGATTGCCACGGGATGCTCGCGGTGGTCGAGCGACCAGCTCAGCATGGACAGATATTCCTCCATGCAGGCCGGCGCCAAGTAGTGCATGTTGGGAAGACCGCCCAGCATGGAAATATCAAAGAACGAAAGGTGCGTCTCGGACGTGGTGCCAAAGATTGACGCAGCAAACACCAAAATGGTTGCGGGGGCGTCGTTGAGGCACAGGTCGTGCCACAGCTCGTCGTAGGCGCGCTGCAAAAACGTGCCGTACACACCAAAGACTGGCTTGGCGCCCGAGCGCGCAAGCGCGGTGGCAAAGGTCACGGCGTGCTCCTCGGCAATGCCCACATCGACGAACTGTTTGCCGGCGGCGGCGCGAAGCTCGGGTGTAAAGCCCATGATGTAGGGTGTGGCGGCCGTGATGCCCACGACCTGCGGATCGCGCTCGATGGCGGCGCTGAGCGCCTCGCCCGTAATGTCGGCGTAGGTGCGCGGCGCAGGCTCGCTCGGATGGCCCGGGCAGAGCTTGCGCCCGGTCGCCATGTCAAACGGACCCACGTGGTGCCAGCGCTCGGGGTCGTTTTGGGCTGGCTCAAAGCCCTTGCCCTTGGCGGTGGAGACGTGCAGCACGATGGGATGATCGATATTGCGCAGTTCCTGCAGCGCGTCGACTAGGGCCAACACGTCGTTGCCGGCGTCCAAATAACGGTAGTCGAGTCCCATCGCGCGGAAAACGTTGCGCTCACAGGTGCCGTTGCTGGCGCGCAGCTCGGCCAGATTGCGATACAGACCACCGTGGTTTTCGGCAATGGACTGGTCGTTATCGTTGACGATAATGATCAAGTTACTGTCGAGATCGGCGGCATTGTTAAAGCCCTCAAAAGCCAGACCGCCCGAAAGCGAGCCGTCGCCAATAACGGTAATGACGTTATACGTGTCACCCGCCAGGTCGCGCGCGTGGGCAAGACCGCAGCCCAAGCTCACCGAGGTCGAGGTGTGACCCATGGCAAACAGGTCATGCTCGGACTCGTCGGGATTGGCAAAGCCAGAAGCCTCACCATAACGCTCCGGATCGATATAAGTGTACGCGCGCCCCGTCAGCGCCTTGTGGGCGTAGGTCTGGTGCGAAACGTCAAAGACAATCTTGTCGATGGGGGAGTTAAACACGCGATGAAGCGCAACCGTAAGCTCAACGACGCCCAAGTTGGGGGCAACGTGCCCGCCGACGGCGGCGGAGCTTTCGAGGATTGCCTGACGGATCTCGCCGCAGAGCAGCGGAAGCTCGGCACGATTAAGAGCCTTGACGTCCTCGGGCGTTGTCGTTTGCGTAAGCAGCATCGTTGTGGGTTACTCCATGCGAATCGAGTGCCGGCGCTCCCTCGGCCGACACAATTGCACAAGACAGTCTCGCACATTTTGGCGTTTGATATGTGACGGCGGCGCGGTAATTCGCCAACTGGCGGGGCAAAACGTTTTGTCCGATGCCATACTGATGTGTTCCATGATGTTTTTATCGATTGCGCACAGGCCGTGGCTTGTCGCCGTGAGTCGCTGGAAGGAGGCAGCATGTCCGATGTCGTTCGTGCCGAGAAAATCGCGTGCGAAGTGGACCATGCTGCCCGTCAACTGGCACAGGCGGGCCGTCTGGACCTGACGCGCGAGTTTATTCAGCATGGCGATGTGACGGTGTATGCGCATGTGACTTCGGTAGCGCGGACGAGCCTGTCCTTTGCCGAGCGCCTGGGCCGCGTCGGTGTTTCGATCGACCGTGCCTCGCTGCTGCGCGGAGCCTTGTTACACGATTACTTTCTCTACGATTGGCACGATCCCGACCCAAGCCATCGGCTGCATGGCTTTCGCCACCCGTTTTTTGCCCTAGCGCGCGCGGAGGAAGATTTTGAGCTGACGTCGCGCGAGCGGAATATCATCGTGCGGCATATGTTTCCGCTGGTGCCAGTGCCGCCGACGTGTCGTGAGGCTTGGATTGTATGCCTGGCAGATAAATGGTGCGCGCTGCGCGAGACGGTCGCCGGCCGTCTACCGCGCAAAGGCGGCGCGAACGATTCGAACGAGGGCTCGAACGAAAAGAGGAGAGGGTAGACGGTGGGAACCGCGATTGATATGGCATTTGACGGCGCGACGCTCGCCGCCTGTCCGCTCTCGGCGCTGGTGCTCTCGTTTGCCTTCTACGGTTTTTGCGGCTGGGCATGGGAATCGACAGTCTGCGCCATGCTCAACCACGGACGATTTGCCAACAGTGGCTTTTTGCTGGGGCCGTGCTGCCCTATCTATGGCGCGGGCGGCATTGCCTGCTGGCTGCTGTTGCGTGGGATTCCGGATGCCTCGAGCCAGTTTGTCGCTGCAGCGCTCGTATGCAGCGTGATTGAGTACAGCGTGGGCGTGCTGCTGGAAAAAACAACGGGCGCTCGCTTTTGGGACTATTCGCACCTACCGTTTAACCTGCACGGACGTATCTGCCTGTACTGGGCTTGCGCGTTTGGCCTGGGTGCGCTGTGCATTTGCCGTTTAGTGGAGCCGGCATTGCTGGGGCTGCTTGGCCATCTGCCGGTGCTGATTGTGCGGCTGTCCGCCTTTATCGTCGCGGTCGCGATGATGGTCGACGCGGCGTGCTCGTTGGCGAGCTGGCGGCGTCTGTCCGATCAGCTGGAGCGCGTGCGCGCCGACCTTGCCGACCGCATCAATGAGTCGCTTGCCGATGCCTCGGACTCAATGCTCGAGCGCATTCCCGAATCGACGATTGACTCGGTGACACAGACGCACATCCGTAGCCGTGCCGTTAACGCGTGGCTGGCCGAGCTGGGTGACGCGACGCTCGATGCCCTGCGAGAGAAGGCTTCGATGCCGACGTTTATCGCGGACGGTGCCCGCGGTCTGGCACTTGCTGCCCGCCGCGTGGCCGATGCCGCGCCGAGCATGCCTCGTCCGTCGCTCAGTCGTCGCCTTGCCGGCAAGCGCATGAGCCGTCCGGTGCCGAGCGTGTCACTCAGCCGCCGCGACCTACGCTTCTTTAATGCCTTCCCGCGTCTGCGCATCAACCGCTACGAGGGCGTCATCCGAGCTACCGACCTCCGCGACCGAGCCCGCGAGCTGTTCCGACGCTAGCCGGGATGGGAGCGCTCGCGGCTTCCTTGCTCGCGTATTTCCCGTTCGTTTCGCGCCCGTTGCCGCGCCGTTTCCAAGATTGCGGCGCCGTTTCCATTCGACAACGCAGCGTTTAACAACGCCGTATCTGGTCTACACCAGTTGCTCCTCGGTCGCATTATGGGCGCCGACAACGTTCATGCGATCAAGGGGGAGCGAATGTACGATACGGGATCGACAACGTTTATGCTCATCTGCACCATGCTCGTGTTTTTAATGACACCGGGTCTGGCGTTTTTCTATGGCGGCCTCTCGAGGCGCAAAAATGTCATCAACACCATGCTCATGTGCTTTGGCGCCATTGGCCTGGTCGGCGTGCTGTGGATTGTTGCCGGCTGGTCGCTGGCCTACGGCGGCGACGGTTCCAGCCCGTTTATTGGAGGCCTTGACCAGCTGCTGTGCTTGCCGGTGCTCAACCAGGTGCTGCAGGCGGCTGAGGGCACCGCGTCGGACGGTGCCGTCTACCCTCAGATCATCAACATCGCCTTCCAGATGGCATTTGCTATGATCACGGCTGCTATCGTCACGGGCAGCCTGGCCGGCCGCGTTAAGTTTGGTGCCATGGCGGCCTTCCTAGGTATTTGGCTGCTCGTGGTCTATGCGCCGCTTGCCCACATGGTTTGGGGCGGCGAGGGCTCCTTTATCGGCGATATCATCGGCGCGCTCGACTTTGCCGGCGGCGACGTGGTGCACATCTCGTCTGGTCTTACGGGCCTGATTCTCTGCTTAATGCTCGGCCGTCGTCGCGGCTTTGGCATGGTGAGCTACCGTCCGCATAACGTGCCGTTTGTGGCGCTGGGCGCCGGCCTGCTTTGGTTTGGCTGGTTTGGCTTTAACGGCGGCAGCGAGTTCAAGGCCGACGCCGTGGCGGCGCTCGCCATCCTCAACACCGTGACGGCCAGCGCGGCGGGCATGGTCTCGTGGCTTGCCGTCGAGCGCGTGCACACCGGTCGCCCCACGCTGGTGGGTGCCAGCACCGGTCTGGTTGCGGGCCTCGTGGTGGTCACGCCGGGCGCGGGCTTTGTCGAGCCGTGGGCGGCGCTGGTCATGGGCCTGATTGTATCGCCCGTCTGCTACCTGGCCATCAGCCATCTTAAGACCAAGTTCGGCTACGACGATGCGCTCGACGCGTTCGGCTGCCACGGCATCGGTGGCATCTTGGGCGGCGTGCTCACGGGCCTGTTCTGCGTGCCGGAGCTTTCGTGGACCGGCAAGGGTGGCTTGTTTTACACGGGCGACATGTCGCTGCTCATCTCGCAGATTTTGGGCATTGTGGTGACGGTCGCTATTGTACTGGTGCTCGATTTGGTGATTGCCGCGGTGGTCAAGATGCTGTTCCACGGCAGCCTGCGTGTGGACGAGGCCGACGAGGCGCTGGGCCTGGATGTGAGTCAACACGGCGAGAGCGCCTACCCTTCGTTCTCCGGACTCGATTAGCAGCTTCCCCAAGCACCGCACCTCGGCCTTCAATCGTCGTTTGCGTACCTTAAGTACGCGGCACTCCTCTTTCAGGCCGATCTGCGGCACTTGGGAAACCTGCTAAGACCTGTTAGTTGCACTTATCTGATCTACAAGGTTGGTCTGTGGCACCTGGAAAACCCGTGCCATGTGAGGGTCAATTCATTTCTTTTATTGAAGAGAGGAATTTACTATGAAGAAGATTACGGCGATTGTTCGTGCTGAGAAGCTTGAGGTTCTTAAAGACGCGCTGTTTGCTGCCGATGTTCGCGGTATGACTATCAACCAGGTGCAGGGCTGCGGCGCGCAGCATGGCTGGAAGGAATACGTGCGCGGCAACGAGTTGCTTGTCAACACGATCCCTAAGGTGCAGTTCACGCTCATTTGTGCCGACGAGCACGTCGACGGAATTGTCGACATCATCTGCAACGCCGCTCGCACCGGTGCCGTTGGAGACGGCAAGATTTGGGTCGAGCCGGTCGAGGAGGTTATCCGCATCCGTACCTGCGAACACGGCCCCGCCGCGGTGTAGGGCCGACCGTTTGCCATCCGCAACGTTAAAATATCGCAATAAGGAATAAGACTTGCGTTGCGGATGGGCGGATTATGGGTCGCAATAAATATCCCGAAGAGACGGTCGCGAAGATTCTCGACGCGGCGCTGGAGCTATTCTGCGCACAGGGTTATGAGGGAACGAGCATCCAGGATATCGTTGACCGTCTCGATGGCATGACCAAGGGCGCTATCTATCATCACTTCAAGAGCAAAGAAGAGATTTTCAACGCCGCGTTTGATCGAGCGATGGCTCCGATTGTTGAACGCCGCCGCGCGACGCTCGGTGCTGGCAATATGACGGGCGCCCAAAAGCTCAAGCGACTTTATGCGCCTGAGTCTGTCGTACCACAAATTGAGCTTTGGGCGCGCATACATCCTGCGGCGGATCCGGTAAAGAGTTCGCGTCTGCTGGCGATGCAGTATCAGAGTTCGTTTGACGAGTCGGCCGATGGATATCTCTTGCCGGTAATCGAGGAAGGCGTCGCCGACGGCTCCATTGCGTGCGAATGCCCGCGCGAAGCAGCAGAGGCCGTATCGTTGCTAGCGAATCTTTGGCTGCTGCCATTGTTCCGTCCGCTCGAGCCCAAGGAGCGAATGGTCGCTCGCGCGCAATGTTTGACGCAGATGGCGGCCGCAGTGGGTCTCGATTTGGGGGAAGAAGTGCTTCAAACAACGTGCCAAATTTGGGACGTTTGGAACCGTGTCGGGTGGTAATATACATACTAACGGTATATATATTGATGTAAGAGGGTGGCTACGGTCGCCCTTTTCGAGCCGTTAAATACATACCAATAGTATGTATAGGAGGCAAAGCTCTATGGACGGGATGAGAGACTTCGATGCCGTATCAGCATCAAAGACAGCGCTGCCTATAAGACTCGTCGGTCTTCTCGTTGCGCAGCTGTGCGTGTATTCGACGTTGTCGGCGCTGTGCTTTGCGTGCCCGCTTTACTTGCTCGACCGCAGTGGTTCGTCAACGCTATATGGTGCCGTCGCGGCTATAGCGTTTATACCGGGCGTGCTTGCGACTCCGGCTGGCGGAGTATTAGCTGATCGAGAGGGGCATCGCGGCGTTCTAGCAGCTCTCGGTATTGCTTTAATGGTTGCAGCGATGCTATTTGTTCCCATGAAGTGCTCGTTGCCCCTTGCAGCTGTTGTGGCGGTGATGCTGTGCGTCCAATACGCCGTTCAATCTATTCTGAAGCCGATACTTCAAATTGAGACGCTGCACATGGTCGGCAAGGAAAAGGTCGAGCGGGCCACCGCGTTAGTGTCGCAGACGACCATGGCGAGCAATATTCTAGGTCCCGTGGTTGGAACAGCCGTCTACGGATGCTTTGGAATCGACGTCCTTTGCGCGATCGCGGCGGTGGCGTTTGCAATGTCGACGCTGCTGTTTTGGGCCACACTCAAACAAAATGTCCCCTCTGAAATGACGGGGGATAGCTCGACTCGTATGGCATGTCAAAGCGATTTTATGTCAGCGATTCGGTGCCTGCTCCAAAACACCTCGTTGCTCGCCGTGATTTTGCTTGCGGCTGTTTTGAATCTTGCGTTGGTTGGGTTAACGATTGGTGCACCCGTTATTGTTACCAGGCATCTCGGCATGCAATCTTCCTGCATTGGGATTATTGAGGCAGCTATGGGGCTAGGCGGTCTTGCAGGCGGCGGTTTGGTCGGTATTAGGCCGAATCGTTTTTCCTTCAATGACATATGTCGATACGTTGCGATGATCTGTTTTGGAGTCGTGCCGATTACTGTCACGCTGCTGAGCGGCGCTGGCCAAATTGTGTTTGCTGCGCTTGCGGTCGGTTCGGCATGGGTCATGGTGTGGGCGAGTATTGCGTCGGTCGAAATCGTTGCATTCGTTCAGCGGGCGGCGCCGGCGGAACTCTGCGGAAAGGTGCTTTCGGTCGTATATATGGCTCTTTCCTGCGCAACGCCTATTGGCCAATTGACATACGGATTTGCATATGATCGATGGGCGCCGGCGGCTGTGTTCGCAGCTATGCTGGTGGTACTGGTGCTGACGACGGTGCTGTTTTATCGCTTGAAAAGTCGCTCACCACAAACAATGTGACGTTCGCAGTGCAGCGGTTTAACAGAAACGATTGCTGCGGCGTGGAACGCCCATACGAGAACGAGCCTCTCCTTCGCCTACAATATCGTGCAGACGAAGGAAAGGCATGCCCATGATCAAGATGTTTGCGAGCGACTTAGACGGAACGCTGCTCAACGCCCTGCACGAGGCAGATGGGACCATCCGCCATGCCATTCGCGAGCTGACCGAGGCTGGCTTGCATGTGGTTCCCGCGACCGGGCGCTCGACGCTGCCGATTGGTGAGCATGGCTTTACGGGCCTGGCGCTTGACGCCTGCTGCTCCAATGGATCAATCGTGCGCGACAGCCATGGCGAGGTGCTCAAGACCTGGACCATCGACCCACAGATCACCGAGGAGCTGCTCAAGGAGTTTCCGGATATTTGCTTCGACTGCTCCACGCCCGATGGCATGTTCTCGAGCGGCTCGTTCGAGATGCATCAGGCGGGCTTTAAAAAGGACAGTCCTATCAAGCGCATCGTGATGCGCGGCATGCGTGCGCGTGGCGGCTATCACGAGGAGCAGTATTTCGACCAGTCGATCGGCGACATCTTGCGCCACGATGTGTGCAAGATCAACTGCCGCGTGACCTCGCCCGAGCTGGAGCGCGACCTAAAGGCGTATTTGGCCGAGCGCTCGGACCGCGTGGTCAACGCACCGTTCGATCCGGTGATGTTCGAGATCACGGACGTGGCGTGCAACAAGGGCGAGAGCGTGGCCTGGCTGGCGGGCTACTACGGTATTGCCGAGGACGAGGTCGCGGTCTATGGCGATGGCGGCAACGATATCGCCATGCTCAAGCGTTTCCGTCACAGCTACGCGACCAAAAACGCTAGCGATGCAGCTAAAGCCGCCGCGAGCGCAACTATCGGCAGCTGCATGATCCACGCCGTCCCCAAACACATGCTCGCCACCATGCACAAGCAAAACTCCCGCACCATCATCGAATAATGTGACAAAGGGACAGCCCTTTTGTCACAGGGGTCTGTGTGCTTGGAATACGAACATATATTCGTATATATAACTAGGCTCTGGTAGAATCGGTATCGTTGACGGCAGTTCCATGTGCCGGGCAGCGCCCTCCATCTGATGGGAGGTGATGCCCATGACCGATCTGATTGATTTCGTGAGACTTCTGACCGCTTTGGTCTCGTTCTTCACGGCGCTTGTCGGCCTTTCCGAGGCACTCAAGCAGCGTTCGAAGCGCAACAGAAGGGGTCGCCGCCGCTAAGGCATTGACCCCCTAATGCAAACAACGGCGCTGCCCAGCTAGCTACAACTTGGGCTGCCGTCGACACTATTCTACCCACGAATGACTTTTTGGACAATCGGTACTGCCGCTTCAAAAGCCAGGCACAACTGGCACAACCTAGGCGGTCGCTGAATGTGACATGGGAACTGTCCCTTCGCCACATCCCAAATATTGCCTTTACGTGTTGATACACACGGTGTGCAATAATACTCGCACTGTGCAATAGCGCACAGGCTGAGTAACAAGGAGGACGCTTGTCCCAGCTCGAGAAATGCGATCGCCGGTCCCTTCGCTCGCAGCGTGCCCTTCGCCAGGCACTTGCCAGCGAGCTTGCCGAAAGCGGCGACCTTTCGCGCATTAATGTCGCGTCGCTCACCGAGCGCGCTGGCCTTACGCGCCGTACGTTCTATTCGCACTACCGCGATATCCCCGACTTTATCAATCAAATCGAGGATGGCTTGCTGACCGAGATCCGTGAGCGTATTGAGCTCATCACCGCAGCTCAGCTGCCCGATCTCTATCACAACATCGATGAGCTCGAGCCGGCGCCCGGTTCGGTTGAGCTGCTGCGTTATCTTGCGGCCAACCGCGACTTAATCGGTGCGCTGCTGGGTCCGGGCGGCGACCAGGCCTTCATTAAAAGGATCATCGACACCGCGCGTGAGGCTGTGGTGCCGCGTGCGCAGACGGGCATTTTGGGCCTGGCGCTGGGCACGTTCTTTGACTACTACGTCACCTACGTCGTGAGTGCCGAGGTCGGCATGATTCAGCGCTGGTTTGAGCGTGGGCTCACCGAATCGCCCGAGGCCATGGCGCGCATTATGACGGTGCTCGCTTTTGTGCGCCCTGGTGACCTGTATGGCCAACCCATCGATATCAACGTACCGGAATACGGCATGAAGCTATTGAACCTGCAGCTCGAGGACGCGGCCGACACCGCCGCAGCCGTCGAGTCCAACAACTAAGAGGAGAGACAATGAGCAAACTCGTCGAGGGCATTAAGGACCGTATGGTCACTGCCGCGCGTGAGGCTGCGCCCGCCGTGGTGGATGCCGCGCAGAAGGCCGCGACCGCAGCTGCCGAGAAAGTTGCCGAGGCAGTTGCCGATGCCAAGAACGCGGCAGGGGAGACGTCCGTCGCTAGCGAGCCCGCCACCGCCGCTGAGCCCGTAGCCGCCGGCCAGGCCCCCGAAGGCGCGATCTTCAACCCCGAGAACGCTCGCGGCAGCCTGCATCTGGGCATCGACGTGGGCTCCACCACCGTTAAGCTCGCCGTGCTCAACGACGACAACCAGATCGTCTACGCCAAGTACCAGCGCCACCACACCGACGTCCGCGCCTGCGCCCGCGACCTGTTCGAGGGCGCTGCGACCGTGCTGCCGACGGCCCAGATGACCTGCGCCATTACCGGCTCGGGCGGCCTGCTGCTGTCCCAGTGGCTCGACCTGGAGTTTGTCCAGGAGGTCATCGCCAGCAAGCGCGCTGTCGAGACTCTTATCCCGGCCACCGACGTTGCCATCGAGCTGGGCGGCGAGGACGCCAAGATCATCTATTTCGACAACGGCATCGAGCAGCGCATGAACGGCACCTGCGCCGGCGGCACGGGCGCGTTCATCGACCAGATGGCAACCCTGCTGCACACCGACGCGAGCGGCCTCAACGAGCTCGCGGCCAACGCCACCACCATCTATCCCATCGCCAGCCGCTGCGGCGTTTTTGCCAAGACCGACGTGCAGCCGCTGCTCAACGAGGGCGCCCGCCCCGAGGACGTGGCTGCCTCCATCTTCCAGGCTGTCGTGACCCAGACCATCTCGGGTCTGGCGTGCGGCCGTCCCATCCGCGGCAACGTCGCCTTCCTGGGCGGCCCGCTGCAGTACCTCTCCGAGCTGCGCCACCGCTTCTACCTCACGCTCAACCTGGACGAGGAGCACCGTATCGTGCCCCAAAACGCTCACCTGTTTGTGGCGAGCGGCGCCGCCATGGCGCACGAGTCCAACAAGCTCAGCACGTTCCCGCAGCTCATCGAGGCCATCGACAGCTTGGGCGACACACAGGGTGCCGAGGTCGAGCGCCTGGATCCGCTCTTTGCCACCGACGAGGACTTTGCCGAGTTCAAAACCCGCCACGACCAGGAAGTCGTCCCCAAGGGCAAGCTCGACGGCTACACCGGCCGCGTGTTCATCGGTATCGACGCCGGCTCCACCACCATGAAGGCCGCGCTCGTGGGCGAGGACGGTCAGCTGCTGCACACCTGGTACGGCAACAACAACGGCGACATCCTAGGCACGGCCAAGGTCATCATGGCCGATTTCTACAACCACATTCCCGCCGGCTGCACCATCGGCCACGTGACCACCACGGGCTACGGTGAGGCGCTGCTCATCGAGGCCCTCAAGGCCGATTCCGGCGAGATTGAGACCGTTGCGCACCTGCGCGGCGCCAAGGCGTTCCTGCCCGGCGTCGAGTTCATTCTGGACATTGGCGGCCAGGACATGAAGTGCCTGCGCGTCAAGGACGGCGTTATCGAGCACATCATGCTCAACGAGGCCTGCTCGTCGGGTTGCGGCAGCTTTATCGAGAGCTTCGCCGTGTCTATGAACATGGACGTGTGCGCATTTGCCGACGCTGCCATCCATGCCAAGGCCCCGGTTGATTTGGGCAGCCGCTGCACGGTCTTTATGAACTCGCGCGTCAAGCAGGCGCAAAAGGAAGGCGCCACGGTGGGCGACATCGCGGCCGGCCTGTCCTATTCCGTCATCAAGAATGCCCTCTTCAAGGTCATTAAGCTGCGCGACCCCAAGGAGATCGGCAGCCAGGTGATTGTCCAGGGCGGCACCTTTATGTCCGATGCCACGCTGCGCGCGTTTGAGCAGCTCACCGGCGTTCATGCCGTGCGTCCCGACATTGCCGGCTGCATGGGCGCCTACGGTGCGGCCCTGCTCGCCCGCGATCGCGCCGGTGCCGACGGCACTTCGACCATTCTTTCGGCCGAGGACATCGCGCACCTCACCGTGACGCAAAAGCATGTCCGCTGCGGCCGTTGCTCTAACAACTGCCAGCTTACCGTCAACGACTTTGGCGGCGGCAGGCGCTTCATTACCGGCAACCGCTGCGAGAAGGGCGCTGGCCACAAAAAGCAGAAGACTGAGGCCCCCAACCTCTTCAAAAAGAAAAACGAGCTGCTCTTTAACCGCGAGATCCTGAGCCCCGACGAGGCCCCGCGCGGCACCGTCGGCATCCCGCGCGCGCTCAACATGTACGAGAACTACCCCTTCTGGCATGCGTTCTTTACGCGCCTGGGCTTTAGCGTGCAGCTGTCCGACCAGTCGAGCAAAAAGACTTACCAGGCGGGCATCGAGTCCATGCCGTCCGAGAGCGTGTGCTATCCGGCCAAGATGAGCCACGGCCACGTGATGAACCTCATCGACCGCGATGTCGACTTCATTTGGATGCCGTGCGTGCGCTGGGAGCGCAAGGAGGATCCGACCGCCGGCAACTGTTACAACTGCCCCATTGTCATGAGCTACCCCACGGCGCTGGCGCTCAATATCGACGAGATTCGCGAGCAGAACATCGAGTTCCTGTACCCGTTTGTGCCCTATCACGACAAGACCGAGCTCAAGCGCCGTCTGTACCAGGTGCTCGCCGTCGACCGTGTGGCCGATGCTGAGGCCGGTCGCGGTCGTGTGCGTGGACCCAAGATCACGCGTTCCGAGGTCGATGCCGCCGTCAACGCCGCCTACGAGGCCGATGCGCGTTTCCACGAGGACATCCAGACCATGGGCGAGGAGGCTCTTAAGTGGGTCGAGGACCACGGCGGCCACGGCATTGTGCTCGCCGGCCGTCCCTACCATAACGACCCCGAGATCAACCACGCCCTGCCCGAGCTTATCTCGAGCTTTGGCTTTGCGGTCTTTACCGAGGATTCGCTCGCGCACCTGGTAAAGCCCGAGCGTCCGATTCGCGTCGTCGACCAGTGGATGTACCACAGCCGCCTGTACGCCGTCGCCCGCTTTGTGACGATGCGCAACGACCTGGACCTGATCCAGCTCAACTCCTTCGGCTGCGGTCTCGATGCCCTGACTACCGACCAGGTGCAGGAAATCCTTGAGGCCAGCGGCAAGATCTACACCGTGCTCAAGATTGACGAGGTGTCCAACTTGGGCGCCGCGCGTATCCGTATTCGCTCGCTCATGGCAGCGCTCAAGGACCAGGAGGCCGAGCGCTTGGCCGAGGCCACGGCCGCGGGCGAGGCCTACGAGCAGGGCGATGCCGCGCCGGTGGCGCCCTCCACGGATGCCCCCGCGTTCGCGAGCCGCAAGTACACGTTCGAGGCGCAGCGCAAGAGTGCTTCGACCGCATGGCCCAAGGTGCCCTTTACCGAGCAGATGCGCGAGGAGGGCTACACCATCCTGTGCCCGCAGATGGCGCCGATCCACTTTGACCTGGTCAAAGAGGTATTCCGCGGTGCTGGCTATAACTTGGAACTGCTGCCCTCGACTGACCACGATGCCGTCGAGGCCGGCCTGCGCTACGTGAACAACGATATTTGCTATCCGTCGATCCTGGTGACGGGCCAGATCATGGAGGCCATCGAGAGCGGTCGGTACGACCTGTCCAAGACGGCCGTGGTCATCAGCCAGACCGGCGGCGGCTGCCGTGCCACCAACTACATCGCGCTCATCCGCAAGGCCCTGCGCGAGAGCGGCCACCCCGAGATTCCGGTGATCTCGCTTTCGGCCGTGGCGCTCGGCGAGGACAACCCCGGCTTTAAGATTACGCCGGCGCTGCTTAAACAGGCAGTCTACGCGGTGCTCTTTGGCGACGTGATGATGCAGATGCTCTACCGTTGCCGCCCGTACGAGGCCACGCCCGGTGCCGCCAACGCGCTCTACGAGGAGTACATGGCGCGCGCCCGCAAGCTGGCGCCTAAGTTCAACAGGCACAACTACACCAAGCTTGCGCGTGAGGCCATCCGCGCGTTCGACACCATGCCGCTCGTGGGCGAGGGCACCAAGCCGCGCGTGGGCGTGGTTGGCGAGATCTTGGTCAAGTTCCATCCCACGGCCAACAACCACGTTGTCGATGTCATTGAGCGCGAGGGCTGTGAGGCTGTGGTGCCGGGACTGCTTGACTTCTTCCTGTACTCCATGAGCAACGCCGAGCTGCAGAAGGACGAGCTGGGAAGCTCTGCCACTACGCGCGCGGGCATGCAAGCGCTTATTAAGCTCGTGGACTGGATGCGCACGCCGGTGGAGGAGATGCTCGAAAAGTCCGAGCGCTTTGAGGCACCCGAGCGCATCGGCACCATGGCGGACAAGGCCCGCACGGTGCTGTCGGTGTGCAACAACATGGGCGAGGGCTGGTTACTCACGGCCGAGATGCTCGACCTAATTGACCATGGCGCGCCCAACATCATCTGCACGCAGCCCTTCGCGTGCCTGCCCAATCACGTGGTGGGCAAGGCCGTGATCAAGGAGCTGCGCCGCCAGCATCCCGAGAGCAACATCGTCGCGGTGGACTACGACCCCGGTGCGTCTGAGGTCAACCAGCTCAACCGCATTAAGCTCATGATCAGCGTGGCCAAGGAAAACATGCGCGCCGGCAAGGGCTTTAAGCTCGAGAAGGTGGCGCCGCTCGCGATGGACGAGGTCACCGGCCAGATGCGTGCCCACGACGGCTGCGTGAGCTGCGGCTCGGTCGACGAGAGTGCCGTGGCGTCGGTCGCTGAGCGCCTGAGACGCGGCATTAAGAAGTAACTGGCCTGCTATGGGCTAGATATGGGACAAGCGGGTGGTAGCCGTACCGGTTACCACCCGTTTTTGCTGGACACATGTTGCGTAAATGACCTTGCTACAGCCTTCCGTGAGCTTGCCCGATTTTTGGGCCGGTTCGGGCTTTGAGGACAAGTTACTGCAGGCCCAAGGCGATTTTTCGCTCAACGCGGGCCAGCACAGCGTGACCTATCTGCCAAACGACGAGATGATCGCTGCGGACTGCCCATCGCCACCTACGAGATGGAAGCCGAGAAGTACATCTACCGCGTGTACAAGTACGAGCTGTAGGGCCGCGCTTAGGTTTGACCAATGGAGTATGAAAACACGCCGTTCGCCGATGCCCCCTCCGCGAGTGGCAGCCATATGGTTTGATGTCAGAAACATATAGTTGTCGCTAGCCTGCTGGCGACGTTCTCCCTGATATCGGAGGTTCCAGGTATGTTTCGCGCTCCGTTAAACAACTATCGGTTGGGCTAACATGGGTCGCCGTGCTATTTCGATAGCCCTTGCAGTGGTCTGCCTGGCTGTGCTACTGGGCGCTACAGGGCTGTTTGCTATAAGCCGAGAAACGTCCTATATGCAGGAATGCGCTTCCGAAGGGTTTGCCATTGATGGGTTTCTATCGGGATGACAAAACGAGTCGGGAAACCCTGGCTTTTCTTGAGGAGGACAACTGTCGATGGCAGCTGGTCGACCAAGACGGAATCTGCACAGACGGACAGTTTAAGCGTACGGATGACCCCAACATCCTGATATTAAAGAAGGAAAACGGCGAAGAATTCGGTACGGTCCACGTGGCGTATATGTCACGCCGACGCGAGCAGGGCCAGCTCTATCTATTTAGAGATAGCAAAGTGACCCGGTTTTATCTGGTGAGCACCGATCCGGCGTTTACGGTGGAGTCTGGCGATGTCGATGCGGACGTCTGATTCACGGCAATAAAACAGCGAGCGGGGCTCGGGTGTGAACTGCACCCCGCAATTTGCTCGTGTCCGTATCGCGTCTGCGCCTCGTCGTAACTTGCGTCCGTGCGAGCATTCATCCCGCGCCGGCATCACTTTACGTCAAATTCCACGCGATCGAGTTCGGGCACGTTGAGGTCGATGAGCTTGCGGGCGACGTGGCGGTCGTGTGCCCCGAGCGCCTCGCTTGTCGTCACATGGGCGACGATTTCGCGCTCGACGATGCCCTCCTCGTCGCCTTCGGTGGCCGAGGTCTCGACGGCGACGGTGTAATCCTTAAAGCCTGGCAGCACCGCGGCAAGCTCGCGCGTAGTTTCGGTGACGCCGTAGCCATCCTGCACGCCGGCCTGCGCCGAGCCAATAGACCCCGCCGTCATAACGATGCAGGGGATGGCAAAAATGACCGTTCCCACGATGATGCGGCGGCGCACTTTGCGTGACAGCTCGTTGACCTCGGCATTTTCCTCGGCGGTCACAATGCCGTCGCCGTTGAGGTCACGCTTGAGCGGCACGCGCAAAAGAAGCAATACGGCTTCGGCGGCCAGCGCGATAAAGACGACGTTGATGCCAAACTCGTAGAGGGCCGAGAGGAACAGTGACCCGCTTGCAATGGCGATGCCATAGCCCGCCGCGCACAGGGGCGGCATGAGCGCGGTCGCCACGGCCACGCCGGCGATGAGCGTGGCGGGTTCCTGGTCGCGCGAGTTGCCCAGCCCGCCTGCAAAGCCGCCCGCGAGCGCGACGGCAAGGTCCCATATGGTGGGTGTCGAGTTGTCGATGATGGCGGCCGTGGTGGTGCCAAGGGGCGAGAGCTTAAAATACAGCGTGGACGTGACCAGGCAAAAGACCATCTGCAGTGCGAGGCTGGCAATGGCCTCGACGGTGATCTCGCGGTCGAGCGTGGCAATGCCGTATGCCATGGCAAGAACCGAGCCCATGAGCGGGCAGATGAGCATGGCGCCCACGATGGCGATGTCCGAGTCGATATCGAGGCCGATGCTTGCGATGAGCATGGCGATGATGAGGATACACAGGTGAGAGCCAGTCAGACGCGCGCCGTTTACAAAACGCTTGCGGATCACGTGATAGGGCGCGCGACCCTCGCGAATGTTGAATGCGCGCTTGAGGAAGCGGGTGATGTTTTCCATGGCTTCGCTATGAGCGGGGCGGATGCCGTGACGCCGATGATGACGCTCGCGCAGTCGCTTGATCTGTTGTTTGTCGAGCTCCATGTCCACCTCGTTCCAGCGCGGTCCGCGCAACGCGCCCGTTGTCTTAACTCTACACCGTGGCGGGCGAGGTGTCTGTTGGATGCGGAATCCGATAGGACGGATGACGCGGGAGCAAATGCAAATCACAGGCTCAATTCCATCACGCGAAAATATGATGCACCAGCTCCTTCAAATGTGACGAAATTGTGAAGCACAGGAGCATGAATTTCAAAAAATACGCTGGTCGCCAATGTTGCGCAACAGAATTCAAAAATCAGCTCCTACATTTTGAAGCGTATGGATACATCCGTGTCAAAGGGAGAAAGCCATGACAAACTACAGTCCACAACACTTTGAGCCTCGGGCCAAGGCCGTCAACGTCAAGGGCGTTGCCAACCGCGCCGTCGCAACCGTTTTGACGGCGGGCCTCATCGCTCAGCCGCTTATGTCGCCGCTGGCGGCAATCGCCGCACCGTCAACCGGTAACGGCGATTCTGTGCAGGGGGGTGTTCCTATAGTTTTGTCAACTGGGAAATGCTCTCCGTGCGACCGAATC
>UQID01000028.1 GCA_900541045.1 uncultured Collinsella sp.
GCGAAAAACAAATCCAAGTTAGACCATTTCAAATGGTTCGATGTCTGCCCGGATGTGACACCCGTAGGTGTCCATCCTCGCAGTATCCGGTTCTCAAGGTGCACGCCTGCGCGGTACATCCGGTTCGACCGGGCCGCGCGGCAAGGAGATATATTGCCAGACCGGAGGGGCCCCGGGGGCGGGAATCCCGTACTCCATATTTTGTTCACAAACGAATAGGTCCCTCAGTCGCATCACTGGGGTTAAAACTGAAGCATTGGCTTCTGATATTGGCGATGACCAGCTGGTTTATAGGTGTTGAGGCGTCGGCCATCTCTGCTGGGCTACTTTACTCTAAAGACATTAGGTTTTGGTTTCCTGTCGGTAAAAGGCTGGTTTTGGCCGCCAGGCGTCCTTATATATAGAGAAGATCTGGTTCGAACCCGCGTCGCGACAACAAAAAAGCGACCGGCATCCGCCAGTCGCTTTTCTATTCTATGGTGGGCCGTCAGGGGTTCGGGCCCGCTGCGCGGGCGGCCGCTGCGGCGCTTTCGCGCCTTGCGCGCTGCGCTGGCAAACGCTCACGCGTTTACTCAGCTCCGCGCCCCGACGGGTTCGAACCCGTGTCGCGGCAACAAAAAAGCGACCAACCGAAGTCGACCGCTTTCTTTTCTATGGTGGGCCGTCAGGGGTTCAGCCTGCTCCGCAGGCGGCCGCTGCGGCGCTTTCGCGCCTCGCGCGCTGCGCTGGCAAACGCTCGCGCGTTTCCTCAGCTCCGCGCCCTTTCGGGTTCGAACCCATGAAGGGGCGACAAAAAAGACGGCCAACCGAAGTTGACCGTCTCAACAATCTTTGGGTGGGCCGTCAGGGGTTCGAACCCTGGACCTTGGGATTAAAAGCCGCACCTCGTTTGATTTAACGCTTGGACAGTGATACCGTACACCCACTCTGACCTGCGGTTTCGTTCGACTAGACGGACTGCACAGCCTGAGCGGGTTTATTCAACACGGGTACTCCGCGCGGTACGCAGCGGGTACGCACCGCGATTATGGGGTATCGATGAAGCCAAAGCGCTACTACACCTCGTCCTGTCTCCTTCCATACCGCAACGGCAGATGGCGCGGACGCCTGAAGTTTAAGAAGCAGGACGGGACATACGGGCAGGTCAGCAAGGTCATGGCCGCCAAATCGAAACGTGCAGCTCAGGCCGAGCTGAAGGAATGGCGCGAGGAGATGGAGGATCTTGCGCAGAAGAAGCTCAAGCTCGGCAGCATGGCACATAAGACCGTAAAAGACCTGCTAGACGGCTATATCGACATGCTCAGTGCATCCGGCTCAATTGAGTCCTCGACCGTTTACGACTACCGCGGTGCCGCGCGACTTGTTGAGCGCAGAATCGGCGGCATCGAATTCGACTCGTTAGACGTAACCGCAGCTCAGAACTGGATTAACTGGGCCGTTGAAGAGGGCTACAAGCCATCCACCATTCGCAAGAGTGTGACGCTGCTCAAGGCCGCATACCGCGATGCTGTCGGCAGGCTCCGCGTGATCGACTACTCCCCCGTGGACTGCGTGCGCGTGCCTAAAGCCCGTCACCGTGAGCCCAACGCACTGGACGAACGAGAGCGAGGACGGCTGCTCACGTTCCTCTCAATCGCCCGAGATTGTCCCGAAAACGTTGGCATCTACCTCGCACTGCTCACGGGTATGCGGCGTGGCGAGCTGCTTGCGCTCAGGTGGCGCAACGTTGATTTCGGACAAAAGCTGCTGCACGTCAAAGCTTCCATCGGGTTTGGAGAAAACGGGCATTACGAGAAGGAACCCAAGAACGGCGGAAGTCGCAGGAGCATTCCCATGCCCGATGAAGTCGCGGGGATCCTTACTCGCCGCCAGACCGCCGCGCGAGCCGAGTGCTTTAAGGCGGGCGTGCCGTTCGAGCAGTCGATGTTCGTGTTGGGCGGTCCTGACGGAGAGTTCATGGCCCCTGAGCGCCTGTCGCGTCACTGGGCCGTCACGGTTCGACAGCTGGGGCTGGTGGGCTCGGAGGGCGAGCCGCCCAAGTTCCACGACCTGCGCCACACGTTCGCTACCGCAGCGATCCTCGCGGGGACGGACATCAAGTCCGTCTCCTCGCTCCTGGGTCATGCCAACGCCGCAATGACGCTGAACATCTACACGGGCGTAAACGCCCAGGCGAAGCGAACGGCAATGGATGCAGTGGCGGCAACGATGACGGCGACACCGCCCACGGTTGAAATCCTGGAACTGCGGGCGAGCGGTGAATAGGCCCCTGCGGTCCTCAGATACCGATTTTCGGCCCGTAAATACAGCGGCCGCCCATCGGGCTCCGACCGCTTTTTTCAGAGCCGCAAATCGGCTCTAATTCAGACAAAAGACCAGCTAGACAGCTGTTTTCTTTTAAGACTATTCGGACTATCGGGACAATGAAACGGAGGTGAACCATGCTCGAATTCAGGATAAGCGGCGAAACCGCTAAGGCCAGCTGCTTGGCGGACCAGTTGGAAAGGGCAGGCTATGTTGTCAGGCGTTCGAAGCCCTATCGCAACAGGGACGAAGAAGGTTGTCGAATCTATCTCGAACTGGATGAGGACAAGGTCATGGGATGGATGCTTGCCAACCTTGAAAAAGCATACCTAGACAATCCCTCATAAGGCCCGCCTTTCGGCGAAGGCGAAAGGCGGGCCCGAGCACGGAAACCCACCGTTTTGAGCGGGACATACGAAGTCGGGCGAAATGGCCGTAAGGGTAGTTTTTCGAAATACGCAAGAGTCGTACGCTGCCGTACAAAACTGCGTTTTGCCCGTCCGCGTACGCGCCGAAACCTACGGTTCGGCGCTTGTTAGGGCTCTGCCCTAAAACCAGGCGCCCTGCGGGGCGAAACCCCCGTTCTCAAAGGCGCGATTAGACGGAACAGAATACCCTGCCGCCCGAAATTATCACCGATTGTCACCCCTTGGCACTAAATCGGTTCGCACGGAGCCAAAAGCCGCCATAGCCTTGTTATAGCGGCATAAGCCGCACAGTCTTTATCGGGCCATAGGCCTAGAAAGGAGTCAACTATGCATAAATCAGAGGAGGCCATTTTGGAACGATTCCGCCTCGGCGAGTATGACACGTTACCGCTGCTCATCACACCCACAACCGCCGAAGCGGCAATCGGCATTAGTGCCAAGCACCTTTTGAGAATGGTCGAACGCGGTGAGATCCGTGGCGTTCAAATCGGGCGCCGGTGGAAGCTCAACCGTGATGACCTGCTCGCGGTCTGCGGGCTGCGCGATAAGGGCGCGGCCTAATGGGGCGCACAATTAGTGATGATGAGGCCATCAAGGCCGCATGGAATGTGCAGCTACCGCTCATGCGCATTAACCTGCCAATAACGACCGCAAACGAATTCAGGCGCTTGCATACTGCTCGCGGCAGCCGTGCATACGCCGATATGGGTGTCTGGCTCGCACTGTGTTCGCTCGCATCAACGGCTAGGGGACACGCGCTGAAACTCGATTACGCGATGCTGGCCAAGCAACTTTATGGGACGCACGGTCAATCGACTGTCGCAGCCGAGCATGTCAACGCACTGATCGCAGCGGGACTCGCGACCTCAACCGAGGACGAATGGCTCTACCTGCCCGCTGTCGATGACGCGATGATTAGGCATGGAAAGATGATTGTCGGTGGCACCCGTGGCGGGCGGCCTAAGAAGAAACGGAGGAGATAACAGTGACGGATGATCCTCCGAAAAAAGAAGTGCCGCTGGAATCATCACTTCCAACGGCACCAAGCATCACTCGGGATGCGATTAGCATTGAGAATACTATATCACGTGAACGGTTCGCACAGCTCAGCGGCGTTGAACCGCCACAAATCTGCGCTGCTGCAACGGAAACCGAGGAAGCCGCCAAATCGCGGCTATGTGACGACAAAAGTGATCGATGGCTATATCTCGCCGCGAGGGGCAAGCTTGAACTTCAGTTGCTATTAGAAATACGACGATACGAGCGCATCGGCTCATGCAAGGGCTATAAGGTTTGCGGATTGAAGAAAACCGACATCGAACTGGCCGAATTCTTTAACGCGGCGCGGCCGAGCGTCTGCAAAGCGCGAAAGGCGTTGAAATCAAGGCATCTCATCGACTCGGTTGACGGCATACTGCAACTCCGATATGCAGCCATCCTCGATGCCGCCAAGTCCATGGGATGGAGCGACTAGGCAGCCGTCCCGCATCTATTGCGGGACGGCTTTTCAGTGTTCAAAAGGGTGGGTTTAAGTGTAACGTGAGGTTAAACCAGCCTGTAACGTGACGTTACATCTTCTGTAACTTGAAGTTACACTTCCTGTAACGTGAGGTTACACATGTGTAACTTGAGGTTACATTTAACCCACCCTTCAAAAGGGGGCATTCAAGCGTCCCGAACCGCAGGTAGAAGCGCCGCAGGTGTAACGTCAAGTTACATTCCATTTATATATAAATAAGTAAGTAATAGATATAGGGCTTCGGTGCATCAACGACCGCTCACTACGCCACACCGGCATACCCGCGCTCAAGGCTCGCGTTCAACTCCCTTTCGACAGCCTGGGGCTACCCAAGGAGCCCCTACGGCTATCGAAAGCGCGCAGAACGCTCGCATCCACTCGGACCGTCCTCGGCCCCCACAGACGGATGGACGAACGCATCGGCAACGATCTATCCGTCCGACCATCCGGACGTTAACGCCCTCTACGGACAGACCAGAATTATGGAATCCACGTGATTTGAGGGGTACCGTTTTGGGTACTCGTTGGGTACATAAAGAAAAAGGTCAGAGACAACACCGTCTCTGACCTGCGCAAACTATGGTGGGCCGTCAGGGGTTCGAACCCTGGACCTTGGGATTAAAAGTCCCCTGCTCTGCCAGCTGAGCTAACGGCCCGCGGGTGGCATTGTACCACGGTCTGGGACTATTCCCAACTCCATTGGCCGTTCTGGAAAATCACAACTTCGCGTCCATCGGGCGTAATGCCCACAATATCGATGTCGTCCGTACCGATCATAAAGTCGACGTGCGTGCTCGAAACGTTGACGCCATGCTCAATGAGCTCCTCTTTGGACATATCATATCCACCCTCAATGCACTCGGGGAAGCCGACTCCCAGTGCAAGATGGCAGCTGGCATTCTCGTCATAGAGCGTGTCATAGAACAGGATGCCGCTTTCGCGAATCGGCGTGTTCTTGGAAATGAGCGCAACCTCTCCCAGATGAGCAGCGCCCTCGTCAGTATCGATGATACTTGCGAGTGTCGCCTTTCCCACACGGGCGTCGTAATCCACCACACGACCGTTCTCGAACTTGATCCAAAAATCGTCGACCTTGTTACCGTGATGGATAAGCGGCATTGCGGAATAGACGATTCCGTCAGCACGCATACGATCGGGCGAGGTGAAGACCTCCTCGGTGGGGATGTTGGGGAAGAAGGGGTGACCGTCGGGGGTCTCGCCCTTACCGCCGGCCCACTCATGCCCCTTCGTCATACCAATTACCAGGTCGGTTCCATTCGAAGCGGTATAGCGCAGGCAGTCGAAACGATTTTCGTTCAGAAAGCGCAGGTTCTTTTCAAACGCCGCATCGTGAAGCTCCCAGTCACTCTCCGGATCTTGACCGTCAGCACGGGCGGTATGCAGAATCGCAATCCATAGTTTATAGATTGCAACCTCATCGGCGTCTCCCGGGAACACCTCGCGCGCCCAAGCCACGACCGGCGCTCCGGCAATGCACCACGGGTTGATGTTGTAATCCAGTCCGCGGCGGAAAATCTTGCACTGCGTGTTCCTCGCCTTGGAAGCGGCAGCGGGCTTGGCAGGATCGATGCCCTTGAGAGCGGCGGGGTCAGCACCCTCGATAAAGATAAAGCAGGCACCGTCCTGGGCCAGAGAATCCAGCTGTATGCGCTTCCACTCGGGCGTCTGCCCAAAATAGCTTTTCTCGACATGCTCGTACGCAAGCCTCGTCACGGCGTCGTCGGCCCAGATGACCGTCACGTGACCGGCACCGGCGTCATAAGCCTCCGCAACCACCACGCGCGCAAATGATGCGCACTCGACGGGAGACTGAACGACGACCTCCTGGCCGGGCTTGACGTTTACACCCTTGCGGACAACGAGACGTGCATAATTTTTAATCTTGGGCTCAAGGGTCTTCATGCCCTCAAGAGCTTCCTCGACCGTTAGGGCAGCTCGAATCATGTGCCACTCCATCTATCTATAGAACAGTAAAAAGGCGCGCCGCAAAAACGACGCGCCTTATATCTTAGCGATATGTATGGATACAAACGCTACTTCTTCTTGGAGTTCTTCTTGTCCTCCTCGGCAGCCGAGCGCTCGATAAGAGCGTTGAGCTTGTTCTCGGACATGCCCTCGGCCTGCGCGCGGTACATGTTGCGCAAGGGACGAATACGAACGAAGTCGTAGATAAAGTCACCCAGGATGATGACATAGGACAAAACGATGCCGACCATCTGAACAGGACTGGACACCGTGCCGCCGGGAGCGAAGTAGAGCGAAGCCCAAATTGCCACGACGAGTACCATGCCGATGGCGAGCACGGCCCACCAGATACGACGGCGCTTGGTGTAGTCCTCATCCTGCTTGAGAAGAATATTCGACACCGTATAGATACGATCCTCGCGAGCACGCTGCTTGGCCTTGCGGGCGCGCTTCTCCTCCTTGGAAAGGCCTTCCAGGTTTTCACCCTTCTCGAGCTCTTTGCGGCGAGCTTTAGACGAAGCTGGCACGACGCGAACGGAGCTCGCTGCTTGGCGGGCGGGTTTAGCAGATGCGGCGGACTTGCGCGCAACCCCGGTAACTTCGTGGGATTGCGTGCGCTTGTTCGTGGCGCTACGGGTACTCACTTATGCGTTCTCCTTCATGCTTGTGAACTGGGAGCCCGTGATGATCTGGAAGGCCTCGCGATAGCGCTCGGACGTGCCATCGATGACCTCGGCGGGCAGGTGCGGGGTCTCCCCCGTCATATCCCAGTTGGCCTTGAGCCAATTGCGGACGAATTGCTTGTCGTAGCTAGGCTGGATCTTGCCCTCCTCGTAGCTGGCGGCGGGCCAGAAACGACTGGAGTCGGGCGTGAGGCACTCGTCAATCAGCGTGACCTTGCCATCGATAACACCAAACTCAAACTTGGTGTCGGCAATGATGATGCCACGGGTCGCTGCATACTCGGCAGCAGCCTTGTAGATCTTGAGAGACAGATCGCGAATCTGCGTGGCGATGTCCTCGCCAACGATCTCGCAGCAACGCTCAAACGAGATATTCTCGTCGTGATCACCGATCTCGGCCTTCGTGGACGGCGTGAACAGCGGCTCGGGAAGCTTGGAGGCCTCGGTCAGACCCTCGGGCAGCTGGATGCCGCAGACGGTGCCGTTCTCGTCGTAGGTCTTCTTGCCCGAACCGGTCAGATAGCCGCGGACGATGCATTCGATGGGAATCGTCTGGGCCTTCTTAACCAGCATGGCGCGGCCTGCGAGATAGTCACGATACTCGGCAAACTCCTCGGGGAAATCCGCCGGATCGATGGAGACGAGGTGGTTGGGGACGATATCGGCAAATTTATCGAACCAGAATGCCGAGATGCGGTTGAGCACCTCTCCCTTAAACGGAATCTCGTCGGGAAGAATGAAGTCGAACGCAGAAATGCGGTCGGTGGCGACCATCAGCAGGTTTTCACCGGCATCGTAGATATCACGAACCTTGCCACGGGAATCCGGACGACGCTCCATCGTAGTCACGTGAGTCACTCCTTACCAAAATACGACAGTAATGCGGGTTCTTTCCCGCACGTTTTCGCAAACTCGGAGCGGCAGGGACGAAACCCCTCCTTCACCGAATAGCGAAAAGCTAGTGCTCCATTGTAGTAGATGCCGCGTCCGCCGTGTGCTCGCGAGGCAGATGAATCGTAAAAGTCGTACCCTTTCCAAGCTCCGACTCCACGGATATGTAGCCGTGATGACGCTCGACAATCTGCTTGGTCACGGCGAGGCCCACGCCCAGGCCACCCGCCTCGCGGGCGCGACTGGCGTCGGCACGCCAAAAACGACCGAAGATGCGCGACAGGTCGTCCTTGGCAATACCGATACCGGTATCCGAAACGGCAATACTGACATGCTTGCGGTCACTGAGCACCGACACCACGACCCAACCGCCCTCGGGGGTGTAGCGCATGGCGTTGCTCATGAGGTTGATGACGCACTGCGTGATCATGTCGGGATCGGCCTCGACGACATCGTCGTGACCTTGGGTCTCGTCAGCAAAGCGCAAGCGCAGATCGCGGTCAACAAATAGGCGCTCCTGAGCGTTGACGATAGACCGCACAAAGGGAACCATGTCCACCGGTTCGAGATTGAGCGGCGCCGTGCTGTTTTCCATACGCGATAGGTCGAGCATCTGCTGCACCAAACGAGCCAGGCGGCGCGTCTCGGAAGCGACCGTCTCCAGATGCTCATCGTCGGTGGGATACACGCCGTCCTGCATGGCCTCGACCGTTGCAAGCATGGCCATGAGCGGCGTGCGAAGCTCGTGTGCGACATCCGAGGTCAGGCGCTTTTCGTGCTTCATATCTTTCTCGAGCGAGGTGGCCATCTCGTCAAAGGTCTCACCCAGCTGATCGATTTCATCGTCGCCGCGCAAACCGGTACGAGCGGACAAATCGCCGTCGCGAATTTGCTTGGCCGTGCTCGTAATACGATGAATCGGCTTGGTGAGCATGCGAGACACGAGCGATCCGATAACAACCGAGATGCAGACCGCAACAACCGCGGCAAGGGCCATGGCGTTAAAGGTCTTCTCCCTAAACGCAGAATCCGCCTTGGTGAGCAGAGCATCGGAGCCGATGGCCCATAGCTTTACCTGTCCGACATGCTCGCCAGAAGACGTTATGATTTCGACGTTGGCAACGCTATCGGAGTCGGTGGGCGCCGACGAGACCGGGCTATGCGAGGCCTTTTTACCGCTCGAGCTGCTCGACGGTGATTCACTCTCGCGCACATCGGCGGTCGCACTTGCCGAAGGCCATGAGTCGTCATAGACAACAACACCCTTTTTGTTGACGACCTGCATACTCAGGTCATCGGACACCAGACTCGATGTCGCGACCGTGCGCAGCTCGCCCGCAGTCCAGTTGCCGTTTTCCTCATACGACGTCGCAAGCTTTTCGGCAGCAGAATTGGCGATCTCGACGATATTAGAGCGCGTGTAATCCGAAAAGACGGTGCCCCACACAACGGAGACAACGCCCACCAGCACCAATACCGTCATGAGCGACGTCAGGGCAAAAGCCAATGCCATGCGCGAGGGATAGCTCATCGCTGGCCGTGAATCGGAACGAGGCGTGTTCCAACTCGCCTTGGAACCCGCCTCGTTCTCCTGCTTGTGCTTTTGTCCGATTTCAAAGCGCGCAGGTGTCATATGTGATTTCCCTATTTCTCGTCCGACTTATCGGTCTTGGCCGGAGCCTCAAAGCGATAGCCGACGCCGTGAACGGTGTAGAGCCACTTAGGCTTCTTGGGGTCATCACCAAGCTTGGCGCGAAGGTTCTTCACATGGCTGTCGATGGTGCGCTCATAGCCCTCAAAGTCGTAGCCGAGCACCTTCTCGACCAGCTCCATGCGGTTATAGACGCGACCGGGATGGCGAGCAAGCGTGGTGAGCAGCTTAAACTCGGAAGCAGTCAGGTCCACTTCCTTGTCCTCGACCAAAATCTTGTGGCCCGAGATATCGATGACCAGATCGCCAAAGTCGAGCACCTCAACGGCGGGCTCATCGGCCTGGTGAGCACGGCGGAACAGGGCACGGACGCGGGCGACGAGCTCGCGAGGCGAGAACGGCTTGATCAGGTAGTCGTCGGCACCAAGCTCGAGGCCGATGATGCGATCCTCGATCTCGCCCTTGGCGGTAAGCATGATAATGGGCACATCCGAGGTATCGCGAATAGTGCGGCAAACGCGCTCGCCGGGAATCTTGGGGAGCATAAGGTCGAGCACAACCAGGTCGAACTGGTGCTTCTCGAACTCCTCGATCGCAGACTGGCCGTCGCCGACGCCAACAACCCAGTAGCCCTCGCGCTCGAGATAGGCAGCGACAGCGTCACGGATTGCCTTCTCGTCCTCGACCAGCAGAATCTTTTTTGCATCTGAAGCCATAACACGGCCCCCCTGTCTCAATTAGCTAAGAACAAGCCCATTTTAACGCACCTATGCCCACCGAGCACCGCTACAGTGCAGCGGCTCGGCGGGCGGCACTCACAATTACAACGCGTTTATTCCCCCGTTGGCGCCCTTTTAACCCCTCGGCGCTAAAGAGAGAACAGGCGGGCGGTAACCGTCTCGGGGATTCCTTGGCTATTACGCACCGTGGCATAGGTTAAAAACGTATTCGATTTACCCGCCGTAGCTGGATAATCGCCATATTCGAGAGCGCGGTCGGGCGACAGCAGCGAACCATAGGTTTTGGCGGAGGTATCGATCAGAAAATGCGATGCCTGAACCTTAACCAGATATTTGCCTTTTCTGCCGGCAGCACACGCAAGCGGCTCGCGCGACAGGAATAGGAACGTCCCATTCTCGTTACCGATATAGGTGCCCATGTTGCCTAGACTCCCCACGCCGCTATAGGTGGCCTCGATGGAGAACACAAACGTGTCGCCCATATATACGGCCTCGAAGGGAGACACCGATGAGGGAAGGACCAGCTGAGCCCTCTTGGTATTGTTGCCGTCCGTCAGGTCGATCGCCGTCATGCCGTAGTAGACGCCCTCGTCGTTGCGCACGCGCGGGGAAATGGTCAAGATGCCGTCACTCACACGCGGGGCGGATGCAAAGCGACCCGTTGACTTCCAAATGGCCTCGGCCTTTGCCTCGTCGAGCGAGCGACGGTAGCAATACGAGTCGTGACTCGTCTTTTTGCCGCCCGCCGAAGGCATCTTGTACCAAATGACCGACGACCCATACGCCGTGAAGAGCGGCGGATCGTAGTTTTCGCCGCCGCGGTCGAGCTCGACAGCGTTGCCGGTAAGGGAGGAGCCTGCAAGGTTTTGCGCATAGAGTTTCCAAGACGCATTGGCAAAGTTCATCTCGACCCATGCGAACACGCCATCACCCGCGCGAACGTCGTAAAACGCATAACCGGTTCCCTCAATGGGATCCTCGATAAGTGTGGTAAGCGAGCCATCGCCCAGGTTGAGCACACCAAGCGTATTGGCATGCAGGGCAGAAGCAGGCGCCATCATCGCGGCAGCGTAGTCGCCATCGCAGTAGTACAGCAGCGTGCCCAGCGGCAGCGTCCACGAGGCCGCGGGCTCAAGATCGATATCAACAGCTTCGTACTCATCAGTGATCGAAACAATCTTCGAATCGTCCTTGATAACCTGCGGCTCGCCAGCGGCGTCATCACTCGTGCCCGTTTTTTTCGAGCAACCGGCCAGTACGGCAGCAGCACCGGTAGCGGCGCCACCCAGCACAAAACCTCGACGCGTTATTCCATTCTTAAAGCGATCAGCGATGCTCATTAGGCGATCTCTGCGCGAGCGGCCTCGATAGCGCGCGTAAGCTGATCGGCGCAAGAGGTCTTTTTCATACCGCAGGTATTACCGGCGAGAACCTCGATTACGCGATCGGCGGGAGCGCCCTCGACCAGCCTGGAGATGGCCTTGAGGTTGCCATCGCAGCCGCCAGTAAACTCGACGCCCAGCACCTTGCTGCCATCGTCAGAGAGATTGAGGTGAATATTGCGAGAGCATACACCCTGAGGCTTGTAGTCAAAACTAATCATTGAGATCCCCTCTCAGAAAGAAATTTCAGACGTCTATTATCCCCGCCTGGACCGACTTATTATCGCAAGCACCGATTCAACATCCTACGATGCTTGGACTGGTGGGGGCAAGATTAGCAGTCCGCACCCTGTACGTGGACCATGCGCTTCTCACGATACATATTGTGGTCGGCGACGCGATATACATCGGCCAGCGTATTTCCAGCCGTCTCGACGGTCGCCACGCCAATCGATGCGCTGACCGTCAGGGCCTCATCGCTTACCGCGGCAAGACCGAGACGAAGGTCCTGTTCCAGCCCGAGCGCAGACTCGTTGTCAGTATGGGGGCAAACCAGCAAAAACTCGTCGCCGCCAACGCGCATCGGCAGGTAATCCGCACCAGCCACCCGCCGCAGCACGGACGCCGTCCGTCGCAGCAGCTCATCCCCCATCTCGTGACCATAGATGTCGTTGGTCCGCTTGAGATAATTACAGTCCACCATAATCACGCTCACCGGCAAGTCCTCGTTTACCAGGCTATCTCCACGCGATTCAAGATAGTTGCGGTTGCGAAGCCCCGTCAGTTTATCTTGGTATGACAGCTCCTCGGCATGCTTGACCATCGATATGTTGTGCGTCGCCACGACAACCGACTCCAGCCGGCCTTGCTCATCGCGATGCTGGGGGACAACCTGTAGCGAGTACCAAGCGCCTCGACAATCTCGCACCTCGGCAGCCAAGTATGGTACGCCCTCCATACGTTCACGAAGCGTACTTATATCTACGAGTCCCACAACCGCTTCGCGGCTTTCGGGGCTCACGATATCCCGGCAGACTGTGTCCATAAAGTCATATGCCTCGTTGTGCTCGGCGAATATCTTCGCTATCGCCGGCGACATATTGATTCCCTCGATCTCGAGGGTGTCGAGATGCAAAAGGAAGGTCGAATCGTAGATGGCGCTTATGGCATTGATAATGCCGAGCTGTTTATCCTTTTCGACCAAATTGCGGTGGTCAACGATATTTCGAGCCAACAGCACCACGACCCAAAACGCGAGGCACACCAAGACGCCGACGGCGACAAATGAAATCCTGTCAGACATGACCTCAGATTTGGGATATAGCGCAAACAGGCGGTAGTCCTTATATGCCGCACGCACGGCATACCATTTGTCTCCTCGATATTCGATGCGCGTCAGGCCGTCTTCTTTCCACTCAACTCCTGTACTGGTGAGGAGTCGGGCGAGCGACACGTCAGCATCGGCACTGTTGGATGAGACAATCTCCGCATCCTCCATAACAAGCACCATGGGACTTTGGTGGAAGGTGTTGTTCGCAAGCACATCGGCTATGGCATATGAATAGTCATCCGCCGTATCGGGAACAAATGAGCGGTATGCCAGGGCAACGCCGTCGCCATACGGAACAGCACAGACGGCAAACACAACACCACGGCGCTCGACGACAGTTGAGTAGGACACTTTGGAACCTTGATACATCGATGTGACCGGCGAACATGCCAGCTCCTCTCGCCACAACATGAGCGGATCGCGACCATCGATGTCGTAGTGGGCGGCCATATGACCGTCGGAGTCCATGACCATCAACCCCGAAAGGTTCTCGGCATGGACAAATTGCTCGATAAGGTCGTTGTTAACCTCAACGCGACCAGGGGGCAGGAACGTCGCAAACGATTCGACCGCAGCATCCAAATCGTGCGTCGCCTCGGTTTTTCTTCCCTGTTCGTAGCGATCATATTTTTCGCAAGCGTTTTCCAAAAACACCATGGCCTCTTGACCGAATCCAAGCGTTTTATGGAGGCAGCGATGCGTGCCGACCATAAACAGCAGATTCAGCAAGACAATGCTGGCAACAACGCTGACGGCTATGACAACCAGGTTCTTTTTGTGCAAGAGGCGCTCATCATTTGTCATGAATTCGCTCCTTGCTCACTCGTCGTCGCTCCCGCCTTGTAATTGCCCAAAATACGGTCAATCGTGCCATCTCGATCCATGTCGAACAGCGCGGTATTGAGATCCTTTACGACCGGTCCTTCATAGCAGTTCTCAAACGCGACACCCAGGTCAACCGTCATAACGTTGTCAGCGAACACGCGATAAAGGCCGGGGTACTGGGCAACGAGTCGGTCAAGCGACCGTACGTCCGCCATCCAGCAGTCCACATATCCTTTGGCTAGAGCGGCTTTGCAGAGCTCGGCAGAGCCATACGATTTGATTTGAACGTCCGGCGAGATCCCCAGATCCCCCGCAAGCAATCGACGCTCACTCACCGAGCCCGCAATCACCGCAATGGTCTTGCTTCCATCGAGATGCGACAAGGACTTGATGCCGCTCGTCTTCTTGGCGGCAACCGAGACCGTCACGGTTAGATACGGCTCGGTCCAGTAATACTTATCCTCGCGATAACAGGGCGAGTAATCGCACCATAGGCAATCGATATCACCATTTTTGAGCAGCCGGTCGCGATCGTTCCAGTCAATATCGACAAACTGCGGCTTGAGCCCCGCACGCTCACACGCCTCGCGGGCGATATCGATATCGATACCGGCGTAATCGCCTGTGGTATCGACATATACATAGGGGTCGTTATCCGTAACGCCAATTTTGAGCACAGGGAGATCCTCGTCAGCCGTACTCGGCGAGGAAGAACTATTTCGATCGGTATACGTCAGGACAGCCGTACAGGCAGCAACAAGAACTATGAGCGCGAACGAGACGATGACGACTCGTTTAATACGTCTAGGCACGCGCCTCTTTTCATCGAAATGGCAGTAGAGGTTCATTTTATTACCGGGAGCTGCCGCAGCAGCGAAAAAAGCGCCTCACCCAAGATGGGCAAGGCGCCAAAGGTTGAAATGCATCCGCGAGCGGTCGAATTAGGTTAACCCTACTCGAAGCTCAGCTGCTCCCGAATGCACCCCGACCGCTGCCTCGTTCAGGCCGTTGGCGCCGACCGCGTATCTGGCGGTTTCCGACGCGCCGCACTGCACGCGACACACGGGCTGAAGTCTTTAACGTAAAAGCCCCGTTGGTAAAACGAGTTACCAGCGGGGCTTGGACTGAAAGGTCGCGCTTAAACGAGAGGGCGCCCTAACACTCGAGACGTTTGCGCATAAGCGCGAAGGCAATCAGCGAAGCGCCGACAACGGTCATAATAAAGGCGACGGCAAGGGTTTGGTCGCCCGTGTTGGCGAGCGCACCCTTAGTAGTCTTAGCGGACGTTTTGGTTACCTTGGTCGTCGTCTGCTGACCGGGTTGGGACGGCGTCACGGGCTGCGCAGGCTGAGCCGGCTCCCCCTTGGCCTCCTCGCCCGTCACCACGTACGTCGAGAAGTGGCTCGTGCGGAAGCAGAGGTAGTCGCCCTCGGTCCACGTATCCATAGCCTGAGTGGAACCATCCTCGGCAACGTAGAGCACCTTGAGATTGGTGAGCGCCTTCATGGCGGCAGTCATCTTGACACGGACGATGAAGGACATGCCTTCGTAGTCCTCGATAACCTCGCCGTCCTTGAGAAGCTTGATATCGAGCTTATCGGCAACCTTGGTAGTCCCCTGCTCAAGGCCGGAAATCGTAGCATTGGCGGCATCGGTAAGATCCGTCGGTTCCTCGACCACAAGAGAGATGCTGTTGTTCTGGGCAATGCCGGCAGCGACATTGTTCTCGGCGCTTACGCTAACGTCCGTTCCGTTGCTACCCGCAACGCCTGCAATGGTCTTTGCCGCTACGATAACGGCGCAGGTCGCGGTTTTGTCGCCACAGGTGGCGGTAATCGTGGCGGTACCGGCCTTAAGCGGCGTCACGACGCCGTCTTTGACCGTGGCGATCGACGAGTCGCTGGAGGTCCAGCTCACCGTCGTATCGTCTGCATCGGCAGGACTCACCGTTGCGGAGAGCTTTGTGGAGGCATCACCGACGGTAAAGGACAGGCTCGTCTTGTTGAGCTCAACCTTTTGGGCGGGATTGGTCACGGTCACCGAAACGGTCTGGGAGAGCGACCCTGCAGTGATGACAAAAGAACCAGAACCGGTCTTGAGGGCGGTAACGGTGTAGGAGCCATCACCGTTGTCGACAACCTTAAACGCCTTCGAAGCGCCCGTGTCATCCAGAGCAAGATTGGTCTCGTCGACCTCACCCGCAAGGGTTCCAGCAAGAGAAACCTTCACGGTGCCCTCTTCGCCCTTCTTGAGGCCGAGGACGCTCTGGTCGACCGTAAGGTTCGTTGCGGGATTAGAGACGGTCACCGCGCAATCCTGAGAATAGGTGCCGTCTTCAGTCGAAACGGTGATGGTTGCGGCGCCCTTGGAGACAGCCGCCACCTTTCCGGTTTGATCGACTGTAGCGACACTTTCGTTGCTGGACTTCCAGACAATCGTCTGGTTAGCCTCCGCGGGAACGACCGCCGCCTTAAGCTGCTCGGTTGCAGCGCCCACAAGCACGACCTTCTGCTTATCGAGCGTGATGCCCGTAGCAGGCTGAATAACCGTCACCTTGCACGTGGCGCTATGCTCTCCGTCCTCAGTGGTGACGGTAATCGTAGCAACACCTGCCTTGACCGGGGTCACGACGCCGTCTGCAACCGTGGCGACCGTAGGATCGCTCGACGACCAGGACAAGTTCTTGTTCGTTGCATTATCGGGCTCAACCGCTGCGGTCAACGTCGAGGGCTCACCGCCCACAGCAAGCTTAAGGTTTGAAGCGCTGAGCTTGACGCCCGACACCTTTACAACCGGAGTGGTTACCGTAATCGCATCCGTGGTTGCAGAGACCCCATCAACCGTTGCCGTGATCGTGGCATCACCGTCACCGACAGCGGTAACAAGACCGTTAGCGTCGACGGTAAGGACGCTCTCGTTGGAAGAGGACCAAACAACTTGGCTGGCCTTGTCATCAGGGGAGACCTTTGCCTTCAGCTGCTGAGTCGTGCCTTTATCCATGGAGGTTGAGTAGCTGTCCGCAATGGAAACCGCAGTCTTTGCAGGCTCCTCGCCAGGCTTGACAACATGAACGGTCATCGTGTCGCAGAGACGACCACCCAAGTACATTGAAACCGTTGCATCGCCGTAACTATGAGGCACTAAATACCCCAAGTAACTGCCACCATTAAACATCGGTCCTTTTACCTCGAGGACATCCGGATTATCTGAAGTGAAAGAATACTTTGCGCCGGCATAGGAGTCCATCAATTCCTCAGCGCTTTTACTCAGCACGCCCTTTGGATATTCAAACCCCCTGTCACATTCCAGCCAAAGCCAATCTTTGGATATACTATCTGAACTGACCTCACAGGGAAATGTATAATCGCTCGACACAAACTTAGCCTTCGAAAGGCTCACTTCCGCAGGGTCGACAACCTCTATCTCAAAGGGATGGTCATTGCCAAGGCCATCACGAGCATGAGCCTTAACGGTGCCAGGCTTTATTGCCTTAAACGAGTTTTCACCACCGATAAGCTCAACGACATCGTTGCTTTCCAGAGAATAGGTTACAGCGCCAAAGTCCGCACCCCAATGTGCGCGCTGGCATGCCTTCAGTACTTCATTTGGAGAAACGTTGAGAATGGCAGTCAGATAATAGCTGTCCCCAACCAGCATCTTTTGCTTTTTGTTCCCACGCTCATTGAATCCGGGCTCCTGATTCTCGGTTACAACATCACATAGCTTCTTCGTCTCAACTTCACCGTTGCAATAGTCGACAAGAACCTTGGCCTCTTTAGCATCTTTCGACAACGCCTCGAGTTGCAAAGAAGCGCTTAGCTCGGAAGTTCCATATGATGAATAATTCGAATTCACCCTTGCCTGGACTTTGGAATCCTTTGAGGGGTCTTCCTTAATAACAAAATATGTGGCCGCACGGCTCTCGTCCACGGGACGAACGTCAACTCTCCCCTCTAGTAATGCATAATGCGTGTTCCCGCATTTTTGCGGACAATCATCCGTGTAACCCAGCGTTGCGGTGTTTGTTGTCGCACCAGATTGGTCGTAAGAAACGAAACTGACCTTAATTGGATTGACTTTAGCCACACTTTTAATCTTAAGAGAACCGTTTAAACTCTCGTCGGTCTTGCTCTTCAGGGTTATAGTCGTTGTGCCAACTTTGGTGGGGCTAATTGTCAATACCCAACTATGTGACTCATAACTTACCTTAGCGATATCCTCGTCAGACGATGTGATATCGATATCGCTAGGGTCAATGTGCGCCCATTCGTGATTTTTATTAAAAAAGGAAAGCCTTCCTTTCACCGTCTGTCCAACAGCGACATCAAATTCTGACCACACATCGCCTGTAGACGAATCGTATGGGAGAAACGATGCACCCATGGAACCGTCCTGCGACTCCAGCATGACAGCATCCGCATGCAGAGCGGCCACCGTCAGCCCAAACGTTGCCGCCGTTAAAGCAACACAGATGCCTGTGGCTATCCTCCAAAACCCTTTTCTCATTCCCCTAAGTCCAATCTCTCGTGAAAAAACGCAGCATTCTCCCACACCTTAAAATTGGCTTAAGGATACCCCCCCCCGACAGTTACCGGCAAGGTAATGTTTGTCAGATGTCTCAAATTATCGGCAAGCAGCACAGTTGACGCGCATATATCGCTGACGTCCAGCTTTCTAGGTGCGCTCATGCACAAGCCCCGCTGGCAGAGCGAGCTGCGAGCGGGGCTTGTGTTGGAAAGTCGCACTCGAACGAGGGCCGCGGAGAATTGATCGATTTGACTACCTCCCCGATCGGTCAATTAGAACTCGAGCTGCTCCAGGCGATCGAAGACCGTGTCGATGCGGGTGAGGAAGTCCCACGGGTCAAAGATCTCGTCGAGCTTCTCCTGGCTGACGGTGCAGCGCGGATCGGCCTCGAGGCGCTCCTTAAAGGTAGGACCGGAGACGCAATCCTGCACCTCGTGCCACGTGGCCATGGCGTTTTCCTGCACGATGGCATAGGCATCCTCGCGGGTGATGCCTGTATCGACGAGAGCCAGCAGCACCTTGGAGGAGAAGATGAGGCCGCGGGTCTTGTTGAGATTGGCCATCATGCGGGCAGGGTACAGCTGCAGGCCGTCGATGACGCGGATGAGGCACTGGAACATGTGGTCAAGGGCGATGAAGCTATCGGCCTGGGCGACGCGCTCGGCAGAGGAGTGCGAAATGTCGCGCTCGTGCCACAGGGCAACGTTGTCGAAGGCGACCTGGGCGTTGGACTTGACGATGCGCGAAAGGCCGCAGACCTTCTCCATAGTGATGGGGTTGCGCTTGTGCGGCATGGCGGAGCTGCCCTTTTGACCCTTGCGGAACGGCTCCTCGGCCTCGAGCGTATCGGTCTTCTGCAGGTTGCGAACCTCGGTCGCAATGCGCTCGCAGGTAGCTGCCGTGGTAGCGAGCACGCCGGCAAGGTAGGCGTGGTGGTCACGGCTGATGACCTGCGTAGACAGCGGATCGTGAACCAGACCAAGGTGCTCGCAGACATACTCCTCCACGAACGGCTCGATGGAGCTGTACGTGCCGACAGCGCCCGAGATGGCACCGAAGGCGACGTTCTTGCGGGCATCCTCAAGACGGTCCAAATCGCGCTTGAGCTCCCAAGCCCAAGAGCCAAACTTCATGCCGAAGGTCATCGGCTCGGCGTGAATACCGTGAGTACGGCCGGCGCAGAGCGTGTTGCGCTCCTCGAAGGCACGGCGCTTGCAGATCTCGCCGAGCTTCTTGACGTCCTCGATGATAAGGTCGCAAGCCTGAGTGAGCTGGTAGCACAGAGCCGTATCACCCAGGTCAGAGCTGGTCATACCGTAGTGAACCCAGCGGCTGGGCTTGGGCTCGCCCTCGGGGACGTCGGCGTCGATGTACTCCTTCATGTTGGTCAGGAAGGCGATGACATCGTGGCGCGTGACCTCCTCGATCTCGTCAACCTTCTCCTTCTCAAAGTTGGCGTGGTCGCGAATCCACTGGGCCTCTTCTTTGGAAATACCGATCTTGCCGAGCTCCGCCTGGGCCTCGCAGGCCAGGACCTCGATCTCCTGCCAAATGGCGTACTTGTTCTCGAGGGAGAAGATGTGTCCCATCTCCGGGCGGGTATAGCGATCGATCATAGCGGCTCCTTTTTGGTTATTGGCACGTTGGTCGTAACCCAACCATTGTACCGTGCGCGGGTGCAAGTATGGGCAGTAGGCATTAACCTAACATTTTGGAATTGGGATCGGAGCGGGCAAGGGAGGTGAACAGTGGACACGACTATAGCGGGCAACGAAAGCCCCGCGAACTAATGTAATCCCATCCGTTGCATGTGAAATTACATGTGTAATTACATTAGAGGAAGCTGTGCTGTTTGCCGCTTTCTCTGGCAGTTGCCTTCGCATTCAATAGCTAGCAAGAACGTTGAATGTATTGAAGCGTTGGGGCGTACAACCGACTTACGTCCTTATACGCCGACAATTAATGTAATGAAAGATATAATTACATTAGTTGCTAATCGAATTACATTATATGGAGTGCCATGATACGGAAAACAAGTGAAATGCCCTCCTTGCTTCTGCGCATCATCACCGACGTCGAGACCGAGGTCGTCGAATACAAAGCAGCAAAGCAAAACTATGATTTTGAGGACATTGGAAAGTATTTCTCCGCGCTTAGCAATGAGGCAAATCTGCGCAAAGCAGAATGCGGATGGCTTTTCTTCGGCATTTCAGACAACCGTCAGATAAAGGGAACTGCCTACCGCAAAGAATCCCAAACGCCGAGCGTTGGCCTGCGACGCCTGAAACATGAAATCGCCCAACACACGAATAATGGCATGACTTTCGAAGAGATCTACGAGTTTGAAGTTGATGGCAAACGTATCGTTGCATTCCAGATTCCGGCCGGCAGCTTTGCAACGCCAACGACTTGGCATGGAATCCCTTGGTCTCGCGAGAATGAGTCCCTCGTGGAAATGCCCAAGTTCAAACTCGACGCCATCTACGGGCAAAGTCGGCCAGACTGGTCGCGTCAAATTGCCTATGAGGCAAACATCGATGACCTCGATCCAGAGGCAGTAAGCTTCGCGTGCTCCAAATTCATCGAAAAATACGGAGAAAGTTAGCCTGCAGTTCGTAACCTCGATAAAACGTCCATCCTCAGCAAAATGGCACTTGTGATCCACGGCCACGTGAGCAATGCGGCGCTTGTCCTTCTGGGCAAACCGGAGTCGAGCGTCTTTCTGGGTGGCATCGAACCGCGCATTACTTGGACGCTCTACGCAAGCGACGGCTCCACTATGGCCTATGAACATTTTGAACCGCCGTTCATCCTGCAGGTCGATCGCGTTCTGGGAAAGATAAGAAACGAAAAATACCGGTTCTTCGACCGCGAAGAGACATTGTTCCCCACCGAAGCACATCGCTACAGCCCCGAAGTCATCCGAGAGCTTCTTCACAACGCCATAGCTCACCAAGATTTTAGAATGTCGGGGAAAATTAACGTTCTTGAATATGAGGACAGGCTTGTATTCAAGAACGAGGGCGCTTTTATCCCCGGGACGATAGAGAATGCGCTCGCGAGCGGTTACAAGCCGCCGTACTATCGTAATCCCCTGCTTTCAAGTGCCATGAATAAGACGGGCATGATGGACCGCAACGCCATAGGTATTCGCAACGTCTTCGATATTCAGCGTAACCGCCTGCTACCAATGCCCACCTACGATCTATCTGAGGTTGGACGCGTTGCCGTAACACTGTACGGCACAGTACTCAACGAGGACTATTCTCGACTTCTCGCAAGCAATCGAAATCTTGATTTGGCGACAGTGCTGCTGTTGGACCTCGTTCAGAAGGGGCTACCCGTCACAAAGGAACAGTCACGCCTGCTTCACGAACAGGGCCTCGTTAGAGGTCGTTACCCTAAGCTGACGGTCTCTGCCGAAGTGGCAGCGGCCACCGGTGCCCACAGCGAGTATGTGCGAAACAAGGGCGTAGACAATAGTGTCTTCAAGGAACTGATTTTGGAACTTCTGCGCGTGCGCCCATGTTCAAGAGCGGAGATTATCGCAGGACTGGATCATGCTCTGCCGGCAGACCTTACGACAAAGCAAAAAGGCGACCATGTAAGCTATCTGCTCCAAAGCCTACGGAAAGCTGGCCGCATCACCAACGCTGGAAGCACTTCGGCAGCTGAGTGGCACATAGTCGAGTGATATGGCTCGCGATTTCAATTCTGCCAAACAGGTACATTCCAAGCCAAGTGCGCAACTAGCCCAGAATGCGCCCGGCTGTCAGTCGCGATAGAACACAGTGTTGGGCGGCAGCACATATGCTAAATCAGACTGGAATTGACACCCAATCGAACACTGCAATCTTGCTGACCGCCAGCGCTATACAGCAAAATAGCCCCTTGCCGCTCTATGCATGAGCGGCAAGGGGCACGCATGGCAAGCTATTTCTCAAACTCCATCTTCCCCAACCGTCGAAACACCCAACGTCGGAGAGGGATCCATCATCGCCGGCCTTATTGAAAAAAGCACGGAACCGGAATGGTGCCGTGCTTGTGCTTTTAACTGGAGCGGGCAACGGGACTCGAACCCGCGAGTGTCAGCTTGGGAAGCTGATGCCTTACCACTTGGCGATGCCCGCAATTGCGCATTGGGATAAATTAAATGCTTGGATAGTATATACCGAGCATTTCAAGGGGGCAATATGAATGCGGCGTGTTATCACTATGCAATCGCGCACCGCGCACTGCGGCACAAAAGCCTACGAAACGCGCTCCAACTGGTCCCTTGCATCAGAAAGCACGTGTTCTACCTCGTTTTGCACCTCAGTGTCAAAACGATACGCAGGGACCGAAACGCTTAAACCATAGAGACGCCCGCCTTTTTCTATGGGAACGGCGATGCACTCAACCCCTTCTGCCATCTCCTGATGATCATATGCAAAACCACACCGTCGGACCTCCTCGAGCTGCCGCATCAGGTCATCTATGTGTTTTACCGCATGCTCAGTCGTTTTTTCGAATGGGACAGGAAGCAGCGAGCGAACCAACTCCTCATCCCATCGAGATAGAATCGCCTTTCCAATTGCCGTGCAGTGTGCAGGAAGGGTCTTACCGATTTCCGATGAAAGACGGATGTGCTGGGGGGAATCAACGCGCGAAATATAGAGGACACGACCGTGGTCGAGCACACCGAGCTGACAGGTCTCTCCGCACGATGCGACAACCTTTCGCATGGCTGTCTCAAAAGAGGACAATCCCCCACTCTCACGATCGAATGCCTTGCCCAGCAGATACGTCTTAAGCCCAATCGAATACCTACCGGTAGTCTCGTCATAACTAACGTAATCCGAATCGGCCATGGTGTGCAGAATCGAGAAGAGGCTACTCTTTGGAGCGCCGACAATGCGGCATATCTCTGCCATGGTAAGTCCGCTCTTTGTAGCCGAAAGGGCTTCAAAGATTGATAGAACCCGCAAGGTAGAACGGTGGCCAGCAGGATTATATCGCGAGGGCATGGCAACTCTCCTTGTTCATTAACGCCCAGACTTTCCCCGTAAGTATAGCGGCGTGCCCCTTAAAGCAACCGTTCACCGGCCAACCAAAACCATTCGCGGCGGGCCCGTGTGAGGTCTTTTGCATTTCATCTATACTGTTCCGTATAACGAATAGCGTTCGTAAATACGAACGCTATTCAAGTGGACATAGGGAGGAAACATGTCAGACGTTGTAAGCCAAGGCCAAAACGCCGTTGTCATCGATCAGAGGGACAACGTCGCCGTCGCCACCTACCAACTGGAGGCGGACGCCGAGGCCCGCTACCCCATGCCGGACGGCACGCTGGCGAGCGTTACCGTGACCGACGACATCCCGCTGTTCCACAAGATTGCCCTCGTGGACATCCCCAAGGGTGAGAAGGTCGTCAAGTATGGTGAGTTCATCGGTGTGGCCACCACAGACATCAAGCGCGGGCAGCATGTTCATACGCATAACTGCGCCAGCTCCGACGACCTGAAGGACTCCGTCGTCGCCGACACCGACTCCGTCGCCACCAAGACCTCCTCGCCCGCGGAGGGCACGCGCACCTTCATGGGCTACCGTCGCCCGGACGGTCGTGTCGGCATCCGCAACCACGTCCTGATCCTTCCCACGAGCATCTGTGCCTCCGACACCACGGAGAGGATCGCGAACGCGGTTGAGGGCTGCGTCTCCTTCCACAACCAGAATGGCTGCTCGCAGGTCGACTGCGACCAGAAGGTGACTATTGCTGCCTTGGCAGGCTACGCTGCGAACCCGAACATCTATGGCGTCGTTTGCGTCTCCCTGGGCTGCGAGGGCTGCCAGAACGACATCGTGGTCGACGCGATTCGCGAGCGCACCAACAAGCCCGTCGAGACCCTGGTCATCCAAAAGGTCGGCGGCTCCATTAGGGCGATCGAGGAGGGTACGCGCCTTGCCCGCAAGATGGTCGCCGAGGCGGACCGGTGCGTCCGCGAGCCCACTGACATCTCCGAGCTCATCTTCGGCACCAACTGCGGCGGCTCCGACCCCTCAAGCGGCCTTGGCTCCAATCCGCTGATCGGCGAGGTCTCCGACTGGCTCGTCAACCATGGTGCCACCTCCGTGCTGTGCGAGACGCCCGAGCTCTTTGGCGCCGAGCACATCCTCGCCCGCCGCGCGAAGGACAAACAGGTTTCGGACGACATCCTCAAGATCGTCTACGACTACGAGAAGTACGTCCAGATGTTTGGCGCCGAGATGCGAGAGGGCAACCCCAGCCCTGGAAATATGGCTGGCGGACTCACGACCCTCGAGGAGAAGTCTCTCGGCTGCGTTCACAAGGGAGGCCACAGCCCCCTCAACGCCGTCTATCCGTACGCGGCGCAGCTCAATCCGCACGAGGGCCTCGTCGTGATGGACACCCCCGGCAATGACCCCTCCAGCGTGGGCGGCATCATCGCCGGCGGCTGCCAGCTCGTGGTCTTCTCGACCGGTCTTGGCACCCCCACCGGAAATGCCATCGCGCCCGTGTATCGCCTGACTGCCAACAAGCGCACCTACGAGACCATGAGGGACAACACCGACCTCGACGCAAGCCCGACGATCTACGGCCCCGAGTCCATGGAGGAGATGCGCGACAGGATGCTCGACGACATCATCGCCGTCTGCAACGGCCGCAAGGTCTGCGCCGAGGCACTTGGCTATACCGAGACCGCCCTTCCGCACATCTGCAACTATATGTAGGCCAGCGTCTGACAGGACGCTCCAGAAAGGAGAGAAACCGTGACAACCACGCAAGCCCCCGAAAAGACGCCCAACGCGTTCCAGCGCGGCGTCAACGCGGTCATCGACCTGCTGTCCTCGTTCTTCCTCCCGATCATCAACCTGCTCGTCTCCGTCGGTATCCTCAAGGGCATCCTGACGCTTCTGCAGGTCTCGGGCATGGTCACCGACGACTCGACCACGTATGCAATCCTCAACGCGATGGCCGACTCGCTGTTCTACTTCATCCCGGTGTTCCTTGCTTACACCTCGTCAAAGCGCTTCGATGTTGACACGGTGACCGCCGTCCTTCTCGGCTGCATCCTGGTGTATCCGTCCATCACCACCATCATGGCGGCGGACGCGCCCGTTTACCTGTTTGGCCTCGAGCTCTCAAAGGCGACGTACTCCAGCTCCGTCATCCCCATCCTTCTTGCCATCTACTGCGCGAGCTGGGTCCAGAAGGCCTGCTATAAGATCATCCCCGAGACCTTCCGCGGCCTGTTCACGCCGCCTATCACGATCATCGTTATCGTCCCGCTCACCCTGGCCGTCTTCGGCCCCCTCGGCACCGTCGTGGGCGGTTGGCTCGCGCAGGGCTACGAGGCCGTCTACAGCCTCTCGCCGCTCGTCGCCGGCGCGCTGATCGGCGCGTTCCAGCCGTTCCTCGTCATCCTCGGCCTGCACTGGGCCCTGTTCCCCATTGCTATGAACAACGTCGCGGTCTACGGCTTCGACACCATCATGGCCCTGTTCGGCGGCGCGATCTTCGCCCAGGGCGGTGCCGCGCTCGCCGTCGCCCTCAAGACCAAGAACAAGAAGTTCCGCTCCCAGGCGATCTCCGCCTCGCTCACCACGCTGCTGGGCATCACCGAGCCCGCGATGTACGGCGTGAACCTGCGCCTCAAGAAGCCCATGGTCTGCGCATGCGTCGCCGGCGGCATTGGCTCCGCCGTGGCAGGCGTGTTCGGTTGAGCCGGCACCGCCTTCGCTCTGCCCGCGCTCACCACGCTGCCCGTCTTCATGAGCCGCGCATTCGTTCCCTTCTGCATCTCGCTGGCGCTCGCCTTTGGCCTCGCCTTCCTGTTCACGCTCTTCGTCCCGATCGACGACGTGACCGAGGAGGAGATGGAGGTCGAGGAGCAGTCCGCCTAGCGTCCGGATTGCAAGGCCACTCTATGTCCCGCGCCTGCGGGTTCGACTGGAGGTGGTGCCCACCTGGCAGCAAAGCGTATCCGTCACTGACCATATATCCATTAGACATTGTTTGACGTAAGGAGAACAAAATGAAGAAGATCGACGCACACGCCCACGTCTTTGACCACATCGGCTCCATGGGCAAGGCCGGAGAGCTGCGCCCCCTAGGCAACGGCAACTGTCGCTGGGCCACCGGCGAAGAGTTCCGTATCATCCCCGAGGGCAAGGGAGACAAGGAGTACCTCGTTGAGACCTTCATGGACGTCATGGACGAGAACGACGTCGAGAAGGCCATCCTGCTGCAGGGCGTCCTGTACGGCCTGCAGAACGAGTACGCCATGGAATGCGCCGAGAAGTACCCCGACCGCTTCAAAGCTGCGGTCATGCTCGACCCCTTCTGCCGCTGCGCCCAGCAGATCCTCGAGCACTTCATCAACGATCTGCACGCCCACGTCTTCAAGTTCGAGGTCTCTGTGGGCGGCGGCCTTTCCGGCTACCACCGCGATTTCGCGGTCGACGGCCCCGAGATGACGGTCCTCATCGACAGGATCGCCCAGGTCGAGGACGCCACTCTGGTGCTCGACATCGGCAGCCCCAACCAGTCCAGCTGCCAGCCCGAGGCCGTATATCGCCTGGCCAAGAAGTACCCCGGCCTGCACATTGTCGTCTGCCACCTGCTCGCCCCGTCCCTTGAGGACGGCGACGTCCTCAAGTGCGCGCTTCCGTACCTCGCCCACGATAACGTCTGGGTCGATCTCTCCGCGCTGCCTTGGAACGTTGCTCCCGAGGCCTACCCGTATCCCACCGCGCTCGAGTACATCGCGATGGCGAAGGACGTCCTGGGCGCCGACAAGATCATTTGGGGCACCGACTCCCCCTGTGTCCTCACCAAGTTCGACTACAAGGACCTCTATAGCTTCATCGAGGACTCCGACGTCTTCACCGACGCCGAGAAGCAGGGTGTCTTCTACGATAACGCCGTCAAGGCCTACTACCTCTAGGTCCTTCTCGGCAGTGCAGGGATTTGTGGGGGTGTGACCCCGGAAAGCGAGTGACACATGTTTGAGGGAGTCTTCTGCCCCTCCATCACCATCACCGACGATGATGGAAAGATCGATTACGAGCTGTGGGGCAGGCACCTGGACCACCTGGCCGACGCGGGCATCAACGGCGTGCTGTTGTTTGGCAGCATCGGCGAGTTCTACAGCGTGAGCCTCGAGGACAAGAAGTCGGTCATCGACTTTGCCGTCGAGCGGGTCGCCGGCCGCATGAAGGTCTTCGTCGGCGTGGGTGACACCACCTACGACAACGTCCTCGAACTCACGCGCTATGCCAAGAAGGCCGGTGTCGACGCGGTTCTGGCGGTCTCGCCGTACTACTTCGGGCCCACCGACGACGCTGCCGAAAAGTACTTTGGTGGCATCGCAGACGCCACCGACCTACCCGTCGTGCTATACAACTTTCCGGCGCGCACCGGCACCGACCTGTCGCCCGAGCTCGTGGCCAGGCTCGCCGCCGCCCATCCGAATATCTGCGGCATCAAGGACACGGTCGACACCATCAGTCACACGCGCAAGGTCATCCGCGCCGTCCGCAAGGTCAACCCCGAGTTCTCGGTCCTTTCCGGCTTCGACGAGTACTACCTGGTCAACCGCGCGAGCGGCGGCAACGGCGTTCTGTGTGGCCTCACCAACGTGGAGCCCGAGCTCTTTGTGAGGCTGCACGGCGCCTACCAGGCAGGCGACTTCGCGACCGCCATCGAGTGCGCCAAGCGCATCTCGTCGCTCATGGCCGTCTACGACGCCTGCGATTTGTTTGTATCTGCCATCAAAGTAGCGGTCAATATAAAGGGTCTTCCAATCTCGACCGCGATCTTCGATCCCGCCATACAGGCCAGTGATGACCAAAAGGCAACAATCGAACAGCTCCTGTCATAGACTTGTATTTGGATCGATGTGAGATTATCGTCTTCACATCGATCCAAATATCTTTTTTCTTGTTTAATTTATGAATTTATTTCTATAACTTCATAAATATATGGAGATAAGGACCCGTGGGGGTCCTTTTTCATTTATTTCTACCTGCGCTTTTATCTGATTGTTGTATTTGAGCTCGATTTGTCACAAATCGGGCAAGCTTTTGGTCAGCTTCTGGTACTTACCCGCATGAACCATGGCGGTAGCCTCATCCCAAGCGCCGCGGCCTCCCCGTGCGGCGCACGAGGGATAAGGAGCAGCCATGTCCAACGCACCCACGCACTCTGTCCACAGCGCAATCGCAACAGGTCCGCTGCTCCTGCTCCTCTTTTTTCTGATCGGCTGTCTGGCCCCAGGGGCCGCGCTCGCCGTCGACGGGAGTGACGCCCTTAATTTCCGCACCATAAGCGACGGCTGCGGCCCCTTCGGTGTCGGTAAATACGAGGCACAGGACACTTCGATTTCGTACTGCATGAATCAAGACTGCCCCGGCCCCAGCAAGCCGGGAGGGCCATGGCGTACATATAACCAGGGCTGGACATGGCTCGATGACGAATTTGCCGCCATCGTCTGTCACGGATACCCCTCCAATACATCCTTTGGCGGCCACAACCTGTCGCCCGATCTCGCCCGTGCCGCCACCCAGATTGCCGTTTGGATGCTCAACGGAACCACGCGCCCCGACGGCACCTATTCGTATACAAACAGCAAGGGAGTTGCCAGGAGCGGTAGGTTTTACGAAAACGCCGAGGCCGTAGCGGCTGCACGTTGGCTCTACGACAGCGCTAAGTCCGGATCCATTAAGGCGGCCCCACATCGAGCCAGGCGTTATCACGGCCCGGTCTCGGGCGAGGGTCGACACCAGGACATGCTCTATGTTCTGCCCGCCGTCTCCGTATCGTTCCAAAAACAATCGTCCCAGGCTGACATCACCGCCGGTAACGACGCCTACAGGCTCGGTAGCGCAACCTTCGATATCTTTGAAAGTGCAGGCGATGCACGTGTCGGCACTATCCAGACGGACGAAAATGGGCATGCACAAGCAACGCTTTCGCCCAATACGGCATATTACCTGGTCGAAACCAAAGCCCCGGCAGGCTATATCCCTCGAAGCGACCGAATAGCCTTCACCACACAAAACAGCGGTGAACATGTCACCGTCAACGAGCAGCCCGGCACCATCACCTTGCGTATTGCAAAAGTCGATGCCGCCACGGATGCCGGCGCCCAGGTTGGGGCGTCGCTTGCGGGCGCTGAATTCACCTGCGTCTCACAATCAACTCCCGGCTGGACTCGCACCCTTACGACCGACGAAAACGGACGGGCGATCCTCAATGACGTTCCTCTGGGCACCTTTACCATCTACGAATCGAAAGCGCCCGAGGGCTACCTGATTGCAAACGACTGTTGGAGCTACACCGTCGGTGCTGAGCAGCTCGGAGATACGGGCATCGTTGAGCTCGAAAGCCGTATTCCCAACATCCCCATCGCCTTTGACCTTGAAATCTCGAAGTTTAAGGACCATGGCGATAACGATGAGTCCGGCCTCGAGCAGCCGGCGGGAGGCGTCGTCTTTGAAGTTGTCAGCAATAGCTCCCAACAAGTCGTCGGCACGTTGACCACAAACGTTTACGGCTTTGCCTCCACCAAAGACCAGCCCGAAGCATGGTTTGGCGCAGGCAAGCGACCCGCCGGCGCCCACGGTGCCATTCCCTACGACCGCGCGGGCTACACCGTTCGCGAGGTTGCAGAAACGGTCCCTGAAGGATTTAAGCAAGCAGGGGAATGGACCATCACAGCAGAGCAGATCGCAGACGGCGCCGAGCTTCAGTACATCGTTGACAACCATGCCCTATCGACATACCTTCAAATTGTAAAGCGCGATGCTCAGACCGGCGGCACCGTACCACTTGCCGGCTTTACGTTCCAGCTGCTCGATAGCCACCACGAGCCCATCTCGCAAACATGTTGGTATCCGGCCCACAATGTAATGAACACCTTCACAACCGATACAGCCGGCGCCGTCACGCTGCCCGAATCACTTAATCCCGGAACATACTACGTGCGCGAGGCATCAGCCAAGGAACCGTATCTGCACGGAGAAGACCTGGAGATAACGATTCCCGCTGACAGAAATCTGACACCAGTCGTCGTCGCCTCGTTCTATGACGACGCCGCAACCGGAAGCATCGAAATCATTAAGGCGGATGCTGTAGATGGGTGCGCCCTCGCTGGAGCCACGTTTGACATCCGCGCTGACGGCGACATCGTGCGGGCCGACGGCAGCATCGTCGCCCTGGATGGCGAAACCGTCGCCACCGTTACAACCGACGAACGGGGACACGCGCGAGTCGACCATCTATCGCTGGGATGCGGTGCCGCCACCTACGAGGTCGTCGAGACACAAGCGCCCGAAGGTTATCTGCTCAACCCAACCCCACATACTGTGAAGTTGTCGTACGCTGACCAGCAAACGCCCGTGATCGAAGTGCACCTTGACGTTTCCAACGACTACACCAAGCTCGATGTCTCCAAAGTCGACGCGTGCGGAGGTCAGGAAGTGACAGGCGCCGAGCTTGTCCTCTGCGACCCCAATGGCAACGAAATCGATTCTTGGACTTCATCCGGCAAACCGCACCGCATTGAGCACCTTTCACCCGGCACCTACACCCTGCGCGAAACGATGGCTCCGCGTACATACGACCTTGCCGAAGAGATAACGTTTGAAGTAAAGGCCACGGGAGAAGTTCAAACCATGGCCATGAAGGATACCCCTATCGAGATCAGGGGAAGTGTCGATAAACGCCAAGAGATTGCGCAGCCAGTCATAAGCAAACTCGTTGCCAACGGTGACGGAAAAAACCGAGCCAAAGCACGGGCCAATACGCAGGGCGCCTTCTCCTATACCATCGACGCCAAAAATGAGGCGAGCACCTGGGTCGACGAGTTAACCATCACCGACGACCTCGAGTGCGTCAAAGATGGTGCAGCGAAACTCGTTGCCGTTGAAACCCCCATTGCGGTCGGTGATCTAAACGGGCTGTGCAACGTGTGGTATCGAACGTCTCCGGCAGGAACAAGCGATACGGGCAGGCAGGTCAATGCAACGCTTGACGACGGGCACCACAATCCTTGGCTCGAAACGGAAGAGGTTGCAAAGCTGCTGGGCGACGATGTGCGTCTCGTCGATTACGACGGGTGGCACCTATGGAAAGCAGATATCCCGACGGACAAGTCCGTCACGCTCGATACGAAAGAGCTTGATCTTACAGACGGCGCCGTCATCACGGGCATCCGTTTTGAATACGGTGCGGTAGCCGCCGACTTTACAACCAGAAGCGAGGCGGGTTCTTGGACCCGGGATGACCTTAAAGACGAACACGACGATCTTGACGATGCCAAGGCGATCCTTAACTCGGATGCCCGAGGCGCAGTCGTGCATATGCAGGCAACGTCGTCCTATACGCCCCAAACCGCACTTGCCAACAGCGCGCGCGTCGATCTTTGCCGCAACGGCGGTGGCGATAAACTCGAGGCGCATGATGAGGACCGCGTCATCCAACGATGCACCCTGCCTCAGAACCTGCCGGCAACGGGATCTGTTCCCGTCGCCGCATGCATCACCGCACTCCTGACCTCGGGCGCTGCAGCCATATGGTTCGCTCGCCTTAGGTCAGCCACAAAGAGGCGCTAGCACGACGAAAAAGCGGGCGAGCCAGTCTCCCGGCTCGCCCGCCTTGGGCATAAACGATAAATCGGCTATTCAGCAGATGACGAACCGCCATCGATGGCTGCCTGATCGGACTCGGAAATACCGTCAGCACCCAAACTTTGCTCTTGCTCCACCTCTTCGTTCATTGTTGTCTCGGGCGTCGAGCCCTTAACGCCAACGACATACGCGGCCCCAAAACCCAATGCGACAGCGATCAGGGTCAAAATCAGATAGATGGGCCAATGGCGCTTGATGTACGAAAACACGCTGACTCCTTAGCGGGTCTGTCTACGAACGACGAATGACCTCGGTCACGACCTCGGACACCGTAGCGATATTGGTCGGATTGACGTTGTACGGCAGGTCATCCTCGGTGCGAGCGCAGGCAAGGCGCGGGCCGTCCACACCGGCGATCGTAAGGGCGCGACGGCTCGCCTCGAGCGCTGCGGATGCATCGGTTTTTGCATAGGGCATCTCGAACGCACCGCAATCGACGTGGAACGACTTACACACCTTGCTGACAAGATTCATGATGCGGCGATCGCCCTTAAACAGCTGCTGCTCGCCCTCGACCGTTACCACCGAAAGCCTGCCGGCACCGATAGACTCGAGGTTGATGAAGAACACACCGCGGAGCTTGTCACGATGCGAGGCCAAAAACGCCCTCATGCCGGCGCCGTCGCAATCGGACGCGCCCGTTGCGACGAACCAGATATCGTGGCCGAGCAGCTCATCGTCGCCCATGGAGGCAACGGCCGAGAGCATATCCTCGGCAGAAGCACCATCAGAGGAGGTGGCGCCGCCCTTCCAACCGTCGTCGTCATCCTCGAAGTTATCCCACGAGCCAATACCGCGACCAGACTTCTTGGCATCGTAATCGTCTTCAACGCCCAGCCAGTCGCTCATGCTGTCCTGTTCGTTCTTCTTTTTGCGACCGAACAAGCCACCCAGGCCACGTTTCTGCGGCTTGGCGCCCGTCGAAGCAGGAGCCGAGATGGTCTCGAGCGGCTGTGCGCCCGAGGAGATGGGCATGGGGGCCGCGACCGGTGCCGATGTGGGCTCGGGGCCCTGCGCCGTCGCAAAGGGATCATTTGTCTGTGCCGAAGGATCGGGAAGATCGAACAGCGACGTGCGGGACGCGACGTTGGCCTGTTGCATCGAAGGCAGCGACGGATCGGGGACCGAGGCCAGCGGCGACGAAGAGGGCGCGGGTGCGGAGGCCGGATCGGGGATATTCATTTGCTGGCGTGGAGGCACCTGAGACGAAATCTGCGCCATGAGGGAGTCCACTGTCTCGTCCTGCGTGGGAGCGACATTGGCCACCGTGGCAGCGGGGTCGCTCGGCGCGGGCATGGTAAAGATCTGCGTAGAATAAGGCCTGGACTCATCAGTCTTGGGAGCCTCGTCAATCGCAGGGGGTTCCCGCTCCATAACAGGAGCCTCGACCTGCTCGGGTGCGCTGGCCTCAACGGAATCGGCCTCGTCGACAACCGAATCATCGGCGGCGTCCCGGGCATCATCGGAGATGGAAAGGGGCTCGGCAATTGCGGTGCCCTGCCTCTCAAACGTCATCGTGGCATCGAATGACATGGTGCCATCGGCCGGCTGCTGCGCCTCAAAGGACGTCGCAGCCTCGGCAACGTCAGCGGATGCCGGCTGCGGAGCCTCGAAGGACGTCGTGGCGTCGGCGACATCGACAGATTCCGGCTGCTCGGCCTCGCTCTGCTCGAACTCCTGTGCCGCACGCTCACGCTCGGCCTCGGCGGCCTGCTGCTGGGCGATGGCCTCCCGCTCGGCGGCCTCGCGGGCAGCGGCGCGCTTTTCCTCAAAGTCGTCGACGAACTTCTTGCCCTTCGCAAAGGCACCCTTAAAGAAGCTAGAAGCGCTGGCACCAATCGAGGAGAACGCGGAAGCGATATCGGCATGGGGCGTTGTCGAGGGAAGCTCGGCCGAGAAATCGGTGTCACTCTCATAGGACACGCGCTGCGGATACTCGTCGTAGTCTTCCTCGGCGGCCTCGTCTTCAACCTGTGCCGGAGCGGCAGGCGCCAGAATATCCAGACCGGCTGCAGGATCGAGCGCGGGCTTTGCGTCAGACTCCGCGGCAGCTGTCTCTTATACACATCTCCGAGCCCACGAGACACTCGCTAATCTC
>UQID01000029.1 GCA_900541045.1 uncultured Collinsella sp.
CTTCTAGCTTCGTCGGCAGCGTCAGATGTGTATAAGAGACAGGTTGTACAGGTCGGCGTAGAAGCCACCCTGGGCGAGCAACTCGTCGTGTGTGCCCTTCTCGACGATGTCGCCGTCGCGGATCACCAAGATCACGTCGGCGTTGCGAATCGTGGACAGGCGATGTGCGATAACAAAGCTGGTGCGGCCTTGCATCAGCGCATCCATGGCACGCTGAATAAGCTCCTCGGTACGAGTGTCAACGTTGGAGGTCGCCTCGTCCAGAATCAGCGCCGGGCGGTCGGCCAAAATGGCACGGGCGATGGTCACGAGCTGGCGCTGACCCTGCGACAGGTTAGTGCCCTCCTCGTTGATCATAAAGTCGTAGCCGCCGGCGAGCGTATGGATAAAGTGGTCGCAGCGTGCGGCACGTGCAGCGGCTTCGACCTCGGCATCGCTCGCATCGGGGCGTCCGTAACGGATGTTCTCGCGGATGGTACCGTTAAACAGCCAGGTGTCCTGCAGCACCATGGCAAACTCGCCGCGCAGCGCCGCGCGGTCCCAGTCGCGCACGTCGACGCCCTCGACGCGCAGCGAACCGCCGTCCACGTCGTAAAAGCGCTGAAGCAGCTTAATGAGCGTGGTCTTGCCGGCGCCGGTGGGGCCGACGATGGCGATGGTCTGGCCGGGCTGCGCCTCGCAGCTAAAGTCGTGGATGATGGTCTTGTCGGGCGTGTAGCCAAACTTGACATGGTCGAACTCCACGTGGCCGGGACGCCTCTCGGGAATCTGCGCGTCGGCCTTCTGCTCCTCCTCGGGCGCGGCCAAGAACTCAAAGACGCGCTCGGTGGCAGCGGCCATCGACTGCATCGTGTTGCTCACGTTGCCCAGCTGCTGCACGGGTTGCGTAAAGTTGCGAACGTACTGGATAAAGCTCTGGATATCGCCGGGCGTGGCATTGCCGGTCAGCGCGAGCTGTGCGCCCACCACGACGACGCCCACGTAGCCCATGTTGCCCACCAGGCTCATAAGCGGCATCATCAGGCCCGACAGGAACTGCGAGCGCCAGCCACTAATAAAGAGACGGTCGTTTTGACGGTCGAACTCTTCGATCGAGGCCTCGGCGCGGTCGAACACCTGAATGACGTTCTGGCCGGCAAAGTCCTCCTCGATAATGCCGTTGACGGCGCCCAGAACCTGCTGTTGCTCGCGGAAGTACGGCTGCGAGAAGTGAATCATCACCATCAAGATAATCGCGGCGGCCGGCAGCGTGAGCACGGTGACGCCGGTAAGCGGCAGGCTGATCGACAACATCATGACGAGCACGCCGATAATCTGCGTGACGGACGTAATAAGCTGCGTCACGCTCTGGTTGAGCGACTGGCCGAGCGTATCGACGTCGTTGGTGATGCGGCTGAGCACATCGCCCTTGCTGTGACCGTTGAAGTAGCTCATCGGCACGACGGCAATCTTGGCGGCGATCTCCTTGCGCATGCGGTAGCAAATCTTTTGCGTGACACCGGTCATGAGCCAGCCCTGGATGAGGCTGCAGATAGAGCTCGCCAGGTACAGGCAGAGCAAAAAGCCGAGCGTCTTGGCGATCCAGTTAAAGTCGACATCGCCGGTACCGTTGACTTTGGCAACCAGGCCCTCAAACAGCTTGGTCGTAACCTGGCCGAGCACCTTGGGCCCCACAATGTTAAAGATGACCGAGCACACGGCAAAGGCGACGGCGGCAAACACGGCAATCTTGTGCTGGCCAATATAGCCGAGCAGCTGCCTCATGGTGCCTTTAAAGTCCTTGGCCTTTTCGCCGCGACGCATGCCGCCCATGCGGCCCATGGGACCACGCTGGCGGGTGGGCTTGGGAATCTGAGTCTTGGTCTCGTCTGCCATTAGCGCTCGCCTCCTTCCATGACGGTTGCAATCTCTTCTTGGGTAAGCCCCAGCTCCTCGGCGGAAAGCTGCGACTGTGCGATCTCCAGGTACGCCGGGCAGCTGCGCAGCAGCTCCTCGTGCGTGCCGGTGCCCACCACGTGGCCGTCGTCGAGCACGATAATCTGGTCGGCGTGCATGATGGTCGCGATGCGCTGGGCCACGACCACGAGTGCGGCGTCGGTAACGTTTTTGGCCAGCTCCTCGCGCAGGCGCGCGTCGGTCTTGTAGTCGAGGGCACTAAACGAGTCATCGAACACCACGACCTCGGGCTTTTTGGCCAACGCGCGGGCGATGGCCAGACGCTGGCGCTGACCACCCGAAACATTGGAGCCGCCCTGGCTGATAGGGGAGTCGTACCCGTCCTCGCGCTCGGCGATAAAGTCCTCCGCCTGGGCGACGCGTGCTGCCTGGCGCATATCCTCGTCACTCACCATGTCGCCGGCAAACTTGAGGTTGCTCTCGACGGTACCCGAGAACAGACGACCCTGCTGCGGAATATAACCGATGCGGCGGCGCAGCTCGGAAAGGGTCATGTCGCGCACGTCGATGCCGTCGAGCGAAATGCTGCCGCCCGTGACGTCGTACAGGCGCGGGATGAGCTGCACAAGCGTGGACTTGCCCGAGCCCGTGGAGCCAATAATGCCGAGCATCTGACCGGCATGCGTGGTGAAGTTCACGCCGCTGATGACGTCGGCGCGGGCATCGGGATACTGGAAGCTCACGTCGCGGAAGGTGAGCTCGCCGCGCGGCGCGCTGGCAGCAGGCAGTTTGGGCGAGACAGGGTCGTTGATACTCGTGGGACAGGTGATGACCTCTTCCACGCGCTCGGCTGCGACCTCGGCACGGGGCAGGATAACCGAAACCATGGTGAGGATCATAAACGCCATGACGATCTGCATGGTGTAGGAGATAAACGCCATCATGTTGCCGACCTGCATCACGCCGTCGGACACGCCCTGCGCGCCAAACCACACGATAAGCACGGTGATGCAGTTCATGACGAGCATCATGAGCGGCATCATAAAGCTCATGGCGCGGTTGGTGTAGAGCTGCGTGGTCATCAGGTCGAGCGAAGCCTTGTCAAAGCGCTCGAGCTCATGTTCTTCGCGGTTGAACGAGCGGATGGGCATAAGGCCGTCGAGCAGCTCGCGGGCGGTAAGGTTCACGCGGTCCACAAAGCTCTGCATCTTTTTGAACTTGGGCATGGTGAGGCCCATGAGCACGCCGACGACGGCCGAGACCGCGATGATGGCCACGGCGATGGTCCACTCCAGGCCGGTGTGGTTGGCCAGGACGCGCATGACGGCGACGATGCCCATGACGGGGGCCATCAGACACATGCGAATGAACAGGGTCGCGGCCATCTGGATCTGCTGAACGTCGTTGGTGCAGCGGGTGATGAGCGAGGCCTGGCTAAACTTGCCCACCTCGGCCGGCGAGAAGTGCATAACCTTGTTGAAGGTCTCGCGGCGCAGGTCGCGGGCGATGGAGCAGGCGGTGCGCGACGCCACGGCACCGGTCAGGATGGTGGCGACGAGTGACACGAGGCACAGCCCAAACATCGTGGTCGCCATGCGCCCCAGATAGGCGTTCTGCACGTCGGCGGGGTCGATGCCCTGCGCCTTGTACTCGTCCTGCACATAGCTCACGGCGCGCTGGGTGACGATGGAGCCCGACATGGAGCCCATTTTGTCTGCCATATCGTTGGCGCCCTCGACGAGCTTGCTTTGGTCTACCAGACCGCCCTCGACACCCAGGCGCAGGCTCTTCATGGTGATCTTGCCGCCGTCGGCGTCGATCTGCTTTTGCATGCTCTGCGCGGCTGCGGCCTTCTGCTGCATCTCGGCGAGCTGCTCGGGCGTCATCGCTGCCATCTGCTTGGGGGTGGGCATGGCCTGAGCGGCGCCGCCATCGCTTGCCTCGGTAGATGCGCCGGTCATGTCGCCCATGGAGTCGGCATCGATGCCCTGGTTGAACGAAAGGACGACGGTCTCGGGCAGGCTCATGATGTCGGCAATCTTGCCGCCGTCGGCGCGCTCCTCCTCGGTGCCCTTGTACGTTCGAATGCCGTTATTGTCCGCCTTGCTAAACACGGCCTCCACAGCCTTGGCGTCCTTGGTGCTCATAAAGAGTTCGAGGTCGTCGAGCGATTCGGCGCGGATGGTGTCGGGTACGGGCGACGCGATGCCGCCTTGCTGCACACCCACGTCGACGATGTCGCTCATATAGGTAGGCAGCGCCAGATCGGCGTTGCAGCTGATTACGATAAGTACGATAGCTGCGAACAGTGCCAGGATATGTTTTTTAAAGAGCTTGAGAATCCTCACTCGGCATCTCTCCTTTCTTGATTGCGGTCGATAATTTCGTTGGCACGTCTAAGAAGGCGCACCATCTCTTGGGTATCTGTTTCGCCAAGCTGCTCGAGGAAGGCCGCGGTGCGGTCCTCGAATTCCCGGCGTTTGATTTCGATGACCTGGAATCCCTTGTCGGTCACCGTGACGTGTACGCGACGACGGTCGGTCTTTGAGTGCTCGCGCTCGACCCAACCCTTGGCCTCGAGGGCGCGCAGGATATTGGCGATACGGGCGCTCGAGACCCAGGCACGATCGGCGAGTTCGCTCGGCGTGAGCGAGCCGCCGGCGCGCATGAGGGCGCGCATGACGGCCATCTCGCCACCCAGAGCCTGGTCGGCAAAGCGCGAAACGCGCTGGTGCATGCTGCCAAACTCGGTAAAGAGCTGACGCCCAAGCTCATGGAAATCGGTATCTTCCACCGAAAACCCCTAACACTAGAAACTATTTTCGGTGAAAGATGATACCCGCGTATTCGGGTCTCATGCAGTGGGCAATATAAAGAGCGCATAAAGAGTAAAAAATTCAATCGCTGAAGCGTTTCAAAGAACTATTATGCCCGCGGTTAGGCGAGGGGTTGTCACCACCATGACGACTGGGACTCATTTATCGCCACGTGCGATGCTCCAACTTCCCGCAAGGAGACACCTGAATCAAGGGGGTTGGAGTCATGGCATTTGACTTCACGGGCAAAACCGCGATCGTTACCGGCGGCACTCAGGGCATTGGCCTCGAGATTGCCAAGGGCATCGTTGCGGGCGGCGGACACGTCGCGCTCATCGCAAGGAACGCTGCTAAGGGCGAGGCCGCGGTGGCCGAGCTTGACGAGGGCAACAAGTTCTATCAGCTCGATGTCGCCGATGCACCCAAGGCGCGCGAGACCGTCGAGCAGATTTTTACGGACCTGCCGCAAACCAACATCCTGATCAACTGCGCTGGCGTCATCAGCACCAAGAAGTTCGACGAGATCGATGACACCGAGTGGCGTCGCACCATCGACATCAACCTCAACGGTACCTTCACTATGATGAACGCCGTGTACCCGCACTTTAAGGCGGCCCATGCCGGCACTATCGTCAACGTGAGCTCTGTCGCTGGCAAGATCGGTGGCGGCCTGCTCGGCACCGCGGCCTACGCGAGCTCTAAGGCCGGTGTCAACGGCCTGACCAAGGCAGTCGCCAAGGAAGGCGGCAAGTTTGGCGTCCGCTGTAACGCCGTGTGCCCGTCGCTCACGTTGACCGATATGACCTCGATTCTCTCTGACGAGAACTCTCAGCGTATCATCAACGGTATTCCTCTGGGCCGCGCCGCCCAGGCCAGCGAGCCTGCGCAGATGGTGCTGTTCTTCGCTTCCGACCTCGCCAGCTTCGTGAACGGCGAGATCGGTGACTGCGACGGTGGCATCGTTCTGGACGGGTAATACTCCGCGACGATTATTCGGCGACGGCTCCTGCGACTCGGGACCGTCGCCTTCTTTCTGATATAGGCGCATGCGGCTACGATTCGCATGCATCCAAAGGAGATATATATGAGTGAATCGGCTGCGGTGGAGGCGCCGGCGGCAAAGGAGCCGTTCTTTAAGATGTCCTCCATCCCGGGCGCCAATATCTTGGTGCCGCTTCTGTTGGGCTGTCTGCTCAACACGCTATTCCCCGACCTGTTCAAAACGCTCGGCAGCTTTACGCTTGGCATGACCCAGCAGGGCGCTGGCCCGCTCGTGGGCGCTTTTTTGCTCATCGTCGGTACGACGATTTCGTTTAAGAGCGCTCCTGCCGCCGCTGCCCGCGGCGCCATCATCATCGCCGTCAAGCAGATCGTGGTCGTTGCCATGTCGCTGCTCATCCTTTATGTGTTCAACGACAACTTGTTTGGCATCTCTGCCATGGTGATGCTGGCGGCTTGCACCGGCGCCAACAACGCTATGTACGCTGGGCTGATGGGTACCATGGGCAACGAGGCTGAGCGTGGCGCTGTCGCCATCACCACGCTGGTTGTCGGCCCTCCGGTCACGATGATCGTGCTCGGCGCTGCCGGCCAGGCCCCGATCGGCTGGTCGCTCGTGGGTGCCATTCTGCCGATCGTCGTCGGCATTATTCTGGGTAACCTGTTCCCCAGCTTTAAGAAGATGATGGCACCGGCACTTTCCGCCATCATCGTGCTCGTCTTCTTTGCCATGGGCTCGACCATGACCTTTGGCCAGCTCATTAATGGCGGTCTCCCCGGTATTCTGCTCGGCGTGATCTGCTCGGTGGTCTTTGCAATTCCCGTTATCGCGGTCGATAAGCTCACGGGCGGTACGGGTGTCGCAGGTGCGGCCATTTCGAGCTGCGCCGGAGCCAATGTGGCCACGCCTGCTGCCATGGCAAGCGTCAACGGGGCCATGTACGGCGGTGCGGTGCTCGCGACGGCTACGGCACAGGTTGCTGCCTGCGCAATCGTTACGGCTATTTTGACCCCGCTGGTCACCAGCTGGTGCTACAAGCATTTTGAGGGCCAGGGCAACGGCGATAGCAAGGCAACGGCCGACAAGGCCGCCGCAGCCGCCTAATGCCAAGCGGCAATCAAAGCTAAAAACTAGCCATGCCACAGGGCGACCACGGGGGATTCCGTGGCCGCCCTGCAGTTTCTGTAGGGTCTCTGGGACACTTTACCCTGCTAAAGCTGGCATAACAGCTAGAGCGAACGTCGTACAAAGGCAAGGAAAAATAACATACAAATCGGTGAACGGTAGTTGTTCGCGCTCGCATTTCCTGCGGGTTTGTAAAAAACGCCCCTATGATATAAAAAAAGAAACATATAACAGCCCAGATGGAGAGGGTCGCTATGTTATCCTTCTCAAACGGGTGAAATCTTGGGTTTTTGGGTTGTAGTTCCAAGGTGGACAAACGTTTTTCTCTGCACCAACGTGTGGTGAAGAACGGAAGAAGCCGGTAGTGCAAGCCGAACATTCAAGAATTCAATAAGCAGCGGTGTGAGAGAGCGCCGCATTACACGTAACTAGGAGCGTGGTTACACAATGCAGGAGGCATGGGAAGGCTTCAAGGAAGGCATCTGGACGGGAGAGGTTGACGTCCGAGACTTCATCCAGAAGAACTACACCCCCTACGAGGGCGACGAGTCGTTCCTCGCCGGCCCGACTGAGCGTACCAAGGAGCTGTGGGGCGAGGTTCTCGACCTGCTGCTTAAGGAGCGCGAGCAGGGCGGTGTCCTCGATATGGACACCAAGACCGTCACGGGTATCGTGAGCCACCCCGCTGGCTACATCGATAACGCCCACCGCGAGAAGGAGACCATCGTCGGCCTCCAGACCGACAAGCCGCTCAAGCGCGCGCTGCACGTCAACGGCGGTATCCGCATCGCTTGCCAGGCTGCCAGCCAGCACGGCTATAAGGTCGATGAGAACGTTGTCGAGCGCTACACCTTCGAGCGCAAGACCCACAACGCTGGCGTCTTCGATGTCTACACCCCCGAGATGCGCGCTTGCCGCTCGGCTCACATCATCACCGGTCTGCCCGATGGCTATGGCCGCGGCCGCATCATCGGCGACTACCGTCGTGTTGCCCTGTACGGCGTCGACTACCTGATCAAGGACAAGGAGGCCCAGAAGGCTTCTACCCCGACGGTCATGACCGCCGACAACATCCGCGATCGCGAGGAGCTGCAGGAGCAGATCCGCGCCCTCGGCGAGCTCAAGATGATGGCCGAGACCTATGGTTTCGACATTTCTAACCCTGCTACCAACACGCAGGAGGCCATCCAGTGGATGTACTTCGCCTACCTCGCTGCCGTTAAGGAGCAGAACGGCGCCGCTATGTCCATCGGCCGTACCTCTACGTTCATCGACATCTACGCTGAGCGCGACCTTGCCAACGGTACCTTCACCGAGGAGCAGATCCAGGAGTTCGTGGATCACTTCATCATGAAGCTCCGCATGGTCAAGTTTGCCCGTACCCCCGAGTACCAGGCCCTGTTTACCGGCGACCCGCAGTGGGTCACCGAGTCCATCGGCGGCATGGGTGTCGACGGCCGTACGCTCGTTACCAAGATGAGCTATCGCTACCTGCACACGCTCGAGAACATGGGCACCAGCCCCGAGCCCAACATGACCGTTCTGTGGTCGACCCGTCTGCCCGAGAACTTCAAGAAGTTCTGCGCCAAGACTTCTGTCGCCAGCTCCTCGATCCAGTACGAGAACGACGACCTCATGCGCGTCTATCATGGCGACGACTACGGTATTGCCTGCTGCGTGTCCTCCATGCGCATCGGCAAGGAGATGCAGTTCTTCGGCGCCCGTGCCAACCTGGCCAAGTGCCTGCTGTACGCACTCAACGGCGGCGTCGACGAGGTCTCCAAGAAGCAGGTCGGCCCCAAGTATCGCGCCGTCGAGGGCGATACCCTCGATTACGACGACGTTGTGGCCAAGTACAACGACATGATGAAGTGGCTCGCCGGCGTGTACGTCAACTCGCTGAACATCATTCACTACATGCACGACAAGTATTGCTACGAGCGCATCCAGATGGCTCTGCATGACAAGCACGTGCACCGCTGGTTCGCTACGGGCATCGCTGGCCTTTCCGTCGTGGCTGACTCCCTGTCCGCCATCAAGTACGCCAAGGTCCACCCTGTCCGTGATGAGAACGGCATCATCGTCGACTTCGAGACCGAGGGCGAGTTCCCCAAGTACGGTAACGACGACGACCGCGTCGACCAGATCGCTCACGACGTTGTGCACCAGTTCATGGAGTACATCCGCATGAACGACACCTACCGCAACTCCGTGCCCACGACCTCGGTTCTGACCATTACTTCCAACGTCGTGTACGGCAAGAAGACCGGCTCCACCCCCGACGGCCGCAAGGCTGGCCAGCCGTTCGCCCCGGGTGCTAACCCCATGCACAAGCGCGATAGCCACGGCGCCATCGCTTCGCTGTCTTCGGTTTCCAAGCTCCCGTTCCGCGATGCTCAGGACGGCATTTCCAACACCTTCTCCATCATCCCGAGTGCGCTCGGCAAGGAGGACCAGGTGTTCTTTGGCGATATCGACCTTGATCAGCTGGGCGAGTAACTATTGTTAGTGCTATACTAACAATAACGATTACTGATTAGCGCGCCGGTTTCGGCCGGCGCCTATCAATCGAAGGAGACACATTATGAAGGTTTCTGAAGTTTCCGAGACTCAGGCCGATAACCTGGTCCACATGCTCGACGCTTACGCCGAGAAGGGTGGCCACCACCTGAACATCAACGTCTTCAACCGTGAGACGCTGCTCGACGCTCAGGCTCACCCCGAGAAGTACCCGCAGCTGACTATCCGCGTTTCCGGCTATGCCGTGAACTTCCACACGCTCACCAAGGAGCAGCAGGACGAGGTCATTTCGCGTACCTTCCACGATAAGTTCTAAAGGGTTCAACTCCTGTAGGATTACTGGGGCCGGTTTTGGGTTATTTTCCAAAACGTCCTCGGACATGCAAAGAGGCTCCGCTGCGCGCGTTGCGCGGCGGGGCCTCTTTGCGTCCTGCGGGATGTTTTGGAAAATAACCCAAAACCGGCCATGTGGGGTTCTTCGGAGTCACCCTTTAGGTGGAACTCTCCTGAGGGGCTGTGCGCATGGGATACTTTCTTTGTGGCTACCGCTTACCGCATATAGCTACCGTTTGCGGGATAAGCAACACTCATTTATAAACCGTGTAAAATCTCAGTTAAGCACGGAGTTTTCCAGGGAGACGCTGTCCTTTGTTGTGTGCAAGGGGCGGCGTCTCTTTGGCGCTTGGAGGCCGTTCTGCAGCAGGACGGCGGACGTGCGTCATATATTAAAAAACCAACGTCGAGATGGGTCGTGATAAGAATGGACAAGTACGTAATCGTGGTTGAGTCTGGGTCGGATGTGACGCCGGAGCTTTGCGAGCGCTACGGCATCGTGCGCGTGCCCATGCATGTCACGATTGGTGACGAGACCGTCGAGGACGGCTCGATCGATCCGCTCGAGATTTATTCGCGCTGCAACGAGTTTGGCGTTATGCCCAAGACCAGTGGCTGCGCGCCTGCGGATTTTGCTCACGTGTACGACCGTATCCATGCCGAGCAGCCCGATGCGACCACTCTGCATCTTGCGTACTCCGAGGCCACGACCTGCTCGCATCAGTCCTCCAAGATTGCAGCTAAGGGCCGCGACTACGTATTCTCCATGGATACGCGTTTTGTCTCGGTGGGCCAGTCGCTCGTTGCCGTCGAGACCGCCAAATACATCGAGGCTCACCCCGACGCCACCGTTGACGAAATTTTCGCCTTCACCAATTCGGTGATGGATCGCGTGCTGTTGGGCTTTGTTCCTACCGACCTAGCCTTCCTTAAGGCGGGCGGTCGTCTGTCCAACGTGGCATTCCTTGGCGCCCACCTGCTCAAGATTAAGCCCTGCATTGAGGTGACGGGCGGTAAGTTTGTGGCGACCAAGAAGTTCCGTGGCTCTATGCTCAAGTGCGCCCGTGCCTTTATTGACCACATGGTTGCTAAGGGCGAGATTGACTACTCGCACATTGGCCTGGCGTATTCGGTAGGCCTTTCCGAGGAGCTGCGCGACGACATGGAAGTCTATGCGCACGACCTGGGCTTTAAGGACGTTACCTGGACTCAGGTCGGCGGCGTGATCTCGAGCCATTGCGGCCCGACCGCCTTTGGCGCGGTGCTCACGCTTAAAGCGTAAGGCCTGGCGTCTATCGATTTCTATTGCCTCGGCGGCGGGTGGGTTGTGACAACCTTCCCGCCGCTTTTGCGTGAAGTCAAATAGGACGACCTAATTGACCCCTAAACCGTTTCGCCATCATGCGTATGGGCTAGAATGGCTCTGGTATTTATGTAACCAAAACCAATGAGAGGCAAGGTAGCGGGAATGGCTGAGATGACGCTCGAGGGTGTGGACGCTCGTCCCGAGGACTCTGCGTTTGCCCTGGGCCGCGTACATTCGATTGAGACGATGGGAACGGTCGATGGACCTGGCATCCGCTTTGTGGTGTTTGTTCAGGGCTGCCCCATGCGCTGTGCGTATTGCCACAACCCCGATACCTGGTCGGTTAACGGCGGTACCATGGTGACCGTCGAGCACCTGATGGACGAGTTCCAGAGCAACCATGAGTTTTACCGCAGCGGTGGTATTACGGTATCCGGCGGCGAGCCGCTCTTGCAGCCCGCGTTTTTAGCCGACCTGTTCCGCGCCATGCACAATAACCCCGATGGTCGCGTGCATACCTGCTTGGATAGCTGCGGCTATGCGTTCGATCCCGCGCATCCCGAGAAGTTCGATGCCGTACTCAACGAGACCGACATGGTGCTGCTTGACATTAAACACGCCGATCCCGTCGAGCATAAAAAGCTGACCGGTTGCGATCCCGCACGCATCCTAGCGTTTGGTGATGAGCTCGCGCGTCGCAAGATTAAGGTTGTTATTCGCCATGTGGTGGTGCCGGGTATCACCGATACGGTGGAGGAGTGCGAGGCGCTCGGTCGTCTAATCGCCCCGTGGCATAACGTGGTGGGCCTGGAGATGTTGCCGTATCACACGATGGGTGTCGTCAAGTATGAGCAGCTGGGGATTCCCTATAAGCTTGAGGGCGTTCCACAGATGGATACCGCGCGCATGCCCGAGCTGCGCAACGCCGTCATGACGGGCATGAAAAAGCGCCGCGCGGAACTCAAAAACGCCATCGGCTAGCGAGCCATTTTCGCTCCCCAAGGGCACTCATTGGGGACAGACTTAAATGAGTGCCCCTGGGCACCAAGTTGATTGCCAAAGAGCTCCGTCAAGTTGCGGTGGAATAGTTCTTGTTTTTTGGCTTATGCCGCCCAAACAGGAACTATTCCACCGCAACTGCGTTTTGGGCGGAGATGCGCAACAGAATCGGTGTATTTGCATAGAAACGCTTGTGGTTTCTTTAAAGACGCCTTAAACGCCGCTGAATATCTTTGGAAAGAAATGCCTGCTCGGTATTATGCTGCTCGTATATAAAACGGTAGCAATCAGGAGACCACGTGCGAAATAACGCATCGCGGGACGAGTATGTGCCGCAGCATAGCAGCAGATATGAGACGAAGGGCACGTCTTCGCGTGGCCTCGCTGACGCCCGCATCCGCGTGACGAAGATTGCTGCCATTGGGATGCTAACGTTGGCGGTTATTATCCTCGGAATTACCGCCAAAACCTACGCGTCGGAGCGAATGGCACACTCAGATGCGTCAACGGTGCAGACGCAAAACAAAAAGGTCTCTGAATCTAAAGCCACCGCAAGTCAAACCCTGTCGACAGCGAGCCTCAAGACGAGGCTTTCGAAGGCGGACTTTAACGATATTCCCTCAGGCGATACCGTGCAGACCTTCTCACTGGTTGATGACCAGATCCCCGCCCTGGAGGATGAGAGCCTCGCCGCGCTCCAAGATGCCCTTGATCAGGCCCAGGAATTGGGCGATGTGGGCGTGGTGTTCTACGACCTGTCAAGTGGCAAGGGCGTGACGTATAACGCCGATGTCGAGGTTTACGGTGCGAGTAGTTATAAGGCGCTCTATGTGCTCTACGTCTGTGAATCCCTGGTCGAGACAGGGCAAGTATCGCTCGATGATACTCTGGGCACCTATGGCGGCTACAGTATGGGCTGGCTGACGGTTCGCGAACTCATCGAGGCCTCGGTCGTTAATTCGGACAACGATTCGTTTATTGCGTTACGCGCGGCGTTTGACCGTGTCGGTTACGAGGATTGGATTGTCGGTCTTGGCATCGATTACGATACCGCACTCGATCCGATGAGTGATTTTCCCACTTATTGCCCGCGCACCTCGGCCAAGTTGTGGTGCGAGATGAGCGAGTATCTGAGCCATGATACCGAGACGTCACAATGGCTGTCGGGCCTTCTGGCCTCTACGGCCCGATCGTTTATTCGTGACGGCATTGCGGACGACCAAGCCTTGGTGCGCAACAAGGCAGGCTGGATTAGCGAGGATGGTTGCTATTCGACATGCGATGCGGGCCTTATCGACATCGATGGCCGTACCTATGTCATGAGCATCATGACATCGATGCCGTGGAGCGACCGCTCGAGCGAGGTTACGGCTGCGATTGCAAAGGCCCTGTTTGATACGCGAGCTGCGCTGGCCTAGCGTGTTCGTTTGACGAGGTCAAACAAAATGCTGGTACCATACCGTGGTTGAGAATTTCGTATAGGTTTGGGGAATGGCATGGCTACCATCGCGATTATCGGTGCACTCGAAAAAGAGATCATGCAGATTAAGGAAGAGTTGAGCGACGTTTGCGAGGCACAGGAGGCAGGCTTGACCGTTGTGAGCGGTGAGTTCGACGGTCTGACGCTTGTCGCCACAACGGCGGGCATGGGCACGGTGAATGCCGCTGCCGCAACACAGCACCTCATTAGCAAGTATGCTCCGCAGGCAGTTGTGCTTTCGGGTATCGCGGGCGGTTTGAACCCCAAGCTCCATATCGACGACGTGGTCATCGGCAAACGCCTGCGCTATCTGGATACCGATACCGCGCTTATCGCCGAGTCTGCACCGGGGCTCGAGGAGTTTGGCTCGGCGCCTGCGCTGGTCGATATTGCTGCCGATGTACTTGCTGAGCATGGGTTTGTTGATGCTTCGACAAATGCGGCCGCCTCGAACGAGGGCGCAAAGCAGTTCCTGGTCGGCACGATTGCCACGGGCAACCGTTTTGTGACGGGCGCCGCCATGCGCAACGACGCTATCGAGGCGACGCACGCCGATTGTGTCGGCATGGAGGGCGCGGCAATCGCCCATGTCGCAACTAAAAATGGTGTCGATTGCCTGGTGCTGCGCGCTATCAGCGATAATTGTGACGAGGCGTACGATGCGATTTGCGACCGCGAGTTCGACCTGTTCGAGTATGCCCGTACCGCGAGTGGCATTACGCTCGATATCGTTCGCCGTATCGCTGCTATCTATTAGCGCGCTCTTTTGTAAGAACCTACGACCAAGGAGTGTCCATGGCCGATTCCATTAACTACCAGCTTGCCAAGTTTGTCGCCAGCTATGGCAAGGTCTCGCAGATCCCCGAGTCCACCTGTCCCGAGGTGAGCTTCGTCGGCCGCTCCAACGTGGGCAAGTCGTCGATCATGAACAAGCTTTTTGGCCGCAAGAACCTCGTCAAGGTCTCGAGCACACCGGGCAAGACGAGCAACATCAACTTCTTTGAGGCTGACGACGTGCACTTCGTCGACCTGCCGGGTTATGGTTTCGCCCGTCGTTCCAAGGCCGAGCGTGACCGCTGGGCAGAACTTATCGGCGACTTCTTCGACTCGGAGCGCAGCTTTAACCTGGTCGTGTCGCTGGTGGATATTCGTCACGACCCGAGCAAACTCGACCATGACATGATCGACTACCTTCAGGGCAACGAGTTCAACTTTATCGTCTGCCTCACCAAGGCAGACAAACTCAGCCGCACCCAGCAGGCCCGCCAGGCAGCAGCCATCAAAAAGCAGCTCAACGTCCCGGCCGAGAACGTAATCATCACAAGCTCCCAAACCGGCACCGGCATCGACGAACTCAAGCGCCGCATCGCCGAGGCTTGCCTCTAATAAGGGCTCTTGGCAGGCAATAGTTTGCATCTATCTATATCACCTCAGTGATAGTTATTGCTACACTATCACTGGGGTGATATTTTTGTTTGGAGGTCGATATGGAGCTTTGGCACGGGTCGGAGGTTGTTGTCGAGCATCCGTCGTTGGATAAATGCAGACAATTCAATGACTATGGGTGTGGGTTTTATTGCACGCCACATGAGGAAATGGCAATGGAGTGGGCATGTCGGACCGAGTCCGATGGTATCGCGAATCGATATGAGCTCGATATGGATGGCCTTGCGGTCTTGGATTTGGAGTCCGGGGAGTTTTCAATCCTCAATTGGCTTGCGATTTTGGCTAACAATAGGGAGTTCAATGTTTCGACACCGCTAGCGCGCGAAGGACTTCGTTATCTGCTGGATAACTGCCTGATTGATATTTCTCCCTATGACGTTATTCGAGGCTATCGTGCAGACGATTCCTATTTCTCGTTTGCAAGACAGTTTGTCAACGGCATGATTTCGCTCAGGCAATTGCAGCGCATTATGTTTTTGGGGGATTTGGGCATTCAATATGCGCTTATGAGTGAGCGTGCGTTCTCAGCAATCAGATTCTGCGAATGGAAGCAAGCGTTGGGATCTGAGCATTATCCCAAGCGCTTTAAGCGAGAGCAGAACGCGCGGCGCAAGTACTTGGAAACTGTGAATGGATTCGACTCTGAGGGTGTCTACATTAGGGATTTAATGGCAGGGAGGGTTGATTTAAATGATCCAAGAGTTAACGGATTGTGGGCCGAGTAGAACATACCCCGTCTACTATCTCGAGGATGCAATGAACAATCTCGGCGACTGCTTTGACTATGCCGTTAACGATTATGGAGCAGAAGGATCGGAAGTTGCTGAACTCTTTTGCCTGAGCGGCGTAGCTCGCGAGTTCGAACGCGGCAACGCATGGGTAGTGTCGGGAAAATCGGGCGTTGAGCTGTTCGCGCTTATCGCCGAAAGGTCGGGCTATCAATCAAGGCCGATGCCAAATCGAACCTACCGATTCGAAAAGACACCGGAATATTGGGCAGGCTGGATATTGGCATACCTTCAGTGGCGCCTAGGAGAGTCTTTCGAAGATTTGCTGCATGTCGTTCCATTTGATGTGCTACGCAGTCTGTACTACCCCTGGCACGAAGCCTCGGAGGAACGTGTGGCTCGCCTCGTCTGCGATATGGCGAAGAAAGCGTCCAGGCAAACAAAACTTGCGTTAGCAAGAAAGAAGCTTAAGAAAACCCAACAAGACCTGGCATACGAATCAGGCGTATCGCTCCGCTCAATCCAAATGTACGAACAGCGCCAACGAAACATCAACGAAGCCTCGGTAACAACCGTAAGAGCTATAGCAAAAGCCCTCCACTGTAACATCGAAGACCTCCTAGAACCAGTCTTCGAATACAAAGAAACAAGCGCCGCCTAAAGGGGATTCTGGCCACTGATTGCTCAACTTGTGGTTCACCAAGGGCAATTTGAGCAGCGAAGCCGGCTGTCTCGTGGGAGCGTGCAGGCCTTGTTGATATTTAAATCCGCTTTCATATTGAAATGCCCCGCCAAGCTAAAGTGCTCGGCGGGGCAATTTTCGATTGACGATGCTGCCAGGGGTTGAGTTTTAATATATCGCGAGTAAGAGGCGTCTGAATTTAGTAATCAAAGAAAATTATTCAATTCGAGCGCTTAGCCAGTACTCTCCATTCGAAGCTACGATTGCATACGTAATTCCATTTTTGACAGTTGGCGTATCTACGCAGGCAGCACCAACTTCCTTGGCGTCTGAAAACGAAAGTGTTGGATCGATTGCTTGTATAGTTGCCAATGCTGTCGCCGCGGCATAGTCGGAGTTTTCGAAGTACATGACTATGTTTTTGAAGCAGTTTTCGGATCCAAGATAGCTGAGTAGCACCGGGTTACTCGAGTCCGAAAAGAAGCCTCCAATACCGGCAATCTTTGAACCGTTTTTGATCTGAAGTTCGAGCCCCATGCCGCTATCGTCTAGTTCGTAATCCGCATTCATGCTGCTGCAATTGGGGATATCGGAGAATTCCTCGTTAAGTCGATCAATAAAGCCTTTTGGGGAAATTGAAAACTTTCCGTCGCCAAGAAAAGATGTGATTTCCTTCTCGTTGCGGGTGTCAACGACCTCTCCGCATTTTTCGCATTCTCGTATTTCCTTTGAGGTGGCGTCCACGTAGTCAACTTCGGTAGTCCACGAGCCCGGTTGATGCCCAAGGGGTTCCCCCTCGGTTTTACCGCAGCGTTGACAGGTCTTCGGAACCGTGCACGTTGCTTCTTCCCATTCGTGTCCAAGCGGTTCCCCCTCGGTTTTGCCGCAACTTTTACATGTGCGAGGGCTTGTACAGGTTGCATTGGCCCATAGCTTGTGAGTGCAAAACAACTGAGGAAACATCATGGGCAAACTGAAGATGATGACAACTGCCACGGCAGCTGCGATTGCCGCTCGTTTTTTATTGCCTAATTTATGAATGGCCCGCGTTAGAAGTGAGTCGTTTTCTTCATTTTTGCGTGCGCCGTCATCTTCGTTTGATGGCGGAATTTCAGAGGAGGGGGTGTCGCTAGCACCATCAGAAAACTGCTCGGCTTTGAAATCTGGCTTCCGTTCGTCGGACTCACTGAGTGCCTTTTCCTCGTCGGGCTCCTTCATCTCGTCATTCATGTTTATCGAGGCTCCTTCCTAGCTATGAATCTGCACTGGGCATTTTTGATAAGCGGAATGGCTGGTGACATAAATATATCCCAGTTTGGGATATATCAAAATGGAATATAGCGTAAACGGCATGAACGTTGATGCTAACAGGACATGCGGAAAATGCCTTTCCCAGATTCGTCGGGAGCAAGGTATCACTCAGGTTGAACTCGCAAAGAAACTGGGGGTACCTCAGTCGTTCATCTCAAAGGTCGAGACCGGGGAACGCAGCCTTAGGGTTTATGAGCAGTTTGTCTATGCGGATGCACTCGGAATTACTGTTGAGACGCTAGTACGTAAACTTGGGGCTGTTTTGAGTAGCGAAGATAATCAGATGACGCCACGCATCGATCATCAATTAGAAATTAAAACAGAGCTATAGGGTGAATGAGATGCTGGGAAGTGCGCCTTTATCAAATAGAAGCTAAAAAATCAGCCCGGCGACTTTCCAGAGCGTAGGCCCCTGTAGTCGCCGCCGGCGAAGTTAACGTAGGGGAGGCCAGGGGCTTTGCCCCCAAATCTTTCCGCAGGACGGTAGGACCCCCGCCGCACGAAGTGCGCAGCGGGGGTCCTACCATGTCCGAGGACGATTTGGGGGCAAAGCCCCTGGCCTCACCGGCGAGTATACAGGACGGCGACTACAGGTATTCGATCTGGGCGCCTTCCGTGTCGCACGTCAGAATATGTGTGTCACACTTGGGGAACTGCTCACGCAGCTTGACCTGCAGGAACTTTGCCACGATGGTGTCGTCAGTCACGGCCATGAGGGTCGAGCCGGAGCCACTGATCCAGATGGTCTTGGCGCCTCCGTTAAGGCAGGTGTCGCGCACAGCGTTGTAGTCGGGAATCAGGCGGCGGCGATAGGGCTCTTGGATGCGGTCGTCATTGGCGGCGGCAATCAGGTCCAGGTCGCCGGTCTCCAGGCCGCGTGTCATGCCAGCAATGCGGCCCATCTGCCATACGGCGGTGGAGAGTGGAATCTCCTGCGGCACAACCTTGCGCGCCTCACTCGTATGAACCTCGTAGGGCGGAATCACGGTAATAAAACGCAAGCGATCGCTTACCTCGTATCGCAGGCACTGGGGCAGCGAGTCGGTCGGCGTAAAGGAGCAGACGGCGCCGCCCAGGATAGCGGGGGCGACGTTATCGGGATGGCCCTCGACCTCGGTGGCAATGCGGACGAGCTCGGCGCGGTCGACGGTGTGGCCCGTCAGCGCGGCGGCCGCCATGATGCCAGCGACGACGCAGGTTGAGCTGGAACCCAGGCCGCGGGCGACGGGCACGTCGGTCTGAATGTCGATGGCGACGGGGAAGGCCGGTTCGCCCCATGCGGCCAGTGCATCCACAAAGCTCACGTAGACCAGGTTATTCTCGTTTTGGAACTCCTCGGGGCATCCGGTGATGGTGAGTTTGTCGGCGCGCTCGAAGGTGAAGTGCGAGTAGAGGCTGACGGCCATGCCGAGGGTGTCGTAGCCGATGCCTAGGTTGGCGCTGGTTGCTGGGACGGTGATTTTGATCATGTGGGTCCTCCTGGGCGGGTCCGGCCGTTTAGTTCGCTGCTCGGGCAGTCCTGGCTCGCTCGGAAAGCACATTAAGTGCTTTCCGGCTCGTGCGGAACTCGCGACGAACTAAACGGCCAGACCCGCTCGCATGCTCGTCATCATCCCGAAAGCTAAATAAAAAGAAGGTGCGCCGGCTTCCGCCGGCGCCTTATAAGGGGTTTAGTTGGTTGCCATCTTTTTTGCTGCAGACTCGACGTAGCTTGCCATCTCATCGACGTCGCAGACGTCTTCGAAGCGGACGGGCTTGGACTCGAGCTCGGCGAGCTGGGTCGGGGCGACCGTGTTGGTGGCCTGCTCGAGCACACGCATAGCCTCAAAGTCGTCCTCGGGAACGTTAAGCCCCAGAGCTTCGCAGCAGGCGCGCGGGAACTTGTAGGGGCTGGCGGTCGAAAGCAGCACGCGGGCCTTGGCGCCCTCGGCGGGAGCGACCTGCTCGAAGACGTGATAGCCGCAAGCGGTGTGCGGGTCGATCACGTAGTCGTTGGCGTCCCAGCAGCTCTTGATGGCAGCGCGGACTTCGTCCTCGCTGGCCCAACCGCAGCCAAACACGCTCTGGATCTTGGCCAGCAGCTCGGCGGGCACCTCGTAGCGACCCGTCTGGGCAAGCTGCTTCATAAGGCCGGCAACGAGCTCGCAGTCGCCGTCGGACAGGAAGTAGAGCATGCGCTCCAGGTTGGAGCTGATGAGGATGTCCATCGACGGCGAGATGGTCGTGAAGAACGGACGGTTACGGTCGTAGACGCCGGTAGTCAGGAAGTCGGCAAGCACGTTGTTCTTGTCGCTCGCCACGACGAGCTTGGCGACGGGCAGACCCATGCGCTTGGCGTAGTAGCCGGCCAGGATATCGCCAAAGTTGCCGGTCGGTACGCAGAACTCCACGGTGTCGCCGGCCTCGATGGCGCCGGCGCGCAGCAGCTGCGCATAGGCGGCAAAGTAGTAGACGACCTGCGGTACCAGACGGCCGACATTGATGGAGTTGGCGCTCGAAAGCACCGTGCCAGCGGCCTCCAGGCGCTCGGCAAGCTCCTTATCGGCAAAGATGCGCTTGACGGCGCTCTGGGCGTCGTCAAAGTTGCCGCGGATGCCGCAGACGGCGACGTTGTCGCCCTCCTGCGTGGACATCTGCAGGTTCTGAACGCGGCTGACCTTGCCCTCGGGATAAAAAACGGTGATGCCCGTGCCCGGCGCGTCGGCAAAACCGGCGAGCGCGGCCTTGCCCGTGTCGCCCGACGTGGCGGTGACGATCATGATGCGCTCGGCGCCGCCGTCCTTGGCGGAAGTGCGGGCCATCAGACGGGGGAGCATCTGCAGGGCGACGTCCTTGAAGGCGCTCGTGGGGCCGCCAAAGAGCTCCATCACATAGGTCTGAGGGGCATCAGCGCCCGGCGCAGCGTCGAGTTTGACGAGCGGCGTAACCTCTTCACTCGCAAACGTGCCGCGGTATGCCTCGTCGACACACGCCGAAATTTCTTCGGCCGTGTAATCATTCAGTAACATTCCCAACACATCTTGAGCGATTTCAAAGTACGATTTATCTGCAAGCGAGCTGATATCGACCTGCTGGGTGCCGAGCTCGTCCGAGACAAACAAACCCCCGTCGGGAGCGATGCCGGTGCGGATTGCCACCTTACTTGAGCACGATAAAGTGCGTCCTCGTGTACTATGATAAGTTCCCATATAACACTGCTCCTCGGATGCCTTGGTCCCAATCGGTGAAACCATGGTATCAGAGCGCGCAAAACAGGTTTGCAGAGGCTTTTAGAAAGGTAACCTCAAGCCCATGATTAAGATTGCCAAGTTTGGCGGCTCGTCGGTCGCCGACGCCGAACACTTCAAGAAGATTAAGGCCATCGTCGATGCCGACCCTGCCCGCCGTTTTGTGGTGGTTTCTGCCTGCGGCCGCCGCTTTAAGGGCGACACCAAGGTGACCGACCTGCTCTACCTGGTTAACGCGCACGTTAAGTATCACGTGTCGTGCGAGGAACTACTCGAGGACATCGGCCAGCGCTATTTTGATATCGCTGACGAGTTGGAGCTCACCTATCCCATCCGCGAGGAGTTCGCGGCCTTTGCCGAGCGCGCCCGCTCGGGCGGCTACTCTACCGAGGAGCTCGTGAGCCGCGGCGAGTACTTCACCGCTCGCTTGATGGCCGAGTACCTGGGCCTGCCGTTCCTGGACGCCGCGACGGTTGTGGCGTTCCATCACGACGGTACGCTCAGCATGAACCGCACCTCCGAGCTGGTGCAGGAGTACGGCCAGCAGGGCGGCTTTGTTATGCCTGGCTTCTACGGCGCGACGCGTGAGGGCCAGATCAAGCTGCTCGATCGTGGCGGCGGCGATATCTCGGGCTCGATCCTGGCCAAGTGCCTGGGCGCCGACCTGTACGAGAACTGGACCGACGTCTCGGGCTTCTATTCTGCCGATCCGCGTATTGTTCCCGAGGCTCAGCCCATTGCGCGCGTTACCTACGAGGAGCTGCGCGAGCTTTCGTACATGGGCGCAAGCGTCCTGCACGAGGAGGCCGTGTTCCCTGTGCGTGAGGCCGGTATTCCGCTGGTCATCAAGAACACCAATGCGCCGCAGGACCCCGGCACCATCATTAGCGAGACGGCTGATGAGGGCGAGGCGGAGCCCATCATTACCGGCGTGACCGGCAAGCGCGGCTTTGTCGCCATCAACGTTGCCCGCGACCGCACCAAGCCTCGTGTTGGCTTTATGCGCCGTGCGCTCTCGGTCTTCGAGCGCTATGACGTTTCCGTCGAGCACATGCCCACCGGTGTCGACCGCTTTGGCGCCGTGGTGCAGGAGAAGGATGTTCACGATTCGCTGTACTCGCTCGTGGGCGACATTCAGCAGGAGGTCGAGCCGCTCGAGATCGAGGTTGTCGAGGGCCTGGCGCTTATCGCGACCGTTGGCCGCAACCTGCGCGGTCGTGCCGGCATCTCTGGCCACCTGTTTGGCATGCTTGGCCAGGCCGGCGTGAGCGTGCGCATGATTTCGCAGAGCTGCGACGAGATCAACATCATCATCGGTGTCGAGGAGAAGGACTTTGACCTGGCGATTCAGACCATTTACCGTGCCTTCTCCGACGAAAATGGCATTGTGAAGGTCTCCGATCTGGAGGCTCCCGCGCCGGTCGATCCCGCCCTGGCCGCGCTCCACAAGTAGCTGCTATCTCGCTAGATTTTTGGGGCATGTCTCAAAAATCTACGGCGGGGCGTTTCGTTTCGGTTTCGTTTCGACGGGGCGGGTTTCGTGCCTGCCCCGTTCTTGTATACACTGGCAACAATAATCGGCCTGCTCGGCGTGCGGGCAAAAGCCACAACCTTTAAAGGGGGAAGCATGAAACAGTACACGGTTGCTATTTTGGGCGCGACGGGAGCTGTGGGCACCCAGATGCTTGAGTGCCTCAACGAGCAGGAGTTTCCGGTCGGTAAGCTAAAGCTGCTGGCGAGTGCGCGTTCCGCGGGCAAGACCGTTGAGTTCCGCGGTGAGCAGATCGTGATCGAAGAGGCTTGCCCCGAGGCCTTTGAGGGCTGTGATATTGTGCTCGGAGCCGCCGGTGACGATATCGCGAAGGAGCTACTGCCCGAGGCCGTCAAGCGCGGCGCCGTCGTGGTCGACAACAGCCATGCCTTCCGCATGGATCCCGAGGTGCCACTGGTCGTGCCCGAGATCAACGCCGACGACATCAAGTGGCATCACGGCCTTATCGCCAACCCCAACTGCGCGACCATCATCGGCCTGGTTCCCACGTGGCCGCTGCATCAGCTCGCCGGCGTAAAGCGCATGATCGTCTCGACGTATCAGGCGGCTTCGGGTGCCGGCGCTCCCGGTATGGCCGAGCTCGAGGCTCAGTTGGCCGCCCTGGGCCGCGGCGAGGAGATTCCCGAGCCGCGTGCATTTGCCGCCCAGCTGGCGAGCAACCTGATTCCGCAGATCGGCGGCGTCAAGGAGGAAGGCTTTACTTCCGAGGAAATGAAGCTGCAAAACGAGGGCCGCAAGATTATGCACCTGCCCGAGCTGCGCGTGAACTGCACCTGCGTGCGCGTGCCGGTGCTGCGTTCGCATTCCGAGAGCATTACGCTCGAGTTTGAGCGCGACATTACGGTCGAGGAGGCTCGTGCCGCGCTGGCTGCCGCTCCGGGCGTGAAGCTGGTTGACGATATGAGCGCCGAGGATGCGCACGATCGCTTCCCCATGCCGATGGATACCTCCGACCAGGACCTGATCTGGGTCGGTCGCGTGCGTCGCGACATCTCGAACCCCGAGGCCGCGCGTGGCATCACCTTCTGGTGCTGCGGTGACCAAATCCGTAAGGGCGCGGCAACCAACGCCGTCCAGATCGCCAAGCTGCTCTGCGAGTAGCGGTGGACCTGTCCGGCGGGGGTCGGGCTTAGTTTTCAGAACGTCCTCGACCATGTGTGGCGCCTTGTCCTGCTCCTTCGGAGCCGCGGACAAGGCGCCACACTGGTCTGCGGAGTGTTCTGAAAACTAAGCCCGGCCCCCGCCTGTGGTGACGCTGCTGCGAGCGGTCTGCGATGGGGCCGTTGTTGGTTGGGGCCGCTGGGCTGATGTGGGGGGCACGTGGCTGTTGCGGGCCCTGGTTCCGGCGGCGGCCTCGGCGCTTCGCGCCTGCCGCCTTGGGGGACTGTGGGGCGCGGCCGGCAGCGGCGGCGCGTTGCGCCTGCTGCCTGAGGTGACTTTGGGGTTGGTGCGAATCGAAGATGAATGGTTTCCCGGGAAGTGAACGACCTGTTTTGGACCCTTGAAGCATCGGCATATTTTGGCCGCCATTTCCTGCGGTTTTATCGTATGAATCCTGGTGTTTTGCAATCAAAAAATGCGGATGCTTCGGCGCCCTAGTTTTACTCGTTCACTTCTCGGAAAACCATTCACCTTCGTTTTTGCCGGACATCGTTTTGTACGTTGCGACTCGGTATCGGCCGATATTGAGAGGGAAAACTCCCTCTCTTGGACAATCGAGTCTGTCCGGACGTATCTGCGAGGTTGTCTGCACAATTCGCGGTATTATGGTGCGGAGTTTTGAAAGGAGCCGCTGGTGGTCACGACGACGTTTGCTTCGCCTTTGGGCGAAATCTTGCTTGCCGCTGATGGCCGCGGTTTGACGGGGCTTTGGTTTGAGGGTCAGGAGCACTTTGGCTCTACGCTGCTCAAAGAGGATGCGGAGTATGTCGTAGGTGCCGATGCGGTTTCCGGTACTGGTGGCATGTCGTCGGTGAGTCCGGCAAATGGCGCGGCTTCTTCGGTGCTTGAGCGTTCTTGGGCTTGGCTGAATGCTTATTTTGCGGGTCAGGAGCCTCGGTTTACGCCTCCGTTGCATATGATTGGTACGGCGTTTCAGCGCGAGGTTTGGTTTGAGCTGCTTTCTATCCCGCATGGCGAGGTCGCTACGTATGGTGAGATCGCCCAGCGTGTTGCGGCTCGACATCGTGTGCCGGGAAACGAGGCTCCTGTTGTGTCCCCACGTGCCGTGGGGGCTGCGGTTGCACGCAATCCCATTTCGATTATCGTGCCGTGCCATCGCGTGGTTGCCGCCGACGGCTCGCTTAACGGATATGCCGGCGGCCTCGACCGTAAGGAGTGGCTGCTCCGGCTTGAGAGCGCGTACGAGGAGTAACGCTCGAACATTTTGCATAACTAGGACGCCGTGAAAGAACGAGTCGCCGTCTTTTCGCGACCGGCATGCGTCCAAGCGCTCGGCATCTGCGCCTTAAGTTTGGTTAAGCCAAATCCTGCGTATTTGAAAACGCGCAGGTTGAGCAGCTAAGGCTGCGCTAAGACGGCTGGCGGTGCGCTATCATCGGCGGTATCGAAACCTGTAGAGCCGTGCGCCAAAGGAACAACCATGAAGCTGATGCTTGCCGAGGACGAACCCGGCCTCTCCCGCGCCCTTACCGCGATTCTTCAACATAGCGACTACGAGGTCGACACTGCCCTCGACGGTCTGACGGCGCTCGAATATCTGCTCGCCAACGACTATGACGCCGCAATCCTGGACATCATGATGCCCGGCATGGATGGCATCGAGGTGCTCAAGCGCACACGCACCGCCGGTAAGCGACTGCCCATCATCATGCTCACGGCAAAAAGCGAGGTGTCCGATAAGGTCGAGGGCCTGGATGCCGGCGCCAACGACTATCTGACTAAGCCGTTTGCCGCCAAGGAGCTGCTCGCGCGCATCCGTGCCATGACACGTGCCGCGACGGCAATTGACGCCACGACGCTCAGCGTGGGCAACGTGCGCCTCGACACGGCGGCTTGCACGCTTGTGGGTCCCTTGGGTGAGGAACACCTAGCCAATCGTGAGTTTCAGCTTATGGAACTCTTTATGCACAACGCCGGGACGCGCATGCCCACCGAGCGTCTGATGCTCGAGGTTTGGGGCGAGGACGCGCCCGAAGGTGCCAACGTGGTGTGGGTCTACATCTCATACCTGCGTAAAAAGCTGACGGCGCTCGGTGCCGAGGTGGCCATTCGCGCATCGCGCAACCAGGGCTATTCGCTCGAGGTTGTCGAGGAAGGCGAATAAGCGTGAGCGCGAGCGCGTGGTGGAAGCGCGCGACGGCAAAGCTCGGCATGGGCGCGGACTCGGGCAATCCGGGGCGCGCCGATGCTGCCAGTGCAATGGGCCGCCGCCTGCGTCGCAAGTTCATCTTGGTTGCCATGGGTGCCGTGACCGTGGTGCTCGCGCTTATCATCGCCGGCATCAACATCGTCAATTATTCGCATGTCTGTAAAATGGCCGACGCTCGCCTGGACTATATCCTGGCGGGCAAGGACGGTATCGATTGGGGGGACGAGCCTAAAGCCGATCCCGCTAATGGCAAGGATGCCGGCGATAGTCAGGCGGGCGTTCGCATCAGGCACTTCGAAGGCATGACGGCGGAGTCTCCCTTCGACACGCGCTACTTTACGGTGTCGATTGCCGGCGGGCAGGTGACCGATGTCAACACGGCCCGCATTGCCGCGGTGGGTGCCAAGCGTGCCGCCTGCATCGCTGCAGGACTATATTCCAAGGGCTGGACCTCGGGCTTTTCTGGTAACTACCGCTATACGGTTACGGTTCAGGGCGACGAGACAACCTATGTGTTCGTGGACTGCTCGCGCGAGCTTGCAAGCTTTCATTCGTTTTTGAGCGCGAGCGTGGCAATCAGTTGCATTGGCTGGCTGGCGGTGCTGGCAATTGTGGCGGGTGCTTCGGGTGCGGTGATTCGACCGATGGTCGAGAGCTACAGCAAGCAAAAGCGCTTTATTACCGACGCGAGCCACGAGATCAAGACGCCGCTGGCTGTGATTGACGCTGCCAACGAGGTACAAGAGATCGAGAGCGGCGAGAGCGAGTGGACGCACAGCATTCACGAGCAGGTCGCGCGGCTGACGGCGCTGACGGAGCGTCTGGTGTTTCTGGCGCGTATGGACGAGGGCTCGGCGGGCTTTACCATGACATCGATCGATCTTTCGGAGGCCGTGGACAAGGCTGCGGCGCCGTTTAAGTCGGTGGCGGTTTCGCGTGGCAAGCGCCTGTCGACGTCGATTGCGAGTGGCGTGCGGGCCCATGCCGATGCCACGGCAGTGGCGCAGGCTGTTGAGCTGCTGCTGGACAACGCCACACGCTACGCAAGCGAGGGCAGCGTGATCGAGCTGAGCCTGCGCGCCGTTTCGCGCGGTGCAGGCAAAGGCTCGGCCGAGCTTGTCGTATCGAATGCTGTTGATGAGCTGCCCGAGGGCGACCTGGACCGGCTGTTCGACCGCTTCTACCGTGCAGACGTCTCGCGTAGCTCCAAGACGGGCGGCTCGGGCGTGGGCCTATCCGTTGTGCGTGCCATCGCCGAGGCCCATGGCGGGAGCGCTTCTGTCTGCGGCCACAGCAACCAGATTACCTTCACTGTCCGCCTCTAAAACCTACCAAAATAAACCTGTCCCTTTTTGGTCGGTGCGAAATGGGTAATACTAAGGAGTTATCCGACCAGATGGGAATTAATCGATGGCTTATATCGAATTCAAAGACGTCATCAAGGCATACGGCGAGGGCGATGCCCGCATTCACGCGCTCGACGGTGCGAGCTTTACCGTTGAGCGCGGTGAGCTCGCCATTATCCTGGGTGCCTCGGGTGCCGGCAAGACTACGGCGCTCAACATCCTGGGCGGCATGGACACGGCAACTTCCGGCATCGTGACGGTGGACGGGCGTGACGTGAGCTCCGCCAACGAGGCGCAGCTCGTGGAATACCGCCGCGCCGACGTCGGCTTTGTTTTCCAGTTCTACAATCTGGTCCCCAACCTGACGGCGCTCGAAAACGTCGAGCTCGCGGCGCAAATCTGCCCCGATTCGCTCGATGCCGAACAGACGCTTCGCCAGGTTGGCCTGGGCGAGCGCCTGGGCAACTTTCCGGCACAGCTTTCGGGCGGCGAGCAGCAGCGCGTGTCCATCGCCCGCGCACTGGCAAAGAACCCCAAGCTGCTCCTGTGCGACGAGCCCACGGGTGCGCTCGACTATAAAACCGGCAAGCAGATCTTGCAGCTGCTGCAGGATACCTGCCGCAAGCAGGGCATTACGGTCATCATCATCACGCACAACTCCGCGCTGGCGCCCATGGCCGATCGCCTGATCCGCTTTAAGAGCGGCCGCGTGGAGAGCGAGACGGTCCAGCAAAATCCCGTGCCGATCGAGACGATCGAGTGGTAGCGCCCATGGACCAAGATCGCCAAAACAGCCAAAACCACGATACGGAGCACGCGGGCCGCGACCGGGAGTTCGCGACCTATCGTACCGCCCAAAGCTCAAACGATATGGTGCCGACGGTATTTCGCCGTGGCATCTACCGCACGATTCGGGGCAGTCTTAAGCGCTTCCTATCTATCGTGGTCATCACCGCGCTCGGCGTGAGCGTGATGTGCGGCCTTAAGGCGGGCTGCGAGGATTTGCGCGATTCGGTCGACGCTTATTTTGACCGGCAGAACGTCTATGACATTAACGTACAGTCGACCTGTGGCCTTACGCGCGACGATCTTGCGGCCATTCAAGAGGTCGACGGCGTCGAGACGGCCGAAGGCATCTACACCGAGACCGCCTACACCGCCGTGGGCACAACGCGCGAGCGCGTGGTCGTGCAAAGTCTCTCCAAGGAGAACATCGATCAGCCGGTGCTGGTGAACGGCGATTTGCCCGAGAGTGCCGATGAGGTCGCGGTGACTTCGAAGTTCCTGAAGGCTTCGGGCAAAAAGCTCGGCGATACGGTGAGCTTTGCCGCCAACGATGCGAGCTCATCGAACCAAAGCGCCAAGGATCAGTTTGCCGATGGGGACTACACCATCACGGCCGAGGTCCTCGATTCCACCGACGTGAGCTCTGACTCGACAGTCAATGCCTTTCGCGCTGCTTCGGCTGCGGACTATAAGTTCTATGTGAACGAGGACGCCGCGACGTCGTCGTCCTATTCCGCGATCCACGTGGTCGTCGAGGGAGCCAAGAGCCTCAACTCCTATTCGGATGCCTACACGACAAAGATCAACGAGGTCAAGGGCAATATCGAGAAGATCCGCAAGGAGCGTGAGAAGGCACGTGCTCAGGAGTTGACGGTTGACACGCCGGCAAGCTTGGATGCGGCCGAGCGCCAGGCCGCCATGCTCTTTGGGATTGAACAGGGCAACATCGACCGTATGGCCGAGGGCAGCGAGGAGCGCGTCCAGGCTCAGGCCGAGTTGGACCAGCGCCGCGCCGCCGCCAACCAACAATTTGCCGATGCCCGCGCCGAGCTTTCCGATCTAGGCGAATGTACGTGGTACATCCAGGACCGCGGCAATATCGCAAGCTACTCGAGCGTGGAAAGCGATAGCTCGTCAATTGAGGCCATCGCCACGGTGTTCCCGTTTATCTTCTTTATCGTCGCCGTGCTCATCAGCCTTACCACTGCCACGCGTATGGTTGAGGAGGAGCGCACGCTCATTGGTCTGTATAAGGCACTCGGTTATTCGCGCGGGCGCATCCTGTCCAAATACGTGGACTACGCGCTGTGGGCTTGTCTGATCGGCGGCGTGCTTGGCAACATCATCGGATTCGTGGGCCTGCCGCTGTTCCTGTTTACGGTGTTTGACGACATGTACTCACTGCCCCAGATGCTGCTTTCGTACGACATCGTGTCCTCAATCGTTTCTGTGGCGCTGTTTGCTGTGGGCGTGGTGGGCGCCACGATTATCGCCTGCCGCCACGAGATGGCCGAGACGCCGGCTTCGCTCATGCGTCCCAAGGCGCCGCGTGCCGGCTCACGCATTCTGCTCGAGCGTATCGGATTTATCTGGCGCCGCATGGGCTTTTTGAACAAGGTGGCAGCGCGTAACCTGTTCCGTTATAAAAAACGTGCCTTTATGACCATCTTTGGCATCGCGGGCTGCACGGCGCTTGTGATTTGCGGCATGGGCATTCGTGATACGTCGGTCGCGCTGTCGCCCAAGCAGTACGGCCACGTCACGCGCTACGACCTGCTGGCGGTCGCCAATCCCGACGATTTTTCGCAGACGTGCGCGGCATTGGATGAGCGCAGCGCGGTCAATGATTCCAACGTGACCGTGACTTCGACGCTGCCGATTATGACCGACAACGTCACTTTTACGTTTGACGGCAAGAGCGAGACCGTGCAGCTCATCGTGGTGCCCGATGACCGCACGGGTGACTTGGGCAATTACGTTCGCCTTGAGGATGAGTCCAAAGAGCCGCTGTCTTTGCGTGACGGAGATGTGTATCTGAGCAAGAGTTCACAGCTGGTCCTGGGGATTCAGCCGGGCGATACGGCTCACGTCCAGGATTCGTCGCTCAATGTTGCCAAGGTCAAAGTCGGCGACATTTCGCTTAACTATCTGGGCAACACGCTTTACATGACGCAGGGCACCTATGAGCGCGCGTTCGGTCGAAGCGCACGCCTCAACGGCGTCTTTGTGCTGCTTAAGGGTTCGTCGGCCGACCAGATTGCGTTTAGCAAGAAAATTAAGAGCGACGGTTGGCTCACCATCTCGAGCACGGCCGAACATTGGCAGAACTACGAGGCGAACTTTACGATTATCAACTCTGTCGTGGTGCTCGTGACCTTTATGGCGGCGTGCCTGTCGTTTGTGGTGGTGTTTACGCTGTCCAACACCAACATCTCCGAGCGCGAGCGCGAGCTGGCGACCATCAAAGTGCTGGGCTTCCGCCGTGGCGAGGTGCACCACTACGTCAACAAGGAGACGTTGATCCTCACGGCGATTGGCACCGCACTGGGCGTGCCGCTGGGTGGCCTGCTTGCCGAGAGCTTTACGTACATCCTGCAGATGCCGTCGCTGTACTTTGACGTCGAGGTCGAGCCGCTAAGCTACGTACTCGCCGTGGTGCTTTCCTTTGGCTTTACGTTTATCGTCAACCTCGCTACCAATCGCACCCTCAACAAGATCGACATGGTCGGTGCCCTCAAGAGCGCCGAGTAGCCTGTTCCGGGATTCAAGTTCTAGCGAGGCGTTGACGCATCCACAACCGCCTATTTGCATAAACTGCTACTTCGAATGTATATTTCGGCGGGGCGGTTGCTTTTTGCCCACGGGTACCCCCGGGGGCGGCGTGCAAATTCCGGAGTATTCAGCATCCCGGAGCCCGCAGGCGCGGGAATGGGAGTGCAAAACCGCGTCGAAAGCCTTGATTATGAGTCCCCGTCGCCTCAAAAGCTGGTCTTTTTTACAGAATGCGGGTCGCGCGCGCAGACGTGGTGTAAGAGTGTCCTGAGGTCCGTCGCTGCAAGTC
>UQID01000030.1 GCA_900541045.1 uncultured Collinsella sp.
GCGATTGGCGAAAATGCGTTGGTGGAAATGGTGAAAATTATATTGACGCTAACAAGGTCGAGCGGTACCTGTGCCCGCGCCGGAAGATCTCCTTCGACGGCTTCGTGAGCTTCGAGGGGCACCGCTACGGCGTGCCCTACTGGTACGGCCGCCGCGAGTGCAGGGTGAGCCGGGAGGGGCGCGTGGTGCACATATACAGCGACGACCTCTCCCGCGAGCTCGTCGCCCACGCCGTCGGCGCCGGCGCCGACAGCTGGTGCGAGGGCCAGTGGGAGACATCGCCGGCGCAGCCCGAGGAGCTGCCGACCCAGCCGGTCGGGACCGTGGTCGAGCAGATCGCCCCGCCCCGTGCGAAGCCCGGTTTCGAGAGGTTCGACTTCGGGAGGGCCGAATGATGGCGGGCGCGGGGGCGAGCCCCTACGAGCTCGCGAGCGACGCCGCGTCGAGGCTCGGGATCGCCGTCGGGGCGGAGGAGCTCGCGACCCTCGCCTCGGACCTCGACCTCGGCGACGGGGAGATGGCCGCCGTGGCCGCCACCTTCTCCTACCTTGCGGAGAAGAGGAGGCTCGCCTCCATCGAGACGCTGCTGAGGCTGAGCAGGCTGCCCAGGCGCGAGCCCAAGACCTTCGAGGGCTTCGACTTCTCCAGGATCCAGGGCCGGGACGCGGCCGCGCTGGGCAAGTTCCCGTCGCTGGCCGACCTCTACGCGCACCGCAACGTCGCCTTCGTCGGGCCCGGCGGCATAGGGAAGACGCACCTCGCGCAGGCCTACGGGCGCGAGTGCTGCATGCGGGGGCTCAAGACCTACTACATCAAGGCGACCGAGCTCAGGGACAGGTTCCAGAAGGCCGTCCAGCGGGGAAACACCTCGCGGGTCGTCTCCTCGCTCGTCAAGCCGTCGTGCCTCATCGTGGACGAGGTGGGGAGATGCGTCTACGACAGGCCGTGCACCGACCTGTTCTTCGATGTCGTCGACAGGCGCTACGAGAAGGAGGGGCCGAACGGGATGGTCCTTACGAGTAACATCGCCCCGAGCGGGTGGGATGAGTTCTTCACGGGCGACGACACGCTCCTCTGCGCCCTCGACAGGCTGTTCGACAAGGCGTCGGTGTTCGTGATGCGGGGCCCGAGCTACCGCGGCAGGGGGCTCGACACCTACTCGGTGGAGGCCGTCCCCCAGGCGGTGAAGGTGAGGGGGATCCAGCCCGAGGGGATGTAGGGAAGCGATAGGAAAGTCATAGATGCGGGCGTGTTGGCTAAAATGGGTCGGCCGGGATTGGTCAATCTCGGCCGACTATATTTGGCTAAATTATTCCGACGCTAACACTGAAAAAACAATCACCAACCAAACAGCACTATTAACAGCACTATTAATTGTTTGGCTCTTTGCTGTACAGCCATCTTTCGTATACGCCTCTCGTCTATCTCTCATCTCACGGTTGGAGACGAAAGGTGTGCGGGAGTGGATAATTGGACGGCATTTGGGCCTGCGACGGATTATTTCGTCCGAAAATCCACGCTCATTTGGCGGGACACGCGGGGCCCATGCCAATCCGCCGGCATCGTCTTCAGTTCGCCGCAGAGCCGCGGCCCCATATGGGTATACTCTCGAGGATTCGACTCGATTCGCCCCCACTGGGGCGTCAAAGGAGACTGCACATGCCCACCACCTCAACCGACCCGCGCGCCACCGCCGCCGCACTGCTGGCACCCGGAACCACCTGCCACGGCTTTGCCGTCGAGCGCCGCGAGACCGTGCCCGAGCTCGACGCCGATGCCTATGTGCTGCGCCACACCGCCTCGGGCGCGCGCCTGCTGTACCTGGCGTGCGATGACGAGAACAAGGCCTTTGCCATTGGCTTTAAGACGCCGCCGGCCGATTCCACCGGCGTGTTCCATATCCTTGAGCACTCGGTGCTGTGCGGATCGGCCAAGTTCCCCGTTAAGGAGCCGTTTGTCGATCTGATCAAGAGCTCCATGCAGACGTTCCTCAACGCCATGACCTACCCCGACAAGACCATCTACCCCGTTGCCACTACCAACGAGCAGGACCTCTACAACCTGATGGACGTGTACCTGGACGCGGTGTTCAACCCGGCCATCTATACCAAGCCCACCATTTTTGAGCAGGAGGGCTGGCACTACGAGCTGGACCTGCCGGAGGGCGCCGAGGGCGAGGGCGACGGCAGCTCCGCGAGCCTGCGCGAGGGCACGCTGCGCTATAACGGCGTGGTATTCAACGAGATGAAGGGTGCGCTGTCCGATCCCATGAGCGTGCTGGACGACGCCGTCAACGCCGCGCTCTATCCCGACACCGCCTATGCGCACGAGAGCGGCGGCGACCCGCGCGCGATCCCCGCGCTCACCTACGAGCAGTTCCTGGACACGCACGCGCGCCACTACAATCCTTCCAACTCCTACATCACGCTCTACGGCGACCTGGACGTGGACCGCGCGCTGGCCTTTTTGGACGAGCGCTATCTGTCGCAACCGAGTGCTGCGAGCCGCCGCATGGGCGCTGCCGTTGCCGCCGGCGAGGACCCGTCCACGCTGGCACCCAATCCGCTGGACGTGCAGGCGCCTGTGACCTGCGAGTATAAGCGCGTCGAGATGGCAACCACGCCCGAGAACGCCCTGGTAGGCCTGGGCCTGGTGCTGGGCAGCGCACTCGACCGCAAGCGCACGATCGCGGCGGACATCCTGTTCGAGGCACTGCTGGGTTCCAACGAGGCACCAGTTAAGAAGGCCATTCTGGCCGCCGGCCTGGGCGACAACGTGGTGAGCTACACCGCAGCCGAGAGCCTGCAGCCCTACGAGCTCATCATGCTGCAAAACGCGCAGCCCGGCGTAGCGCGCGAGCTGCGTCGCGTGTTCCGGGACGTCTGCCGCGACCTGTGCGAGCACGGCGTTCCGCGCGAGCGCCTGGAAGCCATCATCAGCAGCAACGAGTACGACCTGCGCCAGCGCGACTATGGCATCGCCGACGGCGTGGCCATTGCGTGCGACGCGCTGAGCACCTGGCTCTACGATGACGACGCCGCGACGCTGGCGCTCAAGTACGGCCCGGTGTACGAGGAGCTGCGTGGCGAGCTGGACGGCAGCTATTTTGAGGACCTGCTGCGCGAGCTGGTGCTGGAAAACGACCACATGGCTCTGGTCGAGCTGGTGCCGGTAGACGCCGCCGAGGGTGCGGAGGGTGCCGAAGCTGCCGAGCTGGCTGCCAAGCGCGACGCCATGACCGATGCCGAGCTGGCGGATGTGGTCGAGTGCACGGCCGCGCTGCGTGCCGCGCAGGAGGCCGAGGACACGCCCGAGGACAAGGCCACGCTGCCGCGCCTGCGTGTATCCGACATTGGCGAGGCGCGCCCCGAGCCGCCGCTCGTTGTGGACACGACTGCGCCCATCCCCTGCCTGCGCCACGGCATCCCCACCAACCGCCTGGCCTACGCCATGCAGTATTTCGACCTGAGCTGCGTCGCGTTTGAGGACCTGCCTTATGTAACGCTGCTCTGCCGCCTGCTCAAACAGCTGCCCACGCGCGAGCATTCGGCCGAGGAACTCGACAACCTGCTTGCCGGCAAGCTGGGCTTTTTGAGCTTTACGACCGAGGTCATGACGCAGCCCGACGTGGACGGCGTGCGCCCCTACCTGCTAGTGAGCGCCGGCGCCCTGTCCGAAAAGATCGATGCGTTGGCGAGCCTGCCGCGCGAGGTGTGGTCGAGCACGCTGTTGCTCGACGCCGACGCCGACCGCGTTCGCGACGTGCTCACGCAAATTCGCATTGGGCTTGAGCAGGGCTTTATCAACAACGGCCACTCGGCGGCGCTCGGTCGCGCGATGAGCTACAGCTCACCTTCGGCCGTGGTGCGCGAGCAGCTTTCGGGCGTGGACTTCTACCTGTTCCTGCGCGATCTGCTCGAGCACTTTGACGAGCGCCTGGACGGTCTGCGCGCCAAGCTTGCCGCGCTGGCAGACCGCATCTTTGTGGCCGATGGCTGCATGGCGAGCTTCACCGGCAGCGATGAAGACTTTGACGCGTACTGGGATGCCGCGGGCAACCTGGGGCTTGGCGCGGGCGACGGCGCTGCCAGCGACACGCTCGTGGTGCCGGAGCCGCGCGACCGTCACGAGGCTTTCGTCATCCCCAGCGACATCTGCTTTGCGGCAAGCGCGTGCGATCCGCGTCGCCTGGGCATCGACGTGACGGGCGCCTGGGCCGTGGCTGCCAACGCGCTCTCCTACGACTACCTGTGGAACGAAATTCGCGTGAAGGGCGGTGCGTACGGCTGCGGATTCCGCGCGGCCGGCGAGCGCCAGACGGCGTTCTACACCTACCGCGACCCGGCAATCGACCCCTCGATTGAGCGCGTGGCGCGCGCAGGCGAATGGCTCGGCAGCTTTGAGCCCGACGAGGCCGCCTTCGAGGGCTTTATCGTGAGCTGCGTGAGCGGCATGGACGCGCCCGTGAAGCCGTACGCGCTCACCAAGCGCCGCAATACGACCTACCTGGCTGGGCTCGATCCGCACGCGCGCGAGGAGCGTCGCGCCCAGATGCTCGCGGCCACACCCGGTGAGCTGCGCTCGCTCGGCGCCGACGTGACGCGCATCGCAGCCACGTCGCCCACCTGCGTCTTTGGCGGCCGCGACGTCATCGCCAAGAGCAACGCCGGCTTTAATGTCGTCGACCTGCTGGGCTAACGCACCGCAAGCAAAACCACCACAAAGGTGCCTGTCCCCTTTGTGGTGGTTTTCCGGCGAGCTGTTACTTGATGAACGGGTTCAGCCTGGCCGCCAGCGGATTGAGCTCGTACATCCTTGCAAAGCGTTCGCGACCATAGTCGGAATCGTTGTTCCAGCTACCCTGGTCGACGTCGTACTCTGCATCCAGACGAATCCACTCCTCCGGCTTGTTCTTCTCGTGTTTGCTGCAGAAGTAGCGCTGGTACTCGACCTCGTGCTCAAACTCAAACTCGGCATCCGAACCGCGGCCGCAGTACTCGTCGACCGACGTCAGGTTGCCGTGCTCGTCGTAATAGAACTCCGCATAGCCGCCGCGCTCGGAATCGATCCTGTCGAGCTTTCCGTCGCTGTACGAATAATCCACCGCTGCGTACGAGTTCAGCGAGCCGTAGTCGTTGCCGTGCGAGTCATATGCCACAGGCGAGATACGCGAAATGTTACCGTCCTTGTCATACTCGTAGCCCGCGGTAATCGTCCACATAGTTCCCACCGTGTCGCCCTGGCAGTCCAGCGTAAAGGACGTCACGCGATCCTTGTCGTATCCGTACGAATACACGACCGTCCGAGGATTGGTCGGGCTGGTATCGGTGTTGGTCACCATGTTGCCGTCCTGGTAGACATACGTGCTCGCGCTCTCGCTGTAACCCGCATGGGTCGTCTTGTTGATCAGGTTTCCGTCCGCGTCGTAGGTAAACGTCGTGGTGCTCGACGAATCGCTAATATCAGCATCGCAGTCGATGCGCGTGACGTTACCGTCGGCGTCGTACGTAAACGTGTTGACGTTCTCGTAACCGCCCGCCAGATCTTCCTCAATCTCAGAGATACGATGCGTCTCGTCATGTTCAACGCTGTAGCTTACGCCGCCGCCTTGCTTGACGGCAGACGTGAAACCCGTGACGTAACCGTTCTCGTCACGCTCGATCTCGTAGATATCGCCGTACTGGTCCGATTTATCGGTACCCTCGTAGGACACCGGCAGCCACAGCTCGTCGAGCTGTGTGTCCTTAATGCCGCTAACCTTCGTATCCTGCGGCAGTTCCAACGTGGCGAGCTTCTTTTTGCCCGAAAGATCGACGCTTTTAAGGTTTTCGGCATTTTTGAGGTCGAGCTTCTCGATGTTGTCGCAACCGTCCAGGTTAACGACGGTGACGTTACTCGCCGAGTTAAGCTCGACGGTCTTAAGGTCGCCGCAGCCCGAAAGGTCCAGGTTGACGAGTTTGTCGTCGCCGGACTCCACTGTAACGATATTGGGGAATGTCTTGCCCAGGCCCTGCGTCGACGCGATGCCGTCCAGCTCGACCGACGTCACCGCCTTGGCTTCGTCACGTGAGATGCGGCCGTCACCGTTAGTGTCGTACTTGGTCGAGGCAAGTGCACGCATGCCGCTGTCGGGAAAGGTTTTCTCGTCGATGGGCGTGGTCGCGACCTGGGTGAAGTAGAACAGCGCGCCACCGCCGATGCCCGCCGCCACGACAAGTACCGCGGCAAGGGCGATGAGGGGCTTCTTGGAACGCTTGCGCCGCGCGGGCTGCTGCGCGGGCACGTATTGCTGAGGAGCGGGCGCGGCAGGCTGGGGTTGCTGCGCAGCCGCAACCTGGTCGGGCGCTACGGGCGCGCCGCATACGGGGCAAAAGAGGGCGTCGTTGACAAGCGGCGTGCCACACGAGCGACAAAACATGGCGGGCTCCTTTCGGTGCATTCTTTCTACGATGAAGGTAAACCCAAAAATGCAGCCCTTGTTGCGCAACATTCAGCCCAAACCATCACAAAAGGGCGCAGTTCACAGGTGCCTTTGTGTTAGTTCGAACACTTGTTCTATACGTACACATGTTCTATAGTAGGGGTGCTTGCATCGGACTTAAATTGCGACTAGGATATAGTTGCAGAATGTGAGGCGGGATGACACGGACCGATAAACTCATCGCCCAACTGCTTAGCTGCCCTTCGACGTATCGGTATACCGATTTTTTAAAAGTCATGGCTTCATATGGCTTTGAAATGGACAACAAAGGCAAGACATCCGGATCGCGCGTTCGCTTCTACAGGCCATCGGATGGCAGGATGTTCGTAATGCACGCGCCACATCCATCTGACGAATTGACAGCGGGGACCATTCGAAACATCGTTCGATTTCTGCAAGATGTCGGAGGTAGTCATGAGTAACGTTTTAGCATACAAGGGTTATTTCGCCCCAGTCGAGTTCGATGCCGAACAGCATGTGCTCACAGGTATGGCCACCGGCATTAGGGACGCAATCGTATTTGAAGGCTCCACGGTTGAAGAAGTGGAGCAATGCTTCCACGACGCCGTCGACGATTACCTTGAGTTTTGCGCCGAGAAGGGCAAGGAACCCGAGCGAGCTTTTAAGGGCTCGTTCAACGTAAGAACGGGCTCTGAGCTCCACAAGCAAGCAGCGCTGGCAGCGGCAAAGAAGGGTGAGTCACTCAATAAGTTTGTGACTGAAGCAATCGCTGCGGCGTTATAGCATTAACGCATAGGCCCAAACAACCATAAAGGCGCAGTTCGCAGGCATATTTGCGGTGGCTTTACTGCCCATATCGCGTTTGCCCAGATGAAACCTGCCAAAATAAACCTGTCCCTTTTTGGTAGGTTTGGGAGATGAGGCTGGGATGGATAAGGCTGAGTTGCGGCGGGCGGTAATTGCCCGGCGCAATGCTCTTGATTTGGATGTTCGGGCGGCAAAGTCCGCCGCTATCTGCGCGCGGCTTGTTGAGCTGATGGAGCCCAGCGGCGCTGCGGGCCAACGCACCGTTGCCGTCTATGCCGCGATGGGTTCCGAGGTCGACCCAGCCGCGTTTGCCGCCGCGGCCGTCGCGCGTGGCTGGCGCGTGGCCTATCCGTGCATGCTCTCGGCAACAGACGCCATGGCTTGTGGCCAGTGCATGTGCATGCGGGCAGTCTCTGCCGGCGATGCGTCCGAGGCCCCGTTTATCGCCCACCCTACGCGGGCCTTCGCAGCCACGGACGTCGACAGCGACCACTTCCCCATCGCGCCAGCCGCCGAGCTCGACATGATTATCGTGCCGCTCGTGGCTTTCGACCGCGCCGGCGCGCGCCTGGGCTACGGCGGAGGCTGCTACGACCGCTACCTGCTCATGCTCTCGCCCGCATGCCAAATCATCGGCATCGCCTTTGACGAGCAGCGTGTCGACCACGTTCCCACCGACGCCCACGATCTGCCGCTACCCCACATCATCAGCGCCTAACGGCCGGCGTACCCCCCCCGACAGCCTAGTGCTCCTCGCCGGCTCGGGCTAGGTCGTAGGGCGTGGTCTGGTAGACGTAGTAGTTGAGCCAGTTGGTGTAGAACAGCTGAGCCTGGCTGCGCCAGACGTTGCGCGGCTCGGCCGTGGGGTCGTCGTTTGGGAAGTAATGCGCCGGCACCTCCGGGTTGAGCCCGCGCTTCACGTCGCGCTCGTACTCCAAACGCAGCGTGTCGGCATCGTACTCGGGATGGCCAAAGACAAAGAAGCGGCGGCTGTCGGTCGACTTGACGATGTACAGGCCCACCTCGTCGGACACGGCCACGACCTCAAGCTGCGGCTCGGCCTCCACGTCCTCGCGGCGCACATCGGTGTTACGCGAATGCACGGCATAAAAGCGGTCGTCAAAACCACGGACCAGCGGGCTTTGCGGCTTCACCAGATAATGCTCGAACACGCCGCTCGCCTTTGCCGGCAGGTCGTACTTCTGAATACCGTAGTGGTGATACAGGCCCGCCTGCGCGCCCCAACAAATGTGCAGCGTAGAATGCACGTGCGTGGTGGACCAGTCCATAATCTGGCAGAGCTCGGGCCAGTAGTCGACCTCTTCGAACGGCATCTGCTCCACCGGCGCGCCCGTGATGATCAGGCCGTCGTAGTGGATGTCGCGGATGTCGTCGAACGTGCGGTAGAACGTCTCCAGGTGGCCAGCGCTCACGTGCGTGGCCTCGTGCGTCTTGGTGCGCAGCAGGTCCACCTCCACCTGTAGCGGCGTATTGGAGAGCTTGCGCATGATCTGCGTCTCGGTGGCGATTTTGGTGGGCATGAGGTTGAGGATGAGCACGCGCAGCGGACGGATGTCCTGGTGCAGCGCGCGGTACTCGGTCATGACAAAGATGTTCTCGCTCTCGAGCTGCGCGGCGGCAGGGAGGGCGTCGGGGATGCGAATGGGCATGGATGCTCCTTACGAGTCAGTTGCAGCTATGGTACAACGACCGGCCCCATCCGCGCGAGTGTATCGCCCCGAGACACCGCCAGTGGTCCAAAACAGCCAAAAGTAGAGATTAAGGCATGCCCAAAAATCTATGGCGCTTTAGCCTAGCAAAGTGACGGCAGGAGGCTACAATGGTTCGACGCGAAAAACTCGGCCGAAAGGATACTCATATGTACCAGACGCGTAAGATCGGTGTGGTCGGCCAGGGCCACGTAGGAGCACATGTCGCCAACAGTCTGCTCATGCAGGGTATTGCCGATGAGCTGTACCTGTGCGATATCAACGAGGCCAAGGTGACGTCCGAGGTCCAGGACCTGCGCGACTCCCTTTCGTTTGTCCCGTACAACACCAAGATCGTCAACTGCTACGACCACTACGAGGAGCTTGCCTGCTGCGATGTCATCGTCAACGCCGCCGGCAAGGTCGCGCTGGCCGCCGGCAACCGCGACGGCGAGCTGTTCTTTACCACCGACGCCGCCCGCACCTTTGCCAAGCGCATCGTCGACGCCGGCTTCGATGGCATCTTTGTGAGCATCTCCAACCCCTGCGACGTCGTGTGCACCGAGCTGTGGCACCTGACCGGCTACGATCCCAAGAAGATCATCGGCTCGGGCTGCGGCCTGGATTCCGCCCGCCTGCGCACCGAGATCTCCAAGAAGGTCGGCGTGAGCCCCAAGTCCATCGACGCCTACATGATCGGCGAGCACGGCTTTAGCCAGCTGGCCGCCTTTAAGTCCGCGACCATCGCCGGCAAGAGCCTCAACGAGCTTCAGGCCGAGAACCCTGACAAGTACGCCTTCGACCACATGGAGGTCGAAGAGCTCGCACGCAAGGGCGGCTATGTGACCTACCAGGGCAAGCAGTGCACCGAGTACGCCGTCGCTAACTCCGCCGCGCGCGTCTGCGCCGCCGTTCTGCACAACGAGCACGCCGTGCTTTCGGCCTCTACGCTTATGACCGGCCAGTATGGCGAGGAGGGCATCTTTACCTCCCTGCCGTGCGTGATTGGCGCCGAGGGCGTCGAGGAGGTCTACACGCTCGACCTTTCCGAGCACGAGCTCGAGGGCTTCCACAAGAGCTGCCAGCACATCCGCGACAACATCGCCCAGCTCGACTGGTGGGATGCCGAAGCATACGACGCGAAGTAGGCCGTTGGCTGCCACAACCTTGCGAATCTAAGCGCGATACTAAGCGGGCCGTGCCGGAAAACCCCGGTGCTGCCCGCTTTTTTGCTCATGCAACACGTTTGCGAATCGAAGGTGAATACTTTTCCGCGATGTGAACGAGCAAAATCGAGCCCCCGAAGCATCGACACTTTTCAGACGCCGCTTCCTGCGGTTTCGCCAAGTTTTTCCTGCAGTTTTGGCATCAAAAAGTATGGATGCTTCGGGGGCTCGATTTTGCTCGTTCACTTCGCGGAAAAGTATTCACCTTCGTTTTCGCGCAGACACGAATCCGGCTGCCACAACGCAAAACGGGGCCCGCGCGCAGCGCAGACCCCGTCGTGAGAGGTTATTCCCGGTATATTAGTACTGCTCGATGCCCATATAGCGACGAACCTCGGGGCTGTGGTCGAAGACCTTGCCACGGGCGGCGCGCAGCTCGCAGCTCATGTTGTAGAAGAAGATCGGCTCCAGGTACGAACGCACGCTGGCAGGCACCTCGCCCACGCCGTACTCGAGCGCGTCGAGCACCATGATCGTGTCGGTGTGCGTGTTGAGGAACGCAAGAGCGCGCTCCTCCATGGGGCGGCACTCGCCCGCGCCAAGCTGCACAAAGTAGAACACGCCGGGCTCGGTGGCTTCGAACGGGCCGTGGAAGTACTCGCCGGAGTGGATGTAGCAGCAGTGCTGCCACTGCATCTCCATGAGCGAGCAGATGGCCATGGCGTAGGTCTGGCTAAAGTTGGGTCCGGAGCCCAGGATATAGAAGAACTTGTGCTGCTGGCAGAGCTCGGCAAAGCGATCGCCCAGCTCGGTGTTGACCTTCTCGCGGGCGGCGGGCAGCAGCGCATCCATCTGCTTGAGGCCCTCGTACATGTCGGCGAGTGCCTCGTAGCCTTCCTGCTGGTCGAGCAGCTCGGCGGCGATCAGAGCGCCGATGCCCTGAGGCACCTCGGCCTGCGGCACGCCCTCGCCCCAGGGGTAGACCCAGGTGGTCCACTTGCCGTTGTCGATCTTGGAGCCCTCGCAGTCGGTGAGGGCAATGACCTCGGCGCCGGCAGCCAACGCCATCTCGCAGCCGTCGACGACCTCCTGCGTGTTACCGCTGTGGCTGCAGGCAATAACGAGCGACTTCGGCCCTAGGCTCTTGGGGGCCATCAGGCAAAACTCGCGTGCCGTGTAGACCATCGAGGTAAACGTAGTGGCCTCGCGCTTGAGCAGCTCGTTGGCCGGCATCAGGTCAATCATCGAACCGCCGCAGGCGATCCAAAAGACGTTCTCGACCTTGCCCTTGCGCTCGATGATTTCCTGAACCAGATCATGTGCGTTCATCCTGATGTTCCTCCTTGTGGGGTGGCTTTGAGCGACGGCAGCTCGTGCCTGCTGTCGTTCTATGTTGTCCTATTTATAACACGCGTAACAACGCCCGTGAAGTCATCTCGGCAAATTTGTTCTATGTTGTTCTATCTGTGGACGTTAGATGTCGAAGACGTAGCGCGAGCCCACAATCTTTTGGCGACCGAGCAACAGAGGGTGCCCACCGGCGTCGGTAAAGTAGGCCTCCATATAGAAGAGCGGCTCACCGACCGGCACCTCCAGCAGCGGGGCCGTTTGGGCATCGGCAAGCGCAATCTCCACGGTGCAGGGGTCGGACTTGAGCGGCGCGCGACCCGAATGCTCGGCAACGAGCGCAAAGATGGAATTGTCCGTGAGGTTCTTGTCGGCAAGCGTCTGCAGATAGGGATGGTCGGCGAGCACAAAGGCGTTGTTCTCAAGCATGACAGGGATGCCGTCGGCTGTGCGCACGCGTTCGACCACGATAAGCTCGCAGCCGGGCTCCACGCCAAAGAACGCCGCATCCTCGTGCGTCGCCGCGACCACCGTGCGCGACACCAGACGCGCACCCGGCACCATGTCGTTGGCAGCACAACCCTCAGTAAAGCTCTGGACGTCACCCTTCTGGACAATCTTGCGCTTGAGCTTGGGAGCGCACACAAAGGTACCCCTCCCCTGCTGGCGGTTGAGATACCCCGCACGCGACAGCTCCTCGATGGCACGGCGCACGGTGATGCGCCCCACGCCATAGGACTTCGCGAGCTCCATCTCGGCGGGGATGCGCGAGCCGGCAGGGTACACACCGCGCGCGATCTCGCCCTTTAGGTCGTCCATGACCTGCTGGTACAGCGGTACGGCGGACACGTCAGTACGGTCGGTCTTGCTATCGGCTACCATCGTTACGCTCCATCCCGCGCATGCTCGGACTCAAACTCTTCAATTGCCGCCATAAACTGCTCGCCAAAGGCGTCGGCCTTTTTCTCGCCAATGCCGTTGACCTGGATCAGCTCGTCGCGCGTCTGCGGGCGTAGGCGGCACAGGCCGCGCAGGGCCTTGTCGGAAAAGACCATATACGGCGCCATCTCCAGCTCCGCAGAGATCTCCTTGCGGAGGGCACGCAGGCGCTCGAACAGCTCGGCATCATCGCCCACGCGCGGGCGTTGATCCAGCTCGGCCTCCTCGCGCAGCAGATCCACCGCACGGCGGGCACGGGCCGAGGCCTTGCGCTTGGACGCGCGACGCTTAACGGTAAAGGCAAACGCCTCGTCCTCGACCTCGCTGGCACGCGGACCCAGCCCCACGACCGGATACTGCCCCTGCGAGGTGGCCAGGTAGCCGCGGCCGCACAGCTGGCCGATGATGTCCTTGATACGCCCGACCGATTCGCTCGACAGCTCACCGTAGCCGCGGTCCTCATCCAGATGCATCTGGCGAATGCGCTCGGTGTTGCCGCCGTGGAGCACATCGGCGATCAGCGACTTGCCAAAGCGCATGGGACGCACGGCCACATAGCGCACAGCGGCGCGGGCCATATCGGTGACGTCCTCGACCTCGAACTGCGTGAGGCAGTTGCTGCAGTTGCCGCAGCCCTCGGCGTCGTCTGCCGTGCCGCCCGCGGCGGCTGCCGCATGCTCGGTCGCGACTTCGTCGCCAAAGTAGCGCAGCATGTATTCGCGCAGGCAGCCGGTGGTATTGCAGTAGCCCTCCATCTGGCTGAGCAGACGATAACGGTTCTGGAGCGCCCACGCGCGCTGCTCGTCATCGAGCGCCTCGTCGGCCGCATCGCCGCGGTCGATCAAAAAGCGGCGCATGCGAAAATCGTTGCCGTTCCACAGCAAGTGGCAGCTGGCCGGATCGCCATCGCGGCCAGCGCGGCCCGCCTCTTGGTAGTATGCCTCGATGCTCTCGGGCACGTTGTTGTGAATCACGTAGCGCACGTTGGGCTTGTCGATGCCCATGCCAAAGGCGTTGGTGGCAACCATCACCTGAATGTCGTCGTCGATAAAGGCACGCTGGCTTTGACGGCGGGCGTCATTGCCCATGCCGGCATGATAGCGGCCAACGCGAATGCCGCTGGGGCCCAGCGCCTCGGCAAGCTCGCCTGCCAGCGCATCGACCGTCTTGCGAGTCGAGCAATACACGATGCCGCTCTCGCTCGAATGCGCGATCACGTAGTCGCGCACCCACGTGGTCTTGGCCTTGTCGCCCATCTCCTCGCAGCCAAAGTAGAGATTCTTGCGATCGAAGCCCGTCACCACCGTCGCGGGGTTTTGCAGGCCGAGCATCTGCTGAATGTCCGCACGCACGCGCTCGGTCGCCGTAGCGGTAAAGGCCGCCACGATGGGGCGCTGCGGCAGGGAATCGATGAACTCGCGAATCTGCAGGTAAGCGGGGCGAAAATCCTGGCCCCATTGGCTCACGCAGTGCGCCTCGTCAATGGCCACGAGCGGCACGCCAATGCCGCCGTCCGCCGCGGCCTCCTGCGCAAAGGCTAAAAAGCGCGGCTCGAGCAGGCGCTCGGGCGCCACGCACATAAGCTGGTAGCGACCCTCGCGCGCCCGCTTGAGCACAGTGTTTTGCTGGGCCGGAGTAAGGCTGGAGTTGAGATAGCTGGGTCGCGCACCCGCCGCGAGCAACGCACGGGTCTGGTCCTCCATCAGCGACAGCAGCGGGCTCACCACAAAGGTGATGCCGGGCAGCATGAGCGCGGGCACCTGGTAGCAAATGGACTTGCCGGCGCCCGTGGGCATAACGCCCAGCGCATCGCGACCGGCAAGGATCGCATCGACCATGCGGTCCTGTCCCGGGCGAAACGAGGTGTAGCCAAAATAGGCGCCGAGCGTGTCGAGCGCCATCTGCTGCATGCTATCGGTCATGGTTTCCTAACGTCCAAGTCATCTGCCGCCGATTATACGCCGCCACGCGGACCGGTGCCGCGCGGCTGTCGGCCACGGGCAACGCAATCCAAGGCGAATGAGCGTGGATTTTCGGACACTTTCCGGATGAGCGTGGATAATCTCCCACTTTGAACCCGCCACCAAGCCAAAAACGGGAGATTATCCACGCTCATTCTGCGGGTAGTCATTGGGGACGTTCCTGAATGATTAGTCGTTTTAAGAGCGTCCCCAATGTGGGTAGTCATTGGGGACGTTCTTAAATGACTAGTCAAACAAGGACTGTCCCCAACTGCCGGCAGAAAAGGAACGTCCCCAAGTGCCATACCCAAGTGCCATAAACGACTAGTCAAACAAGGACGCCCCCAATGACTACTTTGGACCTTGGCAACACCGATGTCTTGGCAACGTCAGCGAGCGCCCGTCATTTGAGCTAAGGTGCCGTGAAATGAAAAGGCGCTGACCTTCTGGTCGCGCCTTTGAAATTGAACCGCAGATTGGCCAAATGCCGAGCGCGCGGTGTCGAGGCGTTACGCGGTTTGGCAAAACCGCGTAGCCTATATAACCATGACGTAGCGGCTACCGATGTAGTACTGCTTGCCCATCAGGATCGGCTCGCCGTTGGGACCGATAAAGCCGGCGCGCAGATTAAGCAGCGGATCGTGCGGGGCAATGCCCAGCTCGGCCGCCTGCTCGACGCTGGCGCGAACGGCCTCAACCGTGCGATAGCCAACCGAGACGATCGGCGTTCCGCCCACGCGCTCTACCTCGGCAAAAATCGATTTGTTCTCAAGATCGTTCGTCAACAGCTCACGGTATGTATCAAACGGCACAAAGATGTTCTCCTCAAAGATGGGCTCACCGTCGGCGGTACGCACGCGCTTAATGTGCAGCAGCAGCGCATCCTTCGGCAGACCAAAGAATTCCATCTCGTTTTGACGCGCCGGAACAATCTGACGATCGACTACGCGCGCACCGGCCTTCATGCCATTATCGGCACACAGCGCGGTAAACGTCTGCAGCGTCGAGGCACGGAACTGACGATTGATGTGCGGCGTGGCCACAAACGTACCGCGGCCCTGCTGCTTAACCAGATATCCGTCAGAGCACAGCTCCTCAACAGCGCGGCGCACCGTGATGCGGCTCACCTCGTATTGCTCGGCAAGCTCAAGCTCGGATGGAATGCGCTCCTTGGGTGTATAGACACCCTTTTCAATAGCATCTTTGATTTCATCGTAAATCTGCTGGTAAAGCGGTGCATTTTTAGGCGCAGGCATATCTGGTCACTCTTATCAAAATATCGAAATAGCGAATACGTATATAACGTCTATTCTTATGATACTGCAATGATAAAACGATACACCGAACCTACCAAAAAGGGACAGGTTTATTTTGGTAGCCCTTATCTGGGCAAATGAAAAGCCCCTCAAAAGCATCGGGGCTTTTGCGGGGCTTAGAACCTAGAACATCAAAAGGAGCATCAGCACGACGCTCGCACGCTACTTACCGTCATCCTGTTGCAGGCTCTCCTGATCGCTCAGGCGCGCCTGTCTGGCGGCCATGCGCGCCGGCTTGTCGGGATCGGGTACGGCCGTGGGCATGGGCTCGTCGACATGGCCGCCCCACCAGCCGCCCACAAAGTTGAGCGTGTGGAACACGTTGATTACGGCGCCGGGGTCCACGTCGCACACCAGCTTGACGATATCCTGGCTCTCGTAGGTCGAGACAACGGTATGCAGCAGGTACATCTTCTCGCGGCTGTACCCGCCAACAACCTCGGCACAGCTAATGCCGTGCTGAAAATGGTCGACATAGGCGGTCATGATCTCGTCGGCCTTGCGCGTCGTGATCTGCAGCGTCACGCGGTCGTAGCGGCGATAGAAACTGTCGATGGTCTTGGTCGAAATAAACTGAAACACGATGGAGTACGCTGCGTTGTCCCAGCCAAACATAAAGCCAAAAATCGCCAGGATAGCGCAGTTAAAGCCAAAGATGACGCCCCAGATAGTCTTGCCCGTGTGGTTAGACACCCACAGCGCGATAAAGTCGGTGCCGCCGGTCGACGCGCCCGACTTAAGCGCAATGGAAGCGCCCAGACCCGAGACCACACCGCCAAAAATGATGAGCATGATCTTGTCGCCCAAAAACGGTGCGAAGTGAAAGATGTTGAGGAACAGCGACGAGAGCACGACCTGCGTCATCGAGAAGATGACGAAGCGTTTGCTGATGCCGCTCCAGCACAGAAGCGCCACGGGAATATTGAGCGCGAGCATGCCGAGCGAGGTGTCGATATGAACACCGCCGAGCGAGGTAACGCGATCGAGCAGGACCGCGACGCCGGTGAGACCGCTCGGAAGCAGATCGGCGGGTCGAACGAACGCCTGGATCAGGAAGGTCTGCAGAATGGCGGATATGGTGACCGCCACGGCAGTGATGGCGCGGCGGACGATGGTGAGGCGGCCGAGCACGAGCACTCGGTCCGTGAGCTGATCGATGGCGTTCGCCACGCAGGCTCCTTTCGAAGGCAGATGTAATTGTGGGGCATGCGGCGATTGTAACAGGAGTAAGAAAAAACCACCACGAAGGTGCCTATCCCCTTTGTGGTGGTTTGCGGCAAGATGGCTAGATGGCAGAAAGGATGTCGGTGAGGTTGTCGATGATGGTGTCGGCGGCGGACTGGTCCAGGTTGACGCCTTCGTGCGGACGCAACGCCAGAACGCGGGCGCCGGAGCGCTTGCCCGCCTCGATACCCATCGGCGAGTCCTCGATGACCAGGCACTCGGCCGGCTCCACACCCAGCGCTTCCATGGCGCGCAGGTAGATTTCGGGATCGGGCTTAAACGCGCTGCACTCGTGGCCGCTGATGGTGTAGTCCAACACGTCGGCAATACCGGCGATGTCCACCAGCTCGTCAATCAGCTCGCGATAGGACGAGCTCGCGATGGCACACTTCACGCCGCGCTCGTGCAGTTCGCGCATCACCGGCTCTGTCTGCTCGTTGAGCAGCTCGGCATACGGAACGGGATGGACCGGGCTGTAGACCTGCTTGTACTCCACGCGCAGGCGCTCGCGCAACTCAACATCGTCGGGCACCAGCGCCTGCCAAATGGCCGGCTCGTTAGACCCCGAAAGATCGGGGATCTCGTCAAAGTGGAAGCCCTTCTCCTCCATAAACGCCACGCGGCGGCGGTTGTAGAACCACTCGGTATCGACCAGCACGCCATCCATATCAAACAGCACTGCCTTGATCATACGCATCTCCTCTCAAGAGCAAAAAAGGGGACGGGCGTAAACCCCATCCCCTTTCAATCAACCCGTAAGGTTTACTTACTTGTGATTAGTAGGAAAGCTTCCACATGTAGCGACGCATGGTCAGCGGGTGCTGACGGGCCTCGGCGATCTGGTTGCCGTACTCGCGCATAACGGCGAGGTGCAGCAGCGGGTTGAAGTAGGTGATGACGCTCGCCGGCACGGCGTCGGCCAGACCGTAGTCCTTGGAGTCGATCAGAGCGACCTTGGCGCCCATGCGCTCAAGGAAGGTGAGGGCGCGGGCGTCCATCGGACGGGTAGCACCATCGGACATGAAGAAGACGTAGGGCTTACCCTCGGTGGAAACCTCGAACGGGCCGTGGAAGTACTCGCCGGTGTTGTAGGCGGCGGCGTCGATCCACTGCATCTCGGTGAACAGGAAGGCGGCGTGAGAGTAGGCCATCTTCTCGGAGGCACCGGAAGCCATGAAGTAGATCATCTTGTCGTCCTTGAAGTCCTCAGCGAACTTCTTGGCAAGCTTCGTGCAGTGCTGAGCGGCGTTCTCGCACAGGTCGAAGATGTTGGTGAGGCCGGTGATCATATCCTCGTAGTGATCATAGCCCTCGGTCTGCTGAAGGATCTCGAGAGCGAGAGCGATGGCGTAGCCAGGCTTCTCGGCCTTGGCGGCATAGTTGGCGTGGAAGCCGTGGACGATGACGTGGTCGGCGTCGACGGTCAGAGCGGAGCCAGCCTTGTTGGTGAGGGAGACGACCGGGCAGTTGTGCTTCTTGGCGGTCTTGTTGGCCTCGACGGTCTCGGGCGTGGAGCCACCGAGGGAGCAGGTGATCACGAAGGTGTGCTCGTTGACCCAGGAAGGCGTGTCGTAGTTGAACTCGTTAGCGGTGAAGATCTGAACGTTCAGTTTGTCCGTGTTGTTGGCCAGGAAGTACTTGGCGGGGTACAGGTCGGACATGGAAGCACCGCAGCCGACGAAGGCGACACTGTGGATCTCGTGGTTGGACAGGACGTCAGCGACGATCTGCTTAGGGAGGTTAAGGTCGATCTCGTACATCTGACACATTCCTTTCGATTTTTGCGGCGCCACATTGCCGGGCGCTCGCAGGGTTACCGTGATTTGGACCGAGTCGCCGGCCCGTTGAGGATGCGACAAAGGGACTGTCCCATTGTCGCATTTTGGGGATGGAAGCCTGCCTGGGGTATGGGATGCCAGGCAGGCCCCCGGGGGAAAGCGGTTAGACGCTTGGTCGCGACTAGGCCAGGATGCCGGCCGCGGAGAGGGCGATGCCGCCCACGATGGCGATCACGAGAAGCCAACCGGTGTTGACGTTCTTCTTGATGAGCCAGTACATAAGGCCAGTGAGGCCAAGGGAGATCATCTGGGGCATCATGCCGTCCAGGATGTCCTGGATAACGACGGTGCCCTCAGCGAACTGCAACGGGGTGGTGGCGCCGATCAGCGTGGCGATCATGCCGCCCACGGACATAAGACCCACGATGCCGCAGACATACATGAGCTTCTCCATGAGGTCGCCGCCCTGGAGCTTGCTCAGGTACTGGTGGCCGCCCTGATAACCCATCTTGGCAGCGAACCAAGTGATCAGCACGGAGGGGACGATGGAGATGAGCATGGCCAGGATCGGGCCCATGATGGAGCCCTGCTGAGCCAGCTGAACGCCCAGACCAAAGGCGATGACGCGGATGGTGCCCTGGAAGAAGGAGTCACCGATACCGGAAAGCGGGCCCATGAGGGAGGTCTTGACCGCGTTGATCGAATCGGGGTCGAAGTTCTCGGGATCCTTGGCGTACTCCTCCTCCATGGAAGCGGAGAGGCCCAGGATGAAGGCGCTCGTCTGCGGGGTGCAGTTGTAGAACGCCATGTGACGGTGGTAGGCCTCTTTCTTAGCAGCGAGCTGCTTGGGGTCGGACTCATCCGGATAGAGGCGGTCGAGCGTGGGAACCATGCCGTAGAGGAAGCCCATGTTCATCTGACGCTCGTAGTTCCAAGAGGCCTGGATGGCCCAGGAGCGCCAGAAGAACTGGCTGACCTTCTTGTTCAGGGACACGTCCTTGGTTGCGGTTGCCATAGTGTGTTCCTCCTTAGTCTTCGTCGTCTTCGAGCGGATCGTAGTCGGAATCGACACCGGCAGCTGCATGGGAACCGTTGAACTTGAAGCCCATGAAGACGATAGCCAGGCACACACCGATCAGAGCGACCGCGATGACGGACAGGTTGAGGTAGGCGGCGAGCAGGAAACCGATGAACAGGAACGGGGTCATGCCCTTCTTGATCATCATGGTGAGCAGCAGGGCCAAGCCGTAGGCGGTCATGATCTTGGTCGAGACGTTCAGACCAACGGACAGCCACTCGGGAACCATGTTGACGATGGCCTGGACCAGGTCGGTGCCGACAAAGACGGCCAGGAAGATCGGCAGGAAGTACATGATGGCGTACAGACCGGAGCCGGCGCAGATGTGCATACGGTAGGCGGTCTTGAACTTGCCGTTATCGATCGCGCTATCGGCCACGTGGGTGAGGGCGGCGATGATGGAACGGAACACGATGCCGAGGAGCTGACCCAGGACGGCGACCGGGATGGCGATCGTCATGGCGGTCTCGGCGGAAGCATCGGTCAGGCACGCAAAGGCAGCGGCCACGATGCCGCCCAGGACCATATCGGGCGGAACGGCGGCGCCGACCTGCACCAGGCCCATGGACACGAGCTCGACGGCGGCACCGACGGCAAGGCCGGTGGGCACATCGCCCAGCAGCAGACCGACGAGCGTAGCGCCAACGAGGGGCTGCTCGAAGTTAAGACGACCGAGCAGGCGGGAGTCCCACATGCAGAACACGCCGACGAGGCCGACGAGCACCGCACTGATGAACGTATTCATACCCTTCTCCTTTCAGTCAGGCAAAAGCCTGGTTGATTACAGCTTGGCGTCGATGTCGACGCTCTGATACGTAGGGGTCTGCTGGACATAGAGCTTGATGCCCATGTCGAGCAGCTGGTTGACGTCGGCCTTCTGGGTGGCGTCGAGGAAGACGGAGCTGTCCTTGCCGCCAATCTGATCGGCACCGTCGTGGTTGGCGGTGGCGCCCAGGTTGATGGCGTCGAGCTTGTAGCCCTGGCAGAACTGCAGCATCTCGGCCGTGTTGCCAAAGACGAACATGACGCGCTCGCCGAGGGTGTTGAGCTTGTCCATCTTGGCGAGGGCGCGCTCGACGGTGAAGACGTTCAGGCGCACGCCCTGGGGCTTGGCCAGCTTAAGAGCGCCCTTCTTGATGTCATCGTTGGCGGCGGCGTTGTCGACGACGATGATGCGCTCGGCCTGAACCTTGGTGGTCCAGGTAAAGACGACCTGGCCGTGCAGCAGACGGTAGTCAAGACGTGCGAGGACGATCTTGGCGGGACCGGAGCTGTGACGGGGCGCCTTGGCCTTCTTGGCGGGAGCCGCGGCGGGCTGGGCCGGTGCGTTGGGGTTGGTCAGACCGTTGCGGGCCTCGTTGATGAGGGCCGCGAGCTCGGCGCCCTCGACGGGGACGGGGCTCATAGCGAGCGTGAGCGCCAGCGGGATGTTGAAACCGCTGACAACCGTGAACTTCGTGCCGTTCTTGGAAAGCTCGACCATGTTGTTGTTGACCGAGCTGCCGAGCATATCGGTCAGCACATAGACGGTGTCGTCCGCGTTGAACGTGGCGATCATGGCGTCCACCTTATTGGTGATGGGCTCCTTGTCGTCACGAGCAAGCGACACGACATGGACGTTCGACACGTCGCCGAGAACCATCTCGAGCGTGTCTTTGGCGCCTGCGGCCAGGCCGCCATGAGATGCGAGAATGATCTGATTCATCTTGCCTCCTCCTTTTCGTTATGGTCATTATAACGTCTTATACGTCGCTTATATTGCTAATTAGTATAAAGACCGTTCGCGGGTGAAAATCGACCGTTGACGGGTTTAACGTACTTGAAACGTTAGGGCCGGGTAGGCCGGCGCTGGCTGGATAACCCCAGGTCAGACCCTGCACGCAATCCTCTATCGCACGAAGTACCAGGGGCTTTCCTGCACGGTGGGTTCCAGCGCAATGCCGGTGCGCTCCTTAAACAGATCCATGTCCTGCGATTTCTCCGTCCACCACGCGTTGGGCTTAAAGGTCATGCTCTCAATGACATGACCGACAAACACACTGTTGCGCAGCTTAGAGAAGTCGGTGTTCATAATCAGGATGGACGCGAGCACCAGCACGATGCCCAGGACTTTGATCGCGCCGGCGGGCTCGGCGTAGACACCAATGCCCAGCAGTACGGTGACGACCGTCTCGAATGACATTACGACGGGAACTTTCGATGTCTCGAGCCCCATGGACAGACCCTGCATATATAAGATGTAAGCCACGGCTGTGGGGATGAGTCCAAAGCCAAGGAACAGCAGCAGCAGCTGTGGCGACATTGCCGCGGCGACATCCGGCCACGGAGCCGCGATAGCCGCCATAACCGCACCGCCAAAAACAAAGCCCCAAAACGTGACAGCCAGCGGGTGGACCGTCTTGGTTGCTATCCGGCTAAACACCGCGAGCGACGCACCACAAAGACCTGCAATCACGCCCGACGTGACGCCCCAAACCGAAAAATGGAAACCGGAAAGGTCGCCATTGGTCACTGCAAGCACGCAGCCAACGATGTTAAAGACAATGGCAACGAGCTTGTTGGGGGTCACGTCCTCGCGATAAAGCACGCGTCCGAGCACGACGCCAAACACCGGCGAGGTGTAGAGCAGCACCGAGGCCGTGGACATGCCGACCTCGCCCATGCACTCGTAATAGCAGGTGTTGGCGGCGGCCAGACCGACGATACCGACAAGCGCGCAGGGGACGAGCTCTTTGGGGCTTGCCTTGAACAGGGCCAGCGGACCCTGAGCCACGGTAGACCCCTCACCCGGACGGCAGCCCATAAACATCAGGACCGGTGCCAAGATAAGCGCTCCGACCAACAAGCGAAAGGCAGCCATGCTCTGGGATGAAACGCCCATGGCCGAGATGCCGTTTACAAAGATTCCGATGCTGCCCCACATAAGCGCGGCGACCAGCACCAGCACATAGCCCAGATTGCTTTTCTTCAACGCAGCCTCCTCGGTATTGTTTCCAATATGTTTCACACTACGTTATAGTCGTTATATACATTTTTCAAGACACAAATCGCCGAACGGAAAAATCTGCTTCCCAGCATACTCATTGGGGATGTTCTTAAATGAACTGTCGTTGGGGACGTTCCTGAATGCCTAGTCGTTTAAGTACGTCCCCAACGACTAAAGCGCCGCTGGTTGAGCATAAATCAGCGAGCGGGTCGCATTTGAGACAAGGTGACGTGAAACGAAAGGGCGCTGACCTTCTGGTCGCGCCCTTGAAGTTGAACGTCAGATTGTCCAAATGCGGCCCGCGCAGCGTCGGCCCGTTATGCGGTTTGGTAAAACCGCGTAACTCTTAGTAGTCAAGCTTCCACATGTAGCGGCGCGTCATGTAGTCCTTGTGGGTGACGGCGGAGAGCGCGCGCATGTACACGTTGTTGAGGATCGGGGCAAAGATCAGGTGGTTGAAGTACTCGCTCACGCTGTCCTTGATGTCGTTGAGGCCGAGCTCCTTGGCGTCGAGTTGATAGACGCGCTCGCCACCGTACTGGTTGACGAAGCGGATGCCGCGCTCGTCGTTGCAGCGGCTGCGGCCGACGCTGATGAGCTGGAACAGCGAGGTGCGCTTGTCCAGAATCTCGAAAGGACCGTGGAAGAAGTCGCAGGTGTTGATGGTGCAGGAGTCGATCTGCAGCATCTCCTGCACGTTGCAGATGCTAAAGACGTAAGCGGCACCAAAAAGCGGACCCTGAGCCATGACATTAATGCAGGGCTTGTCGACGTTCTGCTCGGCCCACTTAGCTGCGAGCGGACGGGTGTACTCGACGGCCTTGCGATAGATGGGGTCGACCAAGTCGAACGCGGCCATAGCGGTCTCGTACTCGGCATAGCCCTCGGTCTGCTGCGTAAGCTCCATGGCGATCATGGTCACGACGGCGGAGTTGGTACGGCCCATGCAGGACTCATCGACGGCCAGGCTGTCATACTGAATCTTGTGGTCGCAGACCTCGGTGAGGCCGGACTCGTCGACATAGATCGCGATGGTGCTGGCGCCGTGGTCCTTGGCGACCTGGGCGGCGACGATGGTCTCCTTGGTGCCGCGCATGGACACGACGACGGCCAAGGTGTTCTCGTTGACGTAGGCAGGGGTTGCGTGCACGAACTCGTTGCTGGTGTAGCTGGAGCTCACGACCTGCGTGGCCTCGTGCTCCATAAAGTACTGGGCAGGATAGTTGCCGCCGTTGGATCCGCCAGCGCCAATCCACACGACGCGCTTGATGCCGCCCTTGTCAGCCTTGTCAGCCAAAACCTGGGAGACGACATCCTTAACCTGTTCCTGAGTAGTCATCGTGCATCAGCCTTTCTTCTCGTTTGATGCTCTCGATGGCATACAAGTTATATACATGTTTTGGTTATGTCGACTAGTTGTATGCTATATTTGTCTTAGAAATTTTGCTGGTAAGGTTTTCGATTGTTCGTTACCAGCAGTTTTGTTCTTGTATTGAATACATGCTTGCTTAGTTAGGCATACAAGTTAGATATAGGTTGGCAATATGAGCGTCTCATCTAAAAAGAAACTAAGCCAATACGAGCGCTTGGCGGGCATGCTGCGCGACCGCATCGCCGCCGGCACCTACGCGCGCGGAGACAAGCTGCCGTCCGAGATGGAACTCATGGACGAATCGGGGCTGTCGCGCAGCACCGTGCGCCATGCCCTTAAGGTGCTCGTTGATGAGGGCCTGGTTCGCACCGAGCGCGGACGTGGTGCCTTTGTGGCCGACACGCCCGCGCTCCATGAGAACAACCTGGTGTTTTCGAGCTATACCAAGCAGGTCGAAGGCCAGGGCATGAAGCCCACCACGCGCACCGTGGACTCGGGCTTTACCAAGGCGGGCGGCAGCATAGCTAAGTTCTTTGATGCCGCCGTGGGCAGCAAGCTCGTCAAACTTGTCCGTCTGCGTTATCTGGACGATGCGCCGCTGTGCCTGGAGACCACCTATCTACCACCGAGCTTTGAGGCACTCATCGATCGCGATATCAACGGTTCGCTCTACGCCACGCTGCGACAGGAGTTCCATCGCGCACCGGCACAGGGGCATAAGACCTTTGAGGTGTGCTACGCCTCGCAAAACGAGGCGTTTTTGCTCAACGTTGAGCGCGGGCAGGCGCTGATCCTAATCACCGACTACGTCTACGACACCGACGGCCGCCCGCTCCACGTCTCCAAGCGCATCCAGCGCACCGACCGCGCAAAATACACCGAGCCCATCGGCTAGCGCACCAAACGAGGCAAACTGTACCTAATGAACGTTTTACCTGCGGTTTTATTAAATCTCAAGCCAGCATGGCACAAATGCCAACATCGCCTGGCAATACGCGCCGTCCAAGCTCAACTGTTCCTGCTCAGAATATCCAGTACCGCAAATCTAAGTGAGTAGACTTTTCGTGACCTGTCGAGCACACCAAAAACTGTCACCTCTGTGACCTGCACTGATAATTGTTCTCGGGGGAAGCGGGCACTGCGGGGCGCGGCAACGGCGCGCGATTTCCGCGTCGCAGCGCTACCCTGATGCTGAATGCCGGGACGATGACCCACTGACCTGCTGACGCCTCTTCGGCCGTCCTCAAATCCGACCTGTCTCGCCCCGGCATCCGCGTCCCGGAGTCCTGCCATGACCTAATAGGAGCATGAGCGCGGACAATCGGATAAGGCAACTTGATTGTAGCGCTCCCGTCAGTGCAATGTCTGGGAGGCCCGGGCGCGGAGCAGGCGGCAGACCGAGGGGAGCGAAAATGGAAGGCGAAACGGTCATCGCGGGCGTCGACACGCACAAGGACGTGCATGTCCTGTGCCTGCTCGACGGCCTCGGGAGGAAGATCCGGAGCGGGAGCTTCGGGGCCGACCCCGAGGGCTACGACAGGCTGGCGGAGGCGATAGGCGACCCGGGGAGCTGCATGGTCGTCGGCGTCGAGGGCACGGCGTCGTACGGGGCCGGGCTGACGAGGAGGCTCGTGGAGCTCGGGTACAACGTCGTCGAGGTGCTCAGGCCCAAGAGGGACAAGGCGAGGCCCGGCGAGGGGAAGAGCGACCCGCTGGACGCCGAGCGCGCGGCGCGCAAGGCGGCGTCCGGGAGGGGCTGCTCCGTGCCGAAGTCGCAGGACGGCTGGGTCGAGGCGGTGCGCCAGCTCTACGTCGCGCGCAGGCTGGCCGTCGCGACGTCCACGTCCTGCGTGGCCTGCGCGAAGTCGATGCTCACGACGGCCCCGAGCGCCCTGAGGGAGCGGTTCAGGGGCCGCGAGCGGCCGAAGGATGTTAGCGCTACTGTAAAAACAACCAATTTCGCCATCGCACTTTAGCCGATTCCG
>UQID01000031.1 GCA_900541045.1 uncultured Collinsella sp.
GCGCCGAATGCTCGCCATCGAAATTTATCGATGGCCTATTTCAGACTGTAATGGGGCTTCTAATAGCCGGCCTGGCGCTTGCCGCTAGTCTTATTGTCGCGCCGCTGGGCGCCTACGCTGCCGACGTCCCCACGCCGGAATTCAAAGAAACATATACGGTGGAAAGCGCTGAGCGTGTTGTGTGCCGATCTTTATCGGGGAAGTACATCGTCTTTAACGAGGATAATAATGGTGACCCCGGCGATTATGGAACGGTTTTAAACGTTGAAGACGGAACGCAGAAGCGTGTCAAAATGTCCCTCGAAAACAGCTGGGATGGCTACTGCTGCTTCTCTTCCGATGAAAAGACGTTATATGCGTACGACGAGGATAGCCTGTCGGTTACCGCCTATGATTTGAGTTCAAATAAATCAAAGACTTATAAGCTTGGAAGTTCCGTTATTGCGGATGGCCGTGCGGCTCGTTTTCAGCTGTCTGAAGACGGAAAATCATTTCTATTTCTTTCGGGATCTCGATCGATTCAGTTTTGCAAGTACAATTTCGAAAAAGATGAGATTGAGGAGCAATTTGCTATAGATGATGATACTCTTGGCGTTGAGTCCTCTTTTGAGGTAATACGAGACGACTACTGGCTGTCTTCGGATGGTATGTACGGATACATAGTGTTCGATGGGTCTGAAGATGGCAAAAGTTGCAATAAAATAGTTACCTATGACTTGGGCACAGCTTCGATTGCCAATATCGTTAGCGTTGAACTGGATACGGAAAGCAGTTATGGAGCCGTCTATCCTCTGGGCCTTTGTTTTCCGGCATTCCAATTACTTCGGACAAAGGCACCTTCCTTTACAACGGCGCTCTGTTGTCGAAGAATGGCGAAATGACAAATGATGCTGTTTGTGGTCTTTCAGAGCCTGACTACCCGAATGAAGATGATGGCATCTGCTCGGTTAATTCGAGCGGTTCATTGGCTTTAATTGCGCAAGGTAATGATACTTCTTCTGACGAAGTCGAGGTATATGATTGTGCTTCGGGCAAGCAGGGGGAGAAAGTAAAGCCGTCTAGTCCGGTTGGCGCTTATGGTTCATTGTCCAACGATGGTCGATATGTGCTCGGAATTAAAACTAATTCTGATAACAATGACAAGATGGTATTGCTTGATTTAAATAAGAACGTTGCTTCTAAGACGCCTTTAAAGAGCGGAAGGAGTGTGGACGAGCTCTGGTTTGCTGATGACGATACGCTGGTTTGTTGTATGGGTCCTGCTGAAAAGGGCATTCGGGTTGATGTGTACAAGTCGAACATTGCACGAAGTCCTCTAAAAACAGCGTCATCTGAAAAGGCAGAAGAGTCTTTCTTGCACAGTCCTGTTATTTTCGGCGCAATTGCCGTTGCATTGGCTGTTGTTGTTATCGTCGTCGTTTTTGTTGTCCGAAGGAAGATGGCGTCTTGCGTAGCCACTGACTCTCAGGCGGTCCCTCCGAGATCCGCTTCTGACTCGCATCTTAACCCTTTGCGCCAGCAGGGCTCGCCTCGGTTTAATGACGCGCAGCAATTCCAGCAGGCTGCAACCCCTATGGATGGGCCGCACTTCTGTGCTTCATGTGGCACTCCGCTTGTTCCCGATGCAAAGTTCTGTCCTCATTGCGGCACCCCGATAAAACGTTAACTGCGATACCGTGCCAACGCGCATAGTTAAACAAAAAGACCAAGCTGATTGCATTATGAAAATGTAATCAGCTGGGTCATTGTTTGGTGACTTGTATCGCTTTCCAGTCTCGTCTGTTTCGATTTGCACGACAAAAAGAGGCGGGGTTAAACCATCGAGCATCGAATGATTATCTAATCCCCATTTCTCATAAAATCATGCGGTTAGTTGCGCTTGAGGTGGACGACGGTTTCGCAGTGGAAGGTTTGCGGGAATAGGTCGACCGGCGTAATCTTGACGGGGGAGAAGGTGCTCTCCTCGACAAAGCGCTTGAGGTCGCGGGCCAGAGTTGCCGGGTCGCAGCTCACGTAGGCGACATCGCGGGCACTCGTGCTCGCGATGAGGTCGATCGCCTCGGGGGCGAGGCCCGCACGCGGCGGGTCGACTACCAAGACGTCGGCGTCCTGGTCGGGGAACTCGCGCACGGCATCGCCGCCGATGACGTCGACGTTATCGAGCTTGTTGATCTCCAGGTTACGGCGTAGATCGCGCACGGCCGGGCCATAGGCTTCGACGGCGGCGACAAAATCGCAGCGGCGGGCGAGCGGTAGGGTAAAGGTGCCGGCGCCGCAGTACAGGTCCACGGCCAGTTCGTCTTCCTGCGGGTCGAGGGCGTCCATAACGAGCTCAATCAAAATCTCGGCGCCCTTGGTATTGACCTGGAAAAACGACGGGGCAGATAAGCGCATCTGGCCTTCGGCGATATTCTCGGTCCACGAGCCCTCGCCGGCGAGCATCTCGACTTTGGAGACACGGCGGGCTTTCTTTTCGCCCTTGCCCATCACACGCACGATGCTCGTGGGATGAGCGGCGTCCGCCAGCACGCGGGAGACCTGCGAGCGCGGAAAAGAGCCTGTGGGCGTCCAGAGTGCGACCTCGAGTGCCTTGGTGCGGCGCGAAGCGCGAATGCCCACGCGCTCGAGGCCCAGGTCGTGGCTTCCGCTCAGATAGTTGAGTGCGCCGACGACCGATTTGAGCGCCTTGGGAAAACGCTTATCGAACAGCGGACACGCATCGACGGTCACGATTTTGCTGGGGTCGACACCGTGCATGCCAAGGCGCACGCGACCGTTGACGACGGTCGGTTCGAGCTCGATTTTATTGCGGTAGCCCCAGTCGTCCTTGGTGTGGCGGATGGGCTGTACCAACTCATCGACCTGCTCAGGAGCGAACTTGCCGATGCGCTCGAGCGTGGAGCGCAGGTTTTGCTCCTTGGCGGCGAGCTGTGCCGTGCGTGAGAGATTGCCCCACGAGCAGCCGCCGCAGATGCCCACGAAGGGGCAGGGAGGCTGAACGCGATCGGGGCTTGGCTCCAGAATCTCGGTGGCGCGGGCGCGCATGAACGACTTGCCGTCCTGCACGACCTCGGCCTCGACGGTGTCGCCTGCCACGGCACCCTGCACAAAGACGGCCTTGCCGTTGTCGGCGTGCGCCAGCCCGTCGGCGCCGTAGGTCATCGATTCTATAGTGAGCTTCATATCCCTGCCTGTCATTCGTGTTGTTGTCCGCAACCATGGTAGCAGGGAAAAGCGCCCCGCATCCGAGGCATTCCTCAAATGCGGGGCGCTTCTACAAACGACTATTTCGTCTTGCCGGTAATGAGCGTCTTAAGACCCAGGCCGATCAGGCCCAGACCCATGCGCACGCGACCGGGGCGATGGCGCTCGATGGCCTTGGTCTTGCCGGCGGGCTTATCGCGACGGGCGTTCGGCTCGGGTGCGGGCTTGGTGACCTGCGGCTCGGGCTGAGGTGCAGGTGCAGGCTCGGGCTCAATGACGGTCGCCTGGACCTTTTGAACCTCGGGTGCGGCCGGCTGCGGTTTGGGCTCAGGCTGGGGCGCGGGCGCGGGCTTTGCCTCGGCGGCCGCCTCGGCGTTGCGATAGGCACGCTCCAGCAGGGCTTCCTGCGAGTTGAAGGGTTTCTCGCCCTCTGCACGCTCCACGGGGACCCAGGTACCGTCGCTCGTGAGGCTGCGGGCCTTCACGTTGTCGCGCAGCTGCATGCTCATGTACTCATGCACCAGGGCACGGCAGGTGGGGTCGAGCACGGGGAAGGCGATCTCCACGCGGTGCTCGGTGTTGCGCGTCATCATGTCAGCCGAGCTCAGATAGATCATGTCCGAGTCCACGCCAAAGGCGTAAACGCGCGCATGCTCCAAAAAGCGTCCGACGATAGAACGGACATGCACGTTCTCGGTCTTGCCCGGAACGCCCGGCTTGAGGCACGAGATGCCGCGGATGATCATGTCCACGCGGACTCCTGCGCACGACGCCTCGGCGATCTTGTCGATGACCTCGCGGTCGGTGAGTGAGTTGAGCTTAAAGAACACACGGGCGGGCTCGCCAGCGAGGGCGCGCTGGATCTCGCGATCCAGGCCGCGCATGATGAGCGGCTTCAGGCCGACCGGCGCCACGCCCAGGAAGCGGTAATCGCCGCGCAGGTTGCCCAGCGACAGGTTGCGGAAGAACAAGTTGGCGTCCTCGCCGATGCCGGGATGGGCGGTCATGAGCATAAAGTCGCTGTAGAGCTTGGCCGTCTTCTCGTTAAAGTTGCCGGTGCCCAAAAGCGTCAGGCGTGTAAGCGCCATGCCCTCGCGATAGGTGAGCTGGCAGATCTTGGAGTGGCACTTAAAGCCCTCGGAGCCGTAGATGACGGTGCAGCCCGCTTCTTCCAGACGCTCGGCCCACTCGATGTTGTTTTGCTCGTCGAAGCGGGCGCGGAGCTCCATGAGCACCGTGACCTCTTTGCCGTTCTCGGCTGCATCGATCAGCGACTCGCACAGGCGGCTCTGCTTGGCCACGCGGTAGAGCGTGATTCGCAGCGAGATGCACTCGGGGTCGTAGGCGGCCTCGTGCACCAGATCCAGGAAGGGGTTCATGGCCTCATAGGGATAAAAGAGCAGCTTGTCGTGCTGAAGTACCTGCTCTCGGATGGAGCGGGTCATATCGATGGTGGGGTTGGGCTGCGGCTTAAACGGCGTAAAGAGCAGCTCGTTGCGCAGGTGCTCGGGAATCTTGCCCTCAATGCCAAAGACATAGCCCAGGTTGAGCGGGATATCGCAGGTAAAGACCGAGCGACGCGAGAGCTCGAGCGCCTTGCGGATAGTCTTGAGCGTTGGCTTTTCGAGCGAGCCCGATACGGCGAGCACCACCGGCTGCAGGCGCAAGCGTTTCTTGAGGATGCGCTTCATGTGCTGGCGGTAATCCTCTTCCTCCTCGACGCCCTCGCCGTCCGGGTCGATATCGGCATTGCGGGTGACGCGGATCAGCGCGCGATCCAGCGGCTTATAGGAGCCAAAGCAGCTGTCCAGGCAGGCGAGGATGACGTCCTCGAGCAAGATGTAGGAGTAGGTGCCGGTGGGCGAGGGGACCTCGACCACACGGTTCATCGAGGCGGGAATCTCGATAAGGCCCAGCAGGCTCTCCTCGTCGGTGACGCCGTCCAGGCCACAAGCCAGATAGAGTGCGCCGTTGCGCAGGTTGGGGAAGGGATGGCGCGGGTCGATGACCAACGGCGAGATGACCGGCGACACGTAGGCTTGGAAGTAGCGGGTTACGAAGGTGCGCTCCTCGGGCGTAAGCGAATCGATGCGGGCGCGGTGAACGCCCAGAGCGTCGAGCTTGCCCTCGATGCTCTTAAAGATGGACTCCCAACGGGTAAGGAGCCCGGGCAGCTCTGCCATGACAGCATCGACCTGTTCGGAGGCGGTCATATTGCTCTTGTTGTCGACAGGCTGTTTTTTGAGCTCTGCCAGATCGGACAGGCCGCCCACACGCACCATGAGAAACTCGTCGAGGTTAGACTCGAAAATCGACACGAACTTTAGACGCTCGAACAGCGGAACGGTTTCGTCGAAGGCTTCGTCAAGCACGCGGTTGTCAAAGCGCAGCCAGCTAAGCTCTCGGTTTTGCGTGTACGAGAAGTCGCGCGGCGGCTTGCGCAGCTTAGCGGCCTTTTGCTTCTTTTCGATTTTGCTCGGCATATGCATCTGTCCGTTCAGTCCCCGCAGGGGACGGTAGCCTAACTCTAATTCATTATTGTCTCAATTTAGTCGACCGCTGGCACGGACGTATCTCGTGAACGGTATCTTTACCTACTTCTTACGCTGACAAGCCGAAGCACTAACGTCCGGTGCTTTGAGCAAGCGATCTATATCCTCACTCAACTGGTGAGAATGTATGAATAAGAATGATAGCAAGCTGAATATAATCGAATGTAGGTCGAATCGAGGGCAAGCGTCATTTATATGCAGAAAACCGTTTTCACTATGCAATTTTGAATCATGGATAACTTTGAGTGTTCAAGCTTGATTTCCTAGAAAAATAACGTTTACCTAGGAAAATCTGCTTTACGAAACTGAAGTGCATCATGGGGGAATCATATGCGATATACCGTTCATCGCACTTTGCTGACCGTTCGGGGGCGAGGTGGAATTGCGGGTGGTTTTTGGATATAACTAGAGCTGTCAGCAAGCAGCGTCCCATACGGAGGGGCGCTGATACATTCGGCCAGCAAGGCCCGAAAGAAAGGTAGGAGGCCATGACGAAAGGTCTGCACGTGCCTTCCGAGATCGGCAAGCTCAGGAAGGTCTGCCTGCACCGTCCCGGCGACGAGCTCCTCAACCTGCCGCCCGACGAGCTCGAGCGACTCCTGTTCGACGACGTCCCGTTCCTGGAGGTCGCACAGCAGGAGCACGACACCTTCGCCCAGATCCTGAGGGACCAGGGCGTGGAGGTCCTCTACCTCGAGAACCTCGTCGCCGAGGTGTTCGACCAGGTCCCCGGCGCCCGCGCCGAGTTCACCGACCAGTACATCGCCGAGGCCGGCATCCGCGGCCAGCACATGCCGCAGATCGTCCGCGAGAAGCTGGACTCCATCGAGGACAACCTCGAGTTCGTCAAGAAGACCATGGCCGGCATGACCAAGGCCGAGATCGACATGCCCCTCACGGCGTCCACGACCCTCGACTCCCTGGTCAACTCCGAGTCCGAGTCCGACCTGATCATCGACCCGATGCCCAACCTCTACTTCACCCGCGACCCGTTCGCGGTCGTCGGCGAGGGCGTCAACCTCAACCGCATGTACTCGGTCACCCGCAACCGCGAGACCCTGTACGGCAAGTACGTCTTCAAGTACCACCCCGACTACAAGGACGTCTCGCTGTACTTCCGCCGCGACTGCCAGTTCCACACCGAGGGCGGCGACGTGCTGAACATCAACGAGAAGACCCTCGCCGTCGGCATCTCCCAGCGCACCCAGGCCGCGGCCATCGACGTCATGGCCCAGAACATCTTCTGGAACTCCGACTCCAAGGTCGAGCGCATCCTGGCCTTCGACATCCCGGTCTCGCGCGCCTTCATGCACCTCGACACGGTCTTCACCCAGATCGACGTCGATAAGTTCACGATCCACCCCGCCATCATGGGCACCCTGCGCGTCTACGAGCTGACCGCCGGCAAGAACCCGGGCGACGTGAACATCCGCCTGATCGAGGACACCCTCGAGCACGTCCTGGAGGACGCCACCGGCGTCGACCAGGTCAAGCTGATCCCCTGCGGCGGCGGCGACCCGATCGCGGCCTCCCGCGAGCAGTGGAACGACGGCTCCAACACCCTGTGCGTCGAGCCCGGCAAGATCTGCGTCTACGCCCGCAACACCGTCACCAACGACGTGCTGTACAAGGAGGGCCTGGACCTTCTCGTCGTGCCCTCCGCCGAGCTCTCCCGCGGCCGCGGCGGCCCGCGCTGCATGAGCATGCCCTTCTGGCGCGAGGACCTCTAAGGTCTTCAAGGACCCGTACAGGTCTTAATACATACATCTAGCTGCCATTAGATGTCTCCCAATGGGGCGGTGCGGGTTTTCGCACCGCCCCATTCTTGTATGAGGAACGTCAACACGATTGGATGACTGCTTTTGTAAGGAGCTTGGCCATGGATATCAAGACAATCGGCGTTGAAGAGTGGCTCAACGTTTGGGAGAAGAGCGCCACGTGGGATATCGCCCAGTCGACGATCTCCTCGCTTACCATGGGCGAGCTTCGCGCGCTCGACGAGCAGGACGGCGCCACGTTCTATGAACGCCTGGACCGCGAGAAGATGAACTACGGCTGGATCGAGGGTTCGCCGGAGTTTAAGGCCGAGGTTGCCAAGCTGTATCGTCGCGAGGTCAATCCCGATCACATCCTGCAGACCAATGGCTGCACGGGCGCCAATCTCAACGCCATCATGGCTGTAGTCGAGCCCGGCGACCACGTTATCGCCGAGTGGCCTACCTATGCGCCGCTCTATGAGATCCCGCGTACGCTCGGCGCCGAGGTCGAGTATTGGGAGCTTCGCGAGGAGCTCGGATGGAAACCCGATATCGAGGAGCTCAAGCGCTCGGTGCGCCCCAACACGAAGCTCATCTGCATCAACAACGCATCGAACCCCATCGGTACGGTGCTTGATGCCGATACGCTCGGCCAGATTGCCGAGATCGCCCGCTCGGTTGGCGCCTATGTGCTGTGCGACGAGGTGTACCTGCCGCTTGAGAACACCGAGGACTTTTTGTCGATGGCCGATGTGTACGAGAAGGCCATCGTCACCAACTCGGTGTCCAAGACCTATTCGACGCCTGCGGCCCGCGTGGGCTGGGTTGTGGCAGACGAAGAGGTATCTAACCGCATTCGCACGTACCGCGACTACACCATGATTTGCGGCGGCGTGTTCAACGACGCCCTGGCGACCTATGTGCTCAAGCACAAGGACAAGATCCTCGAGCGCAACCGCAAGATCGTGGTTGGAAACCGCGATATCGCGCAGGCTTGGATTGATACGCAGCATCGCGTTTCCTGGACGGCCCCGCAGGGCGTGTCTACCTCGTTTATCAAGCTTGATATTCCCGAGGACGACGAGGAGTTCTGCAAGCGCCTGCTGGCCGAGAGGGGAGTGCTGTTGGTTCCCGGTAGCCGCTTTGAGCTTCCCTGCGGCGCACGCCTGGGCTACTGCGCGAGCGAGGACGTTCTGCGCGAGGGTCTGAGGCTTTTGGGCGAGGCACTGGCGGAGTTCGATCGCTAGGATTCCGACGCTCTTCGTAGGCCGTATTCAAATTGGCCGACGATAATCGAAAACAGATCTGTTTCCCTAGGGGATCGGGTCCGTTTTTCTATACCGAGAAGTCAAGATGTTACAAATGAGGCAGTACGGCGAGCCGATATCAGCTGGGCCTTATACTGAGCTTCCGGTGAACGGTATCAAGCGTCTGGTAAACGGTAATTTGTTACCAGAAATGAATAGGACAAACTTTTTTCTGAATAAAAATGAAAATGGTTGAGACGCGGTATGATTCGCTAATTCTATTCATAGCTTTATTGGAAATATGCAATTTGAGGGTGGTTTAATAAAGTTAAGTTCCATTTGCTATTTGGATTGAAAACGCGTTTAAGCACGTAAATAAACTTTATTAAATCAAAGTGTGCCATGCGTGAAGTATATGTGTATGCCGTTCACCCCTCATATAAAACCGTTCGGGGGCGAGGTGGAAGTATGAACTGATTTTGGATATAAATATGTCGTCAGCAATAACGCCTCACACGGAGGGGCGCTAACGAATCGGCCCTGACAGGGGCCCGAAAGAAAGGTAGGAGGCCATGACGAAAGGTCTGCACGTGCCTTCCGAGATCGGCAAGCTCAGGAAGGTCTGCCTGCACCGTCCCGGCGACGAGCTCCTCAACCTGCCGCCCGACGAGCTCGAGCGACTCCTGTTCGACGACGTCCCGTTCCTGGAGGTCGCACAGCAGGAGCACGACACCTTCGCCCAGATCCTGAGGGACCAGGGCGTGGAGGTCCTCTACCTCGAGAACCTCGTCGCCGAGGTGTTCGACCAGGTCCCCGGCGCCCGCGCCGAGTTCACCGACCAGTACATCGCCGAGGCCGGCATCCGCGGCCAGCACATGCCGCAGATCGTCCGCGAGAAGCTGGACTCCATCGAGGACAACCTCGAGTTCGTCAAGAAGACCATGGCCGGCATGACCAAGGCCGAGATCGACATGCCCCTCACGGCGTCCACGACCCTCGACTCCCTGGTCAACTCCGAGTCCGAGTCCGACCTGATCATCGACCCGATGCCCAACCTCTACTTCACCCGCGACCCGTTCGCGGTCGTCGGCGAGGGCGTCAACCTCAACCGCATGTACTCGGTCACCCGCAACCGCGAGACCCTGTACGGCAAGTACGTCTTCAAGTACCACCCCGACTACAAGGACGTCTCGCTGTACTTCCGCCGCGACTGCCAGTTCCACACCGAGGGCGGCGACGTGCTGAACATCAACGAGAAGACCCTCGCCGTCGGCATCTCCCAGCGCACCCAGGCCGCGGCCATCGACGTCATGGCCCAGAACATCTTCTGGAACTCCGACTCCAAGGTCGAGCGCATCCTGGCCTTCGACATCCCGGTCTCGCGCGCCTTCATGCACCTCGACACGGTCTTCACCCAGATCGACGTCGATAAGTTCACGATCCACCCCGCCATCATGGGCACCCTGCGCGTCTACGAGCTGACCGCCGGCAAGAACCCGGGCGACGTGAACATCCGCCTGATCGAGGACACCCTCGAGCACGTCCTGGAGGACGCCACCGGCGTCGACCAGGTCAAGCTGATCCCCTGCGGCGGCGGCGACCCGATCGCGGCCTCCCGCGAGCAGTGGAACGACGGCTCCAACACCCTGTGCGTCGAGCCCGGCAAGATCTGCGTCTACGCCCGCAACACCGTCACCAACGACGTGCTGTACAAGGAGGGCCTGGACCTTCTCGTCGTGCCCTCCGCCGAGCTCTCCCGCGGCCGCGGCGGCCCGCGCTGCATGAGCATGCCCTTCTGGCGCGAGGACCTCTAAGTCTTTCCGTTTCCGGTGCGGTCCCCCTACAACCGCACCGGTTTCGCCCGTCAAACGGGCAACACTAATACTTACGTAATTCATTTTTTCGAAAGGAAACGAACCATGGGTGTTAACCTCTCCGGCCGTAGCTTCCTCAAGCTCCTCGACCTCTCCACCGAGGAGATCGAGTACTTGCTCAAGCTTTCCAAGAACTTCAAGGACATGAAGCGCGCTGGCGTTCCGCACCGCTATCTCGAGGGCAAGAACATCGTTCTGCTCTTCCAGAAGACCTCCACTCGTACCCGCTGCGCCTTCGAGGTCGGCGGCATGGATCTGGGCATGGGCGTGACCTACCTAGATCCGGGTTCGTCGCAGATGGGCAAGAAGGAGTCCATCGAGGACACCGCTCGCGTTCTCGGCCGCATGTATGACGGCATCGAGTTCCGTGGCTTTGCCCAGGACGACGTCGAGGAGCTCGCTGCTAAGTCCGGCGTGCCCGTGTGGAACGGCCTGACCACTGAGTGGCATCCCACCCAGATGCTCGCCGACATCCTGACCGTCCAGGAGAACTTCAACTACGACATCAAGGGCAAGACCCTCGTCTTCATGGGCGACTGCAAGAACAACGTTGCTCGCTCCCTCATGGTTGTCTGCTCCAAGCTCGGCATGAACTTCGTGGCCTGCGGCCCCGAGGAGTGCATGCCCGCCGACGACGTCATCGAGGCCTGCAAGCCCATCGCCGAGGCCAACGGCTGCACCATCAAGCTGACCACCGACGTCAAGGACGGCGTCACCGGTGCCGACGTTATCTACACCGACGTGTGGGTCTCCATGGGCGAGCCCGACGAGGTCTGGGCCGAGCGCATCGCTCAGCTCACCCCGTATCGTGTCACCTCCGAGGTCATGGCTATGGCCAACCCGGGTGCCATCTTCCTGCACTGCCTGCCCAGCTTCCACGACACCAACACCACGATTGGCGCCGAGAAGTGCGAGCAGTTCGGCATCACCGAGCAGGAGGTCACCGACGAGGTCTTCGAGAGCCCCGCTTCCAAGGTCTTCGACGAGGCCGAGAACCGCATGCACACCATCAAGGCTGTCATGTACGCCACGCTCAAGTAAGAGCATCTAGCATCTCGCTCGGGGTGTCTTGCTGCACACCCCGAGCGGCTTTGTCTGGTAAATATCTCGCGTCGGGCGGTGGGCACGGCACGGAAGATCCGCTTCGCGCGAGAAAGTTAAATGATTTATGAAGGGGGGATGAGAACCATGACTGAGACCGCTAAGAAAAAGCGCGGTATGCCTTCATCGTTCACCATTCTTCTAGCTCTGCTGGCAATTGTTGCAGTGATTACCGTTATCGTCTCCGGCACGTCCGGCGGCGCGGTTACCGCAGCCCGCCTGAGCGATTTCTGCACCGCCCCGATCCTGGGCTTCGCTGACGCTCTGCCCGTCTGCCTCTTCGTTATGATCCTGGGCGGCTTCCTCGGCATGATGACCGAGACCGGCGCCCTGGACAACGGCATCGCCGTTCTGGTGCAGAAGCTTAAGGGCAACGAGATTATGCTCATTCCCGTGCTGATGCTCATCTTCTCCCTCGGTGGTACCACCTATGGTATGTGCGAGGAGACCGTTCCCTTCTACGCCCTGCTCGCCGCTACCATGATGGCCGCTGGCTTCGACCCCATGGTCGGTGCCGCTACCGTCCTGCTCGGCGCTGGCTGCGGCTGCCTGGGCTCCACGGTTAACCCGTTCGCCGTCGGCGCTGCCGTCGACGCTCTGACCGGCGTTGGCATTGAGGTCAACCAGTCCATCATCATCGGCCTCGGTGCCGTCCTGTGGATTGTCACTACCGCTATGTCCATCTTCTTCGTGATGAACTATGCCAAGAAGGTCAAGGCTGACAAGGGTTCCACCATCCTGTCGATGCAGGAGCTCAAGGACGCCGAAGAGGCTCACGGCAAGGCTGCTTCCGAGGTCCACAAGGAGGTCAAGCTCACCGGTCGTCAGAAGGGTGTTCTGATCGCCTTCGCCTTCACCTTCGTCGTCATGATCGTCGGCTTCATCCCGCTGGCCGACCTCAACGAGGGCGTCGCCAACTTCTTCGACGCTGGCGCTGTCTACGACGCCGACGGTAACGCCGTCGTCCAGGGCTGGTCTGCCCTGATCACCGGCCTGCCCATTGGTCAGTGGTACTTCGACGAGGCTTCCACCTGGTTCTTCCTCATGGCCGTCCTGATCGGTATCATCGGTGGCCTGTCCGAGAAGCAGATCGTCAACACCTTCATCACCGGCGCTGCCGACATGATGTCCGTTGTTCTCGTCATCGCCCTCGCCCGTGGTATCTCCGTCCTCATGGCTAACACCGGCCTCGACGTCTACGTCCTCGACGCTGCCGCCAATGCTCTGGCTGGCCTGTCCGGCGTGATCTTCGCTCCCATGAGCTTCCTGGTCTACTTCGGCCTGTCCTTCCTGATCCCCTCGACCTCTGGTATGGCTACCGTCTCCATGCCCATCATGGGACCGCTGGCTGTTAAGCTCGGCTTCTCGCCCGAGGTCATGGTCATGATCTTCTCCGCTGCTATCGGTGTCGTGAACCTGTTCACCCCGACCTCCGGTGCCATCATGGGCGGTCTCGCCCTGGCCAAGATCGAGTGGACGACCTGGCTCAAGTTTGCCCTTAAGCTCATCGTCGCGCTCTCCGTCGTCTGCGCCGTCATCCTGACCGTCGCCTGCGTGCTGCTCTAAGTACCCAACGGGTACCCCACGGAAACCTTGACGATCCTGTAAAGGATCACCTGGTCATCGTCTGTCCGGTGGGGTCAACCCACCGGTAGACTCCTACCTTTAGCCCCCTCCCGTTCCGTGCGCGGGAGGGGGCACTCTTGTGTTCCGGCGTTTTACCAAACGCCGGAACCACTCGACGCTGCAAGCCCGCCAGAGCGGCAATCTGACGTTCAATCGTCGGGCATGGCCAAAAGGCCTATGCCCTCCTCTTTCACGTCACCTTGCTCGCTCTGGCGGGCTTTCGCTGACTTATGCTCCACCTGTGACGTTTCCATTATTGATACAAAGGCCAGGTTTGTTTGAACCAAAAAGGGGAAGTTGCGGTGGAATAGTTCCTGTTTGGCCGTCTTGAGGGGTTAAACGGGAACTATTTCACCGCAACTTATCGATGGCGTGTTTGGTTGGTGCCTGTTGATGGTCTGGGTATCGGGGAGGGCGGGCTCCGTTATAATCGCCTAGAACATTAATTGGAAACGGGACGGGAGCCATTCATGCGCCAGGGTTTCGACAACGCGAAGTATATCGAGCTGCAGGCCGCTCATATTAAAGAGCGTATCTCGCAGTTTGGCGGCAAGCTGTATTTGGAGTTTGGCGGCAAGCTGTTTGACGACTATCACGCGAGCCGCGTGCTGCCGGGTTTTGAGCCGGACAGCAAGTTTCGCATGCTCAAGAGCATAGCCGACGACGTCGAGGTCATCATCGCCATTAACGCGAACCACATCGAGAAGAACAAGGCTCGCGGTGACCTGGGTATTACCTATGACGAGGACGTTTTGCGCCTGGTCGACCTGTTCCGCGGCAACGGTTTTGCTGTCGCGGCCGTGGTTATCACCCAGTACGCCGGCCAGCCCGCCGCCGATGTGTTCCGCAATCGCCTGAACGCGCTCGGCATTCCCGCCAAGTTGCACTATCCCATCGAGGGCTATCCGCACGACGTCGACCTGATCGTGTCCGACGACGGCTACGGCAAGAACGAGTTTGTCGAGACCACCCGTCCGCTCGTCGTGGTCACCGCTCCCGGCCCCGGCTCGGGTAAGCTCGCCACCTGCCTGTCGCAACTCTATCACGAGCACAAGCACGGCACCGCCGCCGGCTATGCCAAGTTCGAGACTTTCCCGGTCTGGAATCTGCCCCTCACGCATCCGGTCAACATCGCCTATGAGGCCGCCACGGCCGACCTTGACGATGCCAATATCATCGACTCCTTCCACTTGGAGGCCTATAACAAGACTACGGTCAACTACAACCGCGACGTCGAGGCCTTCCCGGTGGTCCGTGCCCTGATGGAAAAGATCCTGGGCAAGAGCCCCTACCAGAGCCCCACGGACATGGGCGTCAATATGGTCGGCTTTGCCATCACCGATGACGATGCCTGCCGCGACGCTTCCAAGATGGAGATTGTCCGCCGCTACTTTACCGCGGTCGAAAATGTGCGCCGTACCGGCGTGGGCGATGAGCAAGTCGACCGTCTCAAGATTATTATGAAGAAGGCCGGTATCGACAAGAACTACTCGCCGGCACGCTCGGCCGCCCTTACCAGGGAGCAGCTGACGGGTGGCCCCGTAGGCGCCATGGTCATGCCCGACGGCTCCGTGGTGACCGGCAAGACTTCCACGCGCCTGGGCGCCGCGAGCTCGCTCATCATGAATGCACTTAAGCATGTCTCGGGCGTTGACCTTGAGCTCGAGGTCATTAGCGATGAGGCGATCGAGCCTATCAGCAAGCTCAAGACACATTTCTTGGGTAGCAAGAACCCACGCCTGCACACCGACGAGACGCTTATGGCGCTCTCGATTACCTCGGCAACGAGCGAGACGGCGGCCCGCGTCCTTTCGGGCCTGGAGCAGCTGCGCGGCTGCGATGCCTTCTTTAGCGTGATCATCTCGCCGACGGACGAGACGGTGTTGCGCAAGCTGGGCATCAACGTGTGCTGCGAGCCCAAGTTCGAGCGCCGTGGTTTCTTCCACCGCTAAGCCTGGATAAATTGGTCTGAAAGGGGCACATCGGGTATGCATTCGGTGTGCCCCTTTTATCAACAAAGCTACCGTTTAACCTAAAAATAGCCCGCTTACCTGCCTATAAGCGATTTGGGCGGTATACAATAACCCTAATTGTTTCATCCTTTTGCGGGGATGCCGCATGATGGATGTTGCCGGCCATCATGGGGTGTGCCGGTCGCGCACGGTGCAAGTGATGCCCGTGCTCGGTTTGAGGAGGCTGCCATGGCTGGCAAGGGTCGTGCGAGTGTCAACGATATGAAGCGTGTCGAGGTGCAGGTGCTGATGGAGATCGCACAGCTGTCCGAAGACAACGGCGGGTTTTATGGCTTTTCGCGCAAGACGCTTGCCGAGCGTGTGGGGGTGTCTCCGTATCGCGCCCGCGCGGCAATTGAGCGCTTGGAATCCGAAGACATCATTGAGGTCGTCTCGCGCTACAGCGACGACGGCGGCCAGCTCGCAAATGGTATTTGTCTCACGGAGCGTGGCGAATGGTATCTAGAGGGCATCCGTGCCGGTATGCTCGTGAAGGACTTGATCGAGGATGAAGCCGCCGATCGATAACAGCGCACATTCATAGTGGAAACGACGCCGCCTGGGCAACCGGGCGGCGTTTTGTTTCGAGATGGAGAAATGCGATTGCGCGTAAGAAAAATTGTGTGCGGCGCGCGTCGCGAGTATTACAATGAAGACCCGTAAGATGTGTATGGACAACTTCTACGGGAAGCGCAGGTAACTCAATATGACCAAGCATGTGTTCGTGACCGGCGGCGTGGTTTCGTCTCTGGGCAAGGGTATTACCGCGGCCTCGCTGGGCCGTCTGCTCAAGTCGCGCGGCTACAAGGTAACGATGCAAAAGGCCGACCCGTATCTGAACGTCGACCCCGGTACCATGAGCCCGTTCCAGCATGGCGAGGTCTTTGTGACCGAGGACGGCTACGAGTCCGATCTGGACCTGGGCCACTACGAGCGCTTTATTGACGAGAACCTGACCCGCGATTCCAACTTTACGACTGGTGCCATCTATAAGAGTTTGATCGCCCGCGAACGTCGCGGTGACTTTTTGGGCGGCACCGTACAGGTGATTCCGCACGTCACGAACGCCATTAAGGAAAAGTTCCGTCGTATTGAGGAGCAGACCGGCTCCGACGTGGTCATCACTGAGCTGGGCGGCACCATCGGCGACATTGAGTCGCAGCCGTTTGTCGAGGCCATTCGCCAGTATCGCAAGGAGGCCGGTCCCGAGAACGTCTGCTACATCCACGTGTCGCTCGTTCCCTATATCGCCGCCGCCCACGAGGTCAAGACCAAGCCGACGCAGCACTCCGTTAAGGAGCTCCGCAGCTTTGGTATCCAGCCCGATATTATCGTTCTGCGCTCCGACCACCATATCGACGATGCCATCCGCGGCAAGATCGCAAGCTTCTGCGACGTCGACACCGACTGCGTCTTTACCAACGAGGACTGCGCGAGCATCTACGATGTTCCGCAGCTGCTCGCCGAGCAGGACTTTGACCTGCGCATTTGCGAGCGTCTGGGTCTGGACCCGCGTGAGCGCGACATGAGTCAGTGGAACGAGTTCCTGCGCAAGCAGAACCATGCCAACCAGCACGCCGACAAGGTGAAGATCGCCGTCGTGGGCAAGTATACGCAGCTGCCCGATGCCTACCTGTCGGTTATCGAGGCCCTGCACCACGCGGGTGTGTTCTACGATCGCCACGTTGACGTGCAGCTGGTCGATGGCGAGAGCCTCGACGAGCAGAATGTCTCCGAGGTCCTGGGCGATGCCTCGGGCATCTTGGTCCCTGGCGGCTTTGGCAAGCGCGCCCTGGAGGGCAAGATCCTCGCGGCCGAGTTCGCCCGCGAGCACAAGATTCCGTATCTGGGCATTTGCCTGGGTATGCAGGTTGCCGTGTGCGAGTTCGCCCGCAACGTGGTCGGCCTGGCCGGTGCCAGCTCTTCCGAGTTCGATCCGGATGGCCCGTATAGTGTCATCGACCTGATGAGCTCGCAGGAGGACGTGACCGAGAAGGGGGGCACCATGCGTCTGGGTGCCTATCCGTGCAAGCTTGCCGCCGATACCCTCGCGCGCGAGGCCTATGGCGAGGAGCTCGTCTACGAGCGTCACCGTCACCGTTTTGAGTTCAACAACGCCTTCCGTGACCAGCTCGAGGACGCCGGTCTGGTTATCTCGGGTCTTTCGCCCGACGAGCGTCTGGTCGAGATGGTCGAGCTGCCGCGCGACGTACATCCGTGGTATGTGGCCACCCAGGCTCATCCCGAGTTCAAGAGCCGCCCGACCAACCCGCAGCCGCTGTTCCGCGAGTTCGTACGCGCCTCGATCGGCCAGCATGAGGGCGTCGATCGCTTGCAGGTGACGCCCAAGAACCTCGCTACGGACTAAGGGTGCCGGCGAATAAGGAACATACCGAAGCTACTCCCTCGTCGCTCGCCGTGGCGGCGGGGGAGTATCTCGATTACCTCGCGGTCGAGCGGGGCTTGGCGCGCAACACGATTGCGGCCTATCGTCGTGACCTGACGACGTACTGCGCCTATCTGGAGCGGGCTGACATTGCGTCTTTTGAAGATGTGAGCCGTCAGGTCGTGGAGGGCTTTGTTGCCGATCGCCGCGACGGAGGCTATTCCGATGCCTCGGTGGAGCGCGCGCTTGCTGCCGTGAAGGGCCTGCATGCCTTTTTGGTGCGCGATGGGGCCGTGGCCCAAAACCCGACGGCGGCGTTGCGCCTGCCCAAAAAGGCAGATCGCCTGCCGGAATACCTTTCGGTGGAGGACGTCTCGGCACTGCTCGATCAAGACTTTCCCGAGGGCGAGATGGGACTGCGCGATCACGCCATCTTGGAAGTGCTTTACGGTTGCGGCTTGCGCGTGAGTGAGCTGGTTGGGCTCGATGTGGGCGATATCCATATCGATGACGGGTTTGTCCTGGTGCGCGGTAAGGGCTCCAAGGAGCGTCTGGCCCCGTTGGTGGGAAGCGCGGCGCGTGCCCTGACACGCTATCTAGGTGACGGGCGCACTCTCCTGGCCGCCCATGCTCACGGGACGGAGACCTCGGCGGTCTTTTTAAATAAGAACGGACGTCGCCTGTCGCGCCAGGCTGTGCATGCGATATGCGAGCGGTATGGGCGCCAGGTGGGGCTGGTGGGGCTCCATCCCCATACCTTGCGCCACTCCTTTGCCACCCATATGCTCGCGGGCGGTGCCGACCTGCGTGTGCTGCAGGAGATTTTGGGCCATGCCGATATTTCGACCACGCAGGTCTACACGCATGTCGACCGCACGCAACTGACCGAGGTCTATCTGGCGGCGCATCCGCTGGCACATCGCTAGCACCTCGCTGACCTGCATATTTATAATTATTAAAGGGGACGGGCCCCAGATTGCCGAGACGCACTTTTGCGTGCATGGGCAATCTGGGGCCCGTCCCATTTTTCGCCAGACACCGACGCGGTGGTGGGCCGTGTGTACCGTGGGTGGGGGAGTTTGGGGGCGATGTGAACGGCGTGTAAAGGGACGTAAAAATCGCCTCAAGGTCAACTTGAAGGTTGAGGTTCGCGGGCGTGGTTCTATAGGTGGCATCCCGCCTTTGCTGCAAACACAACATATTGTGTTTTCGAACATATGCTCGGGGGTGTTTTACAACATATTGAGGGTGGAGCGGTGGGGTGGGGTGGGGCTGTCTCTTATACACATCTGACGCTGCCG
>UQID01000032.1 GCA_900541045.1 uncultured Collinsella sp.
CGGTCCCGTTCCGAACCCGGAAGCTAAGCCCCATCGCGCCGAGAGTACTGCGGGGCCAGCCCGTGGGAGGCCAGGGCGCCGCTGACCGGTGGACGGCACCGAGCCGTCGCATCGACTTGAAGAAGGGGGAGGCCTCGCGGCCTCCCCCTTTTTGCGTTTGGTCGATATGAGCTAAACGCCTCTATGGCTTAATAGCCTTTTCTATTTGAAGAAAACAAAATGAATGACCAGCGCGATTGCCACGATGGCAATGATCAAGAGCGCAATTTGGAGACGGTGCTGTCTGCGCCGTCTGTTTGACGATGTAAATATCGATTTCCCCTGCTTAGGCGTCTCGAGATAGCGGGCGGAATGCGTTAGAGTTTGCTTGGGACGGGGCCCTCTACGATGTTGCTTTGTGGGTGTTTGTGTCTGCTCCTGGCTGCTTGCGCTGTTTTTGGATAAGGGGGCATCTTTTAGATACACCGGATCGCTCGAGGCGACTCCCATGTGTCTGCGCGCTGATTGAGATTCTTCTAGGGTTTGATATCGATTGCGAGTTACATACTCAGGCTCTGCATCGTTAATGGGCTCTTGGGAAATATGGGGACGATGGTAGCGTATGGGCTGTGAATAGGCAGAACTATCGTTCTGCAGCGGCTCAAACGAATTGTCGGAGGTCTGATTGTCCATGATGCCCTTAGGTTGTCATTAACAACGAGTATGCGCTCATTGTAAGCCCCCTGCTTCGTTTTGACAGGCGCGTATTTGTTATTCAGGGCTCTGTTCAAATAACCTTAACCTCGTTAAAACCTTAGTCAACCAGACTTAGATATGCTTATAGAAAGTGACTTAAAAAACTTTATAGCAAAATGTATATATACGTAATCGTTGGGCATATATTAGAGCGTCAAACGAAGTCCCTGCCACCTGGAAGATGGCTCGGCAGTCCCTTAAAGGAGTGGTAGTCATGGCAAGCATGGTTCCTTATCGTTCGGTCTTTGGTGTTCGTCCCTCTGCTAGCTCGTTGTTTGATCTCTTTGATGATATGAGCGACCTAGCGAACAGCTCGATTGCCTCTAAGGCGTTCCCCGTTGACGTTGAGGATAAGGGCGATGGCTATGAGGTCAAGGCTTATTTGACTGGCGTCGCCAAGGATGACATCGACGTTGAGCTCAATGAGGGTCGTCTTTCCATTAGCGTGAATGTCGAGGAAGACGAGGAGAATGAGGGTAAGAACTTCCTACAGAAGGAGTTCAGCTCGTACAGCGCGACGCGCGGTGTGTACCTGAAGGATGCTTCGAGCGAGGGCCTTTCTGCAAAGTACGCTGACGGCATCCTTACTGTTACGGTTCCAAAGATTGTCGAGAAGAAGAACGTTACGAAGATTTCCATCGACTAAGGCTATCGGCTATTAACATCGGTGCCTGCGTTAAGGGGGCTGGGAAGTGATTCCCGGCCCTTTTTTATTTGAGACGGCCTACTGAATGGTCATGGGCCGATATTGCCCGGCGGGACGTATTGTAAGTTTATGCAGCCCCTCAACGCGGGTGGCGGCGCTGCCAAGTTCGTTGTCGAGTGTTGCGCCGAGGGGGCTTGCGTAGCTTTTGACGGTCAGGCTTGGGCGATTGTTGTCTTGGCTAATGTGCATCGCGATAAGTTGCTCGGTGCGATCGGTTACCAACGCGCGTGCGGCATCGGCGGCCTGATCGTTGGAGAGATGTCCTTTTACAGACAGGATACGTTCCTGAAGAAAGCGAGGATAGTCGCCTTGACGCAGCATGGTTACATCGTGGTTGCTTTCGAGTGCGAGAATGCGACAGTCCTTGAGCGTATCGATGGCATGCTTCGACAGTTCGCCGGTGTCGGTGGCAAAGCCAACCGAATCGCCCTGAGCGTCAAAACGGTAGCCGACGGGATTAACGACGTCGTGGGATGTCGAATATGTTTGAATGTGGACTCCGGCAATAGAGAGGGCGTCACCTGGGTCGAATTCCTCGACAGGTAGATGTGCGAGGCTTTCTTTGGACGTGAGCGTTCCTCTGCTGGAAAAGACCGGGCCATTCCAATGCTTGCACCATACCTCAAGCCCCTTGATGTGGTCGCTGTGTTCATGGGTGACAACAAGGGCGTACACGTCGTCTGCCGACAGTCCGAGTTCCGCCATGCGTTTGAGCGTTTCGCGGCGAGACAGTCCGTCATCGACCATAATGAGCCCCTGCGGGCCCTCGATGAGTGCGCAGTTGCCTTTAGAGCCACTGCCGAGGATATGAAGGTGCAGACGAGACATAAGATTCCAAAGGATACAATGGGTGCGGACGAATAGAGGAGGAAGCAAATGCCTACGGTATCTCAGCATTATGGACACCATGCCGTGCCTGGGGCAGTCGATGAGACCCGGACGAGGCAGCAGGCTGCTCCTGTCGTGCTCATGGTATCAGGCGGCGCGGACTCGACGGCGCTGCTTCTTATGGCGTGCACATCAAAGCTGGATATCCAAGATGGACGCGGTGTTGCCCCCATTGCTCGCGAGCGCCTGCATGTGCTGCATGTAAACCATCATCTGCGCGGCAAGGCGTCCGATGGCGACGAGGCCTTTGTGCGTGAGCTCTGCTCGCAATATGGTTTACCGCTGTGTGTGGAGCACGCTTATTTTGATGGGGAGTCGGGCAATATCGAGGCGGCTGCGCGCGAGGTGCGTTATGCCGCGGCGCGAAGGTATGTGCGCGAACTATGTGCCAAGACGGGGGCACCGCGAACGGCGGCTCGTATCTGCACCGCGCACACGTCTTCGGATCGCGCGGAAACGTTTTTGATGAACGCGATTAAGGGTTCAGGGCCCGCTGGCCTATCGAGCATTCCTCGCCGGAGGAATATCGTGGTGCGCCCCTTGCTCGACCTAACTCATGGCGAGCTCGTGGGCTATCTACAGGTACATGGTCAGCCGTGGCGTGAGGACGAGAGCAATGAGGATATCTCGTATCTGCGAAACTACGTGCGCCATCGGGTAATGCCAGTGGTGGCACAGCGTAATGCGAGCGTGTGCAAGACGATTGGCGCCGCCTGCGAGATCCTTGGTGACGAAGATGCGTTTCTATCCCAGCTGTCGGCACAGGCGTTTCGAAGCTGCCTGCGCAAGGAGGCGGCGGGTGCGCTAGTGCTCGATGCCAGACGCCTTGCTGCGGCCGAGGTGGTAATCGCGCGGCGCATCGTGCGACTGGCGATCAAACGCATCGATCCGGACGCTCGTCCAGAGATGCGACATGTGGAGCGAGTCCTTTCCTGCGTTGCCGTGGGCGCAGGCTCGGTCACGCTTCCGGCGGGGATTGACGCACGCGTCGAATTTGGCATGCTGGCGTTTAAGGCTCCGGTGGCTCGCGAGGGCCTGGTCGCGGACTGGGTTACCGTACCCGGTCGTTTGCCGTTGGGCGGGGGACGTATGCTGGTCGCAGAGCCGATGGCCGTTGAACCGGGATGCGATATCGTGCGCCGCGCCCGTGAGCTTGCGGCTGCCGGGGAAGTGGCAGCTTTGGTAGACGCGGCTGCCCTGGGTTTTGCCGACAGCGATAGCGAACGGATCCTGGCGGGCTCGCGTGGCGAGATCCCTGCCGAGGCGCGATTGGCGCGCCTATGGGTGGACGGTCCCGCACCGGGAGACGTGATGTGCCCGTTAGGAATGAGTGGCCGAAGCAAGAAGGTATCCGACTTGCTAGGAGAGGCTCGCATTCCCGTTTCCGAGCGCGCCGGCGTGCCCATGGTGAGGACGGCGCCGGGAGGTGCCGTGGTGTGGGTCGCCGGAGTTCGCGCGGACGAACGCTTTAAGTGCACGGCGGCGACGCGTGTGGCCTATCTGCTTCGCGTGGTTGACGCGGATTAGCCCCTCGTACCAGCTTTTCTGTGCGGCGTTGACGGTATTCCCGCGCTGATGATGCGCGGGCTGGAAAATATACCCCGTGCGCTGCTAGAATGTGTAGTTCGCGTCCATACGGCGGTGTGTGGGCGATTAAGCACAAGAAAGGGTTGTCATGGCTTCTCAACATCCGGATATCGAGAAGGTTCTGTTTACGCAGGAGGATATCGAAGGTATCGTTTCTCGCCTGGGCGAGGAGATTACGCGCGACTACGCTGGTAAGGATCTGGTGTTGATCGCGGTCCTGCGCGGCGCCGTTGTCTTTATGGGCGACCTGATGCGCAAGATCGAGCTGCCGACCAACATCGATTTCATGGCTGTTTCGAGCTATGGCGACGGTGTGAAGTCTTCGGGCATCGTGCGTATCATTAAGGACCTGGATATCGACATCCGTGGTCGCGACGTGCTGATCGTCGAGGACATTCTGGACTCGGGCCTGACCCTCAAGTACCTGATGAAGAACCTTGAGAGCCGCAAGCCCGCTTCGCTGGAGGTCGCTGCCTTCCTGTGGAAGGACGTTGAGGACCGTACCTCGGCCATCACGCCCAAGTATGTTGGAACCCATTGCCCCGATGCCTTTGTGGTGGGCTACGGCCTCGACTATGCCGAGCGCTATCGCAACCTTCCGTATCTGGGCATTTTGAAACCGGAGGTTTATTCGTAAGATGCCCGACGACCGTAACGACAACAATCCCCAGACTCCCCGGGAGCCTAAGATCCCGGGGATGCCCGGAGGCAAGAAGCCCACGCGTACAGGCTGGCTGTATTTTCTTTTGGCTTGCGCGCTTCTGGGCTATGCCTTCTTTAATATGGGCTCCGGTTTTGCCAGCTCCAGCAATACCGTTAAGCTCGCGACGAGCGAGATGGTCAGCGCCATTAAGCAGGATCGCGTCGAAGATTTGACCTATACGGTTCAAGACGGAAGCGTGGCGGGTCATTACTGGAAGACGAAAAAGGACAAGGGCGACACGAGCGAGCTCAAGAGCTTCTCCTCGACCTATGTCGGCTCCGATTCGCTTGCCGAGCTCATGGCGGAGCACCCCGACACCAAGTATATCGTCAACACCAACGACCCCGATTTTTGGGGCGACTTGGCGATGAGTGTGCTTCCGACGATTGCCCTGATCGCCATCATGTTCTACTTTATGCGCCAGATGATGGGCGCCAATAATAGGAACATGCAGTTTGGCAAGACCAATGCCAAGACCAACGAGGCCACACGTCCCAAGGTCAAGTTCGAGGACGTTGCCGGCGTGGACGAGGCCGTCGAGGAGCTCGAGGAGATTCGCGACTTCCTGAGCGATCCGGACCGCTATCGCAAACTGGGTGCCAAGATTCCGCGCGGCGTTTTGTTGGTGGGCCCTCCGGGTACCGGTAAGACGCTGCTGGCTAAGGCCGTTGCCGGCGAGGCGGGCGTGCCGTTCTTTAGCATCTCGGGTTCTGACTTTGTCGAGATGTTCGTGGGCGTCGGCGCCAGCCGCGTGCGCGACCTCTTTAAGGAGGCCAAGTCCCAGGCTCCGTCGATCATCTTTATTGATGAGATCGATGCCGTGGGACGTCAGCGCGGAGCCGGTCTGGGCGGCGGTCACGACGAGCGCGAGCAGACGCTCAACCAGCTGCTGGTCGAGATGGACGGTTTTGAGGAAAGCGAGTCGGTCATCCTGATCGCTGCGACCAACCGTCCCGATATTCTGGACCCGGCATTGCTGCGCCCCGGGCGTTTTGACCGCCAGGTCACGGTCGACCGTCCGGACGTAAAGGGCCGCGAGCAGATCTTGCGCGTGCATGCCGAGAACAAGCCAATGGACGAGGACGTGAAGTTTGAGAAGCTCGCCCAGATGACCGTTGGCTTTACCGGTGCCGATCTGGCAAACCTGCTCAACGAGTCTGCGCTGCTGGCTGCTCGCCGCCATCGTTCCGTGATCTCGATGGACGAGGTCGAAGAGTCGATGGAGCGCGTGATTGCCGGACCGCAACGCAAGGGTCGTGTGATGACCGAAGCCGAGCGCACCACGATTGCCTACCATGAGAGCGGCCATGCCCTGGTGGGCCACATCTTGGAGCACTCCGATCCGGTTCATAAGATTTCGATTGTCAGCCGCGGCCAGGCTCTGGGCTACACGTTGCAGCTTCCGCAGGAGGATCACTTCCTCAAGACCAAGAACGAGATGCTCGACGAGCTTGCCGTGTTCTTGGGCGGCCGCGTTGCCGAGGAGCTCATGTGCGATGACATCACGTCGGGCGCGAGCAACGACCTGGAGCGCGCGACCAAGATGGCGCGCGAGATGGTTACGCGTCTGGGCATGAGCGAGGAGCTGGGCACGCAAGTGTTTGGCGAGGCGCAGCATCAGGTATTCCTGGGCCGCGATTACGCCGATCACCAGGATTACTCCGAGGAGACGGCGCGTCGCATCGACATCGAGGTCCAGCGCATTATGCGTGAGGCCCATCGCCGTGCGGTCGAGATTTTGGATGCCCGTCGCGATCAGTTCGATCTGATGGCCAAGGTGCTGCTTGAGCGCGAGACCGTTGAAGGCGACGCCGTGAACGCCCTGCTCGACAACGAGTGGGATGCCTACCTTGAGCGCGAGGGCGATATCCTGGCGGCCAAGGAGGAGCGCAATGCCAAGGCGGCTGGCATGCCGACCAAGAAGCGCGCGCCTCGTATGAGCGAGCAGGAGCTGGCGGCCGATGCCGCGGCATTTGCGCAGGCGGCTATGCAGGAGGATGCCGAAGTCGCATCCGATGATGCCGGCGATGACCGTGCCGCCAATGCCGGTGCCGACACCGACGCCGATAAATAGCCTTTGTGGCGAAAGCCTCTGCGGGGAAACCTGCGGAGGCTTTTTCTTTTGAGCGATATGGGGCCATCTGTTGATTGGGGACAGACTTAAATGAGCGTTTTCACGCATTTAAGTCTGTCCCCAATTAACATTACTGCGGCGCTTTGCCCGACTAAAGCGTACAATAGCGCCTATGCGAAAGGGGAACAGATGATCAACGAAACTATGTATGCTCGCGGTGCGGAAAGCTCCATCATCCGCGAGATCTTTAGCTATGGTCTTGAGCGCAAGGCACAGATCGGTGCGGAGAACGTATTCGATTTTTCGCTGGGCAACCCGAGTGTTCCGGCGCCCGCTGCCGTGGCGGAGTCCATTAAGAAGGCCTTGGAGCTGCCGAGTGACCAGCTGCACGGCTACACCCCCGCACCGGGCCTGCCGCAATGTCGAGCAGCCGTTGCCGAATCGCTCAACCGCCGCTTTGGCACGAGCTATGAGGGTAAGGATGTCTTTATGACGGTAGGTGCGGCGGCCTCGCTCACCTGCACGCTCAACGCCGTTACCAATCTGGGTGACGAGGTCATCGTTATCGCCCCGTACTTTCCGGAGTATCGCGTGTGGATTGAGAAAGCCGGTTGTACGTGTGTCGAGGCGCTCGCCGATGAAGATACCTTCCAGCTGAGCGTGGGTAACGTGCTCAAGGCGATTACCGACAAGACAGCGGCGGTCATTATCGATTCGCCGAATAACCCCACGGGTGCCGTGTACACGCGCGACACGTTGGCATGCCTGGCCAATGTTCTGCGCGAGGCCAACGCTCGGCGTGATCCCGAGAATCCGATTATGCTCATCTCGGATGAGCCGTACCGCGAGATCGTGTACGGTGCCGAGGTGCCTTGGGTGCCCTCGATCTACGAGAACACCGTGGTGTGCTACTCGTATTCTAAGTCGCTGTCGCTGCCGGGTGAGCGCGTTGGCTGGATCTTGGTTCCCAACACCAATCCGCAGGCTGCGCGTCTGATGCCGGCTGTTGCGGGTGCTGCCCGTACGCTGGGTTTTGTATGTGCACCGGCGCTCTTCCAGCGCGTGATTATCGATTGCATCGATGAGCCGAGCGATGTTGCGGCCTATGCTCGCAACCGCACGGCGCTTACCGACGCCTTGGCGGACTACGGCTATACCTATGTTGAGCCGGACGGTGCTTTCTACCTGTGGGTGAAGGCACTCGAGCCCGATGCGAATGCGTTTTGCGAGCGCGCAAAGAAGTATGAGTTGCTTGCGGTTCCCTCGGACAGCTTTGGTATGCCGGGCTGGTTCCGCCTGGGCTATTGCGTGAGTTACGAAACGATCATCAATTCGCTACCCGCTTGGAAACAGTTGGCGGACGAGTATCGTTAAAAGTAAAGCGCTCTGCCTACAATGTTTTACGTGAAACGGGGTTTGGTGTTAAGCCGGACCCCGTTGTCATGGACGTTGTGTCGTTGGGATGGAGTGGTTTTACGACTATCGAAGGCTATGCGTACAATGAATATAAGCGACGGCCATGCCAGATAAGGAGACCCGATGCCCTACCTGCTTTCTTGTGACATTCATACCCATACGATGTTCTCTGCGCATGCATATTCGACCATTGAGGAGAATGTGTACTGGGCGGCAGAGCGTGGTCTGCAGGTGCTCGGATCTGCCGACCATCTGAGCTCTATGGTTACGGCTTGCCCTAATGACCTGCGCAGTTATCAGTTCTTTATCAACCAGAATATCTGGCCGCGCATTTGGAGCGGCGTGCTGGTGTTGCGTGGTGCCGAGGCCGATATCGTTTCACTGGACGGAAGCCTGTTTGGCGAGGACACTCCTGTCACGCTCAATATCGCCGGCGATTCGTACAGCCGCCCGCATTCGCTGTTCGATTTGGTTACGCGCAATTTGGATTATTTGGTGGCAAGCGTGCATAATCCGCAGCTCGCTGAAGGCGCGACGCTGGCCCAGACGACCGAGATGTATATCAATGCCCTGGAGCACCCCAAGGTGTTCATGCTGGGCCACGCGGGTCGCGCCGGTGTTCCCTTTGATATCGATGAGGTGCTGTTGGCGGCCAAGGCCAAGCACAAGATCATCGAGATCAACAACCACAGTCTTGAGCATGGCACGGATGCCGAGCATTGGAACGTATGCCGCAAGATCGCCGAGCGCTGCGCCGAGCTGGGCGTGGGCATTGGCGTGTCGACCGATGCCCACATTGGCATGGCCATTGGCAAGCTCGATCACGCGCGTAAGATGCTCGACGAGATTCACTTCCCGCTGGACCTGATCGTGACGCGCGACCGCGAGACGCTGCTGCGCGAGATGGCTGCAGCCGGCGTGTGCGACCTGCGCAAGGGGATGTAGCTGAGTTTATAAACCAAGCGAAGGGGGCGGTCCAGGCGGGCCGCCCCCTTTCTTGTGCCGGACAATTAGCGGCGTTCGAGGACCGCTACGGTTTCGGTGTGGTCGGTGTGGGGGAACATGTCGACGGGCGTGATCTTGAGCAGGCGATAGCCTCCGTCGAGGAGCTGGTGCAGGTCGCGCTCTTGGGTCACGGGGTTGCAGCTGATATAGGTGATGCGGCGCGGCTTAAGTGCGCAGGCAGCTTCGAGGAACTCGGGGGTGGAGCCGGCGCGCGGCGGGTCGATGGAAAGGACGTCGACGCGCTCGTTGTTGTCGGCGGCATCTAGGATGTAATCGGTGGCATCGTCGGCCATAAACCAGGCGCTGCGGGTAAGACCGTTGAGCTCGGCATTGCGGCGCGCGTCGGCAATGCCCGCCGGGTTGCGCTCCACGCCGAGCAGCATGATGCCGATGCCCTTGCTCTGGGCATCTTTAGCTGCGCAAAGACCGATGGTGCCGCTGCCGCAGTAGGCATCCATAAGCACATCGCCCTGGCGCAGGTCCATGCCGTCGATAGCGAGCTGATAGAGCAATTCGGTCTGCTGCGGGTTGGTCTGGTAGAACGCGGTAGGGGAGATGTCGAACTCGCAGCCGAGTAGCTGGTCGCGCATGCATTCGGCGCCATAAACGATACGGGTTTCCTCACCGAGGATGGCGTTGCCAGGGCGCCCGTTGATGTTTTGGGCGACGGTGACGATGCGCGGATCGAGTGCAGCGACGGCCTCAAAGAATTCCTGTGCATGCGGTAGGTCGCGCTGGGCGGTCACGAGGGTGACCATGATTTGGTCGGTGCGCCAGCCGCAGCGAACGACGGCATAGCGAAGCAGTCCGAGATGCTTGTCCTCGTTAAAGGCGGGAATGTGCAGGCGCTCGGCCTCACGCGCGATGCCGTTAAGAATCTGTCGGGCGCCCGGTGCCTCGACGGGGCATTCAGGAACAGCAACGATTCTGTGCGTGCCACGTTCAAAAAAGCCGCAGCGGACAGCGCCCTCTTTACCGGGGGCAAAGGGAGTGGCGGCCTTATGGCGAAAACCGCGCGGAGCAGGATATTTGCCCGGGTCGCCCAGGGTGACGCCCATACCGCGAATGGGGTCGACGCTAATACCCTCGCGCTCGCATAGAGCAGCAAAAAGCTCCTCCATAACAGCCTGCTTGGCGGCGAGCTGCTTCTTATAGGGACGATTGAGCGCCGTGCACCCACCGCAGGCTTTCATGATCGAACAGGGAGACTTGGGGTCCGTGACCTTACGCACAGACGAAACCGAATCTTTATGCGAGCGCTTGGAACGAGTCTGAGGCGCTTTGTCTCCGGCTCGACGAGAGTCAGAACGCTTGGTCTTAGCCCTGCTCTTGGTCAATTTGCTTTTTGCAGCTTTAGAAGACTTGGATTTCGTAGAAGATTTCTCCTCCTTCGACCCCTCAGCCGCCTCCACCAAAGCACGACGAGCCCTACGCTCCGCACGAGATTCTGCCATGAATTAACCCCACTAATTTATAAATTGAAAGCTGCAAGCATTGTACCGTGCCAAGTTAAAGGACGATATACAAGCGGCCATTTCCTGTCAGTGATAAGTCCAACGACGTTTGCCCGGCGTGGGCGGGGAGCGGCGCGTAATTAAGTTTATCGCGAGTTCCGCACGCAAAGGAAAGCACTTAATGTGCTTTCCGTCTTGCGCAGGACTGTAGAGCAGGAAACTTAATTACGCGCCGCTCCCCGCCCACGCCGGGCAACCCCTCCCTTGTACTTTATCTAGGTAGAGTGTATGATTCTGAACGTTACATGACTCACTTTACTTAACTAAAGTGCCATCAAGGGGGAATACCATGAATACCGATATGTCTCGTCGTCAGTTTGTTGGTCTAGCCGGCTCGTTTGCCACGGTGCTTGGCCTTGGTCTTGTCGGCTGCGGCGGTGGTGCCGGCAAGGGCTCCGCTGCTGGCTCTGCCGCGGCCAAGGATGTGAAGGGCGCTGCAGAGTCCAAGAAGCTTGTGGTGGGCTTTGATAAGTCCTACCCTCCGTATGGTTTTGTGGGCGACGATGGCGAGTACACCGGCTTTGATCTCGATTTGGCCAAGGCTGTTGCCGATAAGCAGGGCTGGGAGGTCAAATACGAGGCCATCGACTGGGACGCCAAGGATACGCTGCTCAACTCGGGCGCCATCAACTGCATCTGGAACGGCTTTACCATGGAGGGCCGCGAGGACGACTACACGTTCTCCGAGCCGTACATGCTCAACGAGCAGGTGCTGGTGGTCAAGAAGGATGCGGGCATCAAGAGCTGGGACGATCTTGCCGGCAAGACCGTGATTACCCAGACTGATTCCGCTGCACAGGATGTGCTCGAGGGCGACCAGAAGGATTTGGCCGCGACGTTTGCCACGCTCGATACCATCGGTGAGTACAACACGGCGTTTATGCAGCTCGAGAGTGGTGCAGTCGATGCCGTCGCCTGTGACCTCTCGATTGCCCAGTATCAGCTTGCCGCCAAGCCCGATGCCTATACACAGCTTGATGAGCCGCTGTCCAGCGAGCACTACGCCGTCGGCTTTAAGAAGGGCGACACCAAGTCGGCCGATGCCGTGACCGAGTCGCTCAAGGCGCTCTATGAGGATGGTACGGTCAAGGACCTCTGCGACAAGTATGCGAGCTATGGTCTGTCCTTCGACAACTGGGTTTTGAAATAGCGGCTTTCCCAGGCACTCGATTTTGCCGTTCAAACCGTCGCTTGCGTACATTTAGTACGCGGCGCTCCTCTTTCACGGCAAACTCGGGCACCTGGAAAACCCGCTTTGACATTGGGTTCGCTGTTCTGTTGCTGTGAAAGAGAGCTTAGGTTGTCTATTCAAGTCATGATGCAGATGCTTGGCCAGGGATTCTTGGTCAGTTTGCAGCTGTTTGTGCTGACGCTGCTCGGGTCGATTCCGCTGGGGATCCCCGTGGCGTTTATGCGCATGAGCAAGGTCGCGCCGCTGCGCTGGATTGCGCGCGTCTACATTTCGGTCATGCGCGGTACGCCGCTCATGCTGCAGATGTTTGCCATCTACTTTGCCCCGTACTACGTGTTTGGCATTTCGCTCACGCCCGATTCCAAGTGGACGGCGTGCGTCGTGGCGTTCATCATCAACTACGCCGGTTACTTTGCCGAGATCTATCGCTCGGGCCTGCAGTCCATTCCGCGCGGTCAATACGAGGCCGCCGAGGTGCTGGGCTATTCGCGCACGCAGACGTTTCTGTATATCGTGATGCCGCAGGTCGCCAAGCGCATTTTGCCGGCGATGGGCAACGAGATCATCACGCTGGTCAAGGACACGTCGCTGGCGTTTGCCATTGGCGTGGGTGAGATGTTCTCGACGGCCAAGGCGCTGGTCGCCTCGCAGGTGAGCATGGTACCGTTTGCGATCGCGGCACTGATTTACTGGGTCTTTAACTTTGTAGTCGAGATGCTGTTAGGCGCTGCCGAGAAACGACTTGACTATTACCATGACTAGCCTGTCCCGTTGTGCTTTTCAAACACGTGGAGGTTCCTGTGTCCGGAACGGTTATGAATATATCGAACGCGCGCAAGGCGTTTGGCGGCAATGAGGTGCTCAAGGATATCTCGCTCGAGGTCAAGCGTGGCGAGGTCGTGGCGATTATCGGGCCTTCGGGCGGCGGTAAGTCCACGCTGCTGCGTTGTGCCACACTGCTCGAGACGCTCGACGGTGGCTCGCTTTCGTTTGGCGACCTTGCCGTCGCGACGGATGCGGGTTCGGGCGCGGTGTACGCAAAGGGCGATGTACCTAAACAGGCGCGCTCGCGATTCGGCCTGGTGTTTCAGAACTACAATCTGTTCCCGCACTATACCGTGATGAAAAACATCACCGATGCACCGATCCGCGTGCTTAAGCGCCCGCGCGAGCAGGCGGAGGCTCGCGCACACGAGCTCATTGCACAGATGGGGCTTACGGGTAACGAGAACAAGGTGCCCTGCGAGCTTTCGGGCGGTCAGCAGCAACGCGTAAGTATTGCCCGCGCCCTGGCGCTCGATCCGGAAATCTTATTCTTTGACGAGCCGACCTCGGCGCTTGACCCCGAGCTGACGGCCGAGGTGCTGCGTGTCATTAAGGACCTGGCGGCACAGAATATGACGATGGTGATCGTGACCCACGCGATGCAGTTTGCGCGCGATGTTGCCGACCGCGTGGTCTTTATGGACGGCGGGCGCATTGTCGAGGAGGGTCCGGCCGAGCAGGTTATCGATCATCCGCGCGAGCAGCGTACACGCGAGTTCTTGAGCCGTATCGAGGGATAGGCTCAGCTATTTACTCAACTGCTTATTGAGGTGATGCCGCCGCAGGTCTTACGGCCTGGGGCGGCATTTTATTTGCATCCGTGGGGTTCAATAATCGCCTCGCAAGCTCGCCCCTTCCTCTCGCCGCCTGTATTCATACGTGCGCCGAAAGGTGTGCATGGACAGTCGCCTGTGAGGGTAGGGTGGTGGCATAGGACATTTGGAGGGTGAGTCGGCTCGGCTGCCGACCATGCTGCTCCCGGGACGGCATCGACCGCGAACTCTCCCCGTTGGCGTCGCGCATCGCGCGCGACCCTGCAAGGAGGTCATCATGGGTGCTCCCAAGACCGGCAACGTAAGGAACGTGGTGCTCGTAGGCCAAGGCGGGGTGGGCAAGACTTCACTCGCCGAGGCCATGCTCCACCTTTCCGGTAAGACCGCCCGCCTGGGCGGCCACGACGGCACCAAGCCCACGCTCGACTATGACCCCGAAGAGGTCAAGCGTTCGTTCTCCATCTCGACGACCATCGCGCCGATCGACTGGAAGGGCGCCCGCATCAACGTGCTCGATGCCCCGTGCTATCCCGATTTTATCGGCGACGCCTTTGCCGCGATGAGCGTCTGCGAGACGGCTCTGTTTGTGGTCGACGCCGAGGCCGGCCCGCAGCCTACGACCGTCAAGCTTTGGTATGCGGCGGAGGACTTGCGCCTGGCGCGCGCGGTGTTCGTAAACCGCCTGTCGCGCTCCGAGGCCAGCTTTACGACCACAATGGACCTGCTGCAGGAGCGCTTTGGCACGCGCCTGGGCGCCGTGACCCTTCCCTGGGGCGAGGGCGAGGACTTTGACGGCATTATCGACCTGGTGCGCATGAAGGCGCGCCATTGCAACGGCACCGAAGCCGTTGAGTCGGAGATTCCCGAGGAGTATCGTGCCCAGGCCGAGGAGGCCCATGACCATCTGTGCGAGCTGGTGGCCGAGGCTGACGACGAGCTGATGATGAAGTACTTGGAAGGCGAGGAGACGCTGACGCAGGAGGAGCTTGAAGGCCTGCTGTCGAAGGCGATCGCCGAGCGCATCTTTGTGCCGGTCTTTGCGGGCGATTGCATTAAGGAGCAGGGCGTCAACTCGCTGATGGACGACATCGCGACGTACTTCCCGGCGCCGACCGACTATGGCGAGATGCCGCTCATCGATGGTGATTCGCTTAAGATCTCGAGCGACGATGACCGTCCGGTGGCGTTTGTGTTTAAGACCCTGGCCGATCCGCAGCAGGGCCGCATCAGCTTTATCAAGGTGCTGACGGGCACGCTTGAGCCGGGCCTTGAGCTGATCAACGCGCGCACCCGCAAGAGCGATCGTCTGGCTCACCTGTATGTGATGTGCGGCCGCGACATGACCGAGGTCGGTCACGCTTATGCCGGCGACATTATCGTGGCGCCCAAGTTGGCGGCAGAGACGGGTGACACGCTCTCCATTACCGGTAAGGTCGAGGCGGCGGCGTTTAAGTTTCCCAACTCGCAGTACCGCATTGCCATCGAGGCCGAGAACCGCGGTGACGAGGAGAAGCTCTACACGTTTATCGAGAAGGCGTGCAAGGCCGATCCGACCATGAGCATCGATCGTGACGAGGAGACCGGCCAGACTATCATCTCCGCCGTGGGTGAGGCGCAGGTTTCGGTCCTGCTCAACCGTTTGGAGGATCGCACCAAGGTCGTGGCCAAAAGCGTGCCAATCCGCATTCCGTATCGCGAGACTATCCGCCGCACGGCGAGCGCACAGGGCCGCCACAAGAAGCAGACTGGCGGTGCCGGTCAGTATGGCGACTGCTGGCTGCGCGTTGAGCCGCTCATCGGGCCCGACGGCACGAGCGATGGCTATGAGTTTGTGGACGAGGTCGTGGGCGGCCGCATTCCGCGCTCGCTGATCCCCGCCGTGGACAAGGGTGTCCAGGAGACCATGAAGGACGGCATCATTGCCGGCTACCCACTCACGGGCATTCGCGTGGCTGTGTACGACGGCTCGTATCACAGCGTCGACTCCAACGAGATGGCGTTCCGCGCGGCGGCTCGCATCGGCCTGCGCAAGGCGTGCGCCGATGCCGATCCGGTGGTGCTGGAGCCCATCGAGGAAATTACGGTGACTATCCCCGAGAGCTACGCCGGCGCCGTGATGGGCGACATCTCGGCATCGCGCGGTCGCGTGACGGGCATGGAGACCGATGAGCGCGGCGACACCGTGGTCATCGCCCAGGCGCCGCTGGCCGAGCTGACGGATTATTCGACGCGTCTGCGCTCTATTACGCGCGGCACGGGCGACTTTACCATGAAGCCCGCCGGCTACGAGCAGGTGCCTTATGACGTTCAGGCCAAGCTGGTCGAGCGCTATGAGGAGGGCCGCGCCAAGTAGCGTGGGGCTTTGCCTGCAATGTAGGTGCTGACGAAAAGGCCGTCCTGGGTAACCGGGGCGGCCTTATTTGATCCGTATGCGACGGAAGGATTGCGGATCATTTTTTTGGGTTACGGGCAGCGCAGTCGGCACTAGTCTCCGGATGCCTGGTTGCGGCCGGTGGCGTAGTCGATCTGCACATGCGGCTGCAGGTTGTAGCAGTACACGTGGAAGCAGAGGGTCTTGCCGTGGTCCTCGATCGATTGTGCCTCCAGGCGAACGCCGCGACAGACGAGTTCCTCTTCGTTGTACATGGGCGTGACGCGGTAGAGCACATGGTTGCCCGTATCGCGAATATAGTTGAGAATCTGCTCTTCAAACGGTAGCATGCCCGTCTCGTTGAGATAGCGCGTGCCGGTGAGGAGATTTTTGCGGTTGGCGTTTTCGCCGCAGAGCGACCAGGCGATGAGGTGGCAGCGGTTGTAGAGGCTCTGGCCTGGAATAAAGTCGTAGCGCTGTTGGTGCCAACCGGCAGGATGGATACGCGAGATATCGCCGCGTTTTCCCTGTCCGAGCGACTCGGGGCCTACGCAGGCGAGCGCCTTGCGAGTGCGGCCCAGGCTGTCGAGCTTGGAGAATTTCTTAAAGCAGCCCTCTTCGGTGGCACGCTCATACTCGTCGAGCGTGAACGACGGCATGCCCAACGAGTGCGTGCTGTCGGCGCGAAGGGCAACGTAGGGGTTGCCGGCGTAGTCGGGAATGCTGCTGAGATAAACACCGCGGGCGCGGTTGAGGTCGGGGTTTTCGACTTCGTCGATGGGGGTGGCGGCGCTGCCCGCGGAGGCAACGCTGTCTCTTATACACATCTGACGCTGCCGACGAAGCTAGA
>UQID01000033.1 GCA_900541045.1 uncultured Collinsella sp.
CGTCACCTTGTCTCAAATGCGGCCCGCTCGCTGCCGTTGCCAAAACATCGGCGTTGCCTTGCTTCGGGAATGCGGCAGATAGAGACGTTCCTTTTTTGCCGGCAGTTTGGGACACTCCTTACGGGGCACCCCCTCCACAGCGCCTATGCCAGCTTGTCGATTTGCCCAATCTCCCAGAGCGGAATATTGACGAGCGTGCCTTCGTCTCTATATGCCGCTAACGATGTTCTCACGCAGCGCTCGAGCTTGAACTTCTCGCAGGCAATCCTCAGGCTCTTTGCTTTGAGATTCTCTGCCGCCTTGACCTCGAGCGGAAGCACGGTCCCCGCATGGTCGACGGCAAAGTCAGTCTCTGCATTGCCGGAGGAGGATGACCAATACGCGGGAGTATTGCCTTGGAGCAAAAGCTCCTGTGCGACGTATTGCTCGGTCAGCGAGCCTTTGAACTCCGTAAAAACAGCGGGCCCGTTCAGAACAATGGCTGGCGTGAGGCCGGAGAGTGCTCCGAGGATGCCGGTGTCGATGCAGAACAGCTTGAAGCCCGAGAGATCCTCGTAGCTTGTGAGCGGTGCTCTTAGGGCGGAAACACGCGGTACCTTATGAACGATTCCATAGTCCATGAGCCACTGGAGGCTTTCCTCAAAATCGCGTGCGCGCGCCCCGGGACGAAGCGCGCCGTAGACGAACTTCTTGTTTTCCTTTGCGAGCTGGCCGGGAAGGGATTTCCAAACCAGCCTCATGCGCTCGACGATGCGGGCTGGCGCATGCTTGCCAAAATCGGATTCATAAGCTTCGATGATTTGCTGCTGAAGCCTGCGGGCCTCGATGAAATCGTGGGAGGCGGCGAAAGCGGAGACAACTTCTGGCATGCCACCGACAACGAGGTATTCCTTGAGCAGGCGCTCGAGCTTTTCGGAAACATTCGCCAGCAGGTCCATGTCTGCGGCAAGGATGGCATCTGCGAGCGGATCGCCATCGACGGCACGAACGAACTCGACAAACCCCATGGGGCGCATGGTAAGCTGGTCGATCTTGCCGACGGGGAACGACTCGTTTTCGCGTCGGAGCGCGAGCCCCATATAGGAGCCGGCTGCCATGATATGGTATTCCGGCGCCAGCTCGTTGAAGTATTTGAGCGAGGTGATGCCACGCGGTGCCTCTTGGATTTCGTCGAAGATGATGAGCGTGTCTGTCGGCGTTATGGTCTGGCCGCGCAGGAGCTCTATCTGGGAGATGATGCGTTTGGGGTCAAGGCTTCCGTCGAACAGCGAACGTGCGCCCGGTTCGAGCATAAAGTCAAAACGGATGACGTTTTGATACTGCTGGCCTGCGAATTCGTTGAGAAGCCAGGTTTTTCCCGTCTGGCGGGCCCCCTTAAGCAGGAGGGGCTTGCGGTTTGCCCTAGATTTCCAAGCGATGAGTTCGTCCATTAGCTGTCGCTGCATACTGCCCCCTAACGATCATGGTTAGTATAAGACCGTCTTGGTCTTTCCATCGAATAATGTGGGAGTAAACCACGTTTTTCCATCGAATAATGTGGGAGGTAACCACGTTTTTCCATCGAATAATGTGGGGTTTAGGTCGGCACCTGGGGCGCTCCTTCTCTGCTGGCAGTTTGGAACACTCCTTGTTTTGGTGCAAATTAGCTACCCTTGCATCAGAAAACGGCGCCCGCCGGCGATGTTGCCGGCGGGCGCCGTTGTCGTGTAGGTGGCTATGTCGTGGGGGGCTGCCGTTGAGCGTCCGGGTCTGTGCTCTACAGCGAGTCGATAAAGCGCTGCTGGGCGGCACGTCCTGCCTCGTCCCACTTAAAGACGCCGGCGTTGTCGAGCACGTGGCCAAACACCACGCCGACCTCCTCGTGCAGGATATCGATGGCGTTGTCGGCCGTAAGCTCGTCGGCGCGGCGGGCAAAGACGTCCTCAGCCCATGCGGCGTGGCTGCGGCAAAGATCATCGCCCTCGAGCGCACCGGCAAGGTCGTAGCTGGCATCGACCTTGGCTGCCAGCAGATGCTCACGGACAGCGCCAAGCTCGGGAACCAGGCGCGGCGGCAAAATGGCCAGGCCCATGACTTCGATCAGGCCGATGTTCTCCTTCTTAATGTGGTGGTACTCGGCATGTGGGTGGAAAACGCCTAGCGGGTGCTCGTCGGTCGTGATATTGCAGCGAAGCGCCAGGTAGGCCTCGTAAATCTCGCCGCCGGCGTTGCCGCGGGAGTCCACGCGGCGAATGACGGGCGTCACGGTGTTGTGGGCCACGCCGTCGGCTGTGTGCGCGATGACGCCCACAGACTCATCGGTCCACTCGCGCCAGGCGAGGATAATCTTCTCGGTGGCGTCGAGCAGCTGGGCGCGGTCGTGCGAGCGCAGTCGCAGCACCGAAAGCGGCCACTGCAACACGGTACCGCTGACCTGGTCAAAGCCGGGCATGCTAAACTGCGAGACCTCGGCGGCGTGCATCATGGGGAACTCGTGCGCGCCGCCCTGGAAGTGGTCGTGCGACAGAATCGAGCCGCCCACGATGGGCAGGTCGGCGTTGGAGCCAATAAAGTAGTGCGGGAACAGGTCGACAAAGTCGAGCAGGCAGGTCAGCCCCTTGCGGTCGACGTGCATCGGACGATGCTCGGAGCTCATGGCAATGCAGTGCTCGTTAAAGTACGCGTACGGGCTGTATTGGAAGCCCCAGCGCTCGCCGTCGAGCTGGATAGGGATAACTCGCAGGTTCTGACGGGCGGGATGGGCACCGCCGTCGGCTGCGGCGGAGCGTCCAGGGTAGCCCTCGTTCTCGATGCACAGCTGACAGGCGGGATACTTCTCGCTCGTGTTTTTGGCGGCACCGGCCGCGGCAATATCGCGCGGGTCCTTCTCAGGCTTGGACAGGTTGATGGTGATCTCCAGGTCGCCCCAGTTGGTGGGGGTGCTCCATTTGATATTGCGCGCGATGGCGGCGCGGCGCACGTAGCCGGCGTCGCAGCATAGACCGTAGAACCAGTCGGTTGCGGCGCGGGGCTCGTTGACACCAATGCGGCCGTTGAATTCCTCGTTTACAACCGAAGGCCTCGGCATCAGCACACCCATGATGCGCATGGCGATGCGATCGCGGCCCGATGCCGTATCCTCGGCAGCACCGTTGGCAACGGCGGCCTCGGAAAGCGCGGCAAGTGTGCCTTCAAGGTCAAAGTTGGGCAGGGTGTCGGGGTGCAAGAGCGAGAGTTTCTCGACCTGGAGCGCCCAGGCCATGTCGAGCGCCGGCCCCGTAGCACCGATGCACTCGAGAATGGTGTTATACGCCCAGATGCGATCGTCCTGGCCAATCATCGATCGGTGGATAGCGTACTCGATCAGGTTCTGCGCGGCCTCGCGCACGTCAGTCATTACAGCCATGCCGCGTAAGCCCCCTTGTCAGAAATTGCGTAGTGGCGGGCAGAGCCCTCGCCTAGCCAGCCGTTCATCTTGGTGATAAAGGTGTCGACCAGGTCGAGCGGCACGAAGGCCTGGATGGTGCCACCAAAGCCGCCACCGTGGATACGGACGGCGCCACGGCCGTCGAGCACGTGCTCGGCCAGTGCCAGGGCATACATCGAGGGCTGCTCGGAGCCCAGCTTGGCAACGACATTCTGTAGGTACATGGCAGAGCTGGCGCCGGACTCGCGCGTCAGGACCAGGAACTGATCGATGTCGCCGGCGTTCAGAGCAGCCCAGCGCTTGTCGACCAGGCCGTTCTCGTACCAGTAGTGAACGGCGCGCAGGCAGGCGCGGTCGCCCAGCTTGGCGCGCAGCTCGGGGAGCTTGGCGTCAAAATCGGCAACGTCGACCTCGCACAGGCGTGCCTTGCCAAACTCGGCGGCAACGTCCTGCATCTCGCGCGGAACGGCGGCGTAGTCGTCGGTGGCGGCCACGTGGTCGGCACCGACCTTAACGAGCACGAGCGCATAGCCGTGATCCTCAAAGTTGAGCTCGAGCTTCTGGGTTTTAGGCTGAGCCTGGTCCTCAAAGTCCATGTAGGCAAGGCCGCCCAGGCACACGGCGGCCTGGTCCATCAGACCGCAGGGCTTGCCGTAATAGTTGTTCTCGGTGCGCTGGCTCATCTGCGCGAGCGCGACGGGCTCGATGGCGGGTGCGCCCCAGAGGGTTTCCATGGCGCGACCGTACGCGGCCTCGACGGCGGCAGAGCTGGAAAGACCGCCGCCCGAGGGGACGGAGCAGGTGAAGGCGAAATCGAAGCCGTGGGGCTCAACGCCAAGGGCTGCAATCTCGTGGGCCATGCCGCGGACGAGGCCCGCGGACGTGCCCTTCTCGGACTCTTGAATATCCAGCGTGTCGAGCATGATTTCAAACGTAGGATAGCCCTCGTCGGCGACGCGAATCTTGTTGGAGTCGGTTGCCACGGCGATGCCGTCAACGGCGACATCGAGCGAGCCGGCGATAACGTGGCCGCCCTCGTGGTCGGTGTGGTTGCCGCTGATCTCGGAACGGCCGGGCGCGTGCACGTAGAGCACCTGGCGGTCGCCGATGGGGCCAAACTCCTCCTCAAATAGCTTGGTGAGCGTGGCGAGTGTCTTTTCGTCGGGAGTGGTCATGGGAGTCCTTTCCTTGGCGCGCACGGGTGAGTTTTGCGCCGTTATGAGTACGTTAACAACTTGAAGCGGCATGAACCAAGTGTTCACGATGCCGCACGTTACGGGCTATGTTAACGTACTCATAACACAACGCTTATCACTTTTTGAGAATCTGGTAATCGGTAGAAATTCAGCCGTGAACGGTATTGCCGTATGGACTTATAGAGCAGAAGAGTTGCGGATTGAAAAAGTAGAGTACGTTAACATGCGTCCGACGATAGCGGGCCTCGGCGCGGGGTGTATTTCTGCCCGGGCCGGCATGCACGCTATTCAGATCTCGCAACGGTGAAGGTGATCCTGTGGCAAGGCGCCCGTCCAACGATACAGGTACGCGTCCGGTCTCCATGGCCGACGTCGCCCGCGCTGCTGGCGTTTCGCAGCAGACGGTTTCGCGCGTCGCCAACGGCTTGCCCAACGTTAACGAGCAGACGCGCCAGCGCGTGCAGGCCGCTATGCAAGAGCTCGGCTTTCGTCCGAGTTATGCCGGTCGCTCGCTGCGCGACGGCCGCTACCATTCGGTCGGTCTGTGCGTCAACGATGTCACCAAGTTTGGCAACCTCTCAATGATCGACGGCATCGCCAGCGCTGCTCGCGAGCATAATTGCGCCATCACGCTGGTCGAGATGTCCAAGACCGAGGAGTTTTCGCTTGCCGAGGCAACGCGTCGTATGGCCGCGCTGCCTGTGGACGGCATCATTATCGGCATGAGCCGTATGGCGCCCGATTTTGAGACGTTTGATCCACTGCCGGGCATTGGCACGGTCATCGTTACCATGTACGCGCACCCGCGGGTGACCACGGTAGACTCCGATCATTACGGCTGCTCGCTCTTGCTTATGAATCACCTGTTTGAGCTGGGGCATGAGCAAATTCGCTATATTGGCGGCCCGTCGTTCTCGGTCGACGAGCAATTTCGTCGAGCCGGTTGGCAGGATGCGCTCGAGCGTAGGCACATTAAGCCGCAGACGCCGCTCGAGGGCGACTGGTCTGCCAACAGCGGTTACGAGGCCGGCAGATATCTGGCCGAGCACGACCGCACCATGACGGCGATTTACGCGGCAAACGACCAGATGGCAAACGGCGCAATTGCAGCGCTGCGCGATAGTGGCTTGCGCGTGCCCGAGGACGTGAGCGTGGTGGGCGTCGATGATTCGCTCGATGATTTTGTGGCACACAACGAGCTTACGACCGTGCGATTCGATCTACATCAGCGCGGACGCGAGGTATTCGAGCATGCGGTTCCCGAGGCGGGTACGGCGGGCAAAACCGTTGCCATTCGTATTCCCGGCCAGCTCATTATTCGACATAGCACGGCGATACCACGCTCATAGTTTACGCAGGTAAACGGCGATTTATCGTATTTCAATAACAATCGGTAAGGATGCCGGCAGATAACAGTTGGAATGCTGCCGAGTGCTATGATAGACGGGTTATTTTGTCTATCTAGGAGGCTTTGCCTGATGGAGATCACCAAGGATATCCGCTACGTTGGCGTCGACGATCACGACATTGACCTGTTCGAGGGCCAGTACGATGTGTCCGAGAACGGTATGGCATACAACAGCTACGTTATCTTGGGCGAAAAGATCGCTGTCGCCGATTCGGTCGATGGTGGTTTTGTTGACGAGTGGCTCGGCAACCTCGAGGCCGTGCTCGATGGACGTACGCCCGACTACCTGGTCGTCCATCACATGGAGCCCGATCACTCCGCCGGTATCGCCGCCTTTATGGAGCGCTACCCCCAGGCACAGATAGTGGCCAGCATGGGCGCCTTCCGCATGATGGTCAACTACTTTGGCACCGACTACCCCGAGCGTAAGATGGTCGTCAAAGAGGGCGACGTGCTCGACCTGGGTGGCCACAGCCTAACGTTTATCGGCGCCCCCAACGTGCACTGGCCCGAGGTGATTTTCTCCTACGAGTCCACCGACAAGGTGCTCTTTAGTGCCGACGGCTTTGGCAAGTTCGGCGCCAACGACATCGAGGACCCGGAAGGCTGGGCTTGCGAAGCGCGCCGCTACTACTTTGGCATCGTCGGTAAGTTCGGCAAATTCGTGCAGACCGTGCTCAAGAAGGCCGCCGATCTGGATATCCAGATCATCTGTCCGCTCCATGGTCCTGTTCTTACCGAGAATCTGGGCTATTACCTCGACACCTACAACACCTGGTCGAGCTATCAGCCCGAGGACGAGGGCATCACGATTGCCTATGCGAGCGTGTACGGCCATCTGAAGGCCGCCGTTGAGGAGCTTGCATCTGCGCTCGAGGCCCGCGGCCAGAAGGTTTCCGTCTTTGACCTGGCTCGCGACGACATGGCCGAGGCCGTTGAGGATGCGTTCCGCTATGACCGTCTGGTACTCGCCTCCATCACCTATCAGGGCGAGATCTTCCCGTTCATGAGCACCTTTATCCACACGCTTGCCGAGCACGCCTATCAGAACCGTACGGTGGCGCTCGTCGAGGCCGGTTCCTGGGCGCCCGCAGCTGCCAAGGTTATGACCAAGGAGCTCGAGGGCATGAAGGACATCACCCTGGTGCAGAACAAGGTGACCGTGCTGGGCTCGCTCAACGACGCCTCGCGCGCTCAGATTGAGGCCCTCGCCGACGAGCTTTCCAAGTAGCGATACTTTCACGTTTGACGCTCAAACCACCACAAAGGGGACAGGCACCTTTGTGGTGGTTTTTGTTCAAAGAACTCAAGAATGCTCAAGAAACTCAAAGGTGCTCAAAAAACTCAAAGATGCTCAAAGAAATCAAGAGCTGTGGGGCATAATGGAATTACGTGAGTTCAAGGGAGGCTTTATGGCGGCGGCGACAGCGTACAGGCAAGCAAATCCGTTCACGCCGATGTTCGGACGTGTACCGGCATACATGGCCGGCCGTGAGCAAATCATTGATGATATGGTGCTGGCGTTTGAAAGCGCCGATTCCGACCCCAACCTATGCTCGATTTTCTACGGAGCGCGCGGGACGGGCAAAACGGCCCTTTTGGCATATCTGTCATACCGCGCCCAGCAAGAAGGCTGGATTACGGCGAATGTGACGGCTTCGGACGGGATGCTCGAAGACATTCTGCAGCGCCTCAACGAATCGGCTGCCCATCTGATCGAAAAGCCCGCTTCTAGGCGTGTGAACAGTGTTGGGATTGCCCCCATAGGTAGTATGAGCTGGGAAAACGTTGATATTGAATTTGAGGGCGCCAACTGGCGTACTAAGATGAACGCTCTGTTTGCTCAGCTTGAAGCGACTGGCACCGGGGTGCTTATCGCCGTTGACGAAGTTGATGCATCGTTTGCTCAAATGACCGAGCTCGTTACCACCTACCAACATTTTGTGAGCGAGAACAAAAAAGTAGCTTTGCTTATGGCGGGGCTGCCGTTTCGCGTGCTGGCGTTGTTGACGGGAAAATCGACATCGTTTCTTCGTCGTGCTGCCCAGCATTCGCTGGGATCTATTTCGCCGACTGAGGTAAAAGAAGCGTTTCGGCTGACGATTGAAGACGGTGGCAAAACGATTTCCGATGAGGCGGTCGACCGTGCTGCCGAGGCAATCGATGGTTTTCCGTTTATGTTCCAGTTGGTGGGATATCGGGCGTGGAACGCTTCGCGCCAGGCGGCTGATGTTTCCCTTGAAGACGTCGAACGTGGCGCGAAGCTTGCGCAAGAGGAGCTCGAATCGCGCGTTTTTGCCTCGACTGCAGCGGAACTTTCACAGGGGGACTTGGATTTTCTTCGTGCAATGAATCCGGAGGGGACGACGACCAGGCAAGAATTGGCTGCGCGGCTTAAGAAAAGTTCCGGTTCGATCTCGACGTATAAAAAACGTCTAATTGAGGCAGGGGTGATTGAAGAACCCTTACAGGGACGTTTCGAGTTTGCGCTGCCGGGCTTCGGTCGATATGTAGCGTCTCTTTGCTAGAGGGCCACTTCTGCCAAGACCGTTTCGCGTCCAACTGTCTCAATCTGTAACATCTGGGCGGCTAAATCGACTCTATCTGTTACAGGTTTAGATTAAGGGCGGGGGTCGAGCGGAATTATCTCGATCTGTAACAGTTAACTGACTTTTAGGGGTCTAGTTGTTACAGATTGAGACAAACTGGCGGAGCGAACCGCCGTGCCGTTCAAACCACCACAAAGGGGACTCAGGCACCTTTGTGGTGGTTTTTGGTTTTAGGCGGTGGCGATGATGAGGGTTGGGGCGCCGGCGTCGGTGGCCTCGGCGATTGAGGTGGCGACGGCGCCGTCGGGGTCACGGTCCATCACGATGGTGTCGACATCGGTAAGTTCGGCGAAGCGGTACATGCCGCGTCCGTTGACCTTGCTCGCGTCCATGAGGGCGACGCCTCGACGCGCGGCGGCGATCATGGCCGTTTTGGTCTCGGCCATCTGCGGAAAGTCGGTAGTAAAGCCACAGCCGGGAACAAAGGCGCCGGGGCACATGATGGCGAGGTCGGCGTGAACCATCTGCAGCGCCTGCATGGTGAGCGGACCGTACAGATAGCGGTGTCCTTTGCGCAGTGCGCCGCCCAGCATGACGACGTCGACCGAGGGCATGCTCTCGTCGATGTAATCGGCGATCGTAATGTCTGCCGTGATGACGGTGATGCCGTCGCGCTGGTCGAGGAGCCGGACAAATTCGAGCGCGGTGGTGCCCGAGTCGACGAGCAGGGTGTCGCCGTCGCTGACGAGTTCAATGGCACTTTGCGCGATGGCCTGCTTGGCGGCCACGTTGACGTTAATGCGCCGATCCTGCGTGGAGACGGTCAGGCGCTTGTGGAGCGACACAGCGCCACCATGCGTGCGGCGCAGTTTGCCGGACTCGGCGAGGGCGTCCAAATCAGCGCGAGCGGTGACAGAGGACACGCCAAAGGTCTGGGCGATTTCTGCCACCTGCACCGAGGCATTATGCTCGAGCATTTCCATGATGGCGGCACGGCGTTCGTCGGCGAAGGCGCGGTTTGTAGCTTGGGCCATTGCTGCTCCATTCTCTGCCGATATTTGCAGGAATTATGTTGAAACCATTTTCGTTCATTTTCTTTTTGAGTAAGAAAACGCCTTTCGATTACTTATCTTTTCTATAAAAGAAAGCCACTCGACGCTCAAAACTCAATATCGAACACGTGCGCTCGGCACAAAACCCTTCCGTTTGCTTTTCAAAAATGAAGGCTCGACCTCGCGCAACGACAATATCTCGTGCATTTATGCCCGCCGAATTTCATACAATGGGCGCAGCAAAACGCAAGGTAAAACGCCTTGCGGACACGTACGCCCGATGTCCAGATGCGGGCGAGGGAGAGGAGCAAACGCTCATGGCACTTGTTACCACCGAAAAGATGCTCAAGGACGCTCAGGCCGGCCACTACGCCGTTGGCGCGTTCAACGTCGAGAACCTCGAGTTTGTTATGGCTGTTCTGGCCGCTGCCGAGGAGACCAAGTCCCCCGTCATCATGCAGACCACCCCGGGCACCATCAAGACCGCTGGCCTGGATTACTTCTACGGTATGGTCAAGGCTGCCGCCGAGCGCGCTTCCGTGCCCGTCGCTCTGCACCTCGATCACGGCGATGGCTATGACCGCTGCATGCAGGCCTTCCGCACTGGCTACACCTCCGTCATGATCGACGGTTCGCACGAGTCCTTCGAGGACAACATCGCTCTGACCAAGTCCGTCGCCGACGCTGGCCGCGCCATGGGCGTGCCCGTCGAGGCCGAGCTTGGCAAGGTTGGCGGCAAGGAGGATGACGGTCCCGCGGTTGAGGGCGAGAGCCCCTACACCGATCCGGCCGAGGCCAAGGAGTTCGTCGAGCGCACCGGCTGCACCTCGCTGGCCATTGGCGTTGGCACCAGCCATGGCGTGTACACGAGCGATCCGCACATCGAGCAGTCCGTGGTCAAGGCCATCCGCGACGCCGTCGACGTGCCGCTGGTCCTGCACGGCACCTCCGGTGTGCCCGATGAGCAGGTCGCCGAGGCTGTGAAGAACGGCATCTGCAAGGTCAACTACGCTACCGAGCTGCGTCAGGCCTACACCAAGGGCTTCATGGCCTACATGGCCGAGAATCCTGCCTGCTTCGACCCCAAGAAGCCGGCCAAGGAGGGTATGCGTGAGATCACCGAGCTGGTTAAGATCCGCATGACCAACCTCAACTCTGTGGGCAAAGCAGAGTAACAGCAAGGGTACTCCGACTCGCTACATATCCCGGGGAGGGATGAGGGCTTAGTTCCCCAATCGTCCTCGGGCATGCAAAAAGCCTCGCTGCGCACTTCGTGCGGCGAGGCTTTTTGCCCCCTGCGGAAAGATTGGGGAACTAAGCCCTCGTCCCTCCCAAGTTGACCTTCTCGAGGTCGTCGCCCTTGTGGCGTTAGGACTGCGAATTTGGGATGGGAGGGTTACTTGGTTGTTAGGGTTAGCAGGTCGTTGGGGGTTTTGAGGTTGTAGGTGGCGTTTGGGATGTCTTGGTGTGATCCCCATGCTGCTCGGGCAAAACTGACCCCTGCTGAAGTTGCGCATTGTTCGTCGTAGACGGTGTCGCCAACGTAGATGACGCTGTTGGGGTTTGCGCCCGTACGTCGGAGATATTCGAGCATGGGTGCGGGTGCGGGTTTGTGTTCGGTTGTGTCTTCGACAAGGATGATGTGCTCAAAATACGTATCGAAGCCAAGAGGTGCTATTTCTTCTGCGTATTCGTCGCGCGCGCGTGAGGAGACAATGCCAAGATTGCAACCGCTATCGGCGAGTTTTGCGATGACTTCAAGCAAACCTGGAAACACGCTGATGGTGCTTTTAAAGCTGGCGGCAACTTGGCACCAGCGATCCAACGTTGCTTGCGAGTAGATTCCAAGTTTCTCAAGGGCATTCTTGCCGGGTATGCCGAGGGCAAATTCAAGCTCGTTTCGTGGGAGCGTTTTGCCGGTCTTTTCTTAGACAATCTGGGCAAGCGATGACAGAACGCTTTCTTCTGTATCTGCCAATGTTCCATCAACATCAAACACGATATGGTCAAAGTGCTTCATATGGTTGCTCCTATCTGTTGTTTGCCTGCAAGTTTGATGCAGTGACAGAAGAAGGGCTAGCGGGATTTCTGCCTGGTGCTATCGAGATTCTGCCTCGCTGCTCGATAGCTCGAAGGAGTGCACCCCATTTGTTCTTTAAATACCTGGCCAAGATGGCTTGCTGTCGCAAAGCCGCATTGGCGCGCGACTGTCTGGACCGTTCGCGTGGTGTGTGCCAAAAGTTCGCAAGCACGGTTTACGCGGTATGCGCGCAGATATGCCGCCGGGGTCGTTCCTGCGCAAGCTTCGATAATGCGGTAACACTCTCTTTCGCTTACGCCGGCTGCAGATGCTATCTGGGGCACATCTACAGCGGCTGCATAGTTTGCGCGGATAAAGTCCAGGATTGCCTTGAACTGTACGTCGCGGCTGGTCATCCAAGAGGCGTTGTCGGAGGAAAAGAGCGGTTCGGCCTTGGCGTAAATCTGAATCCAGAGCTCTGACAAGCTATTCCGAAGCGCCATCTCGTTCTGCGGCCGTTGAAGGTCGTGGTTAAAGGAACTCTTTAGCAAATCGATAAAGGGCATATCGTCGGGGTTGGTGGGCGACCATTTGAGCACATCGACGCCTCGACATTGCAGCAAAGGATTGATATAGCGCTTTTGAAGGCGTCCCGCGGGATCGCCGAGCATCGACGGCTGAAAGATATGCAACATTTGAATGGCCGGTGCCGAATTGGGTGATTGCAGCGTGCTGTGCAAAACGCCGCCGTTGATAAAGCCGGCGGACCCTTCCTCAAAGCGCACGTGTTCATGAGCCGCGCGCGTTCGATAGTCAATCGCTCCCTGCTCCATGTAGAAAAGCTCGACTTCGGAATGCCAGTGCCAGGGGACGGAATTGCCCGGATAGCGAGCGAATTCTGCGCGTTCGGCAATATAGGGCCAGTCTTCGGCGGTCTCGGGAAACGCTTCCTCGCGTCCTCCGCGGTGCAATTCTATGTGATCCATGTTTCGCATGGCATCAGTATAAAGCGCGATGGGCTTAGATTGCTCTTGCCTGTTCGGGGAACGCCTTGTCTAGAGATGCTTGGAGCTTTTCGAACGATGCTCGCAAGTTGTGGCTCTGGTTTGTTGAGCGTTTGGCTTTTGTGGCGGGGGAGTCGAGGAGACTGTTTCTCTGTGTCGGGGGGAGGGAGAAAAGGTTTGCATATTTTAGGGATGGCTGCTGTGTTGCGTCATTGGAAGAATGCATGCTTATGCGGCCTCCTCGATGTCCACCAAAAGGTTGCGCACGGGGTGTGCTGCTAGGTCCCGTGCGTTGGCAGTATTATGCCGCGGTCGTTGCAAAGAAGCGCTAAAGAAAAGGTTTGCGTTATTTATGGTCTAATTCTTGCAAACCATTTAGAAACACTTACAGAATTCACGCACGAAGAATTGATTGTCTGTAAAGCTTTGGAAAACGCTACGGATTATGATCTGAAGAATTTCAAAGAAATAATGGAGAACTATCTTAAGCCAACATCAAATGGAAGAAGAATTGTATTTCCAAAAGACTTTGCAGATATTGCTGCTTTCACCACCACATGCGATTGGTGTGTATATAATAGAATCTTTGTTTCTCGCACAGCAGAGTGGGGTGAAATGGAAGAAGGCATTTTGGATATGAGCACGTACTATTACGAGGCAAATCCTGCATCTGTTCTTCTGGATAATATAAATGCTGCAAGACAAACTTGGAATTATGGTTAATTATTCCCGCTGATTACTTAGAAGGGAGGTGCGCTATGCTAAATGATTTTTCGTGGAACATGACCGGATACATACCGAAGCACCAAGTTAATCCACACGGTGACGGCATCATCCCCTATGTGGCAGAGCGCATCTTCCAACTGGAACCGGAACCGCCAGCGGTGGACAGTCTGAATGAATATATCCTGTCTGCTTTGCGGGAAAAGAATTTGCTATATTTTTCGTTCTTTCTGCACCACTACGAAACGCAGCTCAACAAGCGCATCAAAGGCTTTCTCAGTGTGGACGGCGGCAATCTGTACGACACAGACCGATTTATCGATATAAAGATCTCCTGCCGGGAGCAAATGCTCCAAAAGCTGATGGACTATGATCCTGCCAAGGGTGCGGAGTATGCTACATACATCTATCCGTTCATCTGGGATTCTATGCTCCGTTTCCGCATGGGCGAAGAAAAATGGTCGGTATCCTCTCTGACCAATTACAAAATGGTGCGATCAATGGCGTGGCTGTACCATAACACCAAAGATGCGGTCAACCAGTTTTCCAAGAAGTATAACTGCGACCTTGCTCTTGCGGAAGAATATCTGAAAGTTGTCCGTGGAATCCGCAACCAGCAGCCGTTCTATATAACGGACGAGGACGGCGAGGAAACAGGCGAGGATATAGCCCTTGACGATAGCTGGAACTATACCGACATCCTCTGGAACGGCATACAAGCAGAAAAGGTACAGCGGGCATTTGAGAAGCTGAATTACCGGGAACAGACCTTGCTCGAAAAACGGTTAGCAATCTGTATGACCTGCGGGCGAGTTGGCTCATGGAAGAACCGCCCCACTTTTGAAGAATTGGCGATTATGTTTGAGGGCAGCACAGCCAGCGGTGCAGAGCGAGCCTACCGGAAAGCGGTGGACAAACTGACAGAACTGCTGGTTGCCGAAGGTGCGCTCCATGCTGTCCGGCTGAAACAGAAAACCAAAACCAAGCGCAAAAAGAAAATCGCCGCCGCAATCTACGAATATCAAGCAGACTGCGACGGCG
>UQID01000034.1 GCA_900541045.1 uncultured Collinsella sp.
TGAGCTGCCATCTCGAGCACGTCCGCAACCACCCGCTCACCACGCGTCGCTACTATCACCAGATGAACTACTAATCCTTTCAAATTGCTGCTGTTGCCTGCAGGCGAGCTGTTCTGAACGTCTCGCCTGCAGGCTTATTTTTGGGGTTAATCAGAATAGTTGCCCAGTACCTCCTAGTTGCGCTGGTCGCATTATGGCGTCTATGGACGAGCAAGCATTTGGCATTACGATGCTTGGTCGTCCGCTGTTTACGAGCCTGTTTGTCGGCTTGATCCTTGGTGATGTCCAGCAGGGAGTTATCGTCGGCGCTGCTTTGGAGTCCATGTTCTTGGGCGCCATCATGGTCGGCGCGGCGGTTCCTCCCGAGGTCTATGCCTCCGGCGTGCTTGGCTGCACGTTTGCCGTCATTACGGGTACGGGCACGGCAACTGCCGTCGCGCTCGCCCTTCCCGTCTCCGTCTTCCTTCTCTACTCCGTGATTAACTTTGCAACGCGTATCGTCGCAGCCCATTTGGGTTACGACCTGGGAACCAAGTTTTTGCAGCAGTCCGAAGAGAACAACCTTATGTCTCGCATGACGCATGCTGCCGGTGTCCTCGGAATGACCGTTATCGGCGCCATGATTGCGGCACAGGTCTCCCTGTCCACTGCTTTGACCTTTGACGTGGGTGGTTCGGAGATTGTCCTGCAGGATCTGTTCGATTCGATCTTCCCTGGCCTTCTGCCCCTGCTGGCAACGTTCGCTTGCGTTGCCCTGTACAAAAAGGGTGTCAAGACCATTTGGATTATTATTGGCATCTTCGCGATCTGCATCATCGGAACGGGCTTGGGAGTGTTCGCGGCGGCGTAATGTTGACTGCTATGCTCGCGCGTTGGATAACTAACTGTCCGTTTGAAAACGGGGTTCGGCGTACGGCCGGCCCCGTTTTTTGTTTGAGGGATTTTCCGACCGTCCAAAAAACCACGCTCGTCCATCACTCACGTATCTCTCATCTCTCATTCGTCACTAATACGAGAGATAACAGAAAGACGAGAGATAAATATGAGAGATAACTGAGCAGAAAAGAGACAAGCAATCATGGTATTGTCTCAATACTGATTGTTCTACCAGCAAAAACATGTTTAAATGAAACAGACGGCAGACATCTTATCTTTCATCTCTCACTTATCTCTAATATGAGAGATAGCAGTAAGATGAGAGATAATTACGAGAGATAACTGAGAGACGAAGGAAATCTATTCGCGGCATTCTCCGCCGGGCCGAGCGAAGGGACGTGCAGATGAACGAAAACGAGCTGACCGGTCTGCTCGAGTCTTTAAGGCGCATGGGCTCGGACGATCTTAACGTCGAGGTCAAGGAGAGCGCCACGACGCTTTCCCGCGACGTATGGGAAACAGTTAGCGCATTCGCGAATACCGCTGGCGGAATTATCGTGCTCGGCGTGAGCGAGCGCGCGGGCTTTGTCCCGGTTGAGAACTTTGAGACCGAGAAGGTGCTCAACCAATTCGTAGCGGGCATGGGTGATGCCGGCGGTCGCGGAAAACTGGCCAATCCGCCCAAATACACCATTGAACGCGTGGAGCTCCAGGGCACCGTGGTTCTGGTCATCACGATTGAGGAGCTCGACCCGTCGAGCAAGCCTTGTTATGTCATAGAGCGGGGCGTTCAAGGCGGCAGCTACAAACGCATCGATGACAAAGATGTCCCGCTTTCGTCGACTGAGGTCCTGTCCTTGTCATCATATGAACGGACGAGCTCCAGTGATCGCGATGCAGTGCCCGGTGCGGTCGCAGGCGATCTTGACGAGGCCCTGGTCGACCGCACGATAGAGCGTGCTTTCTCACTGACACCCCGTGCGATGCGCGGCGCGCCGGACAAGAAAACGAAGCTGGAGCGCCTGAATTTCCTCGACTCCCAGGGCAATGTTACTAAGGCCGGGCTCCTGGCTGCGGGTGCCTATCCTCAGCAGTTCTATCCCAAGCTCTTTATCGATGTGGCGGTCTATGCCGGAACGCAGAAGGGCACGGCGGGGTCGTTGAGGTTCATGGACCGTACGATCTGCGAGGGGACGTTGGGTGAAATGATCTCGGATGCCGTCGCGGCGGTCGCCAAGAATTTACGACGAACCTCGATGATCAAAGGCGTCTCGCGTGTCGACTCGCTGGAGATTCCCGAGGAGGTCCTGCGCGAGGCAATCGCCAACGCCGTAATCCACCGAGAATACGGAGACCGGTTCTGTGGGCAGTCGATCGCTGTTGACGTCTTTGATGACCGTATCGAAGTGACGAATCCTGGCGGCCTTTACGGGGGAAAGACTCGCGAGAACTTGTTTGACGGCAGCTCCCGATGTCGCAATGCGACGCTTGTGAAGCTCGTGTCGCTTGTCCCATTGCCCGACGGCGCGGGCTCTCCTGCCGAGGGCAACGGATCGGGCATTCCAATGATGCTCGATGCCATGCGTGCGCACGGTCTGGCTGAGCCATTGTTTTGCCCGGGTTTCGACCGGTTTAAGGTTGTCCTCTACCGAGCGAAGGTTGAGCAAATCGATCATGGCGGGGACTTAATTGTGGCGGCACTCAAGCGCAACGGCGAACTGGGAACACGTGAACTGGCAGAATGCACGGGACTCACCGTCTCCCAGGTTAGGACGCGCGTCAATGCGCTCATCGCACGGGGCGAGCTTGAACCTACGGCGTCGGCGACGAGCCGCAACCGCAAGTACCGGCTGACGGAGCGCGCGGGGCAGCTGCACTAGTGGCTGCCCCGCCTCACATCCTGCCATTTCACGCGCTGCACATCGAAACCTGCGGCAAAGCAGTTACAATAGCCCAATGTGCATCGCGCACGACGATGATATCGGCGCCCGCGACTAGGGGAGAATACATGGCAGAGCAACAGATAACGCCGGGGACTAAGCTTCAGGTGGCATTCGACGTGCCCATGGGCCAAAAAACCGACTTCAACATGCTCGCCACGTACAAAGAGGACCTGGACGAGGCGTACTTTCTTATGAGCGCGCCCATGCTCGCCGGCAAGCCGCTCATCATGGACGAAAACCAAAAGCTGCTGCTGCAATACAAAGTGGGCGAGGAAACGTTCGTGCTCGCCGGCTACCCCGAGGCAGTCGAGAAAAAGGGCATCCGCACCTACTGGAAAATGCGCAAAGTCGCCGAGCAGCGCACCTTCGTTAAGCGCCGCGACGAGCGTTTTAAGGTCGCCATGCGCCTGAACTACCAGCGCGACAACGCGCCGACCCCCGAGCCCGAGGACGCCATGACCATCGACGTCTCGGCCGGCGGTCTGGCTATCTACCTCAACGATTACCCCGACGTGGGCGAGGCCCTGGCCGTGCAAATGCCCACGATCCGTCTGCAGGGCGAGCGCCACGAGCTGCCCGAGCAGCTGGGCATCGTGTGCTGGGTGCGCCGCGCGCCTAAGGGCAGCCTGTACCGCAACGTCTGCGGCCTGCAGTTCCGTTACGCCGACGACATGGAGCGCGAGCTCGTCAAAGAATACGTCGGCTACATTCGCACCAAATATAAGATCTGATCGCCATGGCTCTGTTCAAGCGTAACAACAGCAAAGATCAAGCTGCCGAGGATTTGGCCGAGGGCCAGGCCGGGGACCAGGTCGAGGACACATCGCAGGACGCACCCGGCGCCAATGCCGAGGACGCATCCGGCGAGGACTCCGTGCCCGAGCAGGCTCCCACCTCCCCCAAGCGCTTCGGCAAGCCCAAACGCAAGCCCAAGCGCGACCTCCGCGGCGTGGTGCGCATCGAGGAACTGGAGCAGGCACTGGCCGACCAGGACCTCGACGACATCGACCCCGACGCGGTCGTATCCATGTATATGCCCAAGCGCCGCATGGAACGCATCGGCGCGGCGCTGCTGCGCATGGACAAGCTGCAAAAGGCCCTCGTGGTGCTGGCGCTTGCCTTTGGCGTGCTGTTCGCCCTGTCGTTTATGCAGGAAAACATGGGCAACTTCACCATCAACCTCAACCGCCTGGAGCTGTTTCGCCGCGGCGTGGCCATTGCCGACAACGGCGACTTTAACAACGCCACCGCGCGCCTAGCCGCCGACGCCTTGGACAACGGCACCAATATCGCTGCCGAGGACCTGCCCGACAATCTGGACGACATCGACGGCAGCCACAACGGCAAAAACTACGTGGCGTACACCTTCTATATCCGCAACGCCGGCAAGACCGATCTGGGCTACAGCGCCAAGCTCAAGGTGGTCAGCGCCAGCAAGGGCGTGGAGAAGGCCGCGCGCGTGAGGGTGTATCGCAACGGCGAGCCCACCACCTACGCGGCGGCAGCGACAGACGGCAACCCTGAGCCCAACACCGAGCCGTTTGCGTCCAAAGACGTGGTGACGACTATCAGCCACAAGAACTTCCGCGTGGGCGATGTGGACAAGTACACCGTGGTCATTTGGCTGGATGGCGACGACCCGGAGTGCGTGGACAAGATTATTGGCGGCGCGGTGGAGTTCGGCTTCGACTTTGATTCCTCCGAGACCGACGATTCGAGCCTGTTCGTTAAGTTCGTGCAGGATATTACCGACACCCTGACCGGCAACGACCCCATTAGCGCGAGCGGCAACGAGGCGCCCGATTACTACAAGGAACACAACGTGACCTGGAGTAACCGTCGCAACCAAAAGAACTCGCCCGCAGGGGACGGGGACAAGTAGAACGAACAAGCGCCGGGCCGGAATCGATTTTCCGGTCCGGCGCTTTTGGTGACGGCTTATGCCGAGGTTTTGCCGCCGGAGGCGGTGGCGGCTGAGGCGCCGTCCAGCAAGAACAACCGCAGCGCGAGCTTGATTGCGTAGCCCGGCTTGACCTGCGCTGCGTTGCTCGTGCGTTCGTCCAGGTCGCCGCAGTAGGCGTAGAGGTCGCGGATGAGGTCCGCGCCCGAGAGCGTGAACATGTAGCCGGCGTCCGAAAGCGCGTTGGGCGCTGTAGGCAGCCCCGCAGCCGCACAAAAGCTCGCAAGGTCGGGACCCATGACGGTCTTGTAGTCGATCGCGGTGCCACGGTCCCGTGCGGCCTGCTCCTGCTTGCGGGTGTACGACAATGCCGCCGCCAGTACAAAGCTGGGCGTGGGCGCATTGACGTCGTCGGTGGTGGCGACGAGCTTACCGGCCGCCTGCGTGACCAGCCAGGCGACTTCGCGCTGGCAGCGAACGGCCTTGCGCGTCACCGGCTTGATCGATCCGGCGGAAACGCTTCCCTTGGGTTGAGCGGTGGCAGCCATGAGCCCTCCCAACAAAGAGCCTGTTTAGCAGGCAAAAGTGACACGTGCCACACCAATATAGCAGTGGGGAAGGGCTGTAGTGAAGCTCGGCAGAGGGTGAATGTATGCGATGGCGTGGCACTGCGGCCGCAAGGCTTAAGGGGGACTTATGACTGCGCGGGAGAGAGATCAAATAAGGTAAACGATGTTCACATAGCACCACATATAACCCGAGGTAGACCTATGAATCTGCCGGAATGTAGGCTGCCGAAAACTCATAAGGAAATCGTAAGAATTGTGGTATTCTCAATTTCATGTCTAAAGGATGGGCAAGCAACATCCAACACGAAAGCGCGGGCTCCCCTTCCGGGCTTCTCGAGGGTCATCTGGGATGAATGGGGAAAGAAAGGGGTCCGCATGGATACCAAGGCATTAAAGAAGCAGATGGGCGCCGCCATCGCCATGGTCCTCGTGGCAGCCGTAGCCCTCGGCTCCGCCACGTTCGCATGGTTTGTTAGCAACAATAAGGTTACGGCGACGACTGCATCGGTTTCCGCTCAGTCGAACGCTCCGTTCCTGAAGATTGGTAAGGATACCGACGCTAAGCTTACGGATACTACTGCAACTCAGGTTGCGGGTACGAACGATAAGGTCGAGCTCTATCCGTCTCAGTGGAATCACGTGGTTGATACTAACACCTATCAGTTCGAGTCCGCTTACGCTTCTAAGGCAAGCGAATGGACGATGCTTGATGGCTCGCGCTTCGCTGTTGGTGGCGTTGAGGCAGCTCAACGTCCTGATTATGCTCTGAAGCAGTCTTTTAAGATCGGCACTACGGATGAAAAAGCCGGTTCGTTCCAGAACCTTAAGGTTGCCTCTGTAACGGTTAATGCTGGCGAGAATTCGAGTAGCCTTAAGAGTGCCATTTGCGTTCTCGTTAAATGCGGAGACCAGTGGGGGGTCTACAAAGAAACTGACAATGGCACTGAGCTGACCGCCTATGGCGATGGGACCACTATTGCCAACAATCTGACCGGTTCCGATACTTCCGTTACGGATGCTCTTGTGGCCAAGATCGCTGCGGGAAAGTCCGTGGATGTTGACATTTATGTCTTCTACGATGGCTCGGCTTCTTCGGTCTTCTCCGATAACCTTGCCACTCTGAAGAACTGTGGCGTCACTGTTGCGTTCACTGCTACTCCGGTCAATACGGACGGCGGCGTTGTCAACGCCCCCAACGCGGTTCAGAAGTCCAATTAATCCCTAGGTGTTATTTGGGACCAAGCGGGCGCCCGGCTTATGCGCCGGGCGCCCGCTCTGTTTTTGAAAGGAGGATCACGTGCAATCGTCTAAGAGCCTAAAAACACAACTTGTTGCGGCCGCCGTTAGCGTGGTCCTCTCTGCAGTTGCTCTGTCGGCAGCGACCTATGCGTGGTATGTTGCGAACACAAAGGTTTCCGCAACCACGTCAACCATCAGCGCGACGACTAATGGCTTCATCCTTCAGATCGACGAGCTCAAAAACGGCGCCCAGCACGGTGGCGAGCAGAAGTCGCTTGAAGCACAGACCACGGGCGCTACGCTCAGCCCGTCTTCGACTGACGACCTTAAAACCTGGTACGTTTGCAACGGCTGGAACAACCAGGGCCTGGTAACCGACTATTCAATGCCTTCTTTCTCAACCGCTGCCAACGCTTTGCCCGGTGAGTATGAGGTTGCCGGTAAGAAGTACAACGCCTTCATCCGAAGCGAATATATCGTCTACACCATTACCGATACTGGCACGGCTGACGTTTACCTTGACGCGTCTGGCGGTGAGCCCGTAACGATTGAGCCCGTGGGCGGCGAGGCGTCGGAGACCATGGTTGGTTCTCTGCGAGTTGCGATTACCACGCAGGAGATTGGGTCTGACGGCAAGTCGTGTGTCGGCGAAGAAAAACTGCGCGTTGTATATGCCATGCGCGATGAGACGGGCAAGGGTAACGATGCAAGCGCTATTGATGGCTGGACGAGCATCCAAAACAAGAATGGCACTCCGACGCTCGCGGAAGCAACCTATCCCCATATCTTTAAAGGCGGCACGGACGGATGGGTTGCTACTAAAGGTGACAGCGGCGATTACTCGGTTGCTGAGGGCACCGAGCCGATTGCTAGGGGCGTTGGCTACAACGGCGTTGCGGTGCGTGTCTATATCTGGATGGAAGGCACCGATGCGGATTGCGTTAACGGTAAGTCCATCGAGAACAGCCCGACGACCTATAACGTCAGCGTCAAACTCGCCGGTGTCGCGACGCCGTAATGTCAACGTTTGCCTAAATACAGCTAGCCCAAGGGTCCACTTCGAAGGAAGTGGGCCCTTTTTCGTTTGGCGGTATCACTGCATCGGCGATAATGTGAGGAACTGTTCTTCCTGGAGGTTCCTTATGGACGGCATCGCTTCTAGTGTTCCGCTGATTGCTCGGCCGAGTTTCGACCGCGCTTGCAGCTTTGTGCCGTCCGAATATGTCCAGGCCTGGGAGTGGTTCTTGCGCGAGGAGCAGCGTGGTGGCCTGTGGGATAAGCTTCCGCATCGCACGAATGCCGACAGCCCTCAATATCCCTTCCGCCTGTCGATTGATTCCGTGCTCTTTCCGGTGTCGCGCGATTCAGGCATCTTTTGGCCTGGTCGCGGGCGCGTTAAACATCCGCGCGAGAAGACCTTCGCGCTCTCGGTGCACAATTCCAAGCGCGGCGCCTACCCCGATGTCCCGCCGCTCTATCTTGAGGATGGCACGTGGGTGCTCAAGTACTCGTCGCAAAGTGCTTCAGTCGAAAACTGGCGCGACCAGGACTACAACCAAAAGATGATCAACTGCATGGAATGCGGCGTTCCGGTCGGCGTGTTCTTTGCAACAAGCGTCGGCTACAAGGTACTTGGTCTCGCATTCGTCGAGCGCTACGAGCCCGAGAACAGCTGGTTTGTACTGCACGGCCCCGTCCATAAGGGTGGGCCCGACGCTCGTTTCTTCCCCGATATGAGCTACATGAAGGACGCTCCGGTCGCGGCTGAGTTTTCTGGCACTCTGGCGAGCGACGATGAAAAGGTTCGCTATGCGCTGCGTCGCGAGCGAATCGGCCAGCAGCGTTTTCGCACTGAACTCTTTGAGGCCTACACTGGTCGATGCGCCGTCTCGGGTTGCAATGTCGACGAGGCGCTCGAAGCTGCACATATCGAGAATTACTCGGGTCCCAAATCGCAGGTTGTTAGCAACGGTATCCTGCTGCGTCGCGATCTACACTCGCTCTTCGATGCTCATTTGATTTCGTTTGAGTTGGTGCGCGGTGACTATCAGCTTTGCGGGTCGTACCTTCTGCAGCATACGGACTATGCAGCGTTTGCAGGGTCGGTATTGCGTGAGCCGGACGAGCATCGCCTGCGTCCCAATGCTCGGTTCCTCGAGGCCCACCGCGCCGAGTTCGATTTCTCGGAATCGCGACGTCGGGCGGAAGCCGTTGCTCCGTATTAGGCGGGTGCGGTCCGTCGCAACCCAATCATGTCGATTGATCGGATCGCGTCGCGCCGCATCGAGCGCCGCGCGATCCTGCCATCCTCTCCTCAACAGTTAAAACGGGAAAGGGGAGACCATGGGATGGAGAAGCGATATCGTACGAGGCGTGTACGGGAACTTGCCGCGAGCGTTAATGGGCCGGAGCCTGTTCCCGCTCGTCGAGGTCACCTGCAGCCAAATCTGTCTGCCCTGCCCTCGCTGCGGCGCAGACCTCCCATGCCTAGACATCAGCTTCATCGACACCCGCGACAAACACGCCACCGACCCGCGGGCTCGAACAGGCCTGCGTCTCCCGGTCTATCCTCAGCAATGCCCAACCTGCGGATGTGCCATTACCTATGACGAGACGGAGCCGTAGCTTCGAAGATCGAATTACCCATTAAACAAACCCAGTGCCCCGAATCACCGCCCTACGCCCGCAACGCTCCAATGGGGAACACGTAGACGTCGTGCTCGGCGTCGTAGCGGCAGAAGGGCGAGGTCGCGGTGATGACGGCGCAGAACTCCGGCTGGGGGTTGCGCGCGGCAGGGTTCAGAGCGACCTTGCGGCGCAGGCGCTCGATGTTGCGGATTCCGTCGCTAACCTTGGATTCGCCGAGCTTGATTTCTATCGCTGCCCAGCGGCCATCGTTCAACTCGATAATGGCATCAACTTCAAGCCCGTCGGAGTCGCCATAGTAGTGGAGCGAGCCCGGATGCGAGCCGGGCAGGCATGAGGTGTAGACGCTCAGGTCGTGAATGCACAGAGACTCAAAGAGCAGGCCAAAAGTCTGACCGTCCGCAAGGAGCCTTTCGGGATTCATTCCAAGCGCGGCTGCGGGAATGGAGGGGTCGGCGAAATAGCGCTTTGGTTTGGTGCGCAGGCGGGATTTTGCGCGGACGGGTGCATCCCAGCCGGGCAGATTTACGATCGCATACATGCTCACCAGCATGTCGAGGTAAAACGCCACGGTCGAAGTTGCCGGCTGGGCGTCACTGTCACCCAACGAGGCGTCTGCTGCGATGGTGTTGAGCGTAGCAGAGGTCGCAACGTTGCGCGCGAGTGAGGACACAATGTGCCGCGCTGTAGACCCCACGCCTCCTTTTTGCGGAACGCTGACTTCGTACATGGCATCGAGGTACTGGTTAACGACCTCTGCAGCCATCTGAGGGCTCGCCCCGACAAGCGCCGGCCACCCTCCACAACAAATTGCGTCGGCCAGCATGGGGAGAGAGCCTGTATAGGCCGAAGGTTCGAATGATCCTTCGAATAGGTTTTGCAGCGAAACGGATCCCGTCGAAAGACCGCGTTCCCAAAGCGTCATGGTGCTCATATCGAGACGCGCTATGCGGCCGGCGCCGCTGTGGGTGACAGAGTCTTTTGCCGGCGTTGACGATCCGGTGAGGATAAAGAGGCCCTTCTCGCCGCCGGATGCATCTACGGCGCGGCGCGTGGCATCCCATGTTGCGGGGGTCTCTTGCCACTCATCGATGACGTGCGGCTTATTGCCCTGAAGAGCGAGCGAAGGATCGGCTTCGACCAGCGACTTTACGTTTGGGTCGTCAAGATGAACGACGCTCTCACCGAATGCGAGCGCGGTCCATGATTTACCGCACCACTTTGTGCCCCGAATCTCGACCGCTCCAAAAATCTGGAGCAGGGTTTGCAGTCGTTCGTCCAAAAGGCGAGGACGGTAGGATTTGGGCTGTTCCGAACCATAAGAAATCATGATTTGATAAACCTCACTACCTGGGCATACTCGATTTTCGAGGATAATCATACTCGATTTTCGAGGATTTTCACACTCGATTTTCGAGGAAATCTGGACTCGATTTTCGGGTTTTGTCCTACAGGTAGATCCCCTCGAACAGGCTCTTGTGGAACTGGGTGTGGTGGTCGCGTGCCCAGGTGAAGAGTGCCTGGTCAAAGTCGCCTAGGGCGGCGGGGATGCCATAGACGCCGGCGACTTCCACGCGCACGAACTCCAGCGCGGGCAGTTTGTTGATGGCCGTGAGTGCAAACGGCGACGTGGGCTCCTCGAACAGGTAATGGCTGCCTTGCGGCGCACCGCAGCCGGTGCAGGTGCTGGCGAGCGATACGGTCTTGGTGGTGCGCGACGTTACGGGTTTGTAGCCGCAGCGCTCGCGCAGGTAGTCGCGGATCTCGGCCGGCACGCAGCCCAGCGCGGGGACGATGGCCACGGCGTTGGCGCGGGCGGTGTCGATCGCGATGTGGCCTGTGTCGTCCATGTTGGGCGCAGAGCTGGGCGCAGCCTTGCTGCCCGAGTGCTCGGCCGCCCAATACGGAATGCCGAAGGCCGCGACCGTCGTCCGCTCGTGGCACTTCCAACACTCGCGCTTGCCCAGCACCAGGTAGATGTAGGGCGCGCTGGGGTCGGAGCGATCCACGCCGGGCAGCCACGCGGCAAAGGGCTCGGGGTTGACGCCTTCGGGCACGTACCAGATCTTCTTGGCCCGGTCCCACTTGGCGCCCAGGGCCTTGGCCTCGTCTTTGTGCGAAAAGGGAACATCGAGCTCGGTGCGCATGGCGGCTCCTTTGTGCGGCTTGCGGTGCGTGTGCTCCAAGGATACCCCAGCGCTGGGTGCTCGATACACGCGGCTGGGGTCGGCGGTGTTTGAGCTGGTGGCCGGTGGCGTCTGCTGCCTTAACGAGGCGATTGCGGCGTGGCGTGCGGTCGCAGGGTGGATGCTTCGGCCGTTCAAGAGGTCGCGGGATGTTTTGGCGGGGGCGTGTTGTCAAGTAAATGGGCAAGTGCATGGTCGGCTTTTGGTCAGTTGAGCGGCAACCTTGCCAAAAGCTTGACGGATTTGCAACTAGACGTCGACGAATGAGCACTTTGGACGCGCCGCGGCAAAAAAAACCGCCGATCGTTTGCCGAAAACTTAGCAGGACTGCCAATGGCCGCCGACGTGCGTGCTATCTTCGCGCCATGGGGCACTTTATCGTTTCACATAACGCTGCGCTGGCGCTCTTGGCACACATCCCGAACCCGCGCTTTGGGGATTCGGAACCAGAGGTCGTGTCGATTGCGGACGCCTGCGCGCTCTGCGACCAGGAGGCGCAGGAGTTTATCGATCGCTACGACCTGGGGATCGAAACGCTGGATTTGCTGGTGCCGTCGCGAGCCGACCGTCGGCGGAGCAAGCATGTTAAGACGCACCTGTGCACCAACGAGCTCCCAGCAGGTTCGTTTATCTCGCTGGGCCACTGGAGAGGCGACCTGGATGCGTACGTATGCTCTCCCGAGCTGGCGTTTTTGCAGGCCGCGCACGATGACGATGCAGCGGCGGCCATCTATGCCGGTTATGCCATGACATCGGACTATCGGCTGGATAACCTTGCTCCCGGTGGGGTAACAAGCAGGGATGCGGGCATGCGCGATGGCAGGCTCACGACCAAGGAGCTCATCGCGGCGTATATCGAGAAGTCCCCCAAGGTGAGAGATCTTGCGAAGGCAAAGGCGCTCCTTGCATATGTGATCGAGGGGTCGCGCTCTCCGAGGGAATCGGGGCTGTGCATGTTTATGTCGCTGCCTACGCGCTACGGCGGGTATGCATTGGGCAAGGCCGAGCTCAACAAGAAGGTCTTCATCCGCGATGGATACAACGATGGGCGCAATCGCAGGCTTCGCGTGTTGGAACGCACGCCCGACATAACGCTTACGGCTAAAGTCGAGGTGGGCATGGATAAAGTAAAGGCCGGGCTGCTGCCAGAGGTACTGACCGCGATGGTCGATTACGACAGCGATGCCATCCACGACGGAAGCGAGAAGATCCACAAGGATGCCGAGCGCCGCAACGAGTTACAGCTGCTGAGCGGCGTGGCGTACTTTACCGTGACGACTGACCAGGCAAATGACTACGACAAGCTCGTTCGGCTGTGCGAACGCATCCGGCGGAAGCTGCATCGGAATAAGCGACCCATTTTTAACAAGCCCATGAGCGAGGAACAGCGATATTTTGCCCTCAAGCGCGTCGAAACGAAGCGTTTTAAGCTTTGGCAAACGGTTATCGAGGTGCGTCAACATTGGTAGGGGCGGTTGCTAGGGGTGGGGCCAGGGGCCTTATTTTCAGGTCAAATACTTTTCCCGAGAAGTGAACGAGTCAAAACGGACCCCCGAAACATCGACACTTTTGGTGGCTTATTTCCTGCGGTTTTGTCATTGGAATCCTGCGGTTTTTGCTTCGAAAAGTGTGGATGCTTCGGTGGCCCAAATAAGCTCGTTCACTTCTCGGGAAAAGTATTAGACCTGATTATGGGAAGGCTATCTGGATGTGGCCACGAGGCTTGTGAAGGCCAGATTGGGGCGGTCACCAAGGCTGTTTGGGTGGCTTTGGGCCTAATCGGGGTGATCGCTGGGGCTACTTGGCGATTTTAGGCGCGGCTGGGATGGTTATTGGAGCTGTCGAAGCGGTTTTGGGTGCCGCGGCGCCCTTTTGGCTTGGCGACGTAAAACAAAACAGCTCAGAGGCGAAGCCTCTGAGCTGCGAACATTTGGTGGGCGTTAGAAGATTTGAACTTCTGACCTC
>UQID01000035.1 GCA_900541045.1 uncultured Collinsella sp.
AGGCCACCGTCTCCGAGGCCGACCTCAACCACCCGATGCTCAAGGACGTCGTCCCCATGGCTCCGAAGCGCACCCTCGTCACCGGCTGCAACGGCCAGCTGGGCCATGCGGTGCGCGCGCTCGCCGAGGAGCGCGGCGTGGCGAAGAACTTCGACTTCTGCGACATCGACACCTTCGACATGTCCGACCCGGACGCCTACTCCCACTACGACTGGTCGCTCTACGGCACCGTCATCAACTGCGGCGCCTACACGGCCGTGGATAAAGCGGAGACCCCCGAGGGCCGCGCGACCGCATGGAAGGCTAACGCGACCGGGCCCGCCCTGCTCGCCCGCGTCTGCGCCGGGCACGGCATCACCCTGGTCCACGTGTCCTCCGACTACGTCTTCGACGGCACAGCCGAGGTCCACACCGAGGACGAGCCCCTCAGCCCGCTGTCCGTCTACGGCCAGACCAAGGCCGCCGGCGACATCGCCGTGGCCGGCTGCCCGCGCCACTACATCATGCGCTCCAGCTGGGTCATCGGCGAGGGACACAACTTCGTCAAGACCATGAAGGCGCTCTCAGACCGCGTCGCCGACCCGGACGACAAGCTGGACAAGGTCACCGTCGTGGACGACCAGCTGGGCCGCCTGACCTTCACGCGCGACATGGCTGCCGCCATCTTCCACGTGCTGGGGACGCACGCCCCCTATGGCACCTACGACTGCACCGGCTCCGGCGCCGTGAAGTCCTGGGCCGACATTGCCCGCGCCGTCTTCGAGGCTGCCAACGGCAACGGCGACAGGGTCGTGCCGGTTTCGACCGCCGACTACTACGCGAACGCCGAAGGCCCCGTCGCCCCGCGTCCGGTCCACTCCGCGCTCGACCTCTCCAAGCTTGAGGCTGCCGGCTTCCACATGCCCGGCTGGGAGGAAGAGCTGGGGGAGTACCTCAAGACGCTCTAGCCGCTATTAGCTTTTCGAGAGTAAAAGCCGCCGCTTGTTAACGGCGGCTTTTCTTATACCTGGCGTATAGCCCTGCTGCAACAAGGGCGGCGGCGGTCGCCAGACTCACTGCAAGCCCCGCAAGGGCGCCCGGAGTTTTGTAGGTCATCACGATCCTATTCGCGCCTTTCTGCACGCTCAAGCATGACAAGCCCTTATCGGCGGCGGGCGCCAGCTCTGCGGCGGTGCCATTTACCGTTACGTTCCAGCCCTCATCGTACGGAACGCTCAGCAGCAGGTTGCCGTCATCCTTGGCTGTATACTCGCCTTCGATCCTTCCGTCCTCAAAAACCGTCGGAATAAACTCGCTCGTCTTAAGCTCGTTCATAATCTGTTTGAAAACGTCCAGATTGAGGGCGTAAAAGACCGGCTCATTGTCTTGCGGCATGTCTGTATAGCCCTCTGCGACTCCGATTGACACCGTATGCTGGTTCGGGGCGTCCGATGCATCCGCAATCTGGCGGATATTATTGTCGAATCTCCAGGCCTCGTTTTCGATCGTTCGCTGGTCGATGGTAAGGGCGACGGGCCAATAGCTGCCGGCGATCGCATCTTTGTTGATGTAGAGATATCCGATGGAACCCGACGGCACGGTGACGTTCCACTGCTTTAAGTTCTCGTCATTTTCCGTGTTCGTGGCCTTGATTTTGGTATAGAGCTTTACCTCGCGGCCTAGGATTTTGCTGTAGAGGTCGTTCTGCTTTTCGAATGGGTTCCCGATCTTCAGCGTGCTGTTTTGGATATCGCTTGAGGCTGCGACGCCAATGCTGAGCGCATAGGGGTTCTCGTACACCGCGCTTGTGGAGTCCGCCTGATTCGTCTTGGCCGAAACGTATCCCGCAGGTGCGTTCTCGGGAATGGCATACTTGACTCCCAGTAGGGCATCGACGGCAAGAATGGGCTCGGCATAACGGGTTGAAAATTCGCCGACACTGCTGTATCCAAGGGAGTTGAGCAGTGCAATTGCCTGCGGGTTGTTTGCCGACGAATATGAAGACAGTTGGTTGTATCCAAGTGCCAGGCCTTCGTTGAGGGCGGCGCTATCGGCGCGCGTAGTCGTACGGTCGATGCGGCAGAAAGACGCCGAATCCTGGCCTCGAATGGCTGTGATCGTATTGGTTGCGGTGGCGACATAGGTGCTGTTGGCTTCTTCGGAATAGCCTGTGTACAGCTGGTTCCACATAACATGGGCGTTGGCAAATAGTTCAATTGCCGTGAGTGCCAAGAGCGGCATGATGATGGCCGGACGATGGGCTCGACGTAATGTTGGCCGCTCATTGAGTTTCTGCAACGCGTATCCTGCGGCCCACAGCGCAAAGAAGCTCAGCAAAAAAGCCGTGCGCGAGTAGAAGCCGTTAGGAACGCGCATGCCGCACCAGATGTACTCGAGCGGGCTTAAAACGGAGCTGGCGACCAGGATTATCGTGACGACGAGTGTTGCGATGCGCGTCTTGATCGAAATCGTGCGGTTAACCAGCAGACTCACCGCGAGCAGCATCATGATGATGCCGCAATAGAACTGCGGTGTGCTTTCGTTGTTTACCCACATGCAGGGAAGAAAGCCCCTGATGAGCGATTTGAGGCTGGTTTTAAGTAGGGGGCCGAGTGTCAGAACGGGACCGCCCTTGGACATGGCAAGGATGGTCGGCAAAAAGGTCCAGGCGGACAGAAGCAGTCCAAGCGCGATAGCCCCGGCGAATCGTAGGGCCCGATCGAGCACGAGCTTCCAGCTATATCCTTCCGCAGAGACGTAGTCGACAAATTCGACGAGTACGAAGATGCAGAGGAACAGGATGCTGATGTAGGCCGTATACCAGCAGAACATGACATTGAGCGCCGTTGCGATGACGAGGCGGATCATGCGCTGCTTGCGGATGAGCTCGTAGCATCCGTACGCGCAGATGGGCAGCAGGATGAGGCAATCGATCCAGAGCGGGTTGCGCAGGTTGCTGATGGTCCAGCTGCAAAATGTGAACGAGAGGGAAAGTAGGAATGCTGCGGGCTTGGGTAGGCCAAAGCGCTTTTGCAAGTACCAGGCGCTGCTGATGTGGATGCAGCCGAGCTTGAGCGCGGCGATAACAAACACAAAGAGCGTCAGCTTGTCTTGGGGAAACAGTACGCAGAGCAGGTTAAAGGGGCTGGCGAGATAGTAGCTATAGAGCCCCCACGTGTTCATGCCCAGACCCTGAGAAAAGGAGTAGCGAAGATTCTCCTCGTCCAAAAGGACGCGTCGGAACCAAGCGAAGAAGTCGATGTACTGGTACTTGAGGTCGCCAGCGAGAAACGAGTTGTCCCCAAAGGGGTAGACGTGTCCTGTCACGGCAAGTGCGACAAAGAGCGTGACGGTAAACGCAAAGCAGGCAGCGTAGAATGCTACATTCTTGAACGTGCATTTATTGATCCGTGTCATCAGATTCCTCGCTGGATTCTCGAATGATATAGATAGGACGTTGCTTGGTTTCCAAGTAGGCCTTTGCCAAGTATTCACCGATGATTCCAAGGCACAGAAGCTGCATGCCGCCAAACAGCGTTATGAGGCAGGCGAGCGACGGCCATCCGCCGACGGGGTCACCCCAAACGAGTGTTTTGACCAGGATGATGACGAATCCCAGAATGGCGATGAGACAGAAGACGATACCCGTGAGGGCGGCGAGGGAGAGCGGCGCCGTGGAAAAAGCGACGATGCCGTCGATGGAATAGAGGAGCAGCGACCAAAAGCTCCACTTGGTCTCGCCGGCCACGCGGTTGACGTTTACATAGGGGAGCCATTTGGTCTTGAAGCCCACCCAGCCGTAAATGCCCTTGGAGAATCGGTTATATTCGCCCATGGAGACGATAGCGTTGACCATGGGGCGCTTCATGAGCCTAAAGTCGCGTGCACCGTCGACGATGTCCGCGTTGGAAATGCGGTTGATGATCTTGTAGAACATGCGGGCGAAGAACGACCTGATTGGAGGCTCGCCTTTGCGGGTGGTCCTGCGCGTAGCGACGTTGTCGTAGCCTTCGGTTTGCAAGACCTCGTACATCTGCGGCAGCAGCGAGGGCGGGTCCTGCATGTCGGCGTCCATGGTGGTGACATAGTCACCCTTTGCATGCTGGAGTCCGGCAAACAGTGCCGCCTCCTTGCCAAAGTTGCGTGAGAAAGAGTGCCAGTGGATGACGTATGGATGCGCCGCCGCGGCTTCCGCCTTCATGACGGTGAGCGTTTTGTCCGCTGAGCCATCGTCGATGAGGACGGCTTCAAAGGAGATGCTGGGGTCTTGCTGAGCCATGATGCGAACGACGCCATCGAGCTCTTTGAGAAAGATCGGAAGTGATTCTTGCTCGTTGTAGCACGGCACGACAATGGAAATGAGCGGCATGCGACTTACCTCTCGTTTTTATTTGCGCTGGAGGGAATGCTGCAGCTATATGTGTTATACACGTTGACCTCCCACTGCTTACGCTCAACCTTTGCAACGGAATCAAGGATAAGCCCCGTCGCGAGACTCAGGCCACAAAGGAACATGAAAGATGCGGCGAGCATTGCGGTGGGAAAGCGGGGAACGAGGCCGGTCTGGAAATATTCGACGGCGATGGGGATGCCCAGGGCGAGGCCGATAATCGCAAACAGAAGCGCGACCAGGCTGAAGAATTTGAGCGGACGGTAGTCCTTGAACAGCGTGCCGATCATAGCGACGACCTTGATGCCGTCACTGACGGTATTGAGCTTAGACTCGGATCCTTCGGGGCGATCGCGGTACTCAATGGGCACGTCCTTGATGCGCCAGCGGTGATCGACGGCATGGATGGAGAGCTCGGTTTCGATTTGAAATCCCTCGGAAAGTACGGGGAACGTTTTGACAAACGGGCGACTCATTGCGCGATAGCCCGTCATAACGTCATCGAAGCTGAAGCCATAGATCCACTTAATCATGGCGCGAACTAGGTTGTTGCCAAAACCATGGAAGGCTCGCTTGTTTTCCTCGGCATAGGTTCCATTGGAAAGGCGGTCGCCTACGGTCATGTCGGCCGTGCCGTTAAGGATGGGCTCGCAGAGGGCCTTTGCCGCTTCGGCAGGGTAGGTGTCGTCGCCGTCGACCATCAGGTAACAATCGGCGTCGATGTCGCGAAACATCTGACGGCAGACGTTGCCTTTTCCCTGACGCGGCTCAAAACGCACCGTGGCACCGTGCTCTGCAGCAATGTGAGAGGTGTTATCTGACGAGTTGTTGTCGTATACGTAGACCGTCGCTTGCGGAAGTTCGCGGTGAAAGTCGTCGATGACTTTTCCGATGGTGACTGCCTCGTTGTAACAGGGGATAATAACGGCAATCGTTTGCTCGGCCATGAAGGTTCCTTTGGTCGCGTACAATCGAATCGTTTGTTTCGTGGTTAGGATGGGCGCATTGATTCGAGAGTTCAGGTTATTAGATGTGACACGTGCTGTTTTGCTGTTTGCAGCAAGCATCGCTACGGTGACGTATTGTAGTGGTTCCTTCGACCTGTTTCCATCTGTCTTGGCATGTGTTGCGATAATCGCATCATTGGTTTATTTCAATAAGTTTGCGTGCAGGGATTTTGCATTTCCGTCTGTTGTTGGTAGAGCTTGCTGCTTAGTGATTTCCCTTGTATTTTCGTTTGTTCTTGTGCTGGGAGCGCATATTCGCGTGACTGACCCGGTAATTGCCGGCGGGATTTACGAGAACTATATTGAGCCGTATTCCGCGATTGATTTTGTTGCTTTTTGGGTGATGTCGGCGCTGGTCTTTTGGGTCTTGTCAGTGCTTGTTCAGCTGTCTTGTCGTTACCGCTGCTGTGTTTTCTGCAAAGATTCGCTGCGGGCTAATGATGGCGACTCGTCCATTCGACTCCTATCTGTTGCGGTCCGTGCTCTAGTGATATTTCTTTTGTATCTCCCGTTCTTCCTGAGGTATTGTCCCGGTCTGTTTTTTGGGGACACCTTCTCGTCGTTTGCTTAGATTATGGGGTGGAACCCTTTGAGCAACCATCATCCGGTTGCATTCACCATGATGATGGCTGCTTGTATCAAAATTGCAGGCCTCATGGGGATGAGCCCTTCGGTTGGCGTTGCCTTGCTAACGGTGCTTCAGATGGCCTGTGTTGCCAGCACGTTTGGCTATCTTTCAATTTGGGTGACTTCCCGCTTGGGGGTCTCCTCTCGCTGGTCTTGGCTGCTCGTAGTCTATTTTGGCTTGTCACGGTATTGCGCTCTTTATTCTGTGGCGCTTTGGAAAGACCCGTTGTTTTCCTGCTGTCTTGTCTTGATGGTGACCATGCTTGCCGATGCCGTCATGGGCAAGGGTTCCTGGTCGAGCACGTTGCGTTTGCTCGTTTTTGGTGCCCTGGCGTTGGGCGTTATGCTTCTGCGGAATAACGGTTTGTATATTTGCGCCGCGCTATTCGTAGTGCTTGCGATAATTGCAGTTTTGGGCCGATTCGGCCGTATAAGCCCGATGGGGTCGGGTTCCCGTTTGGCTATTCCTCTTGGAATTGCAATTGCTGCATGTTTGGCTATTACGGGGCCCGTGTACTCGGCTATGGGCGTTGTTCCATCGGAGGATGTTGAGTCAGTGGGTATTCCGCTTGCTCAGATGGCTCGCGTTGCCGCGCTCGATGGCGGAATGTCCGAGTCCGACCGTTCTTATATGAACGAGCTGCTCCCGCTTGATCGTTACAAAGAGGTTTACCACCCCAGTATTATCGATCCGCTTAAATGGAACGATGACTTTAATTCGGACCATTTAAAGGATGGATTCTGGGCTCATTGGGCCTCGATGCTCTTGCGTAATCCTTCGATATACTTTGAGGCGTGGGAGCTGCAGACGTTTGGTTTTTGGGCCCCAAACGTAAAGGGTGCCGACGGCCTTCCCGAAAACTTTCTCATGGGTGTTCCGTATAACCTTGTGGCCGACGCAAAGGCTTCTACGGGAGTTACATTTCGCAACTTGCTTGCACCCTTTGGCGATGGTGTCGATGTGGCGATTGGGCTGAGCGCTTGGTCTATTTCTGGCGCCGTTGTCTTTTGGTTGCTCATGTTTTCGGCAGCACTGTTGGTGTCATGTGGTCGCGCAAGACTTGTTTTGCCGCTTTTGCCCTTTTTGTTGTTGTACGGAACGCTCTTTATTGCCAGTCCTATTTGGTATTGGCCTCGTTATATCGTGGCTGCTCAATTTGGTCTCCCTGCTGTGATTGTGGTGGTCGCTCGCGGCATGCTGTCTGATGGAAGACGTTCCGAAAACGATGTTGTGGGATAGTTTTCCAGTTTCGCAACGCCGCCTTATGGCGTTGAAGGCGGGTCTATACTGTTCGTTTGTCAACGATTACGAGTAAAGGAGTTGCATCCGTGTCGGATCAGACAAAGCAACAAGAAACTCGCAGTCTGCCTGCGACGTTTGCTAAGAACGAATTTGAGAAGGACGCGTTTATCCTTCGTCAGCTGGTTACCAAGGATTTTAAGATCAAGTATCGCCGTAGCGTTCTGGGCGTCGCATGGTCGGTGCTCAACCCGCTGCTGATGATGATCGTCATGGCTATTGTGTTCTCGACGATTTTTGCCCAGGGCCGCAATGGCTCGATTACGCCCGAGATGTACCCGCTGTATTTGATCGTGGGTAACGTCACCTTTGCCGTCATGTCCGAGTCTACGAACCAGGCCCTGACGTCGATCGTGGGTGCTGCGCCGCTGCTCAAGAAGGTTAAGGTGCACCGCTGGGTCTTCCCGGTGCAGAAGGTGCTCTTCTCGCTGGTCAACTTTGCCTTCTCGCTGGTCGCCGTCGCCATCGTTATGCTGTGGTTCCGCGTTATGCCTTCTTGGCACCTGATTCTGCTGCCGGTTTGCCTGCTGCTGCTTATGTGCTTCTGCATGGGCCTGGGCATGATGCTCTCTGCCCTTACGGTCTTTTTCCGCGACGTTATGCATCTGTGGAGCGTCGTCATTACGGCGTGGACTTACATCACGCCTATTTTCTGGACGACCGACTTCGTTGCGCAAATGCCGCATCTCGTGCGCATTCTGGTCTATGCGAACCCCATGTACAACTACCTGCAGTTTATGCGCGATATCTTCCTGTTCCAGACGACGCCCTCGCTCATGACGCTTGGCATGTGCGTCGCTTGGGCGGTCCTTGCGCTTGTTATTGGTTACACCGTGTTCCATAAGTCCGAGCGCAAATTTATCCTCTACATCTAAGGAGTGCTGTGATGACTGAATCTGTTGTTGATTACAGCGAGCAGCCTCTGGCTGTCGAGGTCGACGACGTCACCATGATCTTTAACATGGCGTCCGAGTCGCTGACCAACCTCAAGGAGTACTTCATCAAGCTTGCCAAGCACGAACTGTTCTTTGAGGAGTTTAGGGCGCTCAAGCATATCTCGTTTGATATTCACCGTGGCGAGGTCGTGGGCCTGGTCGGCACCAACGGCTCCGGCAAATCCACGATGCTCAAGATTATCGCTGGCGTGCTTGAGCCTAGCGAGGGCAGCGTTAAGGTGCACGGTAACATCGCGCCGTTGATTGAGCTTGGTGCCGGCTTTGACCCCGAGCTGACCGCCCGCGAGAACATCTATCTGAACGGCGCCCTGCTCGGCTATACCAAGGAGTTCATCGACGCTAATTTTGATGGCATTATCGAGTTTGCCGAGCTGCAGAACTTTGTTGATATGCCGCTCAAAAATTTCTCTTCGGGCATGGTTGCGCGTATCGCCTTTGCAATCGCGACGATCACCGAGCCCGATATCCTGATCGTTGACGAGACGCTGTCCGTCGGTGATGTGTTCTTCCAGCAGAAGTGCGAGGCCCGCATCCAGCACTTTATCCAGAGCGGTGACGTGACAGTTCTGTTCGTTTCGCACTCCATGGAGCAGGTTGAGCGCATCTGCCAGCGTGCCGTTTGGATTGAGAAGGGTGACCTTCGCATGGACGGCCCGGTCGACAAGGTCTGCAAGGCGTACCGCGAGCAGTTCAACTAGGTTATAATTACTTGCGCCTGACAGGATTGCGCTTGCTTGGGCGTGCGGTTATTTGCTCCATTAGCTCAGTTGGATAGAGCAGGGGACTTCTAATCCCAAGGTCGACGGTTCGAATCCGCCATGGAGCACCATCGTTTATTAAGCCCGGACCCCTTGGTGGTCTGGGCTTTTTTCGTCTTGTATGCTGCTGGAGTCGAGCGCGAGCAAGCCGCTACTGTTCGTTGGGATTGGCATTTTACTTTTCGAGGTGCTCCTTCAGCAGCTCCAGCGCATGGGCGTAGCCTTGCAGGCCCTCGCCGGTGATGGTGGCGAAGCAGGCTAGGCGCGCATAGCTTACCTGGCGGAAGTCTTCGCGCGTCTCGACGGCGCTGATGTGGACTTCCACTGCAGGGATGGCGACGGCTTTGAGGGCGTCGAGGATCGCCACGCTGGTGTGCGTGTAGGCAGCCGGGTTGATGACGATGCCGTCGACCTTGCCGTAGGCCTCCTGAATCTTGTCGACGATGCTGCCCTCGTGGTTGGACTGGAAGACCTCGACCTCGTCAAAACCCTGTGCAGCGCCTGCCTCCTGACAGATCTGGACCAGGCGGTCGTAGTTGTCGCTGCCGTAGATGCCCGGCTCGCGAATGCCGAGCATGTTGAGGTTGGGACCGTTGATGACGAGTGCTTTCATGGTTGCTTCCTTTGCGGTTGGTCGGGCGGTGAGGCGGAATGAAAAACCACCACAAAGGTGCCTGTCCCCTTTGTGGTGGTTTTGGTTAGAGAGCGGGTGGGAGCGTGTCGAGGACGGCTCGGGCGGTGTTGGCTGCGCAGTCGCGCGAGTCGATGATGTGGTCGGCCCAGGCGCGGTAGCGCGGCATGCGCTGCTCGGCGAGCTTTTCGATGCCATCGCGGGCAGTGATGGGGCGTCCCTTATGAGCGAGTTCGTCGAGCTTGCGGTTGAGCATCACAATCTGGCCGTTCTGATGCAGCAGCGGATAGTTCTCATCGCGCGTGACCACGCCGCCGCCGGTGGAGAGCACCAGGCCACTGCGCTTGGAGATGTCGGCTAGCGCCGCCGTCTCCTGCTCGCGGAAGGCCGCCTCGCCGCGCTCGACGATATAGTCGGCGCAGGGCGTGCCCAGGCGCTCCTCGAGGGCGCGATCGAGGTCGATGTGCTCGCAGCCCGTGAGCTGGGCGATCTGCTCGCCCACGCGGGTCTTGCCCGAGCCCGGCATGCCGATGAGCGCGATGTTCTGCTCGCGGCGGGACAGGCGCTCCGTTACGTCCAGGATGCGCTCGCGCGGGGTGGCTTTGCCGGTGTAGCGCTCGACAGCCTGTGCCGCCTGTGCAACAAGCATGAGCAGGCCGCCGATGCAGGGGATGCCGCGGCGCTCGGCCTCGAGCATCAAGCCCGTGCGGGCGGGATTGTAGACAATGTCGATGACGCCCTCGAGCGCGTCAAGTCCCTCGAGCATGCAGGGGGCGTCGGGGCAGTGGGGGAACATGCCGGCAGGCGTGCAGTTGACGAGCAACGCGGCATCGGATTGCTGCGCGATGTTACCGTAGTTGACGTCGCTCGTGCGGCCCACGGGCACCACGACGGCGCCTAGGTCGCCGAGTACCATGCTCGCTGTAGTGCCGGCACCGCCGGTGGCGCCGAGCACGAGGGCCTTCTTACCGGCAACTTCTACGCCCAGCTCCTCGACCAGGCACCGAAAACCAAAGTAGTCGGTGTTGTCGCCGCACAGGCGGCCATCGGGCAGGCGCGTGATGGTGTTGACGTTGCCCATGCGCTCGGCCAGCGGGCTCAGCTCGTCCAGGTATTCCATGACGGCACGCTTGTAGGGGATGGTCACGTTGGTGCCTTCCCATTCATCGCCCGTCATAAAGGCCTCGAGATCCTCGGGCTCGCGCTCAAATCGCACGTACTCAAGCCCTGCGAGCTCCTTGTAGATGGTCGGGGTGTAGCTGTGGCCCAGCACGCGACCCAGAACGCCGTATGGACGGGTTGCGGCGGTATCGGTCATCTAGAGCACCTCCGTGTAGCTGCCAAAGTAGGTGAAACTCTCGCATACGTCGTCAATCGAGTCGAGCAGGTCGTCGAGGGCCTTGCTGCCAAAGGGGCAGTCCAGGTCAAAGTAGAACATAAACTCAAAGTCGTGCCCGGGGATGGGGCGGCTCTCGAGCTTGATGAGGTTGATGTTGAGCGCGTAGAAGCGCTCGAGTACGCGATAGAGCGCGCCCGGCTCGTTTGCCGTGGTGATCATGAGCGAGGTACGGTTGGCACCGGGATAGACGCGCGGTTCGCGACTGATGACGACGAAGCGCGTGTAGTTGTTGTCCGAGTCCTGGATGTTGGGCTCCAGCACCTCCAGGCCATACAGCTCGGCACAGCTGCGCGAGGCGATGGCGGCGACATCGGTGCGCTCGGAGTTGGCGACCATCTCGGCCGACATGGCGGTGTTGGGGTACTTGGTGGCATGCAGTCCGTGGCCCTCGATAAAGCCGGCGCACTGGGCAATGGCTTGGCCGTGGCTGTAGACCTCGCGCACGTCGGCGAGCTTGGTGCCGGATTTGACGAGTAAGTTGTGATCGATCTTGAGGCGCAGCGAGCGCACGATATGGAAGTCGAACTGCGCGAGCAGGTCGTAGACGGCGTTGACCGATCCGGCAGTTGAGTTTTCGATGGGCAACACGCCAAACTCGCAGAAGCCGTCGCGTATGGCGCGCATAACGCCCTCGAAGGTCTCAAAGAAGGCGATATCGGGCACGTCGAAGAGCTTGCACGCGGCGATCTGGCTGTAGGCGCCCTCAACGCCCTGGCAGGCAACGGTAGCCGTCTGGGGGAAGGGCGTGTCAAAGGCTGCGGCCGTGGCGCGGGCCTTTTGCGACACCGTGATGCCCTTGAGCTCGTTGATGTGGCGCTGCTGCTCGGCCTTGCTCATGCTCATGAGGAGGCGGAACAGGGTGATGGTCTGCGCCTCGTAGCGCTCGGGCGCGCGGCTGGCGAGGTTGTTGAGTTTTGAGCGCTCGCGGGCGGGGTCAAAGACGGCCTTGCCCATCTCGATCTTTGATTTGGCGACCTCGGTGGCAATGTCCATTCGCTCGACAAAGCTATTGAGGAGCGTGGTGTCGATGCCATCGATGGCCTGGCGGATGTCAGCAAGGTCCATGGAGGCCCCTTTCACGTAACGGCTGAGTCGGCAGGCAACCCAGGTGAGTCGGGTTAGAGCTGGGCGGCGTCCTCGAGGAGAGCGTCCCAGATGGCGAGGGCGGCGGCTGCTTCGGCTACGGGGACGGCTCGGGGGACGATGCAGGGATCGTGGCGGCCGTGGATCGAGAGCTCGGCATTTTCCATGGCGTCCATGTCTACGGTCTGCTGCTCGCGGCCAATCGAGGGCGTTGGCTTTACGGCCATGCGCCACATGACG
>UQID01000036.1 GCA_900541045.1 uncultured Collinsella sp.
GGTGTGGACGGTTAATCCCAATGCGCAGGAGATGACGTTGCGACTTTCGGCGCCTTCGCCCGCGCATCCCTTTGGCTGCGATGACTTTGGCCGTGATCTGCTTGCCCGCGTCATCGCGGGCGCGCGCGTGTCACTTGGCGTTGGCATTGCCGTCACGCTCGCGACGAGTGCGCTCGGCTTGGTGATCGGCGCCTATGCGTGCTACAACGAGAGACTCGATCATATTCTCATGCGCATCTGCGACGGCCTTATGTCCATTCCGGGCGTGCTGCTGGCCATCGCGCTCATGGCGATGATGGGCGCCTCGGTCTGGAACGTCATCATCGCGCTCTCCATCGTCTATACGCCCAGCATGGCGCGCATCGTGCGCTCGCGTGCGATGGTGGTCAAGGAGGAGCCCTTTGTGGAAGCCCTGCGCGTGCAGGGCGCCTCGACCGCGCGCATCGTGTGGCTGCATATCGTGCCCAACGTTATGGCGCCCTTCCTGGTGCAGGCGACCTTCGTCTTTGCCGAGGCCGTGCTCTCGGAGGCCGCCCTCTCGTTTCTGGGCCTGGGTATCAAGGCGCCCGACGCCAGCTGGGGAAACATCCTGCAGGCGGGCAAGAACGTGATGCGCAAAGCCCCGTGGATGATCTTCTTCCCGGCAGCGGCCATCATCGCGAGCGTACTTTCGCTGAACCTTGCCGGCGACGGCCTGCGCGACGCCCTCGACCCCAAGACCAAGGAGGACTAGCCCATGAGCGAACATCTTTTGGACGTGCGCGACCTCTGCATCTCGTTTGTGGGTCGCGATGGCAACGCGCTGGAAGCCGTCAACAAACTCAACCTACATATCGATGCCGGCGAGATCGTTGGTGTTGTCGGCGAGTCCGGCTGCGGTAAGTCGGTGTTTGCCCAGAGTGCCATGCGCCTATTGGAGCATGAACAGAAGATGGCCTATACCGGTCAGATTCTCTTTGACGGGGAGGACCTGCTCGCGCGCCCGCTCAAGCGCATGCGCGAGGTGCGCGGCTGCGATATTGCCATGATCTTCCAGGACCCGTTGTCCTCACTCAACCCCGTCATGACGGTGGGTGCGCAGGTTATCGAGGCGGTGCGGGCCCACCGTAAGGTGAGCCGACGCGAAGCCCGCAACGAGGCTCTATCGCTGTTGGAACGTGTGGGAATTCGAGATGCCGCGGCTCGCTTTGACATGTATCCGGGCGATTTTAGCGGCGGTATGCGCCAGCGCGTGATGATTGCCATGGCGCTCGCCGGGCACCCACGCCTGCTTATCGCCGACGAGCCCACCACGGCACTCGACACGACGACTCAAAAACAGATTTTGGACCTTCTGCGCGACCTCAACAGTTCCGAGGGCATGGCGGTGCTTTTTATCAGCCATGATTTGGGTGTCGTCACGAGCATCTGCTCGCGCGTGCACGTCATGTATCTGGGCCAAATCGTAGAAGAGATCGACGCCTGCGGCCTTATGGAGCGCCCGAGCCACCCGTATGCCCAGGGGCTCATCACGAGCATTCCGCCGCTCGAAGGCGAGCGAGTTGACACGCTGGCGGATATTCCGGGCACAGTGCCGCCGCTTACGGCAATACCCTGTGGATGCCGCTTTGCGCCTCGTTGCGCCCGGGCGGACGAGCGTTGTCGCGCGCAGGAGCCTCCGCTGGTTGCCGTGAATGCGTGCGACCGGTCTAAATGCTGGCTTGTCGAGAAAGGGGAGTGCCATGGCTGTTGATAGCGAAGCCCTGCTTAGGGTCTCACATCTGACTAAAACGTATCCCATGCCGGGCTCAGGTTTTAAGCGTCAGGTCTTTACCGCCGTGGACGATCTGTCGTTTGAGATCGCGCCGGGCGAGGTCTATGGCCTGGTTGGCGAATCCGGATCGGGCAAGTCGACGACTGGACGCCTGATCTGTGGTCTCGAACGTGCGGATTCCGGCTCGATTGTCTATCGCGGGCACGACCTCGCCACGATGTCGGAGCGCGAACGCAAGCCGTTTCGCCGCGAGATCCAGCTGGTATTCCAGGATAGCTCTACGGCTTTTGACCCGCGCAACCGTGTCGGCCGCATTTTGGAGGAGCCGCTGATTATCGCCGGCGTGCGCGATGCGGATGAGCGCCATGGGCGCGCGCTCTCGGCCCTGGCCTCGGTCGGTCTTCTGGCAGAGCATTACGACCGCTATCCGCACGACCTTTCGGGGGGACAGCGTCAGCGACTCAATCTGGCACGGGCGCTTATTTGCGAGCCGCGCCTTGTGGTATGCGACGAGCCGGTCTCGGCGCTTGACGTGTCCGTTCAGGCCCAAGTGCTCAACTTGCTTCGCGACCTGCAGCGCACGACGGGCGTGGCGCTGCTGTTTATCACGCATGATATGCGTGTGGTTCGGCATATGTCCGACCGGATTGGCGTGCTCTACCACGGTCGTCTTGTCGAGGAAGGCGCGGCCGAGGACGTGATCGCGCACCCGAGCGATCCGTATACGCAGGAGCTTATCGACGCCATTCCCTAGAGGATGCTTCCTTTTGGGTATGGTGTGGGTTCGTTGTTTAATTGTCGGTATATCGGTGCAAGAGAGGGGAACTACTATGGCCGATATCGAGGAACAGCCGTTGCCGCGCACGTTTGAAGAGTTCAACGAGCAACGCAAGGCGGCGTTTATTCGCGTCAAGGATTATAAGCAGGCGGGTAATCGCCTGGTCGGCTTTTTGTGCAGCTATACGCCGCTCGAGATTATCGATGCCGCGGGCGCTGCAAGTGTGGCCTTGTGCGGTACATCCGACGAGGTGATTCCCGAGGCCGAGAAGGTGCTGCCGGCAAACCTCTGCCCGCTCATCAAGTCGACGTACGGTTTTGCCTATTCGCAAAAGTGCCCGTTTACGTACTTTAGCGACATGATCATCGGCGAGACCACCTGCGACGGCAAGAAGAAGATGTACGAGCTGCTCAACGAACTCAAGCGCACGCACATTCTGCATCTTCCGCAGGGTCGCGATCGCGCCTACGAGCGTGAGGGCTGGTACGAGGAGTGCCGCCTGCTCAAAGAGGAGCTCGAGAACTTCTACGGCATTACGATTACCGACGATGACCTGCGCGCTGCCGTCCGTCGTCGCAACCGCTTGCGTGCGGCCCAGCTCGAGATGTTTGCGCTGCAGGCCAACCAGCCGGCGGCCATGAGCGGCGTCGACCTGATGAGCACCATGTTTGCCGGTACGTTTAGCTTTGATATCGAGGCCTATACGCAGCAGCTGGAGCAAAAGGTCGCCAAGCTGCGCGAGGCCTACGACGCGGGCGAGCGCCCGGTCGCGGCGGATGCCAAGCGCATTCTGATCACCGGCTGCCCGGTGGGCGGCGTGATCAACAAGATCGGCCGTACTATCGAGTCCAACGGCGGTGTGGTCGTGTGCATGGACGACTGCTCGGGCGAGCGCACGGCGGCCATGATGATCGACCCGGAGGCTCCCGACATCCTGCGCGCCATCGCCGACCGCTACCTGGATATCAACTGCTCGGTCATGACGCCCAACGACGGTCGTATGGACAACACCCTGGCCATGTGCGAGAAATACCACGTCGACGGTGTGGTGGAGAATGTGCTCCAGGCCTGCCACACCTTTAACGTGGAGAGTGCGCGCATGCAGGAGGCTGTCGAGGGTGCGGGTATTCCGTATATGAAGATCGAGACCGACTACAGCAACGGCGACATGGGCCAGATCGAGACCCGCATCGCCGCCTTCATCGAAACCCTCTAGCTTCCTCAGGCACCGGATCTTGCTCCTCAAACCGTCGTTTGCGTACCCAAAGTACGCTGCGCTCCTCTTTCGGGACAATCTCCGGCACCTGAGAAACCTAGAGCTAAGGCGCCTGAACGCGCCGCTACCTTTGATGTTTAGATTGGGAGAGAGCCATGATAGGGATCGGGATCGATATCGGGTCTACGGCGGCTAAGGCTGCTGTGGTCGACGGGGAGGGTTCGGTGGCGTGGACGTGCGTTCAGCCAACCGGGTTCTCCTCGGTCGATGCTTCCGAGCGGCTGCGCGAGGCACTGGCAGCGGCCGGCTATGACGTGACGGGCGACGATGCGCGCGTGATCGCGACTGGCTACGGCCGTGTCGCTGTGCCCTATGCGCACAAGGTCGTGACCGAGATCACCTGCCACGGCACCGGCGCCATGCGCCTGTTTGGCGACCACGGCACCGTGATCGACGTGGGCGGTCAGGACACCAAGGTCATTCAGCTTAAAAGCGGCCGCGTGGCTAAGTTTGCCATGAACGACAAGTGCGCCGCCGGCACGGGGCGCTTTTTGGAGATTATGGCCGACCGCCTGGGCATTTCCCAGCAGCAGATGACCGATCTGGCGCGTTCCGGCGAGCCTACCAAGATCAGCAGCATGTGCACGGTGTTTGCCGAAAGCGAGGTCATCAGCCTGATCGGTCGCGGTGAGCCGCGCGAGAACATTGCGCGTGGCGTGATCGACAGCGTGGTCTCCCGCGTGGCGACCATGGCCGGGCAAGCGGCGGGCGCTCCGTACTATCTGACCGGCGGTCTGTGCGAGAACGCCTTCGTGGTGGAGCGGTTGGGCGAGCTACTGGGGTCGCCGGTGACCACCTCGCCCCATGCTCGCTTTGCCGGAGCGATCGGCGCGGCTGTCCGCGCCGCCGCCTTGGCCTAGGGGTGTACCGCGACATGCGCATCCTCAACATCTCGGCACAAAAACCAGATAGCACCGGCAGCGGCACCTACCTTGCCGCGCTTGTGCGCGAGCAGATCGAGACGGGGCATCGCGCCGCCGTGCTTTGCGGTGCGGCGCCGGGTGATACCCAAGGCGAGCTGGACCGGCGTGCTGCCGTGTTTGCCGTACCGTTCGAGTCGGCCGAGCTGCCGTTTCCCATCTGCGGTATGTCCGATGTCATGCCCTATCCCTCTACACGCTATCGTGACCTGACGCCTTCGATGCTCAAGGCATTTGAGCGGGCATTTGCTGCTGCAATCGATCGGGCGGTGGCTGAGTTTCGGCCCGATCTGGTGATCTGCCATCACCTGTATCTGGTGACCGCATTGGCGCGCGAGTGCGTCCGGGGCGTGCCGGTTGTTGCCGTGTGCCATTCGACCGACCTGCGCCAGCTGCGTTCGCATGCGCTCGAGCGCGATCGCATCGTAAGCGCGGTTCGTCGGCTCGATGCCGTCTTTGCGCTCCATGCTGAGCAGGCTGAGCAGATTGGCCTGGTGTGCGGCGTCGATGCCGATCGCATCCACGTGATTGGGACGGGTTACGACCATCGCGTCTTCTGCCGTGACGCAAGTGTGGCGAGGCAGCCGGGATCGCTTGTGTACGTGGGCAAGATTTGCTTTAAAAAGGGCGTCGAGTCGCTGGTTCGAGCCGTGTCATTGCCGATTGACGATGACGTCCGCCCATCTGGCTTGGTACTTGTGGGCGGCCGCGGGGACGATGCCGAGTACGCGCGTATCGAGCGCTTGGCCGCGGCCTCGGATGTGCCGGTGGCGCTGGCGGGGCGCTTGGATAGCGATGGACTCGTGCATGCCTACCGCAGTTCCGACGTCTTTGTGCTGCCTTCGTTTTACGAGGGTCTGCCGCTCGTAACGATCGAGGCCCTCGCGTGCGGTTGCAAAGTTGTGGCGACCGATTTGCCCGGCGTTCGTCCCTGGATGGAGGCGATGCTTCCCGGTGCTCCCGTGACGTGGGTGGCGTCGCCGCGTATGACGGATGTCGACACGCCCGTGGCGGCCGACCTTCCGTTGTTTGAGCGCGCACTTGCAGATGCTATCGCGCAGGCGCTTGCGGCGCCGCCTTCGACGTTCGAGCCGTCGGCGGTCTCTTGGGAAGCGTGCCTGGGGCGTATACTTAAAGTCGTTGATTTGTTGGAAGGGGGTTCGTATGGCTGACGATCAGATTAAGCTCACGTCTATGACTGCCGCGAGCGGTTGAGCCGCTAAGCTGGCTCCCGGAGCCCTCGCCCAGGTCCTGGGCGACTTGCCCAATGTGCATAACGACAACTTGCTCGTGGGGTTCGATACCTCCGACGATGCGAGCGTATTTCGTGTTGGCGAAAACCTGGGCCTTGTGCAGTCCGTCGACTTCTTCCCGCCGATGGTCGACGACCCGTTTCTGTTTGGCCAGATCGCCGCGGCCAACTCGCTGTCGGATATCTACGCCATGGGCGGGCGGCCGAGCCATGCCATGAACCTGCTGTGCATCCCCAATTGCCTGGGCGTTGAGGTTGCCGGGCAGATTTTGGCGGGTGGCGCCGACAAGTGCGTCGAGGCGGGTTGCTCCATCGCGGGCGGCCACACCATCAACGACGACGAGCCCAAGTACGGCCTGTCCGTGAGCGGCTTTGTCGCGCTCGACCGCATGCTCGCCAACAGCGGCGCGCGCGTGGGCGATGCGTTACTGCTGACCAAGGCGATCGGCTCGGGCATCATCACCACGGCCATTAAGGGCGAGCTCATCGAGCAGGACGAGGCCGCAGCCATGTTTGACTCGATGCGCACCCTCAACGAGGCTCCGATTCGTCTGGCCGAGGGACTTGAGCTTCACGGCTGCACTGACATCACGGGCTTTGGCCTGATCGGGCATGCGTGCGAGATGGCCGAGGGCTCGGGCGTGCAGATTGAGCTTGCGTCGGGGGCGGTGCCGCTCTTTGACCAGGTGCTCGACATGGCGCGTTTGGGCATTATCCCCGCGGGCTCCTACCGCAACCAGGACTTCTTTGGCCCGCGCGTGACGGCCGACGAGGACCTTGAGCCGGGCATGCTCGACGCGCTGTACGACCCGCAGACGTCTGGTGGCCTGCTTATCGCGGCACCTGCTGCCGATGTGGATGAGCTTGCGAGCCGTCTACATGCCGAAGGACGTATCGCCGCCGTCGTCGGGCGCGTGTACGAGTCGGTACCAGGCGGTCCTGCCGTTCGCGTTGTGCATTAAGGAAAACCGTTTATGCGACCGCCTACTGTTCTGGGCGGTCCCTTTTGAAAGGAAAAACTATGTCTACCAAGATTGAAGTCAATGCCATGGGCGATGCCTGCCCGCTGCCCGTCGTCAAGACGCTTAAGGCACTCAAACAGCTTGATGGCGAGGGTGCCGTGGTGACCTCGGTCGATAACGAGACCGCCGTCAAGAACATCTCCAAGATGGCGCAGGAGAAGGGCTGCACGGCCTCGGTCGAGAAGGTTTCTGACGCCGAGTGGCACGTGACCGTGGCGACCTCTGGTGCCGTTGCCGTGGTCGATCCCGAGCAGGATGGCGCTGCCTTTTGTGATGCCAGCGCCGGCAAGGGCAAGCTCGTCATTTCCGTCTACACCGACTGCATGGGCCGTGGCGACGACGAGCTGGGCCACAAGCTCATGAAGGCGTTTATCTTTGCCGTGACGCAGCAGGAGGAGCTGCCCGCGACCATGCTGTTCTACAACGGCGGCGCCAAGCTCACCGTCGAGGGCTCGCCGGTGCTCGATGACCTGAAGGGTCTGGCGGAGCAGGGTGTCGAGATTCTCACCTGTGGCACCTGCCTCGACCACTATGGCATCAAGGACCAGCTTGCCGTGGGCGAGGTCACCAACATGTACGTGATCGTGGAGAAGATGGAGCAGGCCGTGCGCGTCGTGCGCCCGTAGCGTATTGGTTGGAGTTGCCATGAGGGAAAAGCGCCCGGCGCTTGTCATCACGTTTCCCACCACGGCGGCCGCCATGGGCTGCGAGTCCCTTTGCATCGAGCGCGGCCTTCCCGGGCGAACGATTCCCGTGCCCGGGGAGGTCGCTGCCGGCTGCGGTCTGGCGTGGAAGGCGTTGCCTGCCGATGAGGAACTGCTGCGCAGCGAGCTTGCCGCGGCGGGCGTTCCCACCGAGGGCTATACCGTGATTGATATGTGGGAGGTCGTGCGATGATCTACCTGGATAACGCGGCGACGACCATGCACAAGCCGCAGACGGTCATCGATGCCGTGACGCAGGCGATGTGCTCGCTCGGCAATGCTGGGCGCGGTGCCACGTCGGGTGCGCTCGATGCGGCGCGTACCATCCACGGCTGCCGCGCCAAGCTTGCGCGCTTGCTGGGTTGCCCGAGGGCGGACCATGTGTGCTTTACGCCCAACTCCACCGCGGCGCTCAACACCGTCATCAATGGCGTGGTGTGCCCCGGCGACCGTGTGGTCACGACGGTGCTTGAGCACAACTCCGTGCTGCGTCCGCTTAACCGCCTTGCGGCAGAGCAGGGCGTGACCGTTGAGCATGCGGGCTGCGACGCGAACGGCGCGCTCGACTACGACGAGCTCGAGCAGCTGGTCACGCCGGGCACGCGTGCCGTGGTGGTGACGCACGCCTCCAATGTGACCGGCAACGCGGTCGACGTTTCGCGTGTGTCTGCCATCGCGCATGCGGCAGGTGCGCTGGTGATCGTCGACGCCTCGCAGTCTGCCGGCACGGCGAAGATTGACATGGATGCCATGGGACTTGACGTCGTGTGCTTTACCGGCCACAAGGGGCTTATGGGACCTCAAGGCACCGGCGGCCTGGCCGTGGCGGAAGGCATTGACGTGGCTCCGTGGGCCATGGGTGGCACCGGTGTTCACAGCTTCGATGAGCTGCAGCCGCTTGAGTGGCCCACGCGCCTTGAGGCGGGCACGCTCAACGGTCACGGTATCGCAGGCCTTTCCGCCGGTCTCGACTTTATCGAGGCCCAGGGCGGGGTCGAGGCGATTGCGGCGCATGAGCGCTCGCTTGCAGAGCGCTTCCTCACCGGCGTTCGCGAAATCCCCGGCATTGCGCTCTACGGTGCGTTTGACCAACCCGCGCGCTCGGCGATCGTCTCACTCAACGTGGGTGATATCGATTCGGCCGAGATCTCGGACGCGCTCATGCAAGGGTGGGGGATTGCGACGCGTCCCGGCGCCCATTGCGCTCCGCTCATGCACCGCGCGCTCGGGACCGAGCGCCAGGGTGTCGTTCGCTTTTCGTTTGGGTATTTCAACACGGACGAAGAAGTCGATACTGCGATTGACGCTTTGCGCGATTTAGCCTGCTAGAGCGTATATACTTGCGGGACGGGTCTTTTGCCCGTCCCGTTTTTGTTTCGACCCGAAAGGTGTGCCTATGGCTTCATCCGCCCCGCGCGGTCTGCGTTTCGACCATGTCGTTACCGTCGGCATTGCGCTGTTCTCGATGCTCTTTGGCGCCGGTAACCTCATCATTCCGCCGCTGCTGGCACTTCAGGCCGGCACGGCCACGCCGCTTGCCATGATCGGCTTTTTGATTGCCGCTATCGGTCTGCCCGTCATGGGTTTTATCGCCGTAGCGCTTGCCGGAACGGCGCGCGAGCTTGCCGGCCGCGTGCACCCCAAGTTTGGTGAATTTTTTGTCGCGGCGGTGTATCTGGCCATCGGCCCGTGCTTGGCCATTCCGCGCACAAGCTCTACGGCGTTCGAAATGCTGGTGCCGCTGCTACCCGAGGGTGTTTCACTCGGCACGGCACGTTTGGTGTTTGCCATTGGGTTCTTCGTCGTCGCGTTTGTGCTCACGCTGCGCCCGGGCGTCATCACACGCGTGCTCGGTCGCATTACGGGCCCCGCGCTCATTGCGCTCATCGTGCTGGTTGTGGGTGCCGCCGTGATCTCGCCGCTGGGACCGGCTGCCGCGCCTCAGGCTCCCTACGATGCAGGCGCCGCCGTGCAGGGCTTTCTGACTGGCTATCAGACCATGGACCTGCTCGCGTCGCTCGCCTTCGGCATCATCATCGCCGAGACCATCCACGAGCTGGGTGTTACCGATGACAAGCGCGTGGCCTTTGAGATTTCGCGTTCCGGTGTGATCGCCGGCGTGCTCATGGCCATCATCTACTGCGGACTGGGCCTTGCCGGTATGCAGCTCGGCACCGTGATGCCCGACGCTACCAACGGCGCCGCCATCCTTGCGCGTTCGGCCTCCATGCACTTTGGTCTTGCTGGCACGGTTGTCGTCTTTGCGATTTTCTTCCTAGCCTGCATGAACGTGTGCATTGGCCTTATCAGCTGCTGCTCGCGTTACTTCTGCGAGACGTATGTGGTCGAAGGGGGAGCGGAGGCCTCCGAGGAGGCCATGCGCCGCCCCTTTGCGGTTCTCGCCTTTGTGTTCGCGGCGTTTTCGTGCGTGCTCTCCAACGTGGGCCTCGACGTGATTCTTATGTTCTCGGTGCCTATGCTCAACGCCTTGTATCCCGTTGCCATCGTGCTGGTGCTGATGGGCCTGGTGCACGGCTTTTGCGACGCCCGTCCGCAGGTGTGGGTCTGGGTCGGCGGCGTGGTTGCCGTGCAGAGTGTGATCACCTCGGTCCGCGATGCGTTCTTTGCGGGCGCGTGGCTGCCGTTTGATGTGCTGCCGCTGGCGGATATCGGTGCCGCTTGGGCGCCGGTTGCCGTGGTGGCGTTTGTGATTGGCCTGCTCCATAGTCGTTTTGTTGCACATTCGAGGAGCTAAGGCATCAATGCTTGCACAGGCGGGGAGTCTCCCCTATAATTTCCTTCGCTTTGGGACACGCAAGGTTTAGACCTTAGCTGCTCAACACCTTCGGGACGTGGCGCAGTTTGGTAGCGCGCCTGCTTTGGGAGCAGGATGTCGCAGGTTCAAATCCTGTCGTCCCGACCATATCTTGCGGGCGTAGTTCAATGGTAGAACCCCAGCCTTCCAAGCTGATGACGCGGGTTCGATTCCCGTCGCCCGCTCCATAGGATAGTTTTAACGGCTTTGGCTCCTTTTGGTGTCAGAGCCGTTTTCATATACATGCCGGGGACCCCACATCCCCTCCTAAGTTGCGGTGAAATACGGACTGTTTTTCGGCTTTTACGGCCCAGGTAGTCCGTATTTCACCGCAACTATTTGTAAGGTTGGAATTTGATGCCGTTGGGAGGGTCGTAGCGACCGTCTACCGAGAGTGGAAATATTTTTTGAAGCTCTGACCTGCGACGTCAAGCTTTTGGTCAGCTTTTGGCAAGGCCTGCGGACGGAAGCATGCGATAGCGTAATGGCATTCTCTCCGCCGTGATGGTTATGGGGTTGGCCATGCTCGATAAAGGCAAACATTTTCCGCAATCATATGCAAGGATGCTATTCTCGGCCCTCGGAATTCATCAAGATAGTCAGCTGCTTATAACAATTGATCCTTGGGATGAACGCCGTGCGCGCGAGCTTATGCAGGAAGAGCTCATGCTTCGTCTTTACAACCATGTGTATGCGGATCCGGTCTATTGGAATAATCTTGGGATTGAAAATCGCATTTTTCAGCTGGCATCCGCTATTGCGGTCGTTGAACCGGATGTTGTGTTTTGCGGATCGACGGCAGCGCTGCTCTACGGCATCGGCTCGGCGTATACGCTTCTGGATAAAGTGCAAGTACTGCTGCCACGGTCTACAAGGCGTGATACGTATGAGTTCGTTGAATACAAGCGCTGGCGGGCGGGCGAAGTGTGGCGGCTAGGTCTGTTTACACTGACGGATCCGTGTCGAACGGTTGTTGATATCGCTCGAACGAGCGCCTTTCGCTATGCGCTGGGCTATGTCGATGGCTTGGCCCGTGAGTACGATGTCGATCGCGAAGAGCTGTGTGCGTATGCACAGGCCAATTGCCGCGGTTTGCATGGCATCGCCCGTGCGTTTGGCGTGTTCGAGTTTATGGACGGCAGGTCAGATAATGGCGGCGAGTCCGAGGCGAGAGCAGCGATGATTCTTGCTGGGGTTGCCGCGCCTGAGCTTCAAGTTGAGATAACACGACCGGGAAACGCTGGCTATTATCTAGCAGATTATGGTTGGCAGATGCCAGACGGCTCATGGACGCTGGCAGAGCTGCATGGACTAGGTAAGTTTGAAGACGAAGCTCAAAATGATCCAGAGCAAGCGGCGGCAAAAACCTATCGAGCGGCCCTCATGCGCGACGCGAACCTTCGCGCTATGGGCCACAACGTCATTCATTTCAAACTCTCGGACACCTACGACGTTGAAATGTTCGGTGCCATGATGCGCGGTTACGGCATTCCGACAACAAAACCCTACGCCGACTCCCGATAGCGAAATCGTTCGCAGCCAATCTTTAATAAGTTGCGGTGAAATACGGACTGTTGAGGACTTTATAGGCATGAAATAGTCCGTATTTCACCGCAACTGAGGAGGGGATGGGGCTGAGGCTGTCTCTTATACACATCTCCGAGCCCACGAGACACTCGCTA
>UQID01000037.1 GCA_900541045.1 uncultured Collinsella sp.
CGAGATTAGCGAGTGTCTCGTGGGCTCGGAGATGTGTATAAGAGACAGCTGTAGGAGGCGACGTCCTCGTAGGAATCGGTCAGGTAGGCGTCGATGCCGATGGTCGTATTGACGAGGTCGTCAAGGCTGTCAAGCTCGCCGCTCGAGAACGTGAATTCCTCGGTGGCGTTGGTGCCGGGCATCAGGTGAGCCGAGAACCAGGGTTCCTTCATGGTGCCGTTGACGTTGGTCTTGCCGGAAGGAGCGTAGAAGGTCAGGTCCTTGTCGCTCTTGTTAGTGATGTTGACGACAAAGCCGATGTCGCCCCAGTCGTCCTTGAACTTCTCGGTGATGGTGATGGTGCACAGGTCGTCATCGGCGACGGTGACGGCGGGGGAGATTTCGATGCTCTGGACGTCGTCGTCTTCGACGGCCTCATCGATCTCTTCTTCCTTCTCGGCGTTCTCGCGATCCTTCTTCACCGTACCGGACAGATCCTTGTCGGACTTCGTAAAGATAATCTTGTCGCCTTCCACCTCGAGGACGAGCTTGTCGTCCTTGAGCTTCAGGTCGTGCGACTCATCTTCGGCGGTAATCGTTACGGTGGTGGCGTCCTTGGCCTCCCATTTCAGGTCGGCGACCTCAAGGAACATGTCGAGGACGCCCGTGCCGTCTTCGTCGAGGATCAGGATACAGTTGAGGCCCCACTCCTTGAGCATATCCATGTACTCATCGGTGAGCTCTTCGCCGTCCAAGGTTCCACCCGAGTACTGCCAGCTGCCGACGAAGTTGGCCTTGGGGTCCTTGCCGCCGCCGCTGCAGCCCGTCAGGGCAAAGGCGAGCGCCAGGACGCATGTCAGGAATGCGAGTACGGACTTTTTGAACGTTGTCTTCATGGTGTCCTCCTTTATCGAACGAAACCCATAGAAGCAAATGCGGGGGTGGCGGAACCCCCGCCAATTACCAGATAAAGGGGCTAGGGCCTGGGTGTTCCGCAGTTGCTGCAGAACTTGCCGCCGTTTTCGCTACCGCAGTTGGGGCAGAACCACTTGGCCGGTGCCGGGGCGGGTGCGGGGCTGCCGCACTCGGAGCAGAACTTGCCGGTGTTGGTGGCGCCACAGCTGCAGGTCCATGCGCCGGCCGCAGGTGCGGCAGCGGGTGCCGGTGCGGGGGTGGAAGCCGGAGCCGGCTGCGGGGCAGCCTGCTGCTGTGCCTGGCCGGCGGCGAACAGCTGACTGGCATTCATGCCGCCCATGCCACCTGCCATGCCCATGCCCATAAAGCCGGCCATCGCGCCGTTGGGGTTGGCGGCTGCCGCGCGCATCGCATCGCTCTGGGCGCTGGCGATGTTGGCGGCCGCCATGGTGGGATCGCGCATGACCGCGGCCTTCTGCAGGTCCTTGATCATCTGCTCGTCTTCTTGCGAAGCGGCGATGGAGTTGACGCCAAAGCTCACGATCTCGACACCGCGCAGGTCGCGCCAGTCGGCCGAGAGGACCTCGTTGAGCGCGCGGGCGAGCTCGGTGGTGTGACCGGGGATGGCGCTGTAGCGAATGCCCATTTCCGAGATCTTGGCAAAGGCGGGCTGCAGGGCGGTGAGCAGCTCGGACTTAAGCTGGCTGTCGATCTTATCGCGCGTGTAGCTATCGGTCACGTTGCCGCACACGTTGGTGTAGAACAGCAGCGGGTTGGTGATGCGGTACGAATACTCGCCGTTGCAGCGCACGGAGATGTCAACGTCGAGGCCAATGTTGTTATCGACCACGCGGAAGGGCACAGGCGAGGCGGTGCCGTACTTGTTGCCGATGATTTCCTTGGTGTTGATGAAGTAGACGCGCTGGTCCTTGCCTGCGTCGCCGCCAAAGGTAAAGCGGCTGCCGATATTGGCGAACGTCTCCTTGATGGAGTCGCCCAGGTTGCCGCTAAAGACGCTCGGCTCGCTGCCGGTGTCAAAGACGAACTCGCCGGGCTCCAGCGCGACTTCGATGATCTTGCCGTTTTGCACCACGAGCATGCCCTGGCCGTCGTTGACGGCGATGACCGAGCCGTTGGAGATGACGTTGTCCTCGCCACGCGTGTTGGAGCTGCGGCCGCCGGTGCGCTTGCTGCCCTTGCAGGCCAAGACGTCAGCGGGCATCGATTCGCAATAGATAAATTCCTTCCACTGGTCGGCCATGACGCCGCCGGCAGCACCCAATCCAGCTTTCAAGAGTCCCATGGTGATCTTCCTTTCTCGTCAAAGGCCGGGTGGTATTGGTCAGAATGGCTAATCGTCCTTGTTGTCCTTCATGACAACGGTGGTCTCGGTATGGCTGAAGGTGTCGTGCTTCTCGGTCAGGTCGAGCTCGCCGCAGTAGCAATCGGCGTGGGTGGCCTCGTTGGCCGTCTTGAGCTGGCCTACCAGCAGCACGTCTGCGATGATCACGATGATCAGCGGCGCGACGATGTTGATGAGGATGCCCTCGACATCAAAGGTGAGGTAGTCCGGATCGAAGGCATTCCCACCCATAAAGAGAATCTGAGAGAGGACAAACCCGATCACAAAGAACAGCAATGAGGCGATGGCGAGCTTGGGCTTGGAGCAGGGGAGCTCGCCGACCATGCGACCGGTCTGGCCGTTCATGGCAAACAGATAGCTCTTGCCGTTCCACGAGGTGGAAAGCATCCACACGGGGAACAGAGCGTGGTCACTGTCTTCCCAGGTGTAGTCGAGCTGCTTGCTTTCGACCGTGGCATCGTCATATTCGTCGACGACGGTCTCGCGCAGGGCCGAGATCGTGCTTTCCTCCATGCGGCGCTCGGCGCGCGCCTTGCAGGTCTCGCAATCCTCGTCATAGCGGTTGGCGATGTAGCCGGGCATATACGCGACCGAGAACGGGCGCAGCGCGTCGTAGTCAAACGGCTCGATGGCGTCCATATGGCCGTCGGGCATCTTGGACGATCCGTCGACGGGCACGCACTCAAACGAGATATTGCCTTTACGGTAGGCGTCGTAGTGGTCGGTGGTCGTGACGGTGCGGTCGGATTCCTCGGTTACGGTCTCGTTGGTTGCGTCGAAGCACACTTCGCCGTCCACGCGGGCACCGTAGAGCCAAAACGGCACGTAGACACCTTGGACCTCGTCGATATGGTTGCCGGTGACAAAGCTCTTGGGCAGCAGGACCTTGCCCTTGTAGTGCTCCTTGAGCGCGGCCATGACATCGTCGCGCCCGAGCTTAAACGGAATCACCAGGTCGGGTGAGAAGTCGCCCGAGAGCTGGCCGGGTGCCACGGCGGAGTTGCCGCAGTATGGGCAGGTGGTGACGGCGACGGTGCCGTCTGAGACCAGCTCGGCACCGCACGACGAGCAGATGTAGCCGGCGTTTTGAGCCAGCTCCTGCACGGCATCGTCGGCAGCAGGTTTGGGAGCCGCGGCTGCGGCATCGGCTTTGGCGTCTACCTTGTCCTGGCGCTCGCGATAGAGGGCCTCGACTTCTTCGACTTCAAAACGCGAATCGCAGTAGTCGCAGACGAGCTTTTGCTCGGCGCTGGCAAAGTGAAGGGGGCCACCGCAGGCAGGGCACTGATAGTTGACGCTCTCGAAGGCCATGATCGGTCCTTTCCGTGCCGGAGGCTATGCGCCGATGGCGCCGCCGCAGTATTCGCAGCGCCCACTGGCATCGGGAATGGTGGTGGCTCCGCAGAAGGGGCAGGTGACCGCGGTCTTGGGGGCCTTGGCGGCCACGACGCTGTCGCGCGTTTCCTGACGCAGCTGCACCAGCGCGTCGCGGACCTCGGTTGCCTGGCGCTTGGCCTCGCGGTATTCGATGGAACCGCGCTGATCGATGGTGGAGTCGCTCACGCGCAGGTTGATCTCGGTAAAGTACGGCGTGTTGACGTGAATGGTCAGGTTAAAGTCGTAATCCAGGTCATAGCGCGGCGGATTGTAGCTCTCGCGCTCGCCGTCCTTGGTCTCGCGATAGATTTCGGTGCGATGCTCGTCAATATCCATATCGCAGCCGAGTACCTGCGAGAACTCGATGATATCGGGGTTGGCATCGCGCCAGCGGCTCTGCGAGGTAATGATCAGCAGGCCCGCGTCTTCGTCGAGCATGATGTTGGTGCGCCCGGCAGAGAGCGTGCGCGTGGGGTTGAACGACGCCAGGCGCTCGGCATTGGCCTCGCGGTAGGCGAGTTGCTCGCGGATATCGTCCGCGGTGCTGGAGCGATGGCCGTGGAAGAAGGGGGAGAGCTTGCCGGCGCACTCTTTGCACAGGTAGCCCTCGCTGATCTTGGTCTTTCCCAAAAGTCCCAGCTCGGTACCGCAAATCGCGCACTCTTTCTTCTCGAACATCTTGTCAAAGAAGCCCATGGCTGCCTCCCATCAACAGGTAGCGTGTGTCACTTTTGATGATGGGGGAGTGCGCGATCTTTCACGATACCCAGACGGCTCAACGAGTCTCCACAACTGGGACATATGGCCCATTTTTGACTAGTCGCTGGGGACACTCTTCGGCCACTCATTGGGGACGTACGCTGCTGGGGCAGTTGGGGCGACGAGCCGATGATGTCGTGATGTGGGATGGGCTGGCGCTTGCTACCGACGATCTTGGTGGGGATTTTACACCCGCATGTTCCGATTTCGGGCCCGTGGAGGCAGTGGAGTTCACGCCCGAAAAGACCGGTGCCGCCTCGCGTGTGGCCCTTATCAACTTCTTCTGGTCCTGGACACCAAATGATTAGCTAATCCTCCAATAAGTTGCGGTGGAATAGTCCCTAAATTAAAGTCAGGGGGCTTTAAACAGGAACTATTCCACCGCAACTGCTGAGGGGACAGACTGCGGCAGCGGCAGAGGCGTTGGCAGCTGTGGTAGTGGCAACGGCAGCTGGCAGGGTGTTTTCCGTCTGCTCGCTACAGCAGCTCGCCGTGGCGGGCAATGTAGCGGCGCTTTGCCAGCTGGGTGAGCGCGATATAGGCGGTAACGATGCCAATGAGCAGCCCAAAAAAGCTCGTGGGCAGCGTCATGAGGCCGAGCGCATCGGCGATGGGGCTTGCCGGCAGCCAGGTGACAAGCGCCAGGCCTAGCACGGTGAGAGCGCACAGTGCCGGCGCGGCGTGGTCACGTGGGCTCGGCAGATGCGGGGAGCGCAGCATGTGGACCACGAGTGTCTGCGACCACATGGACTCGACAAACCAGCCGCTCTGGAAGAGTGCAGCGAAGGTCGCCATACCCGCGACGTTGCCCGTCCCGGAGAGCTCGGACCAGCTTGCGCCCACGGTGGCGGGGCACACCACAAAGAAGAGCGCGGCGAAGGTCACGATGTCAAACAGCGAGCTCACAGGGCCCAGCTCGAGCATAAAGCCCTTGATGGACGCGGCGTCCCAGGCACGCGGGCGGGCAGTCCAGGCGTCATCGACGGTGTCCCACGGCAGCGCGATGCACACGATCTCGTAGACCAGCGACAGCAGCACCAGCTGTAGGGCACTCATGGGCAAAAACGGCAAGAACAGGCTCGCGACGGTCACGGACAGCACGTTGCCAAAGTTGGAGCTCACTGTGGTCTTGAGGTACTTGAGCAGGTTGCCGTAGGTGCGGCGGCCTTCGATGATTCCGCGTTCGAGCACGCCCAGGTCCTTCTGAAGCAAGATGATATCGGCGGATTCCTTGGCAATGTCGACGGCCGAATCGACTGAGATGCCGCAATCGCTCGCACGCATGGCGGCGGCGTCGTTGATGCCGTCGCCCATAAAGCCCACGGTGTGGCCGAGTAGCTCGCGCATGACGCGCACCAGGCGCGCCTTCTGCAACGGCGAGAGCTTGGCGAAGAGGTGGGTTTTCTCGGCGCGCTCGGCAAGCTCGGCGTCGTCGAGCGCATCGATCTCGGAGCCGAGCAAGACGTTGCTCGCATCGATGCCGATCTGCGCGCAGACGGTGGCGGCGACGCGGTCGTTGTCGCCGGTCAGGACCTTGACCGCCACGCCCTTGGCCTCGAGGGTGGCGACGGCGCCCGCGGCACTTGCTTTGGGCGGATCGAGGAAGGCCAAAAAGCCCATCAGTACCATGTCGCATTCGTCGGCGATGCCAAACTCGCCCACGCAGCGCGGATCGGTCTTCTGTGCCACGGCAATCACGCGCAGGCCCTCGGCGTTAAGATCGGCGACCTGCTTGCGAATCTGGGCGAGCTTGTCTTCGGCGAGCGGCCGGGCGATGCCATCGACCTCGACAAAGGAGCAGATCTCGAGCATTTCCTCGGCAGCTCCCTTGGTAACCATCTGGGTTTTGCCTTGGGCGTCGGAGACAACTACGCTCAGGCGACGGCGCGAGAAATCGAAGGGAACCTCGTCGACCTTGGTGTAGCGGTCGCGCAGGCTCTGGCCCAGCATGGAATCGGGTGCGACGGTCGAGGGTGTCACATCGGCACGGTCGATTACGGCCAGGTCGATAAGATTTTTGAGGCCGGTCTGGAAGAAGCTGTTCAAAAACGCATGGCGCAGCACGCGCGCGTCCTCGTTGCCATCGGTGTTGAGGTAGCGCTCGAGCACGATGCGGTCTTCGGTGAGGGTGCCGGTCTTGTCGCAGCACAGGACGTCCATGGCGCCCAGGTTTTGAATCGCCGGCAGCTCCTTGACGATAACCTGGCGACGGGCGAGGTCCTTGGCGCCCTGCGACAGGCTCGTGGTCACGATGACGGGGAGCATCTGCGGCGTGATGCCCACGGCCACGCTCGTGGCGAACAGCAGCGCGTCGATGACGTTGCCCTTGGTGGCGGCGTTGATGGCAAAGACGGCCGGCGCCATAACGAGCATGAGGCGTACGAGCAACATGGAGACGCTCGAGACGCCGCGGTCAAACGCGCTCTTTTCGCCGCACCCGTTGAGTATCTTGGCGATGCCGCCCAGGTAGGTGTCCGAGCCGGTGGCAACGACAAGCGCCATGGCGGTGCCGTTTTGCACGGAGGTGCCGGTAAAGACGATGTTCTTGCAGGCAGAGAGTGGCGGCGCGGAGCCGTCGGCACCCTCGACGACGGTGACGGCAGCGGTCTTCTCGACTGCCTCGCTCTCGCCGGTGAGTGCGGACTCGATGACAAACAGGTCGCGCGCGGTGATGACGCGGGCATCTGCTGGCACCATATCGCCGGCAGAGAGGCGGATCACATCGCCGGGGACGAGCTCGTCGAAGAGGATCTCGATGCGCTCGTCGTCGCGCAGGGCGGTGCAAGTGTTGGAGACCAGGTCCTTGAGGGCCTCTGCCGCATTGCCGCTGCGGGCTTCCTGGATAAACTTCATGCCGCCCGATACCAGCAGCATGATGCTGATGACGATGACCGTGGAGGGGTCGCGCTGCGGCTCGGGCACGGCGAGCACGTCGATGTAGAGTGAGACCAGCGCGAGCGCGGCGAGGATGCCGGCGAAGGGATCGATGAACGCGTCGGCGATGCGGCGGGCGAGCGTCTTGGTCGGCGCTTCGATGGTGTTGGGGCCGGCGGCATCCAGGCGCTCGGTTGCCTGCTCGGCGGTGAGGCCGTTTGCCGTGGCGTCAAGCAGTACGAGAGCGTCCTCGGCGCTATGGGTGGCGGCGAATATGGTGTTCTTGGACAGGCCGGTGCGAGCGGCAGGGCGCGCCGTGCGGCGGCGCTTGGAGATGGCTTCGAGAACCGTGGCGGTTTTGAGCATCAGCATAGGGTCCTCCTTGTTGAAGGGAGTTAGCGTACGTGTCGTATTGAGTTGCAAAAAACCTAGATGTCGCTCACGTCAAGCTCACGAACTACCACAAAGGGGACAGGCACCTTTGTGGGGGGGGGTTGACGATCTGCCGGTGGCGTTTATGCGTGTGCGGAGTCCTCGCGGCGTGCCGAGGGCGACATGCAGGTTTTTCGACTAGGACTGCCTTCCATGGCACACCTCCTAAAGGCTGAGCGCAGCGCGCTTTGGGTATCTCGTACCCCTTTTTAATCCGCCCGTATTCTTGATGAGGGGGTTTGACATGTCAACCCCATTGTTCGGAAAACCATTCCCTCTGACAAAGCCTTTACAGAATGCCGTGGCCCCAAAGCGCGCCCGCATCGACGCTTCGCCTGCGCTAAACTGGAAGGCACGTACGCGATTACGAGAGGAGCCCGCATGGAGGCTTACAAGCAAGAGTTCATCAAGTTTATGGTTGAGTCCGACGTCCTTAAGTTCGGCAGCTTTACGCTCAAGAGCGGCCGTCAGTCTCCGTTCTTTATGAATGCCGGCGCTTACGTGACGGGCTATCAGCTCAAGAAGCTGGGCGAGTATTACGCCCAGGCCATCCACGATAACTTTGGCGACGATTTTGACGTGCTGTTTGGGCCGGCCTACAAGGGCATTCCGCTGGCCGTCGTGACCGCAATTGCCTACCACGAGCTGTACGGCAAGGAGGTCAAGTACTGCTGCGACCGCAAGGAGGCCAAGGACCACGGCGCCGACAAGGGCAACCTGCTGGGCTATGAGCCCCAGGACGGCGATCGCGTGGTCATGGTCGAGGACGTCACCACCAGCGGCAAGTCCATCGACGAGACCTATCCCAAGGTTAAGGCTGCTGCCGACGTCGAAATCAAGGGCCTGATCGTGTCCCTCAACCGCATGGAGGTCGGCAAGGGCGGCGTGACCACCGCGCAGAAGGAGATCGAGGCCAAGTACGGTTTCCCCGTCGCGAGCATCGTTTCCATGGCCGAGGTCGTCGAGACCCTCTACAACCACGAGATCGATGGCAAGGTCGTCATCGATGACGAGCTCAAGGCCGCCATCGACGCCTACTACGAGCAGTACGGAGCACGCTAGTTACGGCGTTTTACCAAACGCCGTAACCGGCCGACGCTGCGCGCCGCCCAGGACGACAATTTGTCATTCAAAAGGCGAGGCATGACCAGAAGGTCTATGCCTCGCCTTTTTCATGCCAACTTGTTCGTCCTGGACGGCGCTCGCTCATATGACCCAATCCACTGTCAAGAGCCACAATGGCCCCGCCGACCGCTTGCAATCGGTCGGCGGGGCCTGCCGTTGAACCCGTCCCGGTCCGCCCCCGGCATGTCGTCGACGCCTTCGGCTCAGTCTCATATCCGCGGATACCGCTCTGGCGGCCCGCAATCCTCTCCTTCGGCGGGGGTTCCCCAAGTCTGTCGACGCGAATGCGGCGACCGCCGCGCGCACAGCGAGAACGGGGGTATCCCCGAAGGCTGCCCGGCTCGCCGGGACGGGGGCTATGTCTATTCGCCGGCCTCCCGGCACATCATGCCGAGGGCCCACAGCCACCTCACGAGCTCGGCGGCGGTGGCGGCGTTCGCCTTCGCCTGGGGCATGCCCCTCTCGAGCATCTCCTCGCGTCGCCGGAGCAGGCGCTCGGACCCCTTCCTCCCGTGCATCCTTATCTCGAGGGGGACTCCGGAGCCCTTGGGCATCAGCTTGGGCTGGTGCCCGGCCTGGGCGTAGCGCCAGGACCCCTCGACCGCCAGCCTCCTGACGAGCGCGTTGCCGGCCCCGCTGATTCCGCCGAGTCGCACGGAGTCGGCGCTCGACCTCTGCTTCGGGGCGAGGCCGAAGTAGGCCGTCACCTGCCTGCCGGAGCGGAACCTCGAGAAGTTGTGTTTCGTCAAGAGGATTTGAGCAAAAAGAGCATCGGAAATTGAGCAGCCTGA
>UQID01000038.1 GCA_900541045.1 uncultured Collinsella sp.
GGCTCGGAGATGTGTATAAGAGACAGCCGTAAACGTGATTGAATTGTAGGCTAAAGGCCAAGCGGAGCGACTAGCGCTCGCGAGCAACGATGAGCTGGTCCATCTCCTCGACATGCTCGCCAACGGAGCCCTTGATGCTCGAGAACTCAACAGAGTTGCACACCAAGATGGGAACCGTCACATCGTAACCCTCGGCAGCAATTGCCTCGCGATCGAACTCGATGAGCACGTCGCCCTTATGGACGACATCACCCACCTGTGCATGCACGCTAAAATGCTTGCCCTCAAGCTGGACAGTGTCCAAACCAACATGGATGAGCACGTCTAGACCATCGACCGTGTTGAGCGCAACGGCGTGACCCGTGGGAAAAATGGCCTCGACCTTGGCGTCTGCCGGCGCAATCACACGCGTGCCGGTAGGCTGAATCGCCACGCCCTGGCCCAAAAGGCCGGTAGCAAACGTCTGGTCTTTGACCTCGGATAACGGAATGACGTCGCCCGAGATGGGAGCATCCAGCGTAAGGACTCGACCACGCATACCAAAAGACCTCAGGACTTTAGTGAACATGCTCCCCCTCGGACATACCAATCAATCAAAATAACTTTAACAGTTTACCACTTGGCACCCGTTTTTGACCATTAGGGAAGTTCGCGCTTGACAACCTCGACGATGTCGTCAACCACACGCTGGGTCAACTCGTGCGTCTCGGCCTCGGCCATCACACGGACCAGCGGCTCGGTGCCACTCGGACGTACCAGAATGCGGCCGCGACCGTTGAGCTCCTTCTCGGCGGCAGCGACGGCGTCCCAAATGGGCTGACAATCGTCCAGGCCGGCCTTATTGTCGGAATGTACGTTGACGAGTACCTGCGGGTACTTCTTCATGATGCCGGCAAGGTCGGTGAGGGTGCGGCCGGTGCGCTTGAGCACGGCCAGAAGCTGCAGGGCCGTCACCAAGCCGTCGCCGGTGGTGTTGTGCTCCAGGAAGATGATGTGGCCGGACTGCTCGCCGCCGATGACGGCACCGTCCTCGAGCATACGCTCGAGAACATAGCGGTCGCCCACTGCGGTCTGGACCATCTCGAAGCCCTGCTCCTTCATGGCGATGGAGAAGCCTAGGTTGCACATAACGGTCGAGACGATCTCGGAGTTGGCGAGCTTGCCGCGAGCGGCCAAGTCGGAGCCGCAGATGGCCAGGATGTAGTCGCCATCGATTTCGTTGCCCTCGCTGTCCACGAACAGCACGCGATCGGCGTCGCCATCGTGAGCCAGACCGATGTCGGCGTGGGTGCGCAGCACGAGCTCACGCAGGGGCTCAAGATGAGTGGAGCCGCACTCGACGTTAATGTCGGTGCCGCAGTAATCGGTGTTGATGGCATGGACCGTGGCGCCCAGGCGCTGCAGTGCGGCGGGCGTGGTCTGGCAAGAAGCACCGTGGCCGCAGTCGACGGCAACAACCAGGCCATCGAGCTTAAGGCCGTCGAGCGTGCTGATGGCATGATCGACATATGCCTTGCGGGCGTCCTTCATCTTGATGATGTGACCCACACCGGCGCCGGTCGGCAGCGTGTCGGCAGCCATGGCCTCCTCGGACATGACCCAGGCGCTGATCTCTTCCTCGACAGCATCGGGAAGCTTCATGCCCTTGCGGCTAAAGAACTTGATGCCGTTGAACTCCGGCGGATTGTGCGAAGCAGAGATGACGATACCACCGTCGAGCTCGTTTTGGACGGTGAGCAGCGCCACGGCCGGCGTAGGGATAACGCCGCAGCAGTGCGGGCGGCCGCCCTCGGCCATAATGCCGGCGGTCAGAGCGCTCTCGAGCATGGTGCCCGAAAGACGCGTGTCGCGGCCGATGCAAATGTCCGGACCAAGGAACTTGGTCGCCGCACGGCCAAGGCGAAACGCGAGGTCGCACGAGAGGTCGGCGTTGGCGACGCCACGGACGCCGTCGGTACCGAAGATGTTCTGGGGCATAGGATCGCTCCTTCCCAAGTGGGCAAAACGCAGTCGCCCACCCTAGTCGAAAAAGAAAAGCGGGACCCGCCGAGCAATCGGCAGGCCCCGCTTGTACATTGTATCTCGTAAGGAGATAAAACCTTAGCGCTTGGAGAACTGGGGAGCGCGGCGGGCCTTCTTGAGGCCGTACTTCTTGCGCTCGACCACGCGAGCATCGCGCGTAAGGAAACCGGCCTTCTTGAGGTCAGCACGGTAGTCGCCAGCGTTCAGAAGAGCGCGAGCAATGCCCAGGCGCAGAGCGCCGGACTGACCGGAGATGCCGCCGCCATCGCACAGAGCGATAACGTCGAACTGACCGGCGGTGTCGGTCACCTTGAAGGGAGCAAGGGCGTTCTCAACGAGCTGATGACGGCCGAAATACTGCTCGGCGTCACGCTTGTTGATGGTCACCTTGCCGGTGCCGGGAACGAGACGGACGCGGGCGACGGCGTTCTTACGACGGCCGGTACCCTGGTAGACAACGGTGTTCTCAGCCATCTTTAAGCCTCCAGCTCAATCTTCGTGGGGTTCTGGGCAGCGTGCGGATGCTCGGCACCAGCGTAGACCTTAAGCTTGGTCATCTGGGCACGGCCGAGGGTGGTCTTGGGCAGCATACCGCGAACGGCGCGCTCGATGACCTTCTCCGGGTGCTTCTCCATAGCCTGGCGGAAGCTCTCAGCCTTGAGGCCGCCGTTGTAGCCGCTGTGGCGATAATAGGTCTTCGTGTCGGCCTTGTTACCGGTAAGCTGGACCTTATCGGCGTTGATGACGACAACGAAGTCGCCGCAGTCGCTGTTGGGCGTGAACTGGGGCTTGTTCTTACCGCGCAGGATCATTGCGATCTGGGTGGCAAGACGGCCCAGGACAGCACCATCGGCGTCGACGAGAACCCAGTTGCGCTGGACCTCGCCCTGCTTGGCGTAGTGAGTCGATTTCGAAATCACTTAGACTCCTCCATGTACAATACGTGTTGTTACAGAGATTCACGGGGCTCTGCAAGTAACCCGTCCATATTACCCCGCTCGTCGCCCGAGTCAACAGGTATTTTGGCTCTGACCAGACTTTCTGCACATGTCGTCCATGGGTCATGACGTCGCGACACTAGCGCTCGACAAACGCCTCGATATCTCCCAGCAAGCGCCTTGCCTCCCGGCGGCCCTGAATATACAGGTCGAGGAGCTTTGCTGGATCGTGCTCAACGTGGCCGACCTCGACCGGCTTTTGCGGAGCAACGACCAGTGCGCGGCCCTCGCGCTCATACTTCCACAGATGCATGCGCTGGATGTTATAGCGGTCGTGGCGCGTCTCGATAGCCTCGAGCAGGTAGGGGTAGTCGGCATAGCGGGCGCGCGCGGCGGGCATAAACTCGTAGGGCTTTTTCTCGTACGAGCGGTCCTGCGTGACAATGACAACCGCGCGATCGAAGCCCGCCTCCTCCAGCACGTGCTCGATGGGAACCGAATCGGCTACGCCACCGTCGACGTATTTGTGCCCGTCAATCTCGACCGGCGGCGTCACCAGCGGCAGCGACGTCGAGGCGCGCACGGCATCGAGGTCGAGCACGGCGCTTTTGACCGGCAGGTACGCGGCAGTTCCAAAGAGCATGTCCGCCGCGACGGCGTACATCTCGATGGGGCTCGCGTCAAACGTCTCGTTGTCAAAGGGATCCAGTCGGTCCTGGACATCGTTGAAGATAAAGTCGTAGCCCACAATAGAACCCGTGGACGCAAACGATGCGGCACCCATGAAGCGGTTGTCGTTGCAGAAAGCCAGGTTGATGCGGTTGGCACGGCCGATCTGGTGCGACTTGTAGTTCACGCCGTTGAGGGCGCCGGCCGATACGCCATATACCGCCGGAATCTCGACGCCGGCCTCCATGAGAACGTCAAGCACGCCTGCGGTAAATTGCCCGCGGAAGCTGCCGCCCTCCAAAACGAGCGCGACCTTGCCGGCGTTCTTTGCCTTATCTTCTGCAGTCATGTTGACCTCCTGCTGTTTCGTTTTGGCTTCTTCTACCCAGTTTTGGGATAGAGAGCGCATTGGTTTTGGAGCAGAGTTCGATTCTCCGCGGTGCGGGGATTCGCTGATGCGAGGCAAGGCCAGCTGAAATTCGATAAACATTGCATCCGTTTTGGGTCGAAAGTTTGCGCGGAGAATCCGCGTGTTCGCTTCGCAAATCCGCACCGGCTTCGGCCGCCTGCCGGCGTCCTCGCCCGCGGGCTAAAAACGCTCACGCGTTTTCTTTACGCCCGCGCCCTGCGCAGAGTTCGATTCTCCGCGGTATCTGTATGTAATAAAAAAGCAGGTAGAAACACTTCTCTACCTGCTTGTAACTATTGGTGGAGGCGCGGAGAATCGAACTCCGGTCCACGAAAGCCCCCTGATTGGCATCTCCAAGCTCAGTCGCTGGTTTTGTCTCGGACGCTTTGCGCGCAGCGACACGCTCGCGGCGTCCTAACCGGTTCGGTCTTAGCCTGCGCCATACCGATTACGTGCGCAGGAGCATTCCCCTAAAATGACATCGCACCGGTGTCGGGGAAATCACCGGGTTGACGCGCCGCTATAAACTAAGCAGCGAGAGCCATAGGCTCAAAAGAAGAGTTGTTGTCAATTCAATTTGACGGTACCCCTGTTTAACGAGGCGAGGAGACCTCGGCTTGCTTCCTCTCTCAGAGCTATCGTGTCGAAACCAGTCGCCCCCGAATGCTGGGAAAGTCTGGATGGCGTCGGGCCTGCAAACACCCGATAACCGTCGACTTTTCAAGGAACACGCGGGTGAGCCCCGCTCGTGGATAGCTATCTTACCACGTTCTAAAGGATGACAGCTGCTCTATGCACGAGCTGTGAAGACCATAATGTGCACCATACTTCGCACTTTTGCCACCGAACGCGTCACGTATATTTTCGCCAAGCAAAATTGACCCGTCGAAAGGACCGTTATGGATACCAAGCAGCAACTCGTCAATGCCCTCGTGGGCCTGGGCTCAACCATTACCGAAGCTATGGATGTCATCGAGGGCTTTGTCCCCTGCGGACATCCCGCCCTCACGGTATCGAACGCACTCGTCGCGCTGGACGCTGACGATGATGCAGCTCTCGCCCAGCAGCTTGAGACCGTCGAGGGCTTTATCGACCACGTGAGTGAGAACCGCGGCGTGTCCGCCTACCACGGCATCGAGGTCGAGCTCGCGGGTCCCAAAGCCGATCTGCTCACAGCAATCTGCGAGGTAGGCGCCCTTATGCAGACCGCAGGCGTCAAGAACACCCAGGTCAACGAGTGGGTCTACCGCAGCTTAGCCGCGCTCGACAGCTCCGAAGAAAAGGCAGCCGGGCAGCTCACCGAAGTCCCCGCCATCAAAGCTGTACTTGCCTAAAAAGGCCTGCACCCTGGCGGCTGCGGTACCGCCCGAATGCAGGCCATAAGCTCAATCGAAAACCCTAACGAAGATACGCTTTCGCGTTGCTCAGGCTGTAGGCAATCGTCGAGCCATTGTGCAGCAACGACGACGTCTGCGGGGTAATCGCGCCGGTAATGCCGAGCGCCAGGAGCGCCGAGTTGGTGAGCATCACCTTAGAGTAGGAGCTCGTCAGACGATCAACGAGGCCCTGACTCATGCGGCGCAGGCGCACGATCGCGGCGAGATCCGTATCGGTCAGGATGATATCGGCGACCTCCTTGGCGATATCGCTTCCGCCACCCATCGCCAGACCCACGTCGGCCAAACCGAGCGCCGGCGAATCGTTGACGCCGTCGCCCACCATGGCAACGTGGCGCCCCTCGCTCTTAATGCGCTCCACGTAAGCGTACTTGTCCTCGGGCAGCAGCTCGGCCTTAAACTCGTCGACCCCTGCCTCTCGCGCAATGCGCTCGGCCGTGCGCCCGGAATCGCCCGTGAGCATGACCACGTGCTTGACGCCCAACGCGTGTAGGTCGGCGATGGCCTCGCGGACCCCGGGCTTAAGCGGGTCCTCGATACCGAGCACGCCCACAACGGTGCCGTCGACCGCCAGATACAGCGGCGACAGGCCCTGCATCTGGGACTCAATGCGCTCCTTGATGTCGGAATCGAGCTGCGCGCTCTCGTCCTCAAACACAAAGTGCGCGGAACCGATGATGGCGCGACGCCCTTCGATGGACGAAGCGATGCCGTGCGCCACAATATACTCGACCGCAGCGTGGCGCTCGCGGTGCTCGAGCCCGCGCTCGCGGGCCGCATTGACCACGGCGCGTGCCACCGGATGCGGGAAATGCTCCTCCAAGCAAGCGGAAAGGCGCAGGACCTCGTCCTCGCTCCAGCCATCGGTCGTCAGCACGCAAGCCAGGCGCGGCTGCGCCTCGGTGAGCGTACCGGTCTTATCAAACACAATGGTGTCGGCCTTGGCAAACGACTCAAAGTACTTCGCGCCCTTGACCATGACGCCCATCTTGGCAGCATCGCTCATAGCGGTCATGACGGCAACGGAACCCGTGAGCTTGAGTGCGCACGAGTAGTCGACCATCAGTGCCGCTGAGGTCTTGATGAGGCTGCGGGTGGTAAGCGCAACCAGGCCCGCGAGCAGGAAGTTCCACGGGACGATCTTGTTGGCGAGGTCTTCCATGTGCGACTGGCCCTCGGACTTGAGCGAGTCGGCCGCCTGCACGAGCGAGACGATCGAACGCAACTTGGTCTGCGCCGTGTTGGCGCGCACGCGCACCAAGATGCTGCCGTCTTCCACGACGGTTCCGGCGAACACGTCGTCGCCTGCGCTGCGCTCGACGGCAAGCGGCTCGCCGGTCAGGGTCGCCTGGTTAACCATGGCGCTCCCCTGCTCAACCACGCCGTCGATGCAGATGGACATGCCGGTGCGAACGGCGACCAGATCGCCGGGCTCAAGCTCGGTGGCGGCAACGCTCACCTCGGTGTCGCCGACCACTTTTTGCGCCTTGTCGGGCACATCGAGCACCGAGTTGATGAGTTCGTTTTCGCTCATGGCGCGGGTGTAGTCCTCGAGCAATTCGCCCACGTTGAGCAGGAACATTGTCTGGCCCGCGGTGTCGACATCACGTTTGACGAACGAAATGCCGATGGCCGACGCGTCAAGCACGGGAACGGTCAGGCGCGGCTGCGCGAGCTCACGGAGGGCGGCGCGCAAAAAGGTCATGTAACCGGCTACGACAAACACCGCACGCAGGGGCGTGGGCAAAAACCATCGGCGCGCATAGTGGGCGCCGATGAGTGTGGCAAGATCCATAACGAGCTTGTGCTTGCGTGGCTCAAGCTGCATCACGTAACCCGTCTTTGCGTCGGCAATGGCCTGAGCGTCGAGTGCGCCCAGAGCATCGAGCACGCCTGCACGACGCTGCTCGTCATATTCGAGCGCCATCTGGCCGATGCGGCCGTAGACGCGCACCTTGCGCACGCCGTCGATATCGCCGCTGAGCTTAAGAAGTGCATCGAGATCGCTCTCTGGCACAGGACCCGCCAATTGAAGACGGGTCCTGCCGGGGATCTCGCTAATAATCGAGAATCTCATAGTTTGTGCCTGGGAGCGTTACTCGGCTGCCTCGTCAGCAGCGGCCTCGCTCTGGGTGATGTAAGCAGCCTCGGCAACCATGTCATCGACATTGGCCTTGGCCTGCTCGACCATGTCCTGGTAGCAGTTCTTGACGCGCATACCGCACGCGATGCCCTGCACGCAGGCGTTCTTTACCGGAGCGCTGGTGAGCAGCTTGATGCCGGCCGTGCCGAGCAGAAAACCGCCACCGACAAGCAGGGTATTGAACGTCGACTTCTTCATGTTGCTTCTCCCTTTTGCCGCATTGGACGCGGCACGGTGCCTCAGCACTCGAGTAAACAAGTTTGCTCGAGCACACTTTTGGAAAATAGTTTAGTTTATCTAACTATTGAGGTCAACAAAGGTTAACTTTTTGGAAATCTTGAGGCGCGATGTGATCAAGGGGACCGTCCCTGCGCCACATCCACAAAAAAATGGGGGCGCCAACGGCGCCCTCATTCACCAAATTCCATTCAGCCTACCTGACCCGAACGGCCGAGTCGTCACAGAACCCGGGAGCCCCGGCAGGGCGGGTGCTTGCTCAAAATGAGTTCCGCACGCAAAGAAGGCCACTTAATGTGGCCTTCGTCTTGCGCAGGAC
>UQID01000039.1 GCA_900541045.1 uncultured Collinsella sp.
CCTACGGAGCAACGGAAAGACGGGCCTCGCGCTGCGGAGTGTTTTCAAAACCAAACCCGGCCCCGGCCTGCGGTGACGTTGCTGGTGGTTCTTGGGCATCGCTTGCTGGCGGGGTTCCTTGTCTGAGTTGGACTTAGTTGGTGGGGCTACTGGTCCCGGTCGCTGGTTCGCGCTTTGCGCGAACTCCGCGCTACTGGGGATCAATTAGGCTTCCGTTGCTGGGCCCGCCACATCTTCCCGCCCCAACATCGATCTTAGCTTCTCAAAGCTCTCCTCGCTCAGGCAATGCTCCATGTGGCAGCCCTCTTGCGAGGCAACCTCGGGCGCTACACCTGCGTCCTCTAGCAGCCCCACAAAAAAGCAATGGCGCTCCCACATTTGACGGGCAACCTCAATACCGCGTTCCGTCAGATGAACATCTCGTTTTCCCATTTCGACATAGCTGTTGCTTTCCAGCGTCGCCATGGCTTTAGAGACACTTGCCTTGGTTACGCCCAGGTATTCGGCGACGTCAATTGACCGAACGATGCCCTGGCGCTCCGAGAGCACATAAATAGATTCGAGATAGTCTTCTCCAGATTCACGCAGGGCCATGGGCCGCCTTTCGCGATGGCTTCTAGTTAGCCTTTGGATACTTTTGCTTGAATTACTTTACCGCAAAAGTTGCCCATGTCTTACTACATTGTCTAAAAAGTTAACCGTGTTTCACAAAATGCGCGGAGCAAGCAGGGCGACACGACACGCAACGCGCAGGGAGTGTCCCCAGCTGCCGGCAGAAAAGGAGCGTCCCCAAGTGCCGAGCCGCAGCTATAACAGGCCAAAGTGCTTCGCGGCGTTGTAGATGCCGTCATCGTCCACGGCGGTCGTTACGTAGGTCGCCGCGGCCTTCACGGTATCCTGCGCGTTGCCCATGGCCACACTTGTGCCCACGGCCGAGAACATCGACAGGTCGTTCTCGCCGTCGCCAAAGGCAATCGCTTCACTCGCGTCGATGCCCAGGCGCTCCAGCGTCGCCGCCACGCCCAGGTCCTTGCCGCCGTTGGCCGGAATAATGTCGCAGAACAGGTCGCACCAGCGCGTGGTTGTAGAATGCGACAGGACATCGGTAACTATGCCCTGGTCGACCGGGTCCACAAAGGCGCAGAACTGGTAAACCGGCGCGTCGAAAGCATGCTCAAAAGGCTCCTCGTGATACGAGATTCCGGCATTGTCGGCAGCCGCCACCACGCGCTTGGACAGACGGTTCACAAACGAATTCTCGCCCTGCATGCACAGTGAGTCGTAGCGTCCCTGCGCCACCTGGTCCACAATCACCGCAACGTCGTCCGGATCGATCGGGCAGCTGCGATAAACGCCCTTGGCATCAAAACAGTGCTGACCCGAAAGCGTAATGTACGCATCCCAACCCAAGTCGAACAGCCAATCCGGCATCTGGTAGGTCGGGCGACCCGTGGCGATTATGCACGCAATCCCCTGCTCGCGAAAGCTGTCGAGCGCCTGCTGCGCCGACGCCGGAATCCGATGGGTCTTAAAGCTCAGCAACGTGCCGTCGATATCGAAAAATGCGGCCTTGATCATCCTTGCCTACTCCTCGCCCTCGAGCTTCTCGCTCGCCTCGAGCCACGCCATCTCCAGCTCGTCCATGGCGGCGTGAGCCTCGTCAATCTTTGTCTGCTGCTCGCCCAGCGCCGTGTAGTTGGTGGGGTCGACCTGGGCCATCGCGGCCTCGGCCTCCTCCACGCGAGCGCGCTGCGTCTCCATTTTGCGCTCAAGCGAGCTCACCTCGCGGCGGAGCTTCTGGCGCTCGGCGTTGGAAAGACCATTGGGCTGGCCGCTCGACTTGGGCTTTTCGGCCGCAGTTGCCGCGGCACCGGTGTCAAACGTGCCGGTCTTGGCGCTCGGCGCACCCACGGGCTCGCCCTCGGCGGTGGCGTTGCACAGGCGCAGGTACTGGTCGACGCCGCCGGGCATATGCGTCAGATGGCCGTCAAGCAGCGCCCACTGCTGGTCGGTCACGCGCTCCATCAAGAAGCGGTCGTGCGTCACCAGGATCAGCGTGCCGGGCCAGCCGTCGAGCAGATCCTCGACAATCGCGAGCATGTCGGTATCCAGGTCGTTACCGGGCTCGTCCAGGATAAGCACGTTGGGCTCGTCCAGGATCGTCAGCAACAGCGACAGGCGACGGCGCTGGCCGCCCGAAAGATCGCGGATGCGGCTCCAGAGCTGCTGGGTCGTAAAGCCCAGGCGCTCGCAGAGCTTCTCGGGCGAAGTCTCCTTGCCGTCGATGACGTAGTACTTCTTATAGTTGCCGAGCACCTCGCGGATCGTATCGCCCATGTAGGGCTCGAGCTCCTCGAGCTGCTGCGACAGCACGCCAAAGCGCACCGTCTGGCCAATCTTCACGCGACCGCGCAGGGGCGCGATCTTGCCCTGGATCACGTCGAGCAAGGTCGACTTGCCGGCGCCGTTCTCGCCCAAAAGACCATAGCGGTCGCCCGCGCCGATAAGCCAAGTCACGTCCGAGAGCACCTGCTTGGGCGCGCCATCGGTATCCGCATAGCCGGCGTCCACGTCGACCACGTCGATAACCTGCTTGCCCAGGCGGCTCACCGCCAGGCGCTTGAGCTCCAGCTCGTCGCGCACGGGCGGCACGTCGGCGATGAGCTCGCGAGCGGCATCCACGCGAAACTTGGGCTTGGTGGAGCGCGCCTGGGCGCCGCGGCTCAGCCACGCGAGCTCCTTGCGCGCCATGTTGCGACGGCGTTCCTCGGTAACGGCGGCCATGCGGTCGCGCTCCACGCGCTGCAGGATGTAGGCCGAGTAGCCGCCCTCGAAGGGGTCGACCTGTCCGTCGTGGACCTCCCACATGCTGGTGCAGACCTCGTCCAAGAACCAGCGGTCGTGCGTGACCACGAGCATGGCGCCCTGACCGCGCTGCCAGCGGGCATTTAAGTGGCGCGCGAGCCAGTTGATGGTGCGCATGTCCAGGTGGTTGGTGGGCTCGTCGAGCATAAACACGTCGTAGTCGCCAATCAGCAGGCGCGCGAGGTCCACGCGACGGCGCTGACCGCCCGAAAGCTCGCCCACCGTGCCCTCCCAGGGCACATCGCTAATAAGACCGGCCAGAATCTGGCGCGTACGCGGGCTCGAGGCCCACTCGTACTCGGGCGTGTCACCGACGACGGCATGATGCACGGTGTCGGTATCGACCAGGTTGTCCTTTTGGCCGAGCAATCCGATCGTCGTGTCGCGGCGATGCGTCACGCGGCCGTCGTCGGGCTCCAACGTGCCGGCGAGTACGCTCAGCAGCGTCGACTTTCCATCGCCGTTTTTGCCGACGATACCAATGCGGTCGCCCTCGCCCACGCCGAGCGTCACGCTATCGAAAATATGCTTGGTGGGAAACTCTAGGCTGACGGAATCGCATCCCAAAAGAATCGCCATATGCCCTGCTCCTTCGTAGAAATTCAACGTTGTCCATGATAGCAGCGAAAAGGCGGGCCGCACACGACACAAAAAGGCGGGCCACCTCACGCAAGAGATGACCCGCCTCTCCAATCAGTCCCGCGGCAACCGTGGCCGCCGCGGGCCTCAAGCATGTCCCGGACTAGGAGAACATGCCAGTGAGGTAATCATTCAGCCGCTTATCCTTGGGCCGTTGGAAAATCTCGTCGGTCTCGTCGTACTCGACCATATCGCCCATGTAGAAGAACGCCGTGCGGTTGGACACGCGCGACGCTTGCTCCATGTTGTGCGTCACGATAACGATGGCACGGTCGGCAACGATCGATGACATCAGGTCCTCGATCGCCAGCGTCGAGATGGGGTCGAGCGCCGAGCAGGGCTCGTCAAACAGGATCACGTCGGGATTGAGCGCCAGCGTGCGCGCAATGCACAGACGCTGCTGCTGGCCGCCCGAAAGCGCGTAGGCGCTCTTGTCGAGCTTGTCCTTGACCTCGTCCCACAGCGCCGCACCACGCAGACTTTCCTCGACCATACGATCAAGCTCGTCGCGGTCGGTAATGCCGTGACGCCTGGGCGCAAACGTAATGTTGTCGCGAATGGACTTGCGGAAAGGGTTGGGCTGTTGGAATACCATGCCAATGGAGCGACGCAACTCGTAGGTGTTCTCGGTCTTGGTGTTCACGTTGCGCCCGCGGTAGTTGATCTCGCCCTCCACGCGGCAGCCGCGAATCTCGCGATTCATCAGGTTGAGGCTGCGTAAGAAGGTCGACTTACCGCAGCCCGAAGGCCCGATGAGCGCCGTGATCTCGCCCTTGTGAAAGTCGAGCGACGTATCGTGCAGGGCATGGTGGTCGCCATAGTACACGTTGACGTCCTTGGTGGAGAGCACGACCTCGTCGCTCACGGCCTTGCCGCTCGCGCGCACGCGCTTCTCGCTCTCCCCCACGCTCGACAGGAAGTTCTGGGTCTCGGACGGTGCCGCTTCGGCTGCGGGTGTTGCTTTCATCTCGCTCACTCGGCCGTCATCCTCCTTGCCAGTTGCTTGCCCACGATACGGGCGATTACGTTAAACAGCAGCACGCAAATCATCAGCAGTGCAGCGGTGCCCCAAACGATCTGCTGAGCCTCGGGGCTGCCCTCGCCATAGATCTTGTAAATATGCACGGCGAGCGACTCGCCGGGACGGAACACGTTCCAGGCGCAGGTGGGACTCGACAGGTTAAAGCTCAAGAAGTTCAGGCGAACCGGCGAGCTCATGCCTGAGGTAAAGAGCAGTGCCGCGGCCTCGCCAAACACGCGGCCGGCCGAAAGCACGATGCCGGTCACGATGGCGGGCATGGCCTCGGGAATCAAGATGTGCAGCGTGGCCTCCCAGCGGGTAAGGCCCATGGCCAGGCACGCATCGCGCTGGGCCTGCGGCACGTCCTCGAGCGCCTGTTGGATCACGCGCACCAGGATGGGAATGTTGAACATGGTGAGCGCGACGGCGCCGGAGATGATGGAGTACTTCCAGCCCAGCTGCACCGAGAACACCAGGAAACCGAACATGCCGACAACGATGGAGGGCAGCGAGGACAGCGTCTCGATGGCGGTGGAGGCGATGTCGCGGATGGGCCCATTCGGCGCGTACTCAACCAGAAAGACCGCGCCGCCCAGACTAATGGGCACCGAGATGGCTAGGGTGATCAGCAGCAGATAGAACGAGTCGAACAGCTGATAGAGCACGCCGCCCTGGGTTCCGTTGGCGCGCGACGGCTGCGTGAGAAAGCCCGGCTGGAACAGCGTCGAGACCCCCTCGAACAGGATATAGGCCACCATAGCGATGACGATGAGCATGACGATGGCGGCGATTGCCGTCAGCACGCCCGTGGCGATGCGGTCCTGCTTTTGGACGCGCCCGAGTCTCGCCTCGTCGATATGGATGCGCGTGCTAGCCACGAGCCTTCGCCCCCTTGCGGCCGATAAGGTGGATGATCAGGATGAAGATGAGGCTCATGCCCATCAGCAGCAGACCGAGCGCCCACAGAACATCGTCCTGGGCCGAGCCCTCGGCATAGACCGCCATAGACGTGGTGAGCGTGGTGGTGATGGTGGACGCCGGCGACAGCAGCGACGTCGGCATGGCCTCGATGCCGCCGATGACCATACGCACGGCGAGCGTCTCGCCAAAGGCACGCGTCATGCCAAGGATGACCGCGGTCATGAGCGACGGCATGGCGGACTTGAGCACCACGTGCCAGATGGTCTGCCAGCGGGTGTAGCCCAGAGCGAGCGAGCCCTGGCGGTAGCTGTCGGGCACGGCGCGCAGACCATCGACCGAAAGGGTGGTCATGGTCGGCAGGATCATGACGGCCAGCACGATGGCGCCGGGCAAGATGCCCAGACCCGTGCTCACGTGGAAAACGCTCTTCATAAGGCCGACGACCACGTGAAAGCCGATGAGGCCAAAGACGACCGAGGGAATGCCGGTCAAAAGCTCAATAAGCGGCTGAAAGATCTTGGAACCAAACTTAGGTCGAATCTCGACCGCAAAGATGGCAGAGCCGATGGCGATGGGCAGCGCGATGAGCGTGGAGAGCACCATGACCGCAAACGAGGTGACGATCAGGGGCAGGGCGCCGGTATAGGGCAGGCCGTTTTTAGCCGTGTTGGCCAGGTCCCACTTGGTGCCGGTAAAGAACTCGACGACCGAAACGCCGTCCTTGAGAAAAGCCGAGAGGCCCTTTTGGGCGACCATAAAGATGAGCGCGGCAACGACAAGCGTCACGAGCGCTACGCACGCACCCGTGACGCCCAGGCCCACGTTCTCAAGGTCGCGCTTTGGCAGTTGCTTTGCCATTGCAAACCTTTCCGGGGCGATTACTTATTTAGCAGAAACCTTGCCGCTGGCGTCCTTGACGACCTTCATGGCAGAGACGGGGATGAAGCCCTGCTCCTCGACGAGCTTGCCCTGGACGTCGTCGGAAAGCATGAACTCCAGGAAGGCCTTGGTGGCCTCGTCGGCGTCCTTAGCGCAGTACATGTGCTCGGTAGCCCAGATCTTAAAGGAGTCGTCGGTGACGTTTGCGCTCTTGGGCTCCACGCCCTCGACCTTGATGGCGTTGAACTTGGAGTCATCGAAGTGCGAGAAGTCCAGGTAGGAGATGGCGTTGTCGGTGCTGCCCATCTGAGTCTGGACATCGCCGGACTTGTCGAGCTCGGCGTCGCCCTTAAAGTCGACGGCCTCGTCGCCAAAGACGGCTGCCTCGAAGGTGGCGCGGGTACCGGAGCCGGCCTTGCGGTTGAGCACGACGATGGTGGCGTCGTCGCCGCCGACCTCCTTCCAGTTGGTGATCTGGCCGGAGAAGATGCCCTTGAGCTGCTCAAGGGACAGGTCGTCGACCGTCACGTTCTTGGAGACGACGGGACCCATGCCCACAACGGCGACCTCGTGGTCGACGAGGTTCTTGACCTGGTCGGCCTCGAGCTTGGTCTCGGCGAAGACGTCGGAGTTACCGATGGTAACGGTACCGGCGGCGACAGCGGTCAGGCCCTTGCCCGAACCGTTGCCCGAACCGGAGACGGAGACGTCCGGGTTGGCGTCCATGAACTTCTCGGCAGCGGCCTCGACGAGAGCCTGGAACGAGGAGGCACCGTCGTAGGTCACCTCGCCGGAGACGGACTCGGCAGCAGCGGCGCTACCCTTGTCAGCGGCGTTGGAAGCGCCTGCGCCACCGCAACCAACGAGACCGAGGCCGACGATGCTGGCAAGACCACCAGCGAGGCCGAGGAACTGACGACGAGAATAAGCCTGATCGAGCATGATCTTCCTTTCATACATGCGACTCGCGGGCACCCCGCCCGCTTTGCTGTTTGGAAAGATACGGCCCCGACCGGGCAGCGCCCGCGCCAACTGCGGCTTCTTACGGGCATCTGATAGACCCTTACCGCAAGCGAGACTCGGCTTTACAAACGAATAACAAATTCACCACCAAGCATGACCCGCCTTTTACACCAATAAAAACAAAGTTGGGGGTGCGGACAGAAAGTTGGACCGTGAAGCGGTCCGGACTGGAGGTTCGCA
>UQID01000040.1 GCA_900541045.1 uncultured Collinsella sp.
GGGCCAGCCCGTGGGAGGCCAGGGCGCCGCTGACCGGTGGACGGCACCGAGCCGTACGCTTGAATTGAGAAGGGGGAGGCCTCGCGGCCTCCCCTTTTTTTGCGCTTATAGGGCCATCACTCCACTGTCGCTGTGTTTTTGACCCTCGTTTGTTGCATCTTCTGCGAACGGGCTACAATGTCATAGTCTGTGCAGCATGGAGGTGATTATGGCCGAAGCCGGAATCGGCGTTGATATCGTCGAGATTTCCCGAATGAAATCAATCCTTGAGAAGACGCCCGCGTTTGCTCGGCGCGTGTTTACCGATGAAGAGCGTTCGTATTGCGATGCCTCGTCTCGTCCTGCCGCGCATTATGCCAGTCGTTTTGCTTCTCGCGAGGCGGTACTTAAGGCGCTTGGTACGGGTTTTAGCCAGGGCGTTGGCCGTAAAGACGTTTCCGTAACGCGCGATAAGCTCGGCAAGCCAAAAGCGCTGCTTTCGGGTCGTGCTCTTGAAATCGCCCGGGAATTGGGTGTTGTCGAGGTCGCTCTTTCTATTACTCTGACGGGTGACTTGGCTGTCGCTAATGCCATTGCGATCACCGAGGATGCTCGACCTAAACCCAAGGAAGAAAAGGTGAGCACGAAGGAGCGCGTTGCTCAGACATTTAAAGAGGCTCGTTCTGTCTTAGACGAGCTCGAACAGCTGCAACAATCTGCTTTGTCGGAACATCTGGTTGATGATCCGCAAGATATGCTAGGAGCATAGATGAAACCGGTTTTGAGTACCGAGGAAGTCGTTCGCCTCGAAGATATTATCGAGCGTGAGGGTACCTCGAAGGCCGAACTCATGGAGTTGGCGGGCGAATTTGCTGCCAACGAGATTTTAAAGCTCAATCCCGATCGCGTTCTTGTATTGGTCGGTTTTGGCAACAATGGCGGAGATGGCTGGGTTGCCGCTGACATTCTGACGCATAAGGGCGTTGATGTAGATATCGTCTCTCCGGTTGAGCCGGATGAGATCCCTGCCGCTCTCGCTCGTCATGTTGCCCGTCGCACTGCTGGCCGCGACGTGCACGTGTGTGTCGGTCCCTCTCGTGATGAGCTGGAGGTGCTGATTGATAAGGCTGATGTTGTAGTCGATGCCATTTTTGGTACCGGTTTTCATGGTGATCTTCGTGCGCCGTTTTCAATCTGGATCCCCACGGTCAATGAAAATGCCGATCGCGTTGTCTCCATCGATGTTCCCTCGGGCCTGAATGCCGAGACGGGTGTGGTGGATGACGACTGCATTCGTGCCGAGCGTACGGTGACGATGATTGCTCCCAAGATCGGCTTATACAGCGCTGACGGTCCCGAATATGCAGGCGATCTGGTCTGCGGCGGTCTGTATGACCGCCTTGATGAGGTTATTGACGATGTCGACCATGCTGCCGAGATCGTGGAACCCGGTGACCTTGTGGACTATTTTGCTCCGCTGCCTACGAATATCGATAAGTACTCGCGCGGCTCGGTGCTCATTGTTGCCGGGTCGGCGCAGTATCCTGGTGCGGCCATTATGGCTGCCAAGTCCGCTGCCCGCGCAGGCGCCGGCTATGTGGCAGTCGCGACTCCGGATGCGTGTGCCAACCTTATCCGCATGGCGCTCCCCTCGATTCCGGTCTTTGCTATTCCATCTGATTCCCGCGGTTCTTTTGGTGCCGCTGCGCGCATGACGGTATGTGAGATTGCCAAGAAATATAGCTGCGTGCTGTGTGGTCCCGGCATGACGACATCTGCTGGTGCCATGCAGGTGGTTTCGGGTCTGCTTGAGCTCGACGTACCGCTTATCTTGGATGCCGATGCTCTCAACTGCCTTGCCAAGATTGCAATCGATGGCATCGACAGTAATCCCGAGATGTATCGTCGTGAGCAGCCGCTCGTTATGACGCCGCATTATCGTGAGCTTTCGCGTCTCGTCGCCGGTGATGAGGTCAATGACCTTGGAACCGCGATTGCCGCCGCGCAAAAGGTTGTCTGGGCCGCCGGTTCCGATAACCTCGTTGTTATCGCTAAGGGCCCGACGACGGCCATTTGCGGTGTTGAGCGCGTGCTGCTGCCGCTCTCTGGCCCGGCGTCGTTGGCGACCGCTGGCTCGGGTGACGTCCTTGCGGGTATTCTGGCCGGCACGCTAGCCACCATGCGCGACGAGATGGACCGCTGGGAGCTGCTGTACTCGTATGCCGTCGCGCTTCATAGCTATGCCGGTTTTGCCGCGGCGACGGAGTTTGGCGAGAAGAGCGTTATCGCGACCGATCTTATCGACTTGATCGGTCCCGCCATGGAGTTGGCGGCAAAGGATGCGCTCGATGATCTGGGAATCACGGACGAAGGGTCGGATGACTAATTATGAATAAAGCCGATTTGACGCGTTGGTCCTGGGTCGAGATCGACCGCGGGGCGCTTCGCCGTAACACGAGGGCCTATAAGAATTTGCTGAATCCGCGTCAGCGCCTGTGCTGCGTGGTTAAAGCTGACGCTTATGGTCATGGAGCTGTTGAGTGCGCCAAGATTATGTATTCGGCCGGCGCCGACATGTTTGCCGTGGCGACGGTTAACGAGGGCGTTGAGCTCCGACAGGGCGGGATTACGAAACCCGTCCTTATCCTAAGCGAGCCGCCTATCGAGGCCATTCCGACGTTGCTCGAGTTCGATATCATGCCCTCGGTCTATACGTCCGACTTTGCTCTTGCGTATGGCGAATGTGCCGTCGCGGCGGGCAAGGTGGGCAAGTATCATCTCGCCATCGAGACGGGCATGAACCGCATCGGCGTACATTACACGCAGGTGCTCGACTTTGTCCGCGGTATTGATTTCCATCGCGGTATTCAGTGCGACGGCGTATTTACGCACTTCGCCACGGCCGATGAACCTTCGGGCTGGGACTACAAGCTGCAGTGCCAGCGCTTTACCGAGGCCGTTCAGGCCATTAAGGATGCGGGTTTTGAGTGCGGTATCGTGCATTGCGCCAACACGCCGTCCTCGATGCTCGACCCCTCGATGCATTTTGATATGATTCGCGCCGGCGTTGGCTTGTATGGCATGCAGCCGTGCGAGCTGAGTAGCCGTGTGATGCAGCTCGATCCCGTTATGAGCGTTCATGCGCGCGTGACGCGCGTGGCGCACCCTGCGATGGGCGAGGGCGTGGGCTACGGTTTTACCTACCGCGTACCGCGTACGCGCGTTCAGATCTGCACGCTGCCGATCGGTTATGCCGACGGCCTATCGCGTACGCTTTCCAATCGTATGGATGTGCTGTATCGCGGCGAGCGCGTGCGTCAGGTTGGCAATATCTGCATGGATCAGTTTATGGTCGCCATTCAGTCCAACCCGGCACACGAGATTCCCGAGGCCGAGTATGGTGACGAGATGATTATTGTCGGCCGCGATGGCGATGCCGAGATCACTATGGACGAGATGGCCCGACTGCGCGGAACGATTAACTACGAGGTCGCCTGCGGCTTTGGCATGCGTCTCGACAAGGTCTACGTGTAGGAGCCGCTATGGGCGTCATGCACATCCCCGGCCATACCCATCAGGCGCCACGTGAGGTCGCACTCGAGGAGATTGAGGCTGTTTTAGGCGACTGCCATCTCTGCCAGCTCTATCAGTCGCGCCATAACATCGTGTTTGGCGTGGGAAACCCCCACGCTCGCGTCATGTTTATTGGCGAAGCACCGGGTCGCAACGAGGATTTGCAGGGCGAACCTTTTGTGGGGGCGGCGGGTGAAGACCTCAACGGCATTTTGTCCCTGGCAGGTCTTAAGCGCGAGGACGTCTATATCGCCAACGTGCTTAAGTGCCGCCCGCCGGGAAACCGCAATCCGCGTCCCGAGGAAGTGCTGGCTTGCTCACCGTTTTTGCGCGAGCAGATTCGAAGCATCTGGCCCGATATCATCGTGACGCTCGGTAACCCCGCAACGCACTTTGTGCTCAAGACCGAGATCGGCATTACCAAGCTGCGCGGCAGGTTCCATCAGATGGGCCACTTTGTGGTGATGCCGACGTTTCATCCTGCGGCGGCGCTGCGCAATCCGGCGTGGCAGGAGTTGCTGGAGGAAGACTTTAAGATGCTGGGCGACTATCTGGAGCGGCACCCCGCGCCGGAGACCGCCTCGGAATAATAAGGAGCGTATATGTCCCTGGAGCGCCTGGGGGTAGGTATTTATAAAACGGTTTGCTCTGCCGATACGGAGCATTTTGGCGAGTTGGTTGCGCCGTGTCTGGAAGACGGTGATGTGCTGATCTTGACCGGCGGCCTCGGGGTGGGCAAAACCCACTTTACCAAGGGCGTTTCGCGTGGTTTGGGCGACGGCCATATGGTCACGAGCCCCACATTCGCACTCATGGCCGTTCATGACCAGGGGCGTATTCCGCTGTTCCACTTTGACCTGTACCGTCTGGAGCATGCTTACGAGCTCGAGGATACGGGCATTTTCGATGTACTGGGCTATGAGGGTGCCTGTCTGTTGGAGTGGGGCGAACAGTTCCAGGACGAACTGACAGACGAGTATCTTTCGGTAACGCTTAAGCGTGATGAGAACGATAGCGACGTGCGAACGATAACGCTCGAGGCGCACGGCGAACGCGCAGCGGAGCTTTCCGATTTGATTGATAAGGCTGTACAAGATGAGCTTGCATAACGATTACGCGCTGGTGGTGGCGCTCGATACTTCGACCGATATGCTTGCCTGCGCGGCAAGCTGGATTGATGGGCAGACGGGCGAGGCGAAGCTGGTGAGTGGCGACCATATGTGCCGTCGCCATGCCAATGTGGAGCTCGTGAATACCGTCGACAGCGTGCTTACTCAGGCTGGCATGGACCGTGCTGACGTGGGCAGTTACGTCGTCGGTCGCGGTCCGGGTTCGTTTACCGGCGTGCGTATCGGCATTTCTACCGCCAAGGGCTTGGCGCGCGGTGCCAACGTGCCGCTGCTGGGTGTGTCGACGCTCGATGCCTGCGCATGGACCGCGTGGAAGGCTGGCGTGCGTGGCAAGCTCGGCATTCTGGCCGATGCCATGCGCGGCGAGGTGTATCCGGCTTTGTATGTGCTGGGCGACGAGGGCCCCGAACGTCAGTTTGAGCGCGAGCACGTGGTCAAGGCTGCTGTGGCGCTTGATGAGTGGCGCCAAGCCGCGGACTGGGGCCAGGTTCAGCTGACTGGCGACGGTCTCGTGCGCTATGGCAAGCTGCTGGGCGAGGATGAGGTCGCTCGCTGCGTAGAGCGCGGCTTGTGGTGGCCTTCGGGCGAGGGCCTCCTCCTTGCACATGCCGCGGGTGACGGCGACCCGGCCCGCGTCCTTCCGATCTATACGCGCCTTTCTGATGCCGAGGAAAACGAGCGCAAACGCCTCGGTCTTGCCGAGAGCGCGCAGAGCGAAATTACGGGCGTTGCCGATGAGCTCGCCGGTCGCCATCTGCAATTCCGCCCCATGGGTGCGGCAGACGCCGAGGGCGCAAGTGCGCTGGAGGCCGCCTGCTTTGAAGGCGCTGGACACGAGGCGTGGACGCCGGGCATGTTTCTATCCGAGCTGGGCGAGGATGTTGCGGCGCCGCGCAGCTGGTGGGTGGCGCACGACGACGGTCAGCTGCTGGGGCTTGCCGGTGGCATGGTCGTGGACGGTGACGTGCAGATTCTGGATGTTGCCGTCGATCCGAAGCATCGCCGCGAGGGTATTGCCCGCAAGCTGCTGTCGCACGTGAGCTACGATGCCCAGATGCTCGGCTGCACCACGGCTTCGCTCGAGGTCGAGGACGGCAACGAGGGCGCTATTGCGCTCTATGCCTCTCTGGGCTTTACCGAGGCGGGCCGCCGCCGCGGTTACTACGGTGTTGGCAAAGATGCCATCGTCATGACGGCGCCGCTGCCCTTGGTGCTCCCGGTCGACAACGCTTCGCCCGAGCCGACGGCGGCTGAGCAGCGTGTATGGCCGCTACCTGCACCCGAGCGAACCGTTGAGGAGCGCGCCGAAATTGAGCGTCGCCGCCTGGTGCTTGCCATCGAGAGTTCGTGCGATGAGACGGCTGTGGCGATTATCGATGCGGACGGTAATATGCTGGCCAATCAGGTTTCGACGCAGATCGATTTTCATGCCCGTTTTGGCGGCGTAGTGCCCGAGATCGCTTCGCGCAAGCACGTTGAGGTGATCGTGAGCGTCGTGGACGCGGCGCTCGAGGATGCCGCGGCATCGCTTGGTCTTGAGGGCGGAGCCATCGCGCCGAGCGAACTCGCCGCTGTTGGCGTGACGCAGGGTCCGGGCCTGGTGGGTGCTCTGGTGGTGGGCGTCGCCTTCGCCAAGGGCTTTGCCTATGCCGCCGGCAAGCCGCTCGTGTGCGTCAATCACCTTGAGGGCCATCTGTTCGCCAACCTGCTGGCGCAGCCCGATCTCAAGCCGCCGTTTATCTTCACGCTCGTCTCGGGCGGTCATACCATGCTTGTCCACGTCAAGGCGTGGGGCGACTACGAGGTGCTCGGCGAGACGCTCGACGACGCCGTGGGCGAAGCCTTTGACAAGGTGGCCAAGGCGCTGGGTCTGGGCTATCCCGGCGGCCCCATCATTTCCAAACTGGCCGAGACGGGCAATCCCCGCGCGATTGACTTCCCCCGTGCGCTCAATAGTAGGGGAGACTATCGGTTCTCGCTTTCGGGCCTTAAGACGGCCGTGACGCTCTACATTGAGCAGGAGACCAAAGCCGGGCGTACGATTCATCTGCCCGACCTGGCTGCTTCGTTTGAGGCCGCGGTCTTTGACGTTCAGTACAAGAAGGCCAAGAACGCGCTGCATGCCACCGGATGCAAGGAATACTGCATCGGCGGCGGCGTCTCGGCCAACCCGCATCTGCGCGAGATGATGATCAAGAAGCTCGGGCGCCAGGGCATCCGCGTGACGGTGCCGCCTCTCTCGGCATGCACCGACAACGCCGCCATGATCGCGGAGGTCGCCCGCCGTAAATTCGACCGAGGAGAAATCTCGCCGTTCGACGTCGACGCCGATCCGAACATGACGCTGTAGTCGCAAAGGCGCGGTCCCCGACCGGAGGGGCCGGATATAAGGTTTCCTGCTCTACAGTCCTGCGCAAGACGAAGGCCACATTAAGTGGCCTTCTTTGCGT
>UQID01000041.1 GCA_900541045.1 uncultured Collinsella sp.
GGCCCAGCTTGAGCAGATGCGGGCCGAGGCCGATGCCGAGGTGGTTGCCGCCCGTGCCGACGCGGACGCCAAGGTTGCTGCCGCCGAGCAGGCGGCCGCCGAGCAGGTCGCGCAGGTCAAGAGCGAGTCCGCCGCGGCTCTGGCTGCCAAGGCGGCGGCCGATGCCGCCGAGCTGCAGGCCACCAAGGACGCTGCTGCGGCCGAGCTTGCCGGCGTGCGTGAGGCCTCTGCCAAGGAGGTGGCTGCACTGCATGCCAAGCTGGATGCCGCCGAGCTGCAGATTGAGGAAGCGCAGCTGACGGCCGAGCGCGATGCCCGTGCTGCGGCCGAGGCGGCCGATGCCGCCGTGGCCGAGGCGGAGCAGAAGCTCGCCGATACCGTCGCCGCGGCCGAGGAGAAGGTTTCCGCTGCTCAGCAGGCAGCCGATGCTGCGATCGATGCCGCCCGTGCGGCCGCCGATTCTGCCGTCGAGCAAGCTGCGGTGGACGCCAGCGAGAAGGTCGCCGCAGCCGCTACCGAGCGCGATGCCGCCACGCGTGCCGCCGAGGAAGCCCGTGCCGACGCCGACGCGCGTATCGCCGCGGCCGAGCTCGAGGCGGGGGAGCGCATTGAGCAGGAACTCGCCGCCGCCACGGCCACGCACGAGCACGAGCTCGAGGCCGTCCGCGCGGAGATGCAGCAGCGCTTGGCCTCGTTGGCGCACGAGCTGGAGCAGGCCGAGCGCGATCGCGCCCGTGCCGAGCGCCGTGCCGAGGGCAACAGCCTGTCGCGCTATCTGTTGGCCCGCCTGCGCGGCGAGGCTGGCGAGCTGGCTGCGGGTGCCGAGGGCGACGCGGGTGCCGCGACCGATGCCGCGCCTTCTGCAAAGGATGCCGCCGACGCCGCCGACACTGCGCTTTCCGCAAGGGACGACGACAAGTGATGAAGCACGTGCTTCGTGTGATCAACGTGCTGGCGACCATGGTGATCCTGGTCGCCTTTGTGGTGCTGCTGCGCACGGTGTTCACGCCCGCCGGCGAGATTCCCACCATCATGGGCTACGGCTTTATGCGCACGCTGACCGGCTCGATGGAGCCGGCGATTCCCGTGCATTCGTTTATCGTCGTCGATACCGACAACAGCCAGGTCTACCAGGTGGGCGATATCATCACCTTCCATTCGTCCGATGACGCGCTGGAGGGTTCGCTCAACACGCACCGCATCGTATCCGTGGAGGCTGCGTCCGACGGCTCGCCGGTCTACCACACCAAGGGCGATGCCAATCCGGTCGAGGACGTCGCGCCCGTGTCCGCCGCCGATGTGGTGGGCCGCGTGGTCTTTGTCTCGGCAGGCCTGGGCGTGGTGGTGTCGCTGCTCACCAATCCGCTGCTGTTCTTTCCGTTCATCGTGGTGCCGTTGATTGTGCTGCTGGTGCTCGAGATTCGCCATATGGTCAAAACCACACAAGAGGTGGCACGCGCCGAGGACGAGGCCGCCCTGCGTGCTGCCGTGGAGCAGATTCGCGAAAAGCGTCGTAGCGAGCAGGAAGGCCAGGACGACGCTAAGGAGCAGAGCGACGGCGAGCATACTGGGGGAAGTGTGGAAACCGACCCCGGCGCCCTAGACGATTCCAACCGATCGGCATAGCTCTTCAGTGCCTTTCGTCCCTGCAAATTGGACGCCCGTAGATGTTCCGAATCGTCTGCTTTTTCATACCAATATTCGTGCTACAGTTTGAGCGCTTTGTTGCCAATTGATTTCGGGGGAGTGGAATGGAGCAGGAGCGCTCAGCGCAGCGTGCACGCAAAAAGGCTTCGGTACCGATGACGGCGGCGTCCGATTTTGTCGTGCCCGAGGGAACTGACGAGCTCAGCCGCAGCACCCGCCGTGCATGGCGCGAGCGCCTCAACGATGCGTCGTCGCGCAAGATGATTACGGGCGTTCTGGCCACGCTGGCGGGCGGTTCGTTTTGGGGTTTTTCGGGCACCAGCGCGAGCTTCCTGTTCGATACTTATCACGTTGATACCCTGTGGCTTATGAGTGTGCGCCAGATTCTCGCCGGCCTGCTCTTTATGGCCGTGGTGGTCACGCGCGATCGCGAGCGTCTGGTTAGGCTCTGGACCACGCCCGCCGACCGTAGGCAACTGCTGCTTTTTACCGCTTTTGGCCTGCTGTTCAACCAGTTCTGCTATCTTTCGGCCGTGCGTCTGACCAATGCCGGAACCGCGACGGTGCTCCAGTGCCTGCAGCTGGTCATCATCATGGGTTACGCCTGCGTGGTCGATCGCCGCATGCCGCGCGCTCGCGAGACGATCGGCATTGGTCTGGCCCTCGGTGGCACCTTTTTAATCGCTACCGGCGGCGATCCGACCAGTTTGAGCATATCGCCGCTTGGTCTGGTCGCAGGCCTTATGTGTGCGGTTAGCGCAGCCTGTATGGCGGTGATTCCCGCCAAGATTCTGCCCGAATACGGCAGCCCCATCGTTACAGGCTCTGCCATGCTCACAGCGGGCGTGGTCTCGTGCGTCTTCGTGCAGCCGTGGGCTCATATGCCGGCGCTCGATGCTGCCGGTATCGAGGCGCTCGCGGTGTTTGTGGTCATTGGCTCGTTTTTTGCCTACATGCTGTATATGCAGGGCGTTAAGGACATCGGCTCGGTGCGTGCGAGCCTCATCGGAACCGTGGAGCCGGTCTCGGCGACCATCACCAGCGCCGTTATGCTGGGCACGGTATTTTTGCCGACCGACTTGATTGGCTTTGCCATGATTATCGTGATGATGTTCCTGACGGTATAGCTTACGCCGCTGCCTAGACGGACACGGTGTTGCACCACAATTCCGCGAATTGGTGCCTGCATCTGGAGTTTAACTGACGATGCCAAATATGTCATAAACTAATAGCGTTATTGACTTTTAGTATTGCGAGGACTCCTCTATGGCTGGTAACCACTTTAAGAACGGCGACGGCGAGCGCCCTGCAGTTCCGCCGTGTTCAAATGGGACTGGAAACGCTGACGTACCGAGTGGATCCAGCCAAAACGGTGCTGGCAACCATACGTCTCCGGGCGAAACGGCGATGTTTGCCGCTCTGTACGAACAGTCTCAAAAGGCAAAACAGGCTGGTCGCGTAGGCAGGCAGGCATTTCCGGGCGGGGCGGGCTCTGCGGCTTCGTCGGCCGGGGTCCGTCCGGCGCCAACGGGCGGTGCAAATGTCGCCGGCTCCACTGGCCCCGCTAACAACGCTCATCGCGCCCACAACGCCGGCCCCGTCAACTCTGCCAATCCCGCCAATAGTGCTTCTTCTGCTGGAGACGCAGGGCTTACGGGTAACCTAGGCACTATCTATACGGGCGCTTCCGAAACCGGCACGTTTGCCCGTCTCAATGACGACGGTGCCGAGTTTAAGGGCTCGGGCTCTAAAGAAGATTATTACGATTTTGGCTTGAACTACGGCGGTGATTCCTCGACGAGCCCGACCTCGAACGGCCTGGTTCGCCATCGCCATCGCAAGGGCGAGCGCAAGAAGCGCCGCGTTGCAGCCGTTGTCGCTGTCATCGTCGCGGTGGTTCTTGTCGCTTTTGGCGTGAGTGGCTTCATGCTGTTTAACTCGGCAAAAACCGTGAAGAGCCAGGCAAAGGAAACAGTCGAGATCGTCGGCGGCCTTAAGGACAAGGTCACGTCGGGCGATTTTTCGACCCTGCCCGACGATGCGAAAAAAATTGACGAGCTCTGCAGCAGCATGAAGAAGGAGACCTCGAGTCCGGTGTGGACGATGGCTTCGTTCATTCCGGTGTACGGCGGCGATATTAACGCCGCCCGCACCATGGTCGACGCTCTGTCCGATGTTTCGAGCGGCGCGCTGGTCCCCATGGCCGATAATCTCGCTCAGGCAACGCCCGGCAAGCTGTTCCAGGACGGGACAATCAACGTGTCCGCGCTGCAGGCGGTCGCCGATTCGCTCTCCGATAGCTCGAAGGCGTTCAAGAGCGCCAACAAAAAGGTGCAGGGTATTGGCGATACGCATATCGCCCAGGTGACTGAGCTGGTCGATAAGGCAAAGGACGGCTTTGCCACCCTGGACGGTGTAGTCGACGCGGCAGAGAAGATTGCCCCCGTTCTGCCCCAGATGCTCGGCGCCAATGGCCAGACGCGCAACTATCTTTTGTATGCCATGAACAACGTCGAGATTCGTGCTTGCGGCGGTTTTGGTGGTTCGCAAGGTTTGATTTCAGTTACCGATGGTCAGATGTCGATTGGCGAGTTTGTTCCCCGCATTGGACTCAGCGAGGATGAGGCAGTCGAGAGCGTCGACGAAGAGGATGAGGCACTGTTCGGCAACCACAGTAACCTGTACAACTCGGGCAATACCTATTCACCCGATTGGCCCCGCAACTCGCAGCGTGTCGCCGCGCTGTGGAAGTCCCAGTATGGGCAGGACGTTGATGGCGTCGTCGGCATCGATCCTGTGTTCTTGCAGTACCTGCTGGGCCTTGTCGGTAATGTCTCGCTGCCCGATGGTACGGTCGTCGACGGTACCAACGCGGCGAAGGTTCTCATGCACGATGTGTATTGGAACTATCCGGTCGAAGAATCGGACGGCATCTTTGCGTCTGTTGCCAGCGCCGCCTTCGACAAGATTCTCGGTGGCATCGGTGACGTCGACGTTACGAAGCTTGTCGGTGCATTCGAGCGCGGTGCCGAAGAGGGCCGTCTGATTGCTTGGATGAGAAACGATGACGAGCAGAATGCCATCAAGGAGACGGGCATTGACGCTTCGCTGCCCGATCCGGATGATCCGAGTGCCGATCCCGTTGCCGGCGTTTACTTTAACAACCTGAGCTTCTCCAAGCTCGACTGGTATCTGAACGCCGACACGCAGATTGGCCAGGGCGTGAAGAACGGCGACGGCACGTGCTCCTATCGCATCACCGTTACCCTGACGAACATCATGACGCAGGAGGAGGCTGGCAAGCTGCCCGACTACGTTGCGGCGGGCGCATCCGATGCCGCGCGTGACGACGAACGCCTGAATGTCTCAGTGTTTGCCCCGACGGGCGGCAACATCAGTGACCTTACGGTTGAGGGCACCCAGTTTGGTCTTGGCGCCGCTACGTGGCATGGAATCCCCTTCTATTCGGGCACCGTTGACCTGCATGCTGGCGAGACGACGACGATCACGTATACGCTGACCACGTCGGCCGAGGCGGGGGACAAGCCGCTTACGCTGCGTCAGACTCCTACATGCCAGGCGGCTCGCGACAGCGCGTCGGCGTAGGGTTTTTCTGGTAGCGCAGATAATCGAGTACCATTTTGGGGGCGGACGGGCAATCTGTTCGCCCCTATTTTGTAAGGAGAGCGCATAAAGTACTTTGGCACCGACGGCTTTCGCGGCGAGGCCAACGTTGGACTGACGGTAAAGCACGCTTATAAGATCGGCCGCTTTGCGGGCTGGTATTACGGCGCCAACCGCGGGACCAAAGCACGCGTGATCGTGGCAAGGACACGCGTCGCTCGAGCTACATGTTCGAGGCGGCGCTGGTGAGCGGCTTGGTCGCGAGCGGCGCGGACGCCTACATGCTGCACGTGATCCCGACGCCGGGCGTGGCGCATCAGACCGTGGAGGGCTGCTTCGATTGCGGCATCATGATCAGTGCGAGCCACAACCCGTTTTGCGATAACGGCATTAAGCTCGTCAACAGCGACGGCTTTAAGATGGACGAGGACGTGCTGGAGCTCATCGAGGACTATATCGATGGCAAGAGCGAGGTGCCGCTGGCTATGGGCAACCACATCGGTGCCACGGTCGACTACATGCAGGGCCGCAACCGCTACATCGCCTCGCTCATCGCTAGCGCGAACTTTTCGCTGCAGGGCGTCAAGATCGGTCTCGACTGCGCCAACGGCTCGGCATCCTCGGTGGCCAAGCCGGTGTTCGACGCGCTGGGTGCCGACGTGCGCGTGATTAACGCCGCGCCCGATGGTTTTAACATCAACGTTGACTGCGGCTCCACGCATATGGAGCGTCTGCAGCGCCACGTGGTGGAGCAGGGCCTGGACGTTGGCTTTGCCTACGACGGCGATGCCGACCGCTGCCTGGCCGTGGACGAGCGTGGTCGCGTGGTCGACGGCGACCAGATCCTGTATGTGTGCGGCGTGTACCTGAACAAGCACGGTCGCCTTTCGGGCGGTACCGTGGTGCCGACGATCGCCAGCAACTTTGGCCTGGTCAAGTCGCTGGAGCTTGCCGGTCTAAGTGCCGTGACCAGCGGCGTGGGCGACCGTCATGTGTATGCCAAGATGCGCGAGGGCGGCTACAGCCTGGGCGGCGAGCAGACGGGCCACACGATCTTTGGTGATATCGAGCGCACGGGCGACGGCATTATGACCTCGCTGCGCGTGATGGAAGTGATTCGTGCCGAGCGCGAGACGCTCTCGCAGCTCACGGCTCCGTGCAAGCTACTGCCGCAGGCTCAGGTTGCCGTACGCGTGGCGGATAAAGACGCCGCGCTGGGCAACATGGGCGTGCAAGCCGCCATCGCCGAGGCCGAGGCGTCGCTGGCGGGCGAGGGCCGCGTGCTGGTGCGCAAGAGTGGAACCGAGTCGGTGATTCGCGTTTTGGCCGAAGCTCCCGACCAGGCAGCTGCCGACGTCGCCATGAAGCGCATCGCCGCGGCGCTGGAAGCTCTATAGTTACGCGGTTTTACCAAACCGCGTAACTGCTCGACGCTGCAAACGGCCCTAAGCGGCAATCTGACGTTCAATTTCAAGGGCGCGACCAGAAGGTCAGCGCCCTTTCATTTTCAAGACTTTAGTCTGCTGGCCGCGCAGCGGCCAGCTTTGAACCACCCGCTAC
>UQID01000042.1 GCA_900541045.1 uncultured Collinsella sp.
CGAGATTAGCGAGTGTCTCGTGGGCTCGGAGATGTGTATAAGAGACAGGTTAGCAACAGTACTCATTTTTGGCATTTTTTGCCCACAGGGTGTTTCCCGGGGAACCGACAACAGCCTTAGGGCCCCACGCGGCGCCACTCGCTCCCGGCATCCGCCGACGTCTCCCCAGATAAAGCCTGCCAAAATAAACCTGTCCCTTTTTGGTAGGTTTCGGGGTAGCAAGGGCTTGCACTTTAGCGTGCGACAGCGGATAATGCCGAGCATTCGACAATACGCTTATTGCTCTTTCTATAGATTGAGGAGACCCCTATGGCCATGGAATTCAAACGCAGGCTGCCGATCCCCATGGAGATCCGCGAGGAAATGCCGCTTTCTGCCGAGCTTACCGCCAAAAAGCAGGCATTTGACGCCGAGGTCGCCAAAGTCTTTACCGGCGAGGACGCACGCAAGGTGCTTATCATCGGCCCGTGCTCTGCCGACCGCGAAGATTCAGTGCTTGAGTATATGAACCGACTGGCCAAGACCGCCGAGGAGGTCAAGGACAAGCTCATCATCATTCCGCGCGTCTACACCAACAAGCCGCGCACCAAGGGCACCGGCTACAAGGGCCTGCTGCACAACCCCAACCCCGAGGCTCCCGACGATCTGCTCGAGGGCGTCAAGGCCATCCGCCATATGCACCTGCGCGTTATTGAGGAAACGGGCTTCTTCACCGCCGACGAGATGCTCTATCCGTCCAACTACCAATACCTCGTTGACCTGCTGAGCTATGTTGCCGTGGGCGCACGCTCGGTCGAAAACCAGGAGCATCGTCTGGTGTCGAGCGGCATTTCGGTACCCGTCGGCATGAAGAATCCCACTGCTGGCTCTACCACCGTTATGCTCAACTCCATTTACGCCGCGCAGGCGCACCAGAGCTTCATCTTCCGCAACTGGGAGGTCGAGTGCGACGGCAATCCGCTCGCGCACGCAGTTATGCGTGGCTACATCGGTCTCGATGGGCGCACCTACCCCAACTACCACTACGAGCACCTGGAGCGCCTGGCCGAGCGCTACACCGAGCACGCCGGCTATGCCAATCCGGCAGCGGTCATCGACTGCAACCACGACAACTCGGGCAAGCGTCCGCTGGAGCAATATCGCATTTGCAAGGAGGTGCTCGACAGCTGCCGCCGCAACGAGTCCATCTCTAAGCTGGTCAAGGGCTTTATGATCGAGTCCTACCTGGAAGACGGCAACCAGCCGGTCGACGGCGGCGTCTTTGGCAAGTCGATCACCGACCCGTGTCTGGGCTGGGAAAAGACCGACTACCTCATCCACGAGATCGCGGAACGTATTTAGTTACGCGGTTTTGACCAAACCGCGTAACGACTCGACGCTGCAAGCCCGTCAGAGCGGCAATCTGCCTTTCAGCTTCGACGGCATGACCAAAAGGTCAATGCCGCCTCGCTTCAAGGCACCTTGCTCGCTCTGGCGGGCTTTCGCTGACTTTTGCTCTACCTGCGGTGTTGGCGGGGCAGCTAATTTAGAATGGGGCTCTTTTAGCTACCCGCAAAGTAGTCGTTGGGGACGTTCTTGTTTGACTAGTCGTTTAAGAACGTCCCCAACGACCACCCGGGGGAGCTGTCTTCCCTCGTGGCGGTCTTCTAGCAGAAAAACCAAGTGAGTAGGCTTTTTGCAGGAGGCCAAGCACGCCCCAAAACGCCACAGCTCTGACCTGCAGTTTTTATAGATCATTTGTCGCGATGTGCTCGGCAAGTTCAAAAAAGTCTACTCACTTGCATCCGAAACGCACCAGATAGGCAAAAATAACCGCCGCGAGAGGGCCCCAGCCCCTTCGCGGCGGTCATACGCCTCTGATTTTGCGACGATTTTGCCCGCTTGTTACTCGCTGTAGCGGGTGGCGATGGCGGCTCGTACCATGCCGGTGCTCATGAGGTAGGTCACTAGGAAGTAGCCGCCGTAGGCTGCCAGGAAGATCGCGCAGGTGAGACCAACCGTGCCGCCGATGCTCATGTCGCCGAATGTACTCACCAGCTCGATAATCACCTTGAGCGCCACAAAGGAGTGCGCCAGGCCCACTGCCAGCGGGAACAAGAAGAATACCGCTTGCTGCGCCATCACCGAATGGCGAATCTGGCGGTCGTCACAGCCGATCTGTGCCAGCACACGATAGCTGCGGCTGCCGTCGGCCACATTGGAGAGCTGCTGGATCGACAGTATCGCCGCGCACGCATCGACCAGTACAAAGCCAATGTAGATGGCCAGATAGCTAATCATGCCGTTCATTTGCGCTGCTTGCGTGTACATCTCGGAGCGTGTGATGAAGATTCCCCATGACCCCGGCTCCTTGCCGTCAACGAGCAGATTGTCGAGCAAAGTGTATTTAATGCTCTCGTCTGCCTCGGTCGTATCCATCCCCTGTTTGTAATTAACGAGCAGGCTACTGGAATACGGCTGCAGATTAAGTTGGGACAACAGCTCGTCGGCAACGACGACGGTACCCGGATTACTGCCCATCGCCGAGTTGGCGATGGCCGCCGTGTCCTTGTCCGACTTATCGGTTGCGGGCTTGAGCTCATGCCCGCCCAAGGTGAGGGTATGGCCGCCGGCCATGTACTTGGTGTACAGGTCGCCCAGCTCACCGCCCATATCACACGTAAGCAGGTACTGGTCGCGGCCAATGCTCACCGGCTCCTCGCCCATCATCTGGCGCAGTTTGTTGTACTGGCTCGCCGGCGTCACAAACAGACCCATCGTATCGGCATTGCTACCCCCGAGCGCCTTGGGGAGCTTTTCGCCCATGGTCTTGCACATCTCACCCGCAAACACCGAAGGATTCGAACCGCCAAACGGGTAACTCAGATACGAATCGATCTGAACATGCTCACCGGCAACATCGGCGATATTGACCTTCTTGCCGGTCTCGTCGTTGTTGTCCGCCGACTTGCCCTTGCCGTGCCATGCAGGGTACAAATCGACCGTTGTATCGGCCAACACCATGCGATCGACCTCAGACGGATTGGCATACCCTTTGTAGTAGTCGAGTGTATCGGGCGTGTAATAGACATACGTCTGAGACACGTCAACAGGGTTATAGCGCTCCAGGTTTTCATTCATCACGTTGGCAATTGACATACCGCACGTCACCGAGGTGATGGCCAAAAACAGGAGCATCGCGATGACGCCCATCGAAAAGCACACCGTGTTGACCTTCGCCGCAAGCTGGCGCACGGTAAACATGTTGAGGCCGCGCCAATACACGCCGCGCAGGCTCTGCAGCAGCTTGATGAGCATGCCCGAGAGTCCCCAGAACAGGGCAAAGGTGCCCACGGTAACCATAGCGGTCGTAATACCAAACTGGTTCATGGCCTCTTGCAGCTTGCTGTCCGTCGCGGTTAGCGGGAACCCATCACGTAGCAGACGGTAATAGGCCACGCCCACAAGCACCACGCCCACGGCAAAGATGGCAATCGCGATCCAGGGATTGCGTGTCTTGATGCTCTCGTTGCGACGCTCGGCACCCATAAGCTCGATGAGTTTGGTACGACGCACGGCGCGAAGATTCAGCAGTAGCGTGAGCACAAACATTACGAGCATGCAGGCAAGGGTCAGGTTGAACGCATGCACCGAGAAAAAGAAGTGGAAATTGGCGATCTGTGTCTTAAAGAGCGAGGCCGTAAAGAACGTCATGAGCTGGGAGAGCCCCACGCCCAGCACAATGCCGGCGACAAAGGCCACGACCGATACTATCACGGTCTCGAGCGCCATGATCGTGGCGACGCGCCCGCGCCCCATGCCGAGCACCTGGTACAGGCCAAACTCCTTTTTGCGGCGTTTCATGATGAAGTTATTGGCGTACACCATCAAAAAGGCCATGACACCGGCCAAAAAGTACGTCAGGTAGCCGAGCATGCTGCCCATAACCTGCGCCAAGCCCTCTTCATCGATTCCGGCGATGTCGACCTGCATCGAGATGGTGTTAAAGGCATAGAAGACCGTGACGCCCAGGGTGAGCGTCAAAAGGTAGACGAGGTAGTCGCGGCCGGCGCGGCGGACGTTGCCCCAAGCGAGTTTACAGAGCATCGGAGCCCTCACCGCCCATCATGGCAACGACCTCCATAATGCGGTCGAAGAACTCGCGACGGTCGGTGTCGCCGCGGCGCAGCTCGGTTAAGATCTTGCCGTCGCGGATAAACAGCACGCGGCTCGTGTAGCTGGCGGCAAAGCTGTCATGCGTGACCATGAGCACGGTGGCGCGCAGGCGGCGATTGAGGGCCTCCAGGCTCTCGAGCAGCAGGCGGGCACTCTTGGAATCGAGGGCGCCGGTGGGCTCGTCGGCCATGATCATGGTGGGGTCGGTGACGAGCGCGCGGGCCGCGGCAACGCGCTGCTGCTGACCGCCGGACATCTGGTAGGGATACTTGTCGAGCACCTGACTGATAGACAGACGCGCGGCCACATCCTGCACGCGGGTCGAGATCTCTGCCGAGTTTGTGCGGGCAATGGTGAGCGGCAGGGCGATGTTCTCGCGTGCCGTGAGCGTATCGAGCAGGTTGGAGTCCTGGAAGATAAAGCCGAGCTCTTCGCGGCGGAACTGCGAAAGCTTAGCCTGCTTCATGCGTGTTACGTCCTGCCCGTTGATGCGGATCGTGCCACTTGTGGCGCTATCGATGGTCGACACGCAGTTGAGCAACGTCGACTTGCCCGAGCCCGAAGCGCCCATGATGCCAACAAATTCGCCGCGGTTGACGGTAAAGCTGACGTCGTTGAGCGCGCGGGTCACGTTGCCCAGCGCTCCATATACTTTTTCGAGATGCGCGACCTCCAGTACCGGGGTCGCCATGTGCGTGGTTTGCATACCGAGTCCTTTCTTGCGATTAGTCTACGGCATCTATAGTCGCAAGAAGACGAGTCGGCTACCATCGATATGGCTTACGCTTGCCTTACCGTTGTGTAAGGTACGGGTAGCTAATTTGGGACGGGGCTATTTTGACTACCCTTTGACTGCCAGCGACTAATTTGGGGTTGGGACAAATATCAGCTGCCGTATGGGGGTAGTCAAAATAGCCCCGTCCCAAATTAGCTACCCTGTCACGTATTGTTGTTGAGAGAGGACTCCTGTTGAAGACTGTTCATGTTGCCGCTGGGATCATTCGCAAAGAAGGATCCGATGAGCTGCTTGCCGTGCAGCGCGGCTACGGCGACATGCAAGGACTTTGGGAATTCCCGGGCGGCAAGCTCATGCGCGGCGAGACACCCGAAGACGCCGTGCGCCGCGAGCTCATGGAAGAGCTGCAGGTAAAAGTTACCAACCTGCGCGATTTCTATACCGTTGAGTATGACTACCCCGATTTTCATCTCTCCATGGAGTGCTACTACTGCTCGCTCGCCGATGAATCCGATGAGCCTCAGAAACATGACCGACAGCTCGATATCCGCTGGATTCCGCGCGCCTCGCTTGCCACGGTGGAATGGATGCCCGCCGACAAGGGGCTTATCGATGCCCTGATTGAGCTGAAGGAAGACCGACTCGAGACAAGCTCCGCCGATGACGCCGTGCCCAACACAGCCGACAAACCCGCCACCAAACCCAAGCGCGCACCTAAGCGCCGCAGCAAGAAGCGTCCCAAGCCCGGTCTGCTCGACGGCATCGATACCTCGGACCTCTCCGCTGACGAGCGCGAACTGGTCCGCCGTCGCGCCGCCATCAAAAAGTCCATGAAGGGCAACAAGCGCGCCAATACCAAGCCAGAGCTGCTCGTTCGCCAGCGCCTGCGCGCAGCGGGCCTCACCGGCTATCGCCTGGAATGGAAGGTTCCCGGCAAACCCGATATCGCCTTCCCCGGGCGCAAAATCGCCATCTTCGTCAACGGTTGCTTTTGGCACCGCTGCCCCAAGTGCAACCCGAGCCAGCCCAAGCGCAACGTTGAGTTTTGGGAGGCGAAGTTCCGCCGCAACGTCGAGCGCGACCGCGCCGCCGTGGCAGCGCTTACCGAAATGGGCTGGACGCCCATAACCATCTGGGAATGCGAGCTCAAAAAAGACTGCATCGACGCCACGATGGAAAAGGTCATCGAGCAAGTTCGCGCCGCGACCCCGCAGCGCTAAAACAAGCCATTCACAGGTCCCGCACAGACGAGCCACATCCGCATCACAAACCTTAGAAAGCCCTTAAGCTCAAAACCTTACAAGAGTGTTACTCGATAGCTCTGACCTGCGGTTTCATCGTAATTGCAAACCTCATTAAGCCTTGGCTTAACAGTGATAAGGAACTAATTTACTTATCAACTGTTAGCTGACGGTTT
>UQID01000043.1 GCA_900541045.1 uncultured Collinsella sp.
GCGATTGGCGAAAATGCGTTGGTGGAAATGGTGAAAATTATATTGACGCTAACACATGGCCATCCTGGCCGCGTCGTTGCGGTCGTTCTTGGACGAGAGGTCGGCCGCCGACCTCGGGACCTTGGAGACGGCCGCGACGACGCAGTCGACGCCGAGCCCGGAGAGCTCCCTCTGCGGGGCGAAGCCGAGGTAGCCGCTCTCGTAGGCGGCGAGCGACGGGCCCGGGAAGCCCGACATCCACTCCGCGACCTCGCCCCAGGGGTTGCCGCGGAACCTCCTCGTCACGGCCTCGCCCGTCTCCGCGTCGAGCGCGCAGGCGGTGGTGGACCTGAGGTGTACGTCCATTCCGAAGGCGGTAGAATATCTAGGCACGGGAGCCTCCCAACCTCGTTGCGGCGCGGCTGCGCCTCTGGCACTTCAACAACATTGTCGCAGCCCCGACCCGCGGTCACGAGCGGGGGCTCCTGTCGTTTCCGTGCCCTCGGATTGGGTCATAGTGTCTGTCCGTCCTCTACCTGCGTCGTTGTCTCGCTTCGGATGGGTGGTCATTGGGGACGTTCTTAAATGACTAGTCAGAAATGAGCGTGGATAATCTCCCGTTTTTGGCCCCCGTGTGGACTCAAAGTGGGAGATTATCCACGCTCGTTTTAATATGGCTGGGCTGCGGTGCCTATCTAATCGGCTCAGCGTCTTCCCTGAGAATCGAAAGATACTCTTCATACCCGTACTGTCGGTATCTCTGTCTTGACTCGTCGAGTGGACGGAGGATACCCAATTCTTCGAATGATTTGACGAGCGAGCTCGCGGTGCTCCTACCGATATCGAGTCGGGCAGCGATAAATGCGGTGTCGAGGATGGGATGCTCTTCAAGAAGGCTCAGCAGCCTTTGTCCGTTTGCGGCAGTCCTTCCGAGATTTTCGGTAATAGCTGCCGTCGAACGGTTGTGGAGATCAACAAGACTCTTTAAAGACCCTACCGAGTCCTTCGCACTCTCAAGAAGACTGGCGCAGAAAAACTCTATCCATTCCTCGTAAGTTCCTCGTTCCCTTACGGATGTGAGTTGTCGGTAGTACTCGCTTCGATTTTTCTTGAACTGGAACGATGGATAGAACAAGCAAGAATGAAGAACGCCATCATTGATGAGCATAAGTGTAATGAGAAGCCTGCCCAGGCGACCGTTTCCGTCTAGGAATGGATGGGCAGTTTCAAATTGGTAATGGACGAGCGCCGCCCGCACGATCGGATCCATTTCGACTTGGGGCTCATTGATAAATCGTTCGAGGTCCTGGAGCGTGTTGCTCAAATCTTCAATGTTTGGAGGGACGAACGATGCAGTTGCAATGGTGCAGCCTGAAGGGCCAATCCAGTTTTGTGAGGAGCGCAGCTCGCCTGGATTCTTCTCCGTTCCGCGCACTCCGTCCAGCAGGACCGCATGAACCTGCCTGAGAAGCCTCGTACACAAGGGCATCTTTTTGAGCAGTTCTACGCCGCGGTCGACAGCACGGACATAATTCACGACATCTGCGACATCTTTATGATGGAGTTGGGTTTGCGATGGACTAAGTAGGTCGTCAAACGTGCACTGGGTCCCCTCAATTTGCGAAGAAAGGAGTGCTTCTTTGCGCACATACATTGTCAGATACATGTCGGCGTTGGGAACAAAGTAGAGCATGCCTTCAAGCTCTCCAAGCTTTCGTGAGCATGTGGAAAGCGTGCGATAGGTTTCCTCAGTGAGGTTTAGCTGCCTCAATGATTGCAAGGGCGTTGGCAAAAACGAATAGTAAGCCAATTTCCCCGATAGATTATTGCGGAGCGTTCCCTGGCCGTTCTCCTCGATTTGCATCGCGCCCTCCATATCTTTAGTGCCGGAAACTCGCTATTAGGCTAATCATATCAATTCTAATAACGAGTTTATGGCGAAAAAAGTTATTAGAGTCGATTTGAATAATCTAATGACGAGAAGTCGTTATTGCTTTGGTGCAAGGTGGTCGAGTGGTCCCTCGGGCGCAGAGGAAAACGGAGCATTCAACACGAGCGTGGATAATCTCCCGGTTTTGGCCTGTGTGCGGGCTCAAAGTGGGAGATTATCCACGCTCGTTAGATATGCGTCCGAAAATCCACGCTCGTCGCTACTTGAGCCCGGGCAGACGGGTGTAGGGAAACGAGCGCTCCAGGAATTCGGAGCGGCGGGCGTAGTCTTTGGCGAGGTAGCTGCTGTAGAGCGAATCGAGCACGTATTGCACGGCGATGTGGCTGGCGAACTGCGTGATGCGATGCGTCATACTCTCGTGGTCACTCACCGTGAGGTAGGCGGCAAAGCCGGGGTGAATGCGCGCGCAATAAGGCGTGCCGATGACGATGACCGGGACATGCCGACTGCTGAGGATCGGCAAGATGCCCTTGAGGTTGGGGGCAAGGCCGCTGTAGGAGATGACGATTGCCGCATGGTCGGGACCCGAGGCGAGCGCCGTTCGCACCTGGGCCTCGACACCGTCGTGGCACGTCGCGCTTTTACCGGCGGAGAGCAGGCGATCGCGGAACATTCCCGCTGGATAGAGGTTGTGCGAGCCGTGTAGATGTCGACCTGTCGGGCGTTCGCGATGAGCTTGGCGGCATGGTCAAGTTGCGTGGGGTCGAGCAGCTCCTGCGTTTCGGCCAGCGTGGTCTGGTAGAGCCCCTCCATGCGCTCCATAACCTGCGCAGGCGATACTCAGCTTATCGACCCGCGATGCAAAGGAGATACTCATCCCACGAGCACTACCGGGAAGGGCTTGCGATTCGAGCCCTCACCTTAGCAATTTGATCATTTGGCACTATAATCACCATAGGCATGCGCATAACGTTGCGCTTAATCAAGAGGAGAAAACATATGGGTCTGTTTGACATGTTTAAGAAGAAGGCTGAGCCCGCGGCAGCTGCTGCTCCGGCCTCCATCTCTGCTTCTGCTGGCGCCGACGTGCTGTGCTCGCCTGTCAAGGGCAAGGTCATCAAGATGGCCGACGTGCCCGATCCCGTCTTTGGTGGCGAGGTTCTGGGCAAGGGCTGCGCTGTGTGGCCCGAGGACGACCTGGTCTACGCTCCCTGCGACGGCAAGGTGACCGTCACCATGGGTCACGCCGTGGGCCTGCAGTCCGATAGCGGCATCGAGGTTCTGGTGCACGTTGGCGTCGATACCGTCAACATGAACGGTGATGGCTTCGAGGGCTTCGTCAAGGCCGACGACGTTGTCAAAGCTGGTCAGCCCATACTCAAGATCGACCGCGCCAAGATCGCTGCCGCCGGTTACAAGGACTGCGTCGTCGTGGCCGTGTCCAACACCGCCGAGTTCGCTGACGTCGAGCTCGCTGTCGAGGCCGAGTCTGCCGTCGCCGCCGGTGACGCCATCGTTAAGGTCGTCCGCAAGTAGTCTGCGGCATCCAGAAGATGCGCAAGGGTGGTCGGGTTGTCCGGCCACCCTTTTTTAATAGGCTAAACAGGTGCATTTTATTGCAAGGGGCTTGCTTTACGGGCCATTCGTTCGTCAAATTGAGCCGCCTGCGCTTTTGCGACGCAGGGGGTTGGGCTGGGCCGCTAATATGGACTTGCTGTTACGACGTGCGCTGCGCAGGGAACGCGGCGCCGCTTGTTTGGAGGAATGTCATGAAAAAGAAGCTGCTGCTTGCGCCTCTGATGGCCGCCCTGGTCGCGTGCGTGGTTTTGCTTTCCGGCTGCGGAGGGCCTTCGGTGGAAGAGCTCATCACCAACGATCTTACGAGCCAGTTTGACGAGATCAAGAACGGCGGCGATGACTTCCTTGCCGGTCTGGAAGAGGCTTCGGGCGACGAGTTTGAGCAACTGGGCATCGATCCCAAGGAGTACGCCAAGAGCTATCTCGAGGGTTTTGATTACAAGATCGGCGATGTGACGGTCGATGAGGACAAGGGCACTGCGACCGCCGAGGTTACCATCACCTGCAAGTCCATGAATAAGATCGTCGAAGATTTCGCCACCCAGTATCAGGAGAAGGTCGCCGCGCTCGATACGATGCCTTCCGAGGACGACCTGTACAAGATGGCCGGCCAGGTCATGGTCGACGTGACCAAGGCCGCTAAGACCAAGGACACCAAGGTCACCTTTAAGTATTCCGCCAACGAGGATAACGAGTGGTCTGCCGACGATTCCGCAACCACCGAGATGATGAATGCGATGATGAGCTAGTTTGTTACGCGGTTTTGCCAAACCGCGTAACGGCTCGACGCTGCAAACGCCCCTAAGCGGCAATCTGACGTTCAATTTCAAGGGCGCGACCAGAAGGTCAGCGCC
>UQID01000044.1 GCA_900541045.1 uncultured Collinsella sp.
GCGTCGGCAGCCGCTTTACGATTCGCCTGCCGCGGTAGGGGCGTCTCTCACGAATCGAAGGTGAATGGTTTTCCGCGAAGTGAACGACCTATTTTGGACCCTCGAAGCATCCGCACTTTTTGGCGCCAAAACCGCAGGAAATACCTGACAAAACCGCAGGAAACGGCGTCTCCAAAGTGTCGATGCTTCGGGGATCCGATTTCACTCGTTCACTTCGCGGGAAACCATTCACCTTCGTTTTACGACAGCCCGTCAGTCACCCTCTCGGCATTAAAAATGGGGTAAGGCCACGTGGCCTTACCCCATTTTTCGCTAGCTATAGCAGCTTGTGCGCTACTCGCGGCACAGGTGCACGGCGAAGCCGGCGAACTCGCGCTTAAAGTACACGAGCTTGGTGCCGCCGTCGGGCAGCAGCACGCGCGACTCCTCGTTGACCTCGAGCCCGCGCTCGGCAAACCACTTCTCGGCCGCATCGATGTCGTTGACGGCAAAGCCAATGTGGCCCTTGGTGCCACGACCGTTCTGTTTCATGACCTCGACCAGCGAATCGTTAAAGTACGAAACCGGGGTCTCGATGACGGGCAGGCCCATCATCGTCGAGAACAGCTCCGCGATCTCCAGGGCGTCTGCCAGGTCGGTGGCGTTAATGCCCACATGGGCAACGCGCATGCCAAAGAGCTCGACCGGATTGCCGTTCTGCTCATTCATACAGGCAGCGCCTACTGAGCCATAACGTCGAGAACGGCCTTCTCGGCAGCGACGCGGTTCATGCCGGTCATGAAGGGCACGCCGCTCACGTACGGGCAGGTGAGGCCCTCGGGGGCAACGGTGGTGGCGATCAGCAGGTCGGCGCCCTCGTCGCAAGCGTCCTTGACCTCGGAGATGGCGCACTGCACGATCTCATACTTGCCGGCATAACCGTTGGCGTCGAGCATGGTAGCGACCTTCTGGGCAACGAGCGTGGAAGTAGCAGCGCCAGCACCGCAAGCCAAAACGATCTTCTTCATAGGTATGTCTCCCTTCATGGTTTACTTTAGGTAAGTGTACCGCAGCGAGCGATGTCACTCGGCCTCGATGAGCTTTTATGCCAGTTTGCTTGCGCGCTGCGTATAATACATCCAGTACGTGTTGTCATACCGCTCGCTTTATGAGCGACTAAGGACCCTAATATGCCCGATTCCCGCACACTCTGGACCGCCGTCGTTATCATCTGCATCGCCGTGTCGGTGTTCTTTAGCGTCAAAAAACGCACCACGTTTAAGCGCCTGCAGCAGCTCATGGCCGCCAAGCAGTGGGACGAGTTCGATCGATTGCTCGACGGCAAACTCACCAGCATGCTGTACCCGCGCTACAACCGCGACTACCTGCGCCTGAACTCCTATCTGCTGCGCGAGGACCACGAGCGCGCCAGCGAGATGTTCGACCTGCTGCTGGGACTCAACCTGCCCAAGATGCAGCGCGTCGACCTGGTCATTAAGGCCTTTAACTACTACGTTGGCCAGGAGGACCGCAAAAAGTCCAAGGAGCTCCTGCACGAGATCAAGGGCTTTGAGGGCGGTCAGGCCGAGGCAGTCGCGCACGAGTGCCAGCTGATGTACGACACGATGATCCTCAAGCGCCACAACGACATTCCCGAGCTGGAGCGCATGCTCGAGGAGGCCGGCGACGATAAGGTTAAGAGTTGCCGCTTGGAGTACCTGTTGGCCCTGCAGTACAAGAACAAGGGCGACGAGGCCAAGTTCCAAGAGTTCCTTGAGAAGTCGGGCCAACACTCGATGGCCGTCAACGCGTAACGGACGGCTTGTGCTAGACTTCTAGTCTCACGGGGGCGTGGCGGAATTGGCATACGCAGGAGACTTAAAATCTCTCGCCGCAAGGATTGTGGGTTCGAGTCCCACCGCCCCTACCATGTGATTGCTTACGAGCCCGTGTCCCGTTGGGATGCGGGCTCGTTTCTTTTGGACGCCGGTGGGGCTTTAAGTTGCGGTGGAATAGTTCCTGTTTGGGGGTGCGGACGATTTCTTGGACCGCGCCTAGGCGTATCCAAGCTTCCTGCGGT